>JAVKDO010000064.1:0-7002 GCA_040222235.1 Cyclobacteriaceae bacterium
CGGTGCTCGTGAAAACTACAGAGATTTAATGGATCCTGCGGCTGGAGTGGGTATTGCGCTGGGAGCGAGTATCGTGGTTTCCTTCACCATGGTATTCACAGTCGTCTATATCTTCCAGTTCTTCTTTGATGTTATGATGCCGGTGAGAGAAGCACTATTTGGGTACAGCGAAGTGGGCTGGGCCTGGTGGGCCTGGGTGCTCTGTTGCCTGGGAGATGATTTTAGTTTCTATTGGCATCACCGCTGGAGTCATACGGTAAGACTTCTGTGGGCGGCTCACGTGCCCCATCACTCGTCTAAGCAATTCAACCTGAGCGTATCGATTCGCAACGGTTGGTTCATCACTTTCTACAAGCCCATTTTCTGGTTGTGGTTACCCGTGCTGGGCTTTGATCCGATGATGGTAGGTACTGCGCTCATTATTAATGCCACCTATCAGTACTTCCTACATACCCGCACAGTCAAGGATATGGGGCTCTTTGGAAAAGTATTTAATACACCTTATGTCCATCAAGTACATCATTCTAGTAATGTGGAATACCTTGATAAGAACCATGGTGGTATACTTGTTATATGGGATAAGCTCTTCGGGACTTGGCAACCTGTGATTGAGGACTTGGAGCCTAAATATGGTATCCTAAAAGATCCGGGTACTTACAATCCGATTAGACTGAACACTCACGAATTTGAGGATATTTGGAGGGATCTCAAGAAGTCACCCAAGTTGAAGGACAAGCTCATGTACGTCTTTGGTCCTCCTGGTTGGAGTCATGATGGCTCGACTCAGACAGCAAAGGAGATTCAAGCGGATTTTGCCTTACAACGACAGCCAGCTTAAATCATTTACGGGTTATAGATTTACAATTTGGGAATTGGAAAATTGTAAATCCAGAAATTGTAATTTGATATTTGCGGTGCGGCACTTGGATTAACCAGTAGTCTCACTAGTACTTGATCTCCCGAGTCTATCTCAGCTTCTTAAGCTTTCTGATCTTGAATGGCCCATACCAGAGCCAAAGCCCAGTAGCAATCATAACAATGACACCAAAGCCTAGTAGGTTCATACTGACTAGTTTAAAGAGGTCGCTTATGATGGAGCCGTCATGAATCTTCTCTATAAGATCGGAGTATCGCTTTTCGATCATTAATACCTCGCCAGAGCTACCATCGACTTGTACTTCCCAGTAGCCAGGTAGGTATTGAAACTTAGCCACTCCCTTATCTGGTCGGATATCTACACGATCCAATTCCGTTAGGTAGCCCAAATGCTCCGTGAGAGCACGGGTAGATATTTCCTCGAGTTCATGCATGGCTTTCCATTCGGCCATGTTCTTCGTCCCTCCTTTTTGAGTTGGGGGTTGGATAATTTCCACATCCTTCTTTAGTGAAAGTAGTATTCCCGTGATCGAGCTTATCAATAGGAATAAAGCAACAGCCAATCCGAAGTAATGATGCACCTTTCTCCAATCTCTAGTCTGATGGGAGATCTGCTTGATTTGAGATCGGTTTTTAGAATCTATTTTGACCATTGGCGAGTTGCAGAATTAAGTATAATACGCAAAATAGAGAAGGGCTCGGATCACTTTATGTTAAGTGGTGCTTTCGAGCTACTAACCTGAGTTCGATTAATCAAACTTTGAAAAACACTCCAAAATTGTCTTTTCGACGATAGGAGAAACCTTATTAATGCTTAAAACTGAAATAAGAATATATTTCTTTCCTCCTTTTTAAGAAGATATCTCCGCTACACTGCGATATGACAATTTTGGAGTGTTTTTAAAGCCGAACTCAGGTTACTAGATAAAAAAAAGTCCATCGATAGATGGACTTTCATATCAGTGAATATTTAATTCAAGTTTAACCTAAGGAAAAACTTTTCTCCATAAACGGCTGGTGATAGTGACGCTTACCAGTGGCCTTATACATAGCATTGGCCAAGGCTCCAATTACCGGAGGTAAAGGAGGCTCTCCAAGTCCCGTTGGATCAATGCCATTGTCGACAAAGTTGACCTCTTGGTTTTCTGGTGCCTCATTTATTCGAATGAGACGATAAGAACCAAAGTTGTCTTTCTCTGGAGAACCTTCTTTGAAGGTAATAGCACTGTACAGAGCATGCCCGATTCCATCGATCACCCCACCTTCCATCATATTAGTAGCGGCAATGGGATTTACAACAATTCCACAGTCAACAGCCGAATGCACCGTCTTGATTTTGGGCTTACCACCTTCCATCTCCATGTCCAGCACTTGAGCCACGTAGCTGTTGTGACAATAATAAGCAGCCACACCTCGGTGAGTTGCTGCATTGTCAGCACCCCAGTTGGTTTTCTCTCTGACTAGCTTCAATACACCAGCATATCTTTGTGCATCATAGTCGTTTTCCTCACCTACCGGATTAGCGATTGCTTTTTCAAACAGCTCCAATCTGAAATCGATCGGATCCTTGCCGGCAGCCTCCGCTACCTCGTCAAGGAAAGATTGCTCTGCTCCGGCAATGAAGTTTGATCTTGGAGCTCTCCATGCACCTACGCTGATATTAGTATCCAGTGTCCATGATTCAGCCTTGTAATTGTCCACTGCACCTGCAGGAAATCTATTGGCAAACAATGGACTCGAAGGAATTCCACCTGCTTTTATGTGAACAGCAATCAGCTTGTTATTGTCATCCAAGCCAGCTTTGTAGGTCACATGGTAGGCTGGTCGGTAGCATCCTTGTGTCATGTCATCTTCTCGAGTGTATACGAGCTTGATAGGTGACTTGACTTTCTGAGAAATCACCGCAGCTTCAACTCCAAAGTGACCATACAGTCTTCGTCCGAATCCACCACCCATGCGAGTCATTCGGATGTCGATTTTGTCAAGTGGAAGTCCTAGTCTTTCTGATACGGTTATCTCCAGGTACTCAGGTGTCTGGATAGGTCCAACTAAGTTGGCTCTATCTGCAGTAACATCTGCGAAGAAGTTCATGGGCTCCATTGTATTATGGGCAAGGAACGGCGCTGAATAGGTGCGCTCAATGATTTTTGAAGCACGCTTAAACGCAGCATCTGGATCACCATCTTGTCTTTCAACTTCTCCTGGTTGCGTCGATCGCTGTACCAATGCCTCTTTATGCTTATTGGTACTATCATCAATTTTTTCAAATGCCTCGGTAGCTTCCCACTCGACTGCTACAGCTTTTTTAGCCTGCATCACTTCCCAGGTTGAGTTTCCAACTACTACGACCAGTTCACTAAAAGCACTGGTATCACTCCATTGCTTTTCTGTACCTTCTGGATACGTATCGACTGAGAATACATCCTTAATACCTGGCATGCTTTTGGCCTGCTGTGCATCGAAACTCTTGAGCTTTAATCCGAAAGCAGGTGCGTGAATAACCATGGCAATCAAAGTGCCTTCAGGCTGATAGTCTAATCCATAGAGAGGTTGTCCCGTGACGATCTTCTTTCCATCGACATTTCGTCTGGATGTACCAATGATGCTGAAGTCCGACCTTTCTTTAAGGGTCAACTCCTCAGGGGCTGTGAATTTAGAAGCTGCCGAAGCAAACTCACCATATCCGACTTTTTTGCCAGATGCTTCGTGAAGTAGCATTCCTTCCTTGGTAGTCACTTCTTCGATAGGTACTTGCCACGCTTCAGCAGCAGCCTGTCGTAGTACATATCTACCAGCTGCTCCAGCGGATCTCAGGCTGTTCCAACCCTGACGGATGGACTGACTTCCTCCTGCCAACTGTCTTTTAAAAATCTCCGTGTTTAAAGGTGCTTGCTCGACGACTACATTGTCCCAATCTACGTCCAGTTCTTCCGCAACGATCATGGGCATGGAGGTCTTCACATTTTGTCCAATCTCGGGATTTGGAGACATGATGGTGACTAGTCCATTGTCACCAATCTTAATGAATCCATTGAGCTCGAACCACTCTTTTGGCATAGCCATGACCTCTTCCTTGGTCTGACCAGGGGCACATGATGCCAACCAACTAAAGCTTATCATCAAACCTCCACCAGCTGCGGCAGAAGTTTTGAGGAAGGATCTTCTTCCGAATTTTGTTTTAATCACTGACATAATAATTAGGCTTTAGATTCAGCAGCTTTTTTAATTGCTTTCTTGATACGTGTATAAGTCCCACACCTGCAGATGTTTCCGCTCATGGCGGACTCTATCACTTCATCGGTCGGATTTGGATTAGAGCTGAGTAAAGATGCTGCACTCATGATCTGGCCAGACTGACAATAACCACATTGTGGGACGTCTTCTTCAAGCCATGCTTTTTGTACCGGATGATCTCCAGTTTTAGATAGACCTTCTATGGTGGTGATCTCATTGTTTCCAATGGTCGCCACTGTGACTTGACAGGATCGTGTTGCCATACCATTGATATGGATAGTGCACGCGCCGCACTGAGCAATGCCGCAACCGTATTTGGTCCCAACCAAATCCAGGTGGTCTCGAAGTACCCAAAGGATAGGTGTTTGAGGATCGACATCTACCGACCGTTCTTCACCATTGATTTTTAAATTGTAACTCGCCATTTCGTGATGTATAGTTTTTACAACTTTAATATATCAATTCTTACAGCCTTTTCATAGCGATAATTGTTAGAAGGGCTTCCCGTGAGGATGAGTAGCCCTTTCTTCCTACCGGAAAAACGATCATACATAACTAATGCGTTAACCCATTGCCTGTAGTGCTCTTCTCTTTCGATGTTTCCTACTGGCAATCGAAATGATGGGGCTCCCGATCAGCGTGGGCAGCAACCAGAGTGTCCATGTGTATTCTCCATTGGGCATGAAGGTGTTGCCATTTTGTACGGCAGCAGCAGTGATCGCCGCGATATAGCTCCCACCCATGGCACCTATGTGCTGTCTGAGCCACCATTGTTTATCTGTCAAATGCCGCTGCACGAAGAACCTGATATCCTGAAGGGCCGCATTGGCAGTAATAAAGCCAAAGATCACGCAGAGTAATCCAAAGACATCAAAGCCGCCCACGGTGTAGAAGCGATAAATACCGTACCCGAATAGGCTGATCCCGAAAGCTGCTGTAAGTCCGGCTACAAGCCAGTCGTACCATCGCTCGGTACCCGGTTGTTTTCTTCGCAATACCCTCACTCCGACAAAGGTGCTGTAAAAGGTGAGTACCGCGATCACAAGAAGAAAACCGCTAAAGCGATAGAAGCTGATGATCAACGCTGCACTCAGGCAGATCCACCACATGGCACCCACATATATTTTACCGATGAGTAGGTGATTTTTTGCACCCTTTCTGTTGAGTAGATTGACCATTCCGAGGATAAGAACGGTAACACCACAAAAGACATGAGAGAAGATGAGTAGCTTTTCCATTGTGTTTTTTCTTCAAATGAAATGGTTGAAAGGCGTTCGTTCAACTTAACAGGAACGACTTGGGAGGAATCCATGACGAATTGTGGAATAGGCTGGATGGAGGATTTGGTCAAGACAGCACAAACGCCAGATTTCCAAGTCTCCTAAGCTTCTGCCGTTCGTCATTCCTGGTGGAGCGCAGCGGAGGTCAGGAATCTGTAGGTAATGAACGGCACTTCACACTACTTTAAATGAGTTAAAGCTTCCTTTGTCAGTCGTGTAAAGTTGCGATGAAGGAAATTCTTACCCGTACTGTCATGCCGTAGGCATCTCATACTTAGCGAAGAGTGGGCAGACTGCCGCAAGTATAAGACCCCTGACGGGGTGACTGGTTAATGGAAAAGTCGGGTTTCTGAGTCTTTTGAACTTCACCCGCTCGTCATTCCTGATGGAGCGTAGCGGAAGTCAGGAATCTGAGAGTTGAGTAGCCTGCTAATCTCAGATTTCTCGATTTAAGTTCGTCTGTGAATAAATAGCATCTGAGTGTCATACCTCTCAAATTGAAAGTGTTGTAGCAGGATTTCTGCCATTTCGAGCTTACAGATTCCGGTATTGTCGTACCTCCAAACCGGATGACGAATGGGTCAGCTTACCCTCGCCTTGGTTCGTAAGAATACGAATTTTGGTGGTTGCCTGATAAAACCAAACCTCCTGAAGCGGCCAGGAAGACACTGTCCTCCGCTAGCGGGGCTAGGGGGTGGTCTGGGGGATATTTCATGATGGATGTTGGTAATGGTCAATGTCACCACAGTCATTCACCTCCCCATTTTTCCACTAGCGGAATAACAAGAATAGCCATTCTCGGCTTTCATTATCTTACCACACTAACTAGCAACACAAAACAGAATAACCAATGAAATCAAGGATCGCAGGACTTCTCCTTCTACTATCAGCATTCAGCTTCGCTGCTTTTGCACAAGTACCGCCTCAATTTGATTTACGAATGTACGACATTGTCAAGGCGGCATCACCAGATCGACTGCAAACTGATGTTCAAAAGCTCGTGGACTTTGGTACGCGACACACCCTTTCGGATACGGTATCACAGACACGAGGCATAGGGGCAGCACGCCGATGGATCAAGGGCGAATTTGACAAGATCTCAGGAGAATGCGGAGATTGTCTGGAGGTGTCTTTTCATAGGACCTTTGTCAAAGAAGGCGATAACTCCAGGATAGTGAAAGATGTGGAGATCGTCAATGTGATCGCTATCCAGCGAGGGACAGAATTTCCCGATAGGTACATCATCATGAGTGGTGATATAGATTCACGCGTCTCAGACAATACCAACTATACCGATGACTCGCCTGGTGCTAATGACAATGCATCAGGTATGGCGGGTGCTATAGAGGCAGCAAGAATCTTGACGAAGTATAAGTTCCCAACGAGCGTGATCTATGTCGGATTGTCTGGTGAGGAGCAAGGCCTCTACGGTGGCAAGTTTATGGCACAGATGGCCAAGGAAGAAGGCTGGGATATCGTCGGCGTGATCAACAATGATATGATTGGCAATATCGAAGGTATTGACGGGGTGATCGACAATAGATCTTTTAGAATATTTTCTGAGCCTACGCCCGTTACTGAGCCTGATAGCGTACGCCTGCGCCGACGATTT
>JAVKDO010000065.1:0-57542 GCA_040222235.1 Cyclobacteriaceae bacterium
AACATAATCCAGCGCGATATTTGAGTAAACGTCCATGCTGAATGTACCTGTGGTTGCATCAACTGTTTCCTCTAGCGCAACCGTTCCGCCACTCCACCAGTTTGTTCCGGCAGCACGAGTCATCTTCATTGCACTGTTTCCTGCGTTATCAGGATCAACACCAACCTCAAAAACAGAATTACCAAATGTGGTAAACGTGTAACTCTCTGAGGCCAACTCAAAATCCAATGGTAACTTAACTGTGCTTGCCTCCTGCTGATAAACCCTCACATAATCTACGTCCATAGACGCAGATGTGAAATTTGGATCGATCGTGCCTCCAATACCGCCCATAGCCACATTCAAAAGTAGGTACTGTGGGGAGTCAAAAGGCCAGTTAGCAGCAGTTAGGGATCCATACTTATCTACCGGATCATAGGTCCAATATTCTTGATTATCAACTAAAAACTGAATTGTACTTTCATCCCATATAATGGAATAGATATGGAAGTCAGTAGTGGCTGTGATTAAATCTGTTGCTCCTTTGTCCTGTGTATCTCCAGAGCTTTGAGTGGTATGTATTGCACTGGTGGCTTCCAGCTTATTGGCAAACTGCTCAAGTATATCGATTTCACCAATCGCTGGCCAGGCAGTTCCGCCATTTGTAGTTCCGGCACCAGCATCATGGAATCCTCCGTCTTCGTCAATATCAGTGCCCAACATCCATATAGCTGGCCAAGTACCTAATTCAGGGGGTAGTTGAGCCCGCACATCCACTCTACCGTAAGTGAAAGCAAATTTGGAATTGAGCCGTGCTGATGTATAGTCTCTGGATAAGCTCTGATCTACGAGAGTTTCCTTAATAGCTGTGATGCTTAGGTTTCCGTTGGAAACACTGGAATTGGCTTCAGCGTCAGTGTAGTGCTGAAGCTCTCCATTAAACCAACCACCTGGAGTAGGTAGCTGCGTTTGATGAAACCAGTTGTCAGTGGTATTCAATGTAGTACCATCAAATTCATCCGACCAAACCAAGAAGTACCCTGAAGACTCATCTGATTCATCTCCAATGTCAGGAGGAGTCTGAGCTTGCGCACTGAGATAAAAGAAACTAAGCAGTAATAAACAGTAGTAGCGTGCTTTCATATGTAGAGCTTTTTGATTGATTGTCCCCTTTCCAGGTTTATTCTGCGTTTTGAATTTTCGAAATTTGTCAAACGATTTCATTAGTAAATTCATATTTGCAAACGTGTTCATGGGCGTCTTTTTACAATTAATGCAACTCTAACTTATGACAGTTGTTTACGATAGTCATGCTATCATACTACATCAATGCTTTCAAACACCTAAAAAAATACTACATCAATAATACATCACGTCTTTCCTAAAAGTGCCATTAAAGGATTTGAGAGCCATTTCCATATTTCATCAATTTCATAGTCAAACAATATTGAATGAAACAGCTTCTATACTTGTACTTTCATTCTAGCTAACGGAGTATAACGAAATGATTTTGCTGAAGAGACAGACCACATTGTTGATCGCATTGATCATTATCCTGACCAATCAATCGACAGCAAGACCCTATGATGGATTGCCGTTTATCAGGAACTTTACGGCAGACGACTATGGGGCAGGGATACAGAATTATGCCATTGCGCAAGACGGTCGCGGAGTGCTGTATGTGGGCAACAACCTTGGACTACTAGAATATGATGGGGGCCAATGGACTAAGTATCCTGTATCCAATAATACCAAAGTCAGATCGGTGGTTGTGGATGCTCAAGGCAGAATCTTCGTAGGTGCGCAAAATGAGTTCGGCTACTTCTTCCCTTCTGAAACTGGGAAGCTCATCTATACCAGCTTGTCAGACAGCCTTGCTAGAGATGAAAGCAACTTTGGTGAGGTATGGAAGATATTCAACACCAACTCTGGCATCTATTTCATTACATTTTCTGCTGTTTTTAAGTATCAAAATGGTCAACTGGAGGTCATCGCCAGCAATATCCCTCTTGGCGAGAGTTTTTTCAATAATCAAAGGATTTGGGTTCAGAAATGGGAGCAGGGCCTAATGGAGATCAGTAATGATCAATTCAGGCGGGTCAGCAACAATGCGCTCTTTGATCAAGCAACAGTTTCAGAAATTATTCCTTTTGCTGAAAACGTATCAATGATCTGCACAGTAGAAAATGGCATCTTCTTGTACGACAATACTGACTTCACCCCGTGGGATAGTCCTTACCAGGAAATTCTGAAGACGGCTAAAATCAGTACAGCAATCAGGCTAAGAAACGGCTTGTTCGCAATAGGCACAGAAACAGATGGCGTCTTTATCCTTGATAACAATGGCCAATTCGTCGATCATATCACAAAGGGGAATGGTTTAAATAACCGATCGGTACTTTCACTTTATCAAGATAGCGCGGACAATCTCTGGGCCGGTCTTTACAACGGTATTACTTATATTAAGTACAGTAACCCATTCACTACCATAGATGAAAGGGTCGGTTTACCTGGCACTGGCTATGCTTCCCTGCTTTTTAACAATCAACTACTTCTCGGTACCAATAATGGTGTATTTTCCTTCGATGGGCTTCAAGATCCTTATTCATTAGAAACGCGCTTTATCAAACCTATTGAAGGCTCTTCTGGTAAGATATATTCGTTACAAAGCATTGATGGCAAGCTCTTTATTGGTCAGCATAATGGCGCCTACGTTCTCGAGCCAGGATCTCCCATCAGACGGTTATCAGACGCGCATATTGTCGGATGGTGGAAATTTCAAGAGCTGAGCAATCATCCTGATGCGCTTATAGGCGGCACCTATGATGGTCTATTTCTGCTTAGAAAAGTCAACGGTGAATGGACTTTTATTTCCAAAATAGAGGGGCTGAATGAGTCTTCACGTGTGATGGAAGAAGACGCAGAAGGAAATATATGGATGAGCCACGGGTACAAGGGTGTCTACAAGATCAAGCTCAATGAGTCATTGGAGAGCATCGATGAGCTCACCTTTTACGATAGTAAGGACGGGTTTCCCTCCAACATTCTTATCAATGTATTTAAGATTAATAATCGCCTCATATTTAGTAGTGAAAATGGCATTTACAGCTTTAACAAAGATACTCAGAGGTTTGAATTGGATGTGCAGTTTACAGAGTTACTCGGTGATCAGATCCAAATTCGTGAGATGACCGAAGACAGCAACGGCAACATCTACTTCATCGGCGATCTCTTTTCCGGTAGGTTAGCCAGAACCAATACGGGGGCTTATGAACTGGATAATTCATTGTTTAATAATGTGGATCGCAACTTCAATGACGACCTTGAGAATATATCCATCATTGATGCAGAGAATGTGCTCATCGGAGGTAAGGAAGGCTTTGTACATTACAATCCTACAGCTAGAATAAGACTTCCTGAGGAGCTTACACTCTTGATCAGATCAGTACAAGCGACATCTGCTGACTCTACCTTATTCAGCGGTAGCTACGTGCAAGATGGTGAAGTCACGATTGATCAACCAGCGTCACTGACGCCCACGCTAGACTATGACAACAACTCTCTCTTATTCTCATTTACGACTACTGACTTTGATAGCGAGAAGCCTGCAGAATATAGATATCTCATGGAAGGTATGGATAAGGAATGGTCTGAATGGACTGTGCTTGATGAAAGAGGCTATACTAACCTTGACGAGGGGAAGTATACATTAAAAATAGAAGCTCGCAATCAACATGGTCTGGTCAGCAATGAATTGCATTACTCTTTCCGGGTAAGACCACCGTACTATAGAAGCCCTATCGCTTATGGGATCTATGGGCTCCTACTTATTTTGAGCCTAACCGGTTTGATTCTCTCAATGCGTAAGAAATATCACAACGACAAGCGCCGAGCCGTACTCGAGGAGCAGAAGAAAATGGAGGAAAAGGAAAATGAGTTTAGCGCCAAAGCGAAGGAAAGTGAAGATGAAATAGTAGCGCTAAGAAACGAGAAACTCAAGTCAGAGATCAGCTACAAAAACAAAGAATTGGCTAACTCGACTATGCACCTCATTAGCAAGAATGAGTTTATTTCGAAGGTGAAGGATCAGCTGAGTACTATAGCCAATACCAGTAGTATGGCAACCAGTAAGGAGCTCAGGAAGATCGCCAAGGATATTGATCGCAATCTGGCTTCAGATGATGACTGGAAGCAGTTCGAGATACATTTTGATGAAGTTCACGGTGATTTCTCGAGAAGGCTCAAAGCAGCCTACCCTCAGCTGACCAATCAGGACATGAAGCTCTGCGCTTTTCTTAAGCTCAACATGTCCACCAAAGAGATCGCTAATGTGCTCAATATCACGATAAGAGGCGTAGAATTAAGTCGGTATCGACTTAGAAAGAAACTAGACCTTGATCGAGCTCAGAATTTGACAGACTTTATCCTCGGCTTCTAACCCGCCTTCCTCTTGATCTTTCCGGTGAAATGGGTAATACACCTTCCTAATCAAAGCATTGAATCCACAATACATTCTACCGAAACTTGAACACCAGCGTATTAGACCTACGAGGTTTCATTCAAATAAATGAACCTTTGTTAAAGTGTATATCATTTATGATCAATGATTTACTAACTAAAACCTCGTAGGTCTGCGGATCTAGTCAATAAATCAGATTTTCAGATTCAATGATACGCATATAGAGGTTCGTACCTTTTAGAAGTAACACGTTTCACCCTGATCTCTTCGTTGCTTGCCACCGCAATATGCCTATATCGGATCATTCGGGCTAGGGACCGGCCACCGCCTGCATCAATATCCCACACAGCCAAGCGCCATATGTACCTACTGCATAGCCAAGTACGGCCAAGAGTACACCAACAGGTGCCAAAGCAGGATGAAAAGCTGCCGCCACAATCGGAGCTGAAGCAGCACCGCCCACATTGGCCTGACTACCTACCGCAACAAAGAAGTAAGGGGCTTTGATAATTTTAGCTACTACAAAAAGGAAGATCACATGCAGCGATATCCAGAGTATACCAAGCAGAAACAAGCCTGGGTTTTCGAATATGGCCATCAAGTCCATCTGCATGCCGATAGTGGCTACAAGAACGTAGATAAACAGTCCTCCTATCTTTGAGGCTCCTGCCCCCTCAAGATTCCGCACTTTAGTAAAGGAGAGTATCACACCCATAGTAGTAGCGATGACCACAAGCCAGAAAAAGCTGGAAGTCAAGCTGTACTTCTCCAACTGGGGATAGTTCTCCGCTAGGAAGGGCGCAATCTGATCAGCTAGCAAATGCGATAAACCAGTCACACCAAAACCTACTGCCAATATCAGGACAATATCAGACAGGCTGGGGATCTTCATAATACTTGCCTGGTAGGCTTCTACTTTATTCTTTAGCTCCTCAATAGCTGAGCTATCAGCCTTTAGGAATCGATCAATTTTAGCGGCTCGCCCCACCCCTATCAACAGCACTGCCAACCAAGAATTACCAATCAAGATATCCACGGTCACCATCTTCGAGAAGAGCTCACCATTGACTTGAAAGACCTCTTTCATAGCGGCCTGATTGGCTCCTCCACCGATCCAACTGCCTGCAATAGTCGTCATCCCTCTCCAAACTTCATTGGGTGGTTCCCCGCCCACGATAGAGGGTGCTACCACCATCAAGATGAGTAGTGCCAAAGGTCCTCCCAGCACAATACCCATCGTACCAGCAAAGAACATCGCCAATGCTTTGCTGCCTAGCTTGGCCACCTCCTTGAGGTCAACACTGACAGTGACCAGTACCAATGCTGCTGGCAGCAAGTAACGTGATGCTACAAAATACAGCTGTGAGGACTCTCCTGAAATAATACCGCCAGAGTTGAATATTGACGGTAGAAAATAGCAAACTAGTACGGTGGGCACTATCCCATAAAATTTCTTCCAGAATGTATTGTCAATGCTCGAGGTATAAAAAACGAACCCCAGTAGCGTCATCAATAGTCCGAAAACAACAGCGTCGTTGGTTATGATTGGTTCTTGCATACTATTCGATTTCTTGGATTAAGGTAACAAGTTCACTTAACATCATTGCGGTAGCGCCCCAAATCACCTCTCCATCAATATCAAAATAGGGTGACCGAATGACGTAGTTGTCACCCACAATAATATCCTTTTCCTTGCGCCGCTGCTGGTCGAGGATATGCTCTAACGGTGATTCGATGATCCGCTCTACTTCTTTGATTTCGGGTACGAAAGTGGGCTTATGATCTATGTAGCCCACGACTGGAAGTACCTTAAAGTTGCTAACTGTGATATACATTTCCGATAGGGCGCCAATCAGCCTAATCCTGTCACCATCCACACCTATCTCCTCTTGGGTCTCTCGCTTGGCAGTCTCCAGCAAATCACGGTCTTCTGGCTCATATTTACCTCCCGGGAGCGATACCTGACCGCTATGGACACCCTCGTACGTCGGCCTTAGTATGAAAGGAACATGCAGCTTGTCATGGTATGGATAAAAGAGAATCATGACGCTCCCGAGTTTGGCGTCTGACCGCTGTTTAAAGTCAAATCGTCGCTCATCCACGGGCCTTGGCGCCATCAAACGTTGCGCCTCCTCGCCTGGTAGAGGTTGCATTAGTCGTCGCTCCAATTTGTCTACAAAATCCAAATTCATAAAGTCAGAAATATAAATCTTTTCATATCAACAACCTCAAAGCATAGTCACCAAAGTGCGAGTCAGGCGGAAAGACTCCTTCTATTCAATAGTTTATCTTTTAAAACCCACTTCGTGGGTTAACCATGAGACTGATCTACTATCTTTAATACACCAAACAATAGCCGCATGGACAACATTCCTATACACGTGCCTCTGATTTTTTGCGCGGTGGTGGTCGCCACTTTTGGATTCCTTTACTATGCTTTTAATCGTACCCGAAGCGTTGGTGAGAACAATAGCCACTTGATCTTCAGCGGCTTTGCCGTAGCTTGGCTATTCATTACAGCCTACATGGCCAGCTCCGGTTTTGTGAGGGATTTTGATACGCTACCGCCAAAGTTTCTACTAGTCATTCTTCCCTCCGCCTTTGCAACTATCCTGTTATTGCTCATCCCGAAAACAAGAGCTGTACTCAAGAATATACCTATAGCAACACTCACTTATATACACATTATCAGAGTACCTGTAGAGCTCGTCATCTGGTGGATCTACCTCAATGGCCAAATGCCACAGATCATGTCCTTTGAAGGCTTGAATTATGACATTATCTCCGGGATCACCGCGCCATTTGCTGCGCTATTTCTGGTAAGTCAAAAGTCCTTTCATCGAATAGGCGCTATCCTCTGGAACATTGCAGCGCTCGGTTTGCTCGCTGCAATAGTATACCACGCCATACTCTCAGCACCCTTCCCATTTCAGCAATACGGGCTTGATCAGCCGAACATAGCGGTATTCTATATGCCCTACATATGGCTACCAGGATTTGTAGTCCCTGCGGTGCTGTTTTCTCACTTAGTTTCGCTGGTCAAGTTACTCTCCTATAGCCCTGATCGTTGATGGCCAAACCAGACGAAAAGCGTCGTATTATATTTGGTATCAAGCTCAGAGAAGCCCGGGAGAATAGTGGCTATTCCCTCAAAAAACTCGGAGGTCTTTGCAGTATCTCACCCAGCTATCTCAATGAAATAGAGAAGGGTAAAAAGTACCCTTCAACTGAGAAAGTCAACAGTATAGCGGAGCATCTGAAAGTTGATGTAGATTGGCTCTTATCTGAAAAATTGGATAAGAAGCTCGCTCCTGTAAGCGATCTTCTTGAATCAGGGATACTCAAGGAGCTGCCACTAGCAATGCTGGGGCTTGAGCTCCCCAAGCTACTGGAGCTACTCTCGAATACTCCTTCCAAGCTCAATGCATTCATCAGGACACTCATTGAGATTACCAGGAATTACAACCTGAGGGTAGAGACCTTTTATTTCTCTGTCATGCGGTCCTATCAGGAAATCCATGACAATTACTTTGAGAGTCTCGAGGCACACGCTGAGCGCTTCCTGAAGAAACATAAGTTTAATCTCTCCAACCCGATTACTTCGGATATGCTGGCCAAAGTCCTCAAGCGAGACTTTGACTACACTATCGTCAAAGATGGTTTTAGCAGCGATCCACATCTGGCCGATCTAAGATCTTATGTCAAAAAAGGCAAGACTCGCATCACACTCTTTTTGAATAAGGATTTGAGTGAAAGCCAGAAGGCCTTTATCTATGGACGTGAGATTGGTTATTGCTACATGAACCTGGAAGCCCGCTCCTACACCAGTACCTGGGTGGAGATATCCTCCTTCGAGGAAGTGCTTAACAACTTTCGGGCTTCCTATTTTTCCAATGCCATCTTCTTGCATAAGACACAGTTTCTCAAAGACCTCAAGTCATTCCTGAGCAATCCAAATTGGAACGAAGAAGTGCTGTTCACTACACTGACGCGGTACAACTGCACACCTGAGATGCTCCTCCAGCGCCTCACCAACCTGTTACCTAAGCACTTCGGTCTGAAAGAGCTTTTCTTCCTCAGATTTACGAACGTACCCGGCACTCAGCAGTACGAACTCAGCAAGGAAATGCACCTTGGTGGCATCCGCGATCCTAGAGGCACAGTCCTTCAAGAGCATTATTGCAGACGATGGATGTTTATCGATATCCTAGATCGGATGGCCGAGCGTCAAAGGAGCGGTACCTACCGGAATGAAGTCATGGGCGGAGGACAAATAGCTACCTACTTTGATAGCAAAGATTCTTATCTGGTATTCTCTATTGCCAGACCACTCTTTCCTACACCTCATGTCAACAGTAGCCTAACCCTGGGCATCAAACTCGATGCAAAAACCAAAGCCAAAATCGCTTTCGTGAAAGATGCTTCTATCAGGAGTCGCCTAGTGCATAATACATGTGAAAGATGTCCTGCCCAAAACTGCAAGCATCGATCCGCCAAACCCACGGTCTGGCTCGAAAATGAGAAGCTGAGGAAGAGAAAAGAGCTACTGAAAAAGCTGTGATGTTGGCCGGGATTAGGACCTACGGAGTTTTGAAACTATTAAGCCAAGGTCTGTGGCTCACAGACCTACACCAATTTAACGGCGAGGTTCAAGGGGATCACTGCTGGTTTGTGTGCCACAAACCAGGGAGAAGATCATCAACCTGTACCCACAGATGCCAATTTGTTGGAGATGAGTCTCGAAGTTGTCAATGGGTGATTTCAAAACCAAGGTCTGTCGCTCACAGACCAGCGCCCATTGGGCTAGTTACGCAACCAAGATTACTAACGGTTTGTGTGCCACAAACCACAGCGAAGAGTTACCACTTTGTTCAGTCAGCGCAGCGACATACGCTTCACAATGCCCACCGCTTATCGTTTTTAGCTCGTTCAACACAAGACAACAAAAAACAAACCGATGAAGACATTAAGTACTTTTTTGACTTTGGGATTGATAGCTATGCTTTTCAGCTCTTTTACGCTTAAGCCACAAGCAACTTTTACAGTAGATACGGAGGCCAGTACACTGACCTGGACTGGCTATCATCTAGCCAAATCCTATTCTCATACAGGAAGCCTCACTGTGAAGTCCGGGTCATTGGAGATCACTGACGGTCAGCTTGCTGGCGGTAGCTTTACTATTGACATGACCAGCCTGACCAATGCTGATTTGGAGAAGGCGAAAGACAATGCAAAGCTGGTCAATCATCTCAAGTCAGACGACTTCTTTGCTGTGGATAAATTCCCTGAAGCCAACCTCAGTATCACGAATGTTGGTAGCAAGGGTGGTGGCAAGTATGACGTCACAGCTGACTTGACGATCAGAGGAATCACTAAGCCCGTCACCTTCGAAGCGACACAATCAGGAAGTGCCGATGCTCCTGCATTTGCAGCTAAGCTGACCGTTGAGAGGACTCAGTTTGAGGTGATGTACGGATGGAAAATAGAAAATGCCATGCTTGGAGGAGAGTTTGACCTTGAGGTCAACTTGAAAACAACCAACTGAGCTATCACTGAGACTTACGAAGTTTTAAAACCCGGACTGGTTGTCTTCGTAAGTCTCTCTTACCAAAGCCAAGGTCTATGGCTCACAGACCAGCGCCCATTTGACTAGTTACGCACCCAAGATTACTAATGGTTTGTATGCCACAAACCAGGGAGAAAGATTTTAAGGATATTATCTAACTTTATAGAATGCAAACTTCAAACTATAAAGTACTCTTGAGAGAAGAACCTGAAGGGGGCTATACGGTCTTTGTGCCAAGCTTAGAAGGATGTATCAGCTATGGTGAAGATATTACCATAGCTAAAGCCAATGCTAAGGAGGCTATTGAGTTATATATCGAATCCCTAAAACAGGATAATCTGCCCGTTCCCACCGACGACAACCTTCTGGAGATGAACCTTGAAGTAGTCAATGGGTGATTTCAGCTCAAAGGAATTAATCAAGCGGCTCCTAAAATCTGGCTATGAACTTCATCGAATCAAGGGAAGTCATCACATCTATAAAAATAAACTTGGTAAAAGGGTGGTTGTACCCCATCCAAAGAAAGACTTGCCTAAGGGAACATTTTACTCAATATTGAAGCAAGCAGATTTGGGATAATACTTGAAAAGCACTTTGATTAGTTATGGTCTTTTGCGAGCAAGACTTACGAAGTTTTGAAAAATTGGTAAGTCTCTCTTACCAAAGCCAGGGTCTCGTGGCTCACAGACCAGCACTCATTCGACTAGTTACGCACCCAAGATTACTAATGGTTTGTATGCCACAAACCAGGGAGAACGTCTTGTAAAGTTCGAAAGTACTTTATTGCTCATGATGGCTAAGCCAGACCAAGTTTGAAAATGATTGAAATCATTCCAGTCTCCCTTTTGATTATAGCCCACGGTTTAAACCGTGGGCTATGGGTCGACATCCAGGTGAAACCGTTTCAACGGTTTTCTTTTCACTGGCAGTTGACCGTCATAAGCCGATCAACCTCTGCCGATGTAGGACTAGCCTCATTCCAAGTACCACAAGCCTTAGCCAAATCACCATTTTGCTGGTAAGCTAATCCGAGGAACTCATGGATACGATCCACTTCGTCATCCATCTTCAGCGCTTGTTCCAAAAGCCTTATTGCGTCTGTGGTTTCTTTCCGTTTGAGGTAGAACAAGCCCTTATTCCGGTATGCCCATCCGTTGTATGGATCTGCCAATAAACTCCTATTGATTAACTCCTCACCAGCGTCTAGGCTATCTACACTTAGAAGTATATAACCTTTATTGTTAAGGTAGTACGGCTCCTCCGGTGTTAGGTTGAGCGCTTTGTCGACAGCCTCGATAGCTTCTTCAAACAAACCTTGATCGTGATAGAGCAAAGCCATTGCATTGTAAGCGTTGGACTCTGTCGGGTTCAATTCCAGTGCTTTAGTAAGATCGGAGAGGGCATTATCATATTCTGATAAGTAATAATAGATGGTTCCACGATTTACATAAGTCTCTGGATTTTGATCATCTAACGCAATCGATCGATTGAATACTTGCAACGAAGCATCATAGTCCTTCATTTTGGAGTAGACGAGCCCTTGAGCAAAATACACCACTGCTGTATCCGGATAGGTCTTCTCTACGATATCTAGATCATTCAAGGCGAGCTGATACTGCTTCAACTCCGCATAGGCATTGGCCCTGTTGAAGTGAGCTTCCGTAAACTCCTCGCTAAATGCTATCGCTTTATTATAATCGCCCAGCGCCCCCACAGGGTCTGCCGTTTCAAATTTGGCCACACCTCTATTGAGGTAAGCATCGGCGTATTCAGTGTCTATTTTCAGTGCTTCATCAAAGTATCTGATGGCCTCCTTGTATTCCTGTCGAGCGAGTTGATCATTGCCCCTTAGCAAGAATCGCTGTTTATCTGCCTCCTCTGAACTGCAACTCACAATTCCTGCTAAGGCAAGAGTAGTACTCAGTATTATCAAATTCGTATTAATCATTAAATTCAATTTCATAATTCACAATAAACACACTGAATGGAAGGCTCTTTTTTTGAAGTTAGTATTAGGTGCATTGATGATTATTCTGGTACCAGATTCAAACAGAATTAAATTTCAACCTTTTGTTGTATTAAAGAATAATCAATTTTAGGTTTGTCTCCGTTTAAAATTAACTATGCCAATACTTGTCGTCATAACCATTATAGTCATTATCGTCATTGTGCAATGGCGGGGGTGAGAATGGTATAACGCAACTAAGATACAGAAGCCATTCTTGCCAGCAAGAATGGCTTTTTTAATTAATGATAATGAAAGAATTAAGACAAGCCCAAATATATCCCTCTCTGTGAGAGGGTGAAGGGAGAGGAAGTATTAAAGCTTGCTTGTCTTAATGAATAGTCAAACATGAATACAAAAGAAAAACAGCAGCTCAATAAGTACAGTCAGGTCATCACCCAAGATGAATCCCAGCCTGCATCTCAAGCGATGCTCTATGCTGTAGGATTCAAGGAAGAAGATATGGCCAAGGCACAGGTTGGTATCGTCAGCACCGGCTTTGAAGGCAATCCCTGCAACATGCACCTCAACATCCTCTCCCATCAAGTAAAAAAAGGTGTCATGGAAAGCGGCCTAATGGGTCTCATCTTCCACACCATTGGGGTGAGTGACGGCATCTCCAATGGTACCGAGGGCATGAAGTACTCACTCATCTCGCGTGACATCATCGCCGACTCCATAGAGACGGTAGTCAATGCGCAGTTCTATGATGCGGTGGTACCTGTAGTGGGCTGTGACAAGAATATGCCAGGAGCGTTAATTGCGATGGGCAGGCTGAACCGTCCGGGTATCATGGTCTACGGAGGCACGATCAAGCCTGGTCGGTGGAAAGGCAAGGACCTGAATATAGTATCTGCTTTTGAAGCCTATGGCGCTAAGCAGCAGGGTAATATCTCTGACGAAGATTATAAAGGCATCATCAAGAACTCCATCCCTGGCCCTGGTGCCTGTGGTGGTATGTACACTGCCAATACCATGTCTTCCGGGATAGAAGCACTTGGAATGAGCTTACCCTTTTCTGCATCTAATCCGGCAGAGAGCGGCGATAAGACCATTGAAACACATCAAATAGGTGAAGCCATAAAGCACCTGCTCAAAGAAGATATCCGCCCAAAGGATATCATGACGCGAAAAGCATTCGAAAATGCACTATCCCTAATCATGGTGCTAGGTGGATCGACAAATGCTGTACTTCATATGATTGCAATGGCAAGAGCCGTGGATGTACCGTTGACCCTAGACGATTTTCAGCAGATCAGCGACAAGACACCCTTCTTAGCAGACCTCAAGCCTAGCGGCGAATATCTCATGCAGGATCTTCATGATGTGGGCGGAGTACCGGCTGTCATGAAGCTGATGTTAGAAGAAGGATATTTACATGGTGACTGTCTGACCGTAACAGGTAAGTCACTAGCGGAAAATCTTGAGCAGGTTGAGCCATTGACAGCTGGTCAAAAAGTGATCCGACCGTTCAGCGAACCTATCAAACCAACTGGCCACCTCCAGATACTCTATGGCAATCTTGCCCCAGAGGGATCAGTTGCCAAAATTACTGGTAAGGAAGGTGAATACTTCGAAGGACCTGCACGTGTCTATGATGATGAGTTTGACGCGATCAGAGGTATCGGTGAAGAAGTGCAGAAAGGTGAAGTAATTGTCATCCGACAGTCTGGCCCGAAAGGAGCTCCTGGCATGCCAGAGATGCTCAAGCCTACAGGTGCCGTAATGGGAGCTGGTCTTGGTAAAGATGTAGCCCTAATCACTGATGGTAGGTTCTCCGGTGGTTCACACGGATTTGTGGTAGGTCACATCACCCCTGAGTCTCAGGAAGGCGGCCCACTGGCATTCGTAAAGAATGGAGACATTATCGCTATTGATGCGAAAAACAACAAGCTGGAACTCAAGATCAGTGATGGAGAAATGGATTTGCGACGAGCGGCCTGGAAACAGCCAGCATATCGTGGTAAGAAAGGAATATTAAGAAAGTACATCAAGTCGGTGAAGTCAGCCTCTGAAGGCTGTGTGACAGACGAATAAGCAGAATCAAATATGATTACATCAACATTGGCAGTCGAAAAAGCCGTAGGAGAAACACGCAGATTGACAGGATCAGAAGCACTGCTTCAGTGTCTTATAGAAGAAGGTGTCGAGACTATTTTCGGATATCCGGGAGGCGCGATCATGCCCATCTACGACAAGTTGTACCACTACAGTGATCAGCTACATCACATACTCACACGACATGAGCAAGGTGCTTCGCATGCTGCGCAAGGTTATGCACGCGTCACAGGTCGCACAGGTGTCTGCTTTGCTACTTCCGGTCCTGGAGCTACTAATCTGATTACTGGTATCGCCGATGCGCAGATCGATTCCACACCTATGGTTTGTATCACAGGTCAGGTCCCCTCCCATCTTCTGGGCTCGGATGCCTTTCAAGAGACCGATGTGATCGGCATCTCCATGCCAGTCACGAAGTGGAACTATCAGGTGACGCGAGCAGAAGAGATACCCGAAGCGATAGCCAGGGCGTTTTACATCGCCAATAGCGGCCGGCCTGGCCCTGTCTTGATTGATATTACGAAAGATGCCCAGTTTGGTGAGTTTGACTTTTCTTATCAGAAATGTGAGAAGATAAGAAGCTACCACCCCTACCCAATCATCAACGAAAACAAGGTGACTGAAGCCGCTGAGTTGATCAACAAGGCTAAGAAACCATTCATTCTGGTAGGTCATGGTGTGCTTATCTCTGGCGCACAGTCGGAGTTACTTAACCTATCGGAAAAAGCTGGCATCCCGATGGCCTCTACCCTACTCGGACTGTCTGCTGTACCTAACAGTCATCCTAACTATGTAGGCTATCTAGGAATGCATGGTAACTACGGACCCAACATTAAGACCAATGAATGCGATGTGCTCATTGCCATCGGTATGCGCTTTGATGACAGGGTGACCGGAGACCTCAACAAATATGCGAAGCAAGCCAAGGTGATCCATATCGAGATTGATCCCTCAGAGATTGACAAGAATGTGAAAACTACGGTGGCAATCAATGCTGATGCTAAGCAAGCACTTCTGTCGCTCAACAAGCAAGTGGCTGAAGCTGAGCACAATGAATGGCTCGCTGAATTCCATGCCTGCGATAAGGTTGAGTTTGAAAAGGTGATTGGCAAAGAAATCAATCCAGCCTCAGGTGGAATTACCATGGCCGAGGTTATCAAGCGCATCTCGGATATGACGAAGGGCAAGGCGATTGTGGTAACGGATGTGGGGCAGCATCAAATGGTAGCCACTCGCTACTATGAATTTGAGGATGTAGACAGCAATGTGAGTTCCGGTGGGTTGGGTACTATGGGTTTTGCCCTGCCAGCAGCCATGGGCGCTAAAATGGGGCGACCAGATCGTACGGTCATTGCGGTCATCGGTGATGGGGGTTTCCAGATGACCATCCAGGAACTAGGCACCATCTTCCAAAGCGAGATCGCAGTGAAGATATTGGTACTTAACAATAATTTCCTCGGTATGGTACGTCAATGGCAACAACTCTTCTTCGATAAGCGCTATTCTTTCACGGAACTGACCAATCCTAATTTCCAGCTTATCGCTCAAGGGTATGGTATTCATACGCAGAAGGCTGAAGAGCGAAAAGACCTTGACACAGCTCTAAAAATATGGTTGGATCATGACGGCCCATCCTTTCTCGAAGTAGTGGTACAACAAGAGGAAAATGTATTTCCAATGGTGCCGTCGGGCGCTTCAGTGTCAGACATCAGACTGGAATAATTCACAGTCTCTTTTTTAATCAGACTTTAGATAAAGAACAAAATGTCAAATTCTATATACAGCGAAGATCATTCTGATAAGGTAGAAAAAGAGTTTACGCTATCCGTACTCACTGAGGACAAGGCGGGCTTACTCAATCATGTGACCATTATCTTCAATAGAAGAAAGATGAACATTGATAGTCTCAACGTGTCAACTACTGAGGTGCAAGGTGTCAGCCGGTTCACGATAGTACTGACCACTACCAGAGAGACGATCGAGAAAGTGATAAAGCAGATTAGAAAACTGATAGATGTACTGGGAGCATTCGTCTACGAAGAACATCAGGTCTACTATCAGGAAATTGCTCTTTATAAGCTACCTACGAGCATTTTTATGGGTGGCCTAAGGATAGAAAACCTTGTGAGGAGTCATGGCGCCCGTATTCTGGCAATTGAAGAAGATCATATTGTGATCGAAAAAACAGGACATAAAGAGGAGACCCATAAACTATACAAAGAGCTCGAGCCCTATGGCATTCTAGAGTTTGTGCGGTCAGGTAGAGTAGCGATATCCCAATCCAAACGTAAAACTGAAACCTTCCTCAAGGAACTTGAGGAAACCAAATCGAATAAACTAATCCTAAACTCGTAATCGAAATTTTTAACTGATAATACAATGGCAAAAATCAATTTTGGAGGAACTGAGGAAGAAGTAGTCACCCGTGAGGAATTTCCTCTAGCAAAAGCTAACGAAACACTCAAAGACGAAACCATCGCTATCCTTGGCTATGGTGTGCAAGGACCTGGGCAGGCCCTGAACCTCAAAGACAATGGCTTCAACGTGATCGTTGGACAAAGGAAAGATTCAAAAACATGGGACAAAGCTATCGCGGATGGCTGGGTACCTGGCGAGACACTTTTTGAACTAGAAGAAGCTTGCGAAAAAGGAACCATCCTTCAGTTCTTGCTTTCTGATGCTGGTCAAATCGCACTTTGGCCTACCGTAAAAAAACACCTTACCCCGGGCAAGGCACTATACTTTTCTCATGGCTTTGGTATCACCCACAACGACCAAACAGGTATCGTCCCTCCGGAAGATGTGGATGTGATTCTTGTGGCTCCTAAGGGCTCTGGAACTAGCTTAAGAAGACTTTTTGTAGCAGGCAAAGGACTGAACTCATCGTTTGCTATTCATCAAGATGCTACGGGCAATGCTCGTGATAGAGTTATTGCTTTGGGTATTGGTGTTGGATCCGGTTACTTATTCGAGACCAACTTCAAAAGTGAAGTGAATAGTGACTTGACTGGTGAGCGTGGCAGTTTAATGGGTGCTATTCAAGGGCTATTTGCAGCGCAGTACGACCTGCTTAGAAAAAAGGGACACTCTCCCTCTGAAGCTTTCAATGAGACTGTAGAAGAAGCAACTCAGTCGCTCTATCCTTTAGTAGCTGAGAATGGCATGGACTGGATGTATGCCAACTGCTCTACCACTGCACAACGCGGAGCACTAGACTGGTGGAAGAAATTTAGAGATGCTGTAGCTCCAGTATTTGAAGATCTCTATGAAAGCGTAGAATCAGGCAATGAAGCAAGGATTTCTATTGAAGCTAACTCCAAGCCAGACTACCGAGTGAAATTGGAAGCTGAGCTCGATGAGCTACGTGAGTCGGAGATGTGGCGTACTGGGGCGACTGTGCGCAAGCTTCGACCAGAAAATAAATAAGATCTGTCCACAATGTCCGATCTCTTCGTTACGCCTGCCTGTCCGGCAAGGCAGGCTAGTTTTGAAAAATGCTCATTTACACGAGTAAACTCTCATTTTCAAAACGTCGCAAGCCTCGATCTCGAACATTCTGTGACAGACTTTATTGACAGTCTAATATGATATCAAGAACAAATTGACTTTGCAGCGTCCGAGTGGAGTGACGTTGCTATTCATGCCATCCTCCCTTATTAAATATTCAGAGTGCAACCAATGACCACCGCAGTGAAATCAAAACTGATCAGCATAGAGAAAATACTCCAGTCCAGAGCCAGGTTGAAGAATGTCGTGCGCAGTACTCCCACTGAGTATAACGCGGGACTCTCTGAGCGATATGAAGCCAATATCTATCTGAAACGTGAAGACCTTCAAGTCGTACGATCCTACAAGATTCGCGGAGCTTACAATCAAATAGCGAGTTTATCCACTGCACAGAAAAGCAAAGGAATCGTCGCAGCGAGTGCTGGTAATCATGCTCAAGGTGCAGCACTCTCATGTAAGTTGCTCGGAGTGCATGGAAAGATATTCATGCCCACACCTACCACCGAGCAGAAGGTCAATAAGGTCAAATCCTTTGGTAAGGACATGGTGGAAGTAGTACTTGTGGGAGATACTTTCGATGATGCTTACGCGGCTGCCATGAAAGACTGTGAGGAAAATGGTAAGGCATTTGCACACCCCTTCGAAGATGAAAAAGTCATCGAAGGTCAAGGTACGGTGGGTGCCGAGATCATGGATCAAATCAATGAGCCTATAGACTACTTGGTGCTACCTATCGGTGGTGGTGGACTATCATCAGGCGTTGGCAGCTACATCAAGACCCTGAGTCCATCGACTAAGATTATCGGTACGGAACCAGAAGGAGCACCAGCCATGCATACAAGCCGCGCTAATGGCCAATGGACAGCATTGGATCACATAGACAAATTCGTCGATGGTGCTGCAGTGAAAGCTGTAGGTAAACTCAACTTCGACATCTGCCAGGAAGTATTCGATGATATAGTCCTCATACCCGAAGGTAAAGTCTGCACGACTGTACTTGAGCTATATAACAATGAAGGTATCATTGTAGAACCTGCCGGAGCATTGACCACCGCGGCACTCGATCTAATCAAGGACGACATCAAAGGCAAGACCGTGGTATGCGTCGTAAGCGGTGGCAACAACGACATTGTGCGTATGGCAGAGATCAGAGAGCGATCTATGCTCTATGAAGGACGGAAACAGTACTTCATTGTGAAGTTCCCACAGCGAGCAGGTGCATTGCGTGAATTCCTGGTCGAAGTGCTCGGCCCAAAGGATGACATTGTCCTCTTTGAGTATACGAAGAAGACGGCCCGAGAAAATGGTCCTGCGTTGATCGGTATCGAACTCCAGAAAAAAGAGGACTATGACGCATTAATCGCTCGGATGGACAAGTACAATGTCAATTATCAGTTGCTCAACAATCAGCCAGAGCTATTTGGGATGTTGATCTAGTTCTATTGGGCAAGAGTGATGCAAATAGCTCATTATATGTATCACCTAATTGGTTTGTAGTAAGCTTGATATAATCTAATATGAGAATTGCGATATTGGTCATTTACTTATCTCTCTCCCATAGAGTGTTATCGCAATCGGACTACTTTCCAATTATTGAAGATGTAACTGAAGAAATAGATTTTGAGTCAATAGAGGCTTTATCAGAGCTGCAGTTGGATCATTTTATGAAGAAAGAATATGTTGAGGTAGTAAATATTTACGAGGATCTAGAGAGGCATCAATCTATAAATTACCAAAATTATCAAGCAACAATTTTTTCGATCAAGCAGCTTATCAAATCAACAAAATCAGAACGTCAGATATATCAAGAGAGGCTGGCCAAACTAAAGGAATCCGGATACTCCTGGTTCGGGAAAATGGCAACCGACGATGAGTGTTCTAGAAAGACAATTCTATATGATAGATGTACAATCTATCCCCTAGGATCATTTGATTTACCAAAATCCGACCTACTTAGATTTTCTCAATATGTTAAGGAGAATCTGAAGTATCCCGAAGAAGCATTAAAAAATAAAGTAGAAGGTGAAGTTCTTGTGAAGCTTATCATTAACAAAGATGGAAGTATTGACGGTTTGGAAGTAATCGAAGGTATTGGATATGGTTGCGATGAAGCCGCTTTAACGGCTGTAAAAGGTGCGCCTAATTTCAATATATATCGACCATTTGGTCCTGTCTATTCTGTGACAATACTACCAATAACCTTTAATCTAAACACAGCTGAAAATTGATGAAACCCTAGGAGCCTGTCGGACTTAAAAAAAACAGAGACTGAAAAGTGGTGAAAATCCACTTTTAAAGCCCCCAGGATCCAATATTCAGAGGTGAAAAGTAATATGTCTTGAATATGAAATTTTCAGGGCGTTAAAATGACAAGTCCGACAGACTCCTAGTTATTTGATTTAGTAAACGCCTCTAAACCTCCATGGTCACAGACTCCTTAAACCAAGGAGGACTATGATGCATTAATCGCTCGGATGGACAAGTACAATGTCAATTATCAGTTGCTCAACAATCAGCCAGAGCTATTTGGGATGTTGATTTAGTATCCTGAACAATCCTCTCAAGACTACCTTATGATTATACAGAGACTGACGAAGTTTTGAAAACTTCATAAGCATTAGGCTATCCAGGTATAAATCAATTTAATTATCCGGCCGTTTCTGTGGGGCCTTTAAATGATTAAAATCATTCCGGTCACCCTATGGTATAGCCCACGGTTTAAAACGTGGGCTATAGATCTCACGTACTGGGGAACCGTTTCAACGGTTTGTAACCAGCCACGCCTATCCCAAAATGTAAATACCGAGCTTGACCGCTGGCCGTCTGGCTTGAAGATGGTGAGCTTGCAAAGCGGAAGGGATGGCTTAAGAAACTATCACAATAGACCTGTATTAGACTGACGAAGTTTTGAAAACTTCGTCAGTCTACTTCCTGAAAGCACTACATTCCAAAATTTGAATTTTCGTAGTTAACTACAAATTTTTGTATTAATTTTTGTAGTTTAGTATCAATATTTAGATCAAAATCCGTAGTTTATTGGTACAACGACAGCAAGAGGCGACCATTGAAAGATGGCTTTTTCGAAATAAGGTCATCATTATCTATGGTGCCAGACAGGTGGGGAAAACCACTCTGGCCAAATCACTACTCAAAAAGTATGGTGATCTGGAGGGATACTACAACTGTGAGCTTCCATCCATAGCTCCGCTGCTTTCATATGAGCCAAGCCTCCTAAAGCAAGAGTTCGGGAGACATAAGCTGATCGTCCTGGATGAAGCGCAGTTCGTACCAGACATAGGCACCAAACTAAAGATCATTGCAGACGAGCTCCCTGAAGTGCAAATCATCGCTACGGGTTCATCAAGTTTTGAGCTGGCTCAAAAAACAAGTGAGCCGCTGACAGGTCGAGCATTGACTTTTACCCTCTTTCCCCTATCCTACCAAGAGCTGCTCCAATTGTATCGGCCTGTGGATCTAAAAGCCAAATTGGACGCCTTGCTGCGCTACGGGAGCTATCCAGAGTTAGTGACTGCAACTTCAGAAGAAGCCAGAATACTTCTGGATGACTTAGCTGCCAGATACCTGTACAAAGACGTGTTGATGTTTGAGAATCTCAGAAGGCCAGAGTCACTGCATAAGCTACTTCAATTGCTCGCTCATCAGATCGGGTCAGAAGTATCTACCCATGAACTGGCTAAAACACTCAAAATCAACGAACGTACGGTAAGTAGATACATTGATCTTCTTGAAAAGGCTTTTGTGATTTTCAGTCTTTCATCGCTGAGTGGTAATCTGCGGAAAGAAATCTCCAAGAAAAAGAAAATTTATTTTTATGATGTGGGTATTAGGAACAGTATCATTCAGCAATATCAGCCAATGGACATTCGGAATGACAGAGGTGCTTTATGGGAAAACTTCCTAATCGTGGAGAGGATGAAAATGCTTAGTAGTAAGCAACAAAACCCGAGGCGGTACTTCTGGAGAACCCACGACCAACAGGAAGTTGACTACTTGGAAGAAAGTGATGGTATTCTTTCGGCCTATGAGTTTAAATGGCAAACTAAAAAGAACAAAATTCCAACAGCATTCGAAAAGGCCTATCCAGAGGCAGCCTTTCAGTGGATTGATCAATCCAATTTCACGGGGTTTGTCAGTTCCTAAGGTAGATTGATGCTCATTAAAACTTATTTCTTACCATAAGTCTTTACCACCTCCCACATCTCCTGAGTCAT
Organism: Cyclobacteriaceae bacterium; assembly: GCA_040222235.1. GTDB lineage: Bacteria > Bacteroidota > Bacteroidia > Cytophagales > Cyclobacteriaceae > UBA6059. Next base: position 21,807 of record JAVKDO010000065.1, read on the forward strand.
TACCGCCCTGAAGCCCACGTGATCCTGTCCAGTATCCGGGCTGGATTGCATCCTTGCGCTAGCGCGATAACTGCTACAATAGCTCTCATTACAAAGGAACGATCCGCCACGCTGTACACGCTGTGGCATATAAGGTTGTCTCGGGTCGTAAGGCTGAGCCGAACCCTGAGGGTCAGAAAGGACGCCAGCTTTGGCGCATTCTTCATAGTAGCCAGTATTGTACCAGTCAGAGGTCCATTCCCATACATTGCCTGCCATGTCATAGAGGCCATAGCCATTGGGAGCGTAGGATTTGACTGGTGCTGTGGTGAAGTAGCCATCATCCTGAGAGTTGTGCTCTGGAAACTTACCCTGCCAGGTGTTACCACAAACGGTGATGTCCTTGCCCTCACCCCATGGGTAGAGCTTGTTGATCAATCCACCCCTTGCGGCAAACTCCCACTCCGCTTCAGTAGGAAACCGCTTCCCTGCCCACTGCAGATAAGCTTGCGCATCTTCCCAAGAAACCTGAACAGCTGGATGATTCATCTTATCGGTAATGTCACTTCCAGATCCTTGTGGTTGTCGCCAACTGGCATCTTTAACCCAGCTCCACCATTGTGCCCAGTCGGCCAGATCGTTGGTAGCGACTGGAGTGAAGACCATCGAAGCTGCGACAAGTACACTGTCATGAGGTTTGGGCGTGCCTGGTGGCACCTGCGTCTTTATCACTTCCCAATCAGGTGCTTTTTCCGCTACCGTAATATAGTTGGTGGCTTCCACGAACTCAGCAAACTGAGCATTGGTTACCTCTGTAGCATCCATCCAGAAACCGCTAACGCGAACTTTGTGGGCTGGCAGTTCATCAGCTCGTGCCTGGGTGTCTCCTTCAATCGCCCCCATGATAAACTCTCCACCAGGTATCCAAACCATGTCTGGAGGCCCGTCAGCAGGTGCAGGAGCGTTGTTTTCTACGAGTGTATTTGATTCATCAGAGTTATCGGTAGAAGCGGGCTTATTCTCACAACTCCAAATTGCCAGAAGTGTGACCGCAATAGCCAGATTGCGGTAGCTGAGTAAAGACCGATTGATAAATCTATCCGATTCTATCATTTCTTTATATTGAGTGCTTCCTTTGTTTTCAACTCATGTACAATAAGCTTAGCCACTTCAGCGGCCTCCTTATCAATCGACTTTGGATCCTTGGTACGGGTCTGACCTGTCCAAATCAATTGCTCAGTGGCTGCATCATATAAGTTAGACTCCAGGAAATAGGTCGATGCAGTTTCGTAATAACCAGGAGCGTAGACGGTATTGTAAATATATCCGTAGTAGCCTGTGTAACCATAGCCATACACCGGGTAGGCAGGTAATCCGACGCTAAAGGATGAACCAGAATGATAGTGCTCCTCTTTTTGTACATCAAGGATGGCCATCACCAAAATGGCGTCAAAGTCAAATTCTTCAACTCTCTTTTTAATATGAGCTTGTCTCTGCTCCTCAGTAACTTCAAGCTCTTGTGCCAACGCTGTTCTTCCCGCTAGGGGAAATATATCAAAGGTAGCCAATCCAGGAGCTCCAGAACTGCGTAAGGCGCCTGCCATCTCGGTCTCCAGGACTGCTCTGGCTTCCATATTTGGCGATAGCATCACCACCCCTATTTTCTTGAAATCTTGTGTCGGGACAGCCGGATCTTTCCATGAGCCTACTAGCTCGGTGGGCTTACAACCAACGATTAGAATTGACACAAAAAGAAAGAACGCAAAAGTAGATCGAGCAATAATTATCATCGAAGGCAAAGGGTGAATTTTCATCAAGCGAAATTAAGCTATTCCTTGTCCAGCTTATGAATAATTACGGGAAATGATAACTATCCCATATTCAATTTATCATGATCGAAATGGCTCCTAAGAAACATAAGTAGTTTCACATCATGAAGCATGCTCGTTATTTTTTCGTCTTCAGCCTGCTCAAAATGAAGCAGGGAATAGTCCCGAACGGTCTCAAACAAGTTGAATTCGGCATCCGGATGACTACCAAGCTCACTAAACTTTGACCATAAGTGAAAAGCCGTCTGTTCGGTATGCGATTTGGCGTTCTTGAAGCAATCAATGTAGCGAGGTGTAGACTCATTGACCAATAATTGCCGATGAAACTTGATTTCCAAAGGCTTCCCCTTGACCAGATGGAGCATCTCGGGATCGAAAGATTGACATTGCTTTAGCTCTGTTGATAGTAACTCAAACCGGTCTATGTGCTCATTGAGCAATTCACGCTCATACATATCAATATCTCCGAAATAGTGATAAAAGCTAGATCTGTTAAGGCCGACTAAAAGAGATAATCTCTCCACATTGAGTGCTTGGGGACCTGAGGCTGAGAAAAGCTCATATCCCGCGTCTATCCATTTTTTACGATTGTTCACGGCTTCCATACCTGTCTATGGTGTACACAACTGTCTATAGGTGCAAGTTAGTCTTTCTTAAAATTGCGGCCATAGCAATTGATAATAATGGTGTTGGAAAGGTCTCGTCTTCAACAGGGAGAAAGTGGCACTGAATAAGGAAGAGCGAGATAACAATCAGCTAGTAGAAAGGTCATTCCGGTAGGGGTGGCCTTTTTTATTGATCCTATTTCATCGAACGTTTGAATCAAGGTATAATCTGGCTAAACTTGGACATGGTTAAATTTATGCTGATTTTGGGAGTTGTGTTGTCCTCAACTTTTGTGGTCTTTGCCCAGGAGGAAGAGGAAATAGTTGAAGAGGAAGAAGGAAAAAATCTCATCGCCTTTACGGTAGGCTATACCTACATCCCAGAGGCCGGAGAACTGCGCAGTACTGAAGCTGATGGCTTTTTCGTCCCGACACTGGGGCTCGATTATTTCCGAAGCGTACATCCAAAATGGGAGATTGGACTAATGCTCGACCTGGAATTAGACAGTTACCTAATAATCGATAAAGACTTAGAACGTGAGAATGCTTTCATCATGGCATTGGCAGGCGTCTATAAGTTGACACCCAACTTTCAGCTAGTCGGTGGCGCAGGGATGGAGTGGGAAGAAAATGAAAATCTGGTGATCATGAGGTTGGGAGCTGAGCGCCCTTTCAATCTGGGCAATGAATGGAAGCTGGGGCCGGCACTCTTCTTTGATTTCAAAGAAGGATACGATACCTGGTCGCTTTCACTGTCTATCGGCAAAGAGTTTTAGAATGATGACATCAGCGCAAATGAAGGCGATAGAATACAACCAAGAAGGGAAGAACGTCGATCTTGAAATCAATGAGGTGGACAAGCCTGTCCTTAATTCTGATGATGTGCTCATCAAGGTGAAAGCTGCTGGTATTAACAGAGCGGACTTACTTCAGAAAGTTGGAATGTATCCCCCACCTCCTGGAGAATCCGAAATCCTGGGACTCGAGGTAGCTGGTATCGTGGAGCAGGTGGGCGGTGATGTCACTAAGTATAAAGCAGGTGATCGTGTTTTTGCGCTTTTGGCAGGAGGCGGCTATGCCGAGTATGTCACCGCGCACGAAGGTGTGGTGATGCCCCTACCGGAAAACCTGTCGTTCGAGGAGGGCGCAGGAATAGCTGAGGTTTTTTTGACAGCCCACCAGGCGCTCAACTGGCTGGGAGAGATGAAGACTGAGCAAAATGTACTCATCCATGCAGGAGCTAGTGGTGTAGGGACTGCCGCTATTCAATTGGTCAAGCTAGCGAACGCCAATGCCTATGTCACCGCAGGTAGTCAGGAGAAAATCGACTTCTGCAAATCACTTGGCGCAGTGGATGGCGTCAATTACAAAACTCGCCAAGACATGGCTTATGATCTCAAATCATTGACTGATGGTCGAGGCTTTGATATTATTCTGGACTTCATTGGCGCCAGCTATACCGAGACCAATACTAAAGTAATCAAACCTGATGGACGCTGGATTCTATTGGCCTTCATGGGAGGTACAAAGGCAGAGATAGATTTGACCAAGGTATTGATCAAGCGAATTCAGCTCAAGGGGTCTACCCTTCGGGCGAGAAGTATCGATTACAAATCACAGCTAGTTGAAGACTTTTCCCGCAAGTACTTGGCTCATTTCACAGATGACTCTTTAAAGCCTGTTATTGATAAGGTATTCGACTGGGCTGACGTAGAAGAAGCACATCAACACATGGAGGACAATCTTAACAAGGGTAAGATCATTCTTAATGGCATGTAATTTTTCTGATCTCTGATGAGAAAGATTACGCTCACTTATTTCTTACAAGCACAGTTGAGATTCCCGACAAATATTGACCTGAAAAAATCAAGGTCAATATCTTCGAGAATGACGCACCTATTTTGAGGCTATTGCGATAGCTCAAAAGGAAAAACGACTTTCCAATCTTTGGCCATGTCGATCACTGTCCAGCCATTGGCATCTGCCTCATCAAGGCCTTTGTCGAGCTTACCAATATGCGACTCTCGATCGTAGGCGTACTCTCTTTCAGCGTCAGTATGATGTAAATAAAGGCCAAATCTTGGGCCATCACCGCCCGTGGTGTATTGGATCATTTGCAAATCACCATCAGAGTTACCAGAAGCGAACACTGGTCTACGACCAATGAACTTACTGATGCCGACTGGCTTGCCTCCCTTATCGTCGATGAAGTCGATTTCCGGTAGGCGCCTGATGACAGGGTCTCCATCATTATAATCAAACTCTGTCTTGATCGAGCTGCCAACCACCTGATCCTTTGGGATACCGTAAGCCTCCTCTACCCAGACACGCATAAACTCCACGCCACCACCCGAGACGATGAAGGTCTTGAAGTCATTAGCTCTCAAATACTGCAGGAGTTCTAACATTGGCTGATAGATCAACTCATTGAATGGCTTATCGTACTTGGGATGTCTGGCAGTCGACAGCCAGTCAGCCACGATAGTTTCAAATTCATCTGTGGTGACACCTGCGTGACTCGCCATCACAAGCTGTAGTAACCCTCTTTCACCAGAGGCCATGAGTGCTTCCATATCGTCTTCCAGCACTGCTTTGAAGGGCTGCTCTGTGCTCCACTCTGGATGCTCAGGAGCCAGTGCCTTGATGCGGTCAATCGCAAAGTAGAGTTGAAAATACATCGGTTGCTCCGCCCACAGGTTGCCGTCATTGTCAAAAGTACTAATGCGGTCTTCCACCGCAATGAAGTTAGGACTTTGCTCGTTGGTAGCGTCCTCTACAAAACTCATAATGGCCGACTTGGTAGCACCGTCATTCCATGAAGGAAGAGGATCTACGTTTTGTTCAACTTCAGATGTTGTCACGCTATTGGCTTGTTTCTCTTCACAACTTGAGATGATAAGCATCACGACAACAACTAGAATGTACTGTATGGGATATTTCATTGGTATTGGATTAGGTAAAAAAAAACACCCATCAGAATGGGTGTTTTCCAAAATTGTTTCCTCTAATGTTATTTGTGGGTTCCAGAAGTCATCGCCTCAATCTGCTTCTGCACAGAACTTAAACTCCAGTCACCAGCAGTTTGGCTAGGAGGGAAATCCTGAAATGTCTTTAAGAAATTGAATGCATACCCCTGCATAGCGATAAGGATGTAAGCACGATCGATATACCAATCATAGTAGGTATTAGATCCAATCATTGCTTTCTCGAACGGATCTCTTCTCAAGTTGAACAAATAAGGGGCCCTAAGTTCAACAAACGGCTCTAACCAGATTTGAAGTTTATCTGCTCTGTTTTCCATGAACATAGCCTTCCAATCTTTATACCTTAACGCCGCGATGGATCCAGCATCATCTACGTAGACAAAACCCTCTCTTGGTGACTCATCAATTTTACCCATTAAGTAGTCTAATTGATTAACTCCATCGATATGGTTTTTGTAAGTGCGACCACCCATGTTCACGCCATTCTTGATTTTAGTTGTTACGTCTGGATCTCCACCGATCGCAGCAAATGTAGGCAACCAATCTTCGTGAGAAACGATACCATTTAAAGTAACACCGGCGGGGAATTTATTATCCCATTTGACAAATGCAGGTACTCTGTAAGCACCTTCCCAACTACTGTTCTTTTCTCCATGGAATGGAGTCGTACCAGCGTCAGGCCATGTATTGTAGTGAGGGCCATTATCCGTGGAGTACATGATAACTGTGTTTTCAGTAACACCGAGTTCGTCCAGGTAATCTAAAAGCTCACCGACATGTCGATCGTGCTCAACCATACCGTCAGAATACTCGTCTTGTCCTGATATACCTCTATTTTCTTCTTTCACGTGAGTTCTGAAGTGCATACGCGTTGCATTCCACCAGGTAAAGAATGGCTTGTCTTCTTCAACTTGCTTCTTAATGAAATCCTTCGCAGCAGCAATAGATTCCTCATCAATGGTTTCCATTCTCTTTTTAGTCAAAGCACCGGTATCCTCAATCTTCTGACCACCTTTGCCATCAGACCAGCTGTGAATTACGCCTCTAGGTCCATAGACTTCAGCGAATGTCTTACCGTTTGCTAATACTAGGTCAGAAGGGTAATCCATATTTTCTGGCTCCTCCTCTGCATTGAGGTGATAGAGGTTTCCGAAAAATTCGTCGAAACCATGCATAGTTGGTAAGTGCTCGTCAAGGTCTCCCTGATGGTTCTTTCCAAACTGACCAGTGCTATAGCCTAAGTTCTTCATGACTGTGGCCATGGTGATATCGCTCATCTGCCATCCTTCCTTCGCACCCGGCATTCCCACCTTCGTCATACCGCTTCTTACAGGTACGCTACCGCCAATAAAAGCAGCTCGACCCGCAGTACAGCTCTGCTGTGCATAATAGTCGGTGAACCCGACACCTTCTCTGGCAATTCTGTCAATATTGGGTGTCTTGTAGCCCATCATGCCGCGGTTATTGTGACTGATGTTCCAGGTACCAATATCATCGCCCCAGATGACTAGGATATTCGGTTGTTTGTCTTTCTTCTGTGCTATAGCGACTGTAGCGACAAGGCACAGTACGAGCATCATTTTAATCTTCATAAGGTTAGTTTTAATTAAGAAGTAGTGAGTTATTACTGTTATTGAGAAGTAGGATCAAAACTTTCTTAGCTGGAATATGAAATTACCACTAAATAAATAGTTTCAAAAAAAAGTTCTGTAAATCACAGCCACTAATCTACGAATTGAGCTTTTCGTTCGATCAATACTCGTTAGCTCTTCTTTGAGCGCTTATGCTGATCCTTCCAAATTCCAAATATCACTGCTAAGTATAAATTGAAAGTCTAGGTTTCACTACACAACAAGTCTGAGAAAACACCTGCGCGTCGACAAGTTCGAAATATCAGTCCTCAACAAGTTTATTAGTCAAAATACTCTTTCTTAGCATCTACTTTCTCTTATTCCAAGTGTCTTCATCCACCTACAAAAAAGTCATTATGAAAATAGCTTTAACAACCCTATTGTGCCTCTCAATCCAACTCTCTTCATTTGCGCAACAGCAAGAGATTAAAGATTTCTTTACAGCATATATCGCTGAAATCAACAATCTGAACAAGACCAAGGATTTGACCAAGGTGATGACCTATTTCAGTCCAGATTTTCAGGTCAATAGAACTTTTATTGGTCCTAATGGTAGAGTCGAAAGAACGGTATTGAATCTTGATGCTTTTGCACAAAGCTTGCAAAGTTTGACCACTGAACGAGATGTGGAGCCTAATCTTAAAATCGAACAGATTAGTAAAATCATCGAAGGACCAACTACAGCAACTATCTCGGTCGTACTCTCCCTCAATATGAATGTAGATGGTGCGCTTGCCGAGCAGGGTGGATATGTCAGTAACTATGCATTAGTGAAAAACAAAACTGGAGAGTGGAAATTAGTACACTCGGATGTGATTAGAACATTGACCCAACGGAATGCTGGCAGCTGCCCTTGTCGCTTCTATCCGAGGGAATCGTCTCTAGTAGCTGAACTATACTACCCTGCCGGATTTGAATATAAGAATGAACTTGAATCCTTCAAGTTTAGGACGGTCGACAAGCGCAGATACATCACCAATAACCTCAAAGAGTATGAGTGGGATCTGGAGGGTAGCGTCTACCAGATGGAAAACGGAAACCGCGTAAAGATGGGAGAAGCAAAAACTCAGGAAGATGCTGCAAAAGCCATATTAGGGCAACTCTACCGTGTGCATTGTCTTAGTTTCAGAAGGCTCTAGTCTTTTTAGTCAATGTTGGTGATGGATGAGTAGAGCGTGAAATGTCAATGACTCACCGGATGGGTGAGCCAAGAAATGGTTTGAAATTGCCTTCATAGTCTTCCTAGTACTCGGTAAAGTGGTCTATGTCTTATGATCAAGATATTCTCGGCTAGAAATGAATTTCACGTCACTCCGTGGCAGAAAGTCAGTCAAGAAACCTCAGACGCGAGGCTTCATCACCTCGATCAATCCAACATCTTGTCATCAAAGACATAATCTTTGTAGTCTACTTTGTACAGTACGCTGAAGAACGACGGAATGAATAATAATGTAATGATGGTACCAAACAACAGTCCCACCATGATGGAAATGGCCATGCCTTCCCACATTTCTCCGCCAGAAAGATAGAGTGGTAACAGGCCAAGCACTGTGGTGAAAGTCGCTAGGAGTATTGGACGGAATCGCTGTAAACAAGCCATGATCACTGCATCATCCACAGCGCGACCATAGTCTCTTTGCTCCATTTCCATACGGTCGATCAATACGATCGCATTGTTAATCACAATTCCTGCTAAGGAAATGACCCCTAGGAAAGGCATAAAGCCAAAGGCCTCATCAAATGTTAGCAGTCCAATAACTACCCCTATGACCCCAAGAGGTATCGTGGCGGTGACCATGAGCATCTTGCGAAAGGAGTTGAACTGAATGACCAGAAGTAGGACAATGATAAAACCTGATAGTGGCAAGTATTTGACCACCGCACCCATGTTTTCCGCCGTATTCTCAGCATCGCCACCATATTTGTAGCTATAGCCATTGGCCCAACTGTTGGTCTCCTCGTCTAGCCATGGTGTCATTTCACTAGTGACCATCGAGGCATTGCCCGTAGGCGTAAGCTCACTGGATATTACGATCGTCCGATTAATATCCAGGCGCTTGATTTTAGAATATTGCCATAATGGAATAATCTCGGCCACCTGGCTCAGTGGCACACTCTTTTCACCGCTTTGGTTGAATATACCGGCTGTCTCAAGCGCCTCCAGACTCTGCTGTTGACTTCCTTCACTTCGCATCACGATGGGGATGGATTTATCATCTTCCCGGAATTCCCCGGTCTGAAAACCATCCAGGAAAGTCCTTAGCGAGTTAGCTACGTCCTGACTAGTGATACCCACAGATTGAGCCCTTGCCTGGTCTATATTGATCACGAATTTTTTACTCTTGGGTCCCCAGTCATCTTTGACATTCTTGGTTCCAGTGACAGCAGAGAGCCTTATCTTGATTTTCTCAGCAATGATGCTGAGCTCATCAGGATCTGGTCCGGAGACTTTGATCTCAATAGGCGTGCCACCGCCACCTCCAGCTAGTGTCGATACCTTGATATCGGCATCCGCAAATTGATTGTAACAAAATGCATCCAGCTTCTCCACAGTGGGTACGTTCTGAGAGAAGGAACTAGTGTTAACCAACATATGGGCATAACTGGAATTGGCCTCATCAGGTGTATAGCCCAGGTCATAAGACTCAGGCCCTTCCCCTATATAGGAAGACCAATCGGACACTCCTTCCAGCCTGGCTTCATTCACCACCAGCGAATCGGAGATGAACTGCTCAATCTCAGCCACTAGTGCTTGTGTCGATTCGATTCGAGTACCTAGCGGCAAATTGATATCGACCGTCACTAAGTTGCGATCACTGTCTGGGAAAAATACGAAGGCGACCTTCGTAAATCCATATAGAGAAAGGCAGAAAGCCAATAGAATAGACAACAGTACGATGTATTTTGATCGCAGCGCAATTAGGATCAGCGCTTTATAGCGCATTTTCAGCCAATCAATCGCTCTATCGATCATACCTGGCTTGGACTCACCCTTCTTATCCACTTTCAGAAACATATAGCAGAATAGTGTGATAACACTCAAAGAAATGATCCAAGAGGAAAGAAGCGCAAGAGAAATCACCACGAAAATGGGGCCTACGATATCTCCCATGGTGGACTCTGCCATATAAAATGCAAGAAACGCTGCTGAAGTAGTGAGTGTGGATATTAGCAGCGGTGTAAACAACTCGGAGCAGGACTCTATGGCAGCCTTCTTTGCTTCCATACCCTCTTCCATTTTCACCATCACCGTTTCCGCTACCACAATGGCGTTATCCACCATCATACCCAGCGCCATAATCAAGGCCGCCAGTGTCACCTGATTCAAGCCCATGGAGATCAGCCCCATTAACATCAGCGTCATGATCGTCACGATCGGAATCAGACTCGCGATGATGCTACCTGTCCTTATGCCGAGGAAGATGAGCATGACAGCAAATACGATTGCGATAGCTTGGACTAGGTTGACGATAAAGTCACTGATCTTCACGTCGATATAGGTATCGAGCGACGCGAGTCGCTTTACCTCCAGCCCTATCGGAAGCTTAGCTTCCCATTCTTTCATGACACGATCTACGTCTATGCCCAACTGCAACACATTAGCACCTTCCTTTAGATTGATAGACAAAGCCAAAGCAGGCTTCCCATCCACTGTGATGATCTGCTTGGGTGGATCGATGTAGCTCTTAGTGATATGAGTAAGATCTTCCAGATTGATGAGTTGGCTCCCATCCCCTACCGGAATCAGGGTCTTCTTCAAGTCGTCTATGGTATCGAAGTTTCCGGTTGGCTCTAGTATAATACGCTCAGCTTCTAAATTGATCTGTCCTCCAGAGCTTAGTATGTTAAGTGATCCGATGATACTTTGTAGTCGCTGGGCCGTCAGTCCGTACTCCTTAAGTACCGCAATGTCAAATTCGATAAAGACACGCTCCTCTTGTTCTCCCCCCATCTCCACTTTGGCGGCATCAGGCAGTTTGATCAATTCATCACGCATGTCATCAGCATATTCCTTGATCAAGGCGTAGCTGAGATCATCGCTATACAGGCCCAACATGATGCCGTAGACATCACCTACGCCATCATCATCAAGGTTAGGCTCGAGGTTCTCAGGAAGTCCCTCAATATCATCTAGCTTTCTTCTCAGCCGATCCCAAACGGCCTGTAGGTCTATGGGCGCTACTTCATCCTTCAAAGTCACAGTCACTATGGAAATGCCGCTTCTTGAGGTACTAGTCACTTCTTTCAGCTCAGGCAATTCTTGAGCCACTTTCTCAACCTTGTCGGTCACAAGCTGCTCTACACGCTCTGGGCTGGCACCTGGAAAGGGCGTAATGACATTGGCCACTCGAACAGTATAAGGTGGCATACTGTCCCTCGAAAGCGAACTGTATAGCGCCAAGCCCATAATGAGAATGGTGCCCAGTACCATGAAGGTAATCCGATTCTTTTCTATCGAAAATTGTGCAATATTCATCCGTGCTGGCTTAGTTAGATAGACTTACTTCCTGACCGTCGAGCAACGTCTGCAAGCCTGCAACAGCTATCCTTTGCCCCTTCTTCAGTCCCTCGGTTACCTCGAAACCATTCGAATACAGCCGCCCTATTTTGATATGGTGTTTCTCCACCCTGCCATTCTCGCCATTTTCAAGGACAAGGAATACGAACCTCCCCTTGCTATCCTCACCCACGGCCTTAGCAGGAACGAGCAAGGACTGTTTTTCCAAATCTGAAAACCGGAAGGTAGCAGTGGCGGCCATACCAGGCTTCACACTCTCTGTCGCTCCTGTCAGCGTTACTTTGATAGGATAAGTAGAAGTATTTCGATCCTGAGCTGGAGACACTTCTGTAACTACCCCGTCGAATACCTCATCAGGAATTGCTGAGAATCTGAGATCAACATTTGCTCCATTCTTGACACTGTTGATGATGTTTTCGGGCATTCCCAGCTCAATCGTTATCTTCTCACCAGCGTTTTGAATAGCGACCGGCTGGCCTGGAGAGGCATTCTCGCCTACTTCTGCATCGATATTTGAGATCACTCCGTCCTCAGGTGCATAGATATACCCATAGTTAATCTGATCCTGCTGAATCGCCACAGACCGCTGAGCCGATTTAAAGCTATTCTCAGCATTTTGATATGCATTTTTAGCGTTTTCAAAATCGCTAAGCGAAGCGCTACCTTTCTCATAAAGTGATCGGATACGGTCGTAGCTCAATTTTGATGTTTTCATTTGAGATTCGGCACTGCTCAATGAGGTCAGTGATTGTTCATATGACAATCGAGCACCAACATTGTCAAGTCTTGCCAGTAGATCACCTTTCTTGACCACTTGGCCAAGACGCATATCGAAGAGTGTAATAATACCACTACTACGAAAACTCAAGTTGATCACCTTATCTGACTGAGCGACACCTGTATAAGTTCGTTCATTTATACTTTGGGCATAGTCCACCTGCTCGGTGAGTACCGGGCGAAGGGCTTTGGTCTCTTCCTGCACCTCTGATCCACATGCATAACAGAATACTATGAGGATCAGCAACGTAAAACGGCTAATGAAGGCGTTAGAAAACATATTATCTTGTTTGAAGGTAGTCACTAAATCGTTGGTTGAAATCATCATTTTGCTCCTGTGTATTAAGCAAAAAATACATGCCCAAGGTTCGCTCCAGTTGGAGCACGCTGAGCAGATAATTGTATATAGCATTGGCATTCGCCAATTGTGATCGAAAATAGTTGTCTTGTTCATCGATGAGCTGTACCCGGTTGACAGCACCTTGAGCATACGACTCTTGTGTTAATTCCAGACTCTCTCGAGCAGCCTCCACAGACACCTGAGATAGCTCAATGTTAGTGATCTGATTAATTAACTGAAGTACTGCATTATTCACCCCTTGGTCTATGCTCAGGTTGATATTTTGTAGATTAACACCTAGCTGCTCCAGTTGTATCTGGGCGGTCTGTTGATTGATATTCTGTTGGTTTTGTTGAAATATGGGTAGGGTCAAACTGACTCCTGTGGTATAATACCCATCTGGAATAACAGGGAAGCCCATTGGAAACTCTGTGCCCACACCGCTTCTGCTCAGCGTCCTTACATATTGACCTTGTAATGCTACTGACGGTACAAATCGTCCACCCTTTGCGAGATTGTAGCTTAGGTTGGTAGCATTGATATTGTAATTCAATGCTTTCAATTCCGGAGCATTTGCCTTTGCCTCTTTGACCAAATAGCCAATGAAAGGCCTAGACGTAATTGGATTGTCAATCAGGTTCATAATTTGGTCGTACTTGTAATCCTTGAAAAGACCTACCCCCAACTCTGGATCTTCTACATCCACCTTGCGGTCTAGAGGATAGTTTAAGATTTGATTCAACGCTATTGTAGATTGATCCACAAAATTGGAAGTTTCAATCAAGGCTTGTGTGTTTTGCGCGCGTTCACTGGTAAAGCGTAGTATGTCTGACTTACCTGCCTCCCCCGCATCAAATCTTTGTTGCGCTAGTTCGAGGTTTCTTTTTGTCACATCAAGATTGCGCACGTTGATTTGAAGGTTGGATTTAGCGAGCAAAATATTGAAGTAGGCGTTGGCGGCATTAAATATAGCATCCAATTTATCCGTGTTGTAGTTCTCACTCTCGGCCTCTTTTAGTTGTTTTTGAATTTTTAAATTCGCCGTAACTGAAGGTGAGTATACTGTTTGATTGAGGCTAAGATTACCAGCAGTAGACATTTCTGGATTTTGACCATTAGAAACCTCCGCCAACGCCGGGTCTACATAACTACCTGTGACAGTGGCATTAAGCTGTGGGAAGTAATTACTTTTTGCTGTTTTTACTTCCTGCTCCGCTAGTTCTACATTCTTGAGGCTGGACTGTAAGCCTAGGTTTTTGTTGATGGACTCTAGCATGACCTCTTTGAGGTTATAAGTCTTATCAATGGCTATGTTGGACTTGTTCCCTATTATATTAATATCTGCAAGCATGCTGTACCGTAAAGAAAGTCCTATCCTGGCGCTTGTTTCAACGTTGAGACTGAGCCGTTTTTCACTGTTAAAAGAAGAGGAAAGGTCAGATGGATCGGCATCATTAACTATTGACTCTACCGTCAGTGCTATTCTTCTAAACATCTGATCAAAGTTCGTAGCGGGTTGATTAGTACCCATTAAGCCAAGCTCTACGTCCTTCACAGAGGTAGCAGTAAAAGAAGGAATGTTTCTTCTTATTAATTCGTCAGCCAATTTTTTAATTTCTTGATCATCTAGCAAGAATCCACCGCCAAGGTAGAAAGCCTCCTCATCGCCCAGGTCGGCAATAATATCATCTGCATTGTCGAAGGGAATGATGCGATAGTTGATATCGCTATCCAGGTTAGAAGACAAAACGTCCTCCACATCGAAATTGGCAACAAAGTCCGCCTCATGGGCAATAGCGATCGACTCATAATCGAATAGAAGGCCTAATGCATTTAAGTCTTCTATGATACTGTGAGCGTCAGAGAGCATCGTAAGATTGACTTTCTTGGTCGGCTGCTCGTCAGAGAAATCAATGGGAGCCGCCCCAAAGATGATAGTGGGAACTGGGAATTCCGATAGTTGAGACAATACCACATAATCAACTACTCCAAAGATCAGAATGATTTCACTACCCTTGTCAACCAAAGTGTTGTAGTTCGCCAAAGATTTGTCTGCGTTGGATTGGCTTAGTAGTCTCAATTCCTTTGGGAAAGACAAAATCGCATCCTCTCCAATGACAGATTGTATTTCTTCTATAAGTAAGGATATGAGTCGGTCGGTCTCTGCATTAGACTTATCTGCTAGAACACCAATATCTACGCGTTTTTTTTGCTGAGCCTGTAATGTCAAAGCAAAAAAACTGAAGACAATGGCCAGAGTTAGTATTATATGAAAACGCATGTGAACAGTTAGTTTATTGACTTTAGAGGAAGTAAATCCACTTTTGTAAAGAAAGCAATGTTTTTTATCGTTTGTGTGAGTCAAGGTTTTTTTCTCGGCTTAGATGATGCTTTCGGCCTATGCCATAATCAGGTAATATCAGCCTATTAAGTCCGGCATGCTGAAGTTCATAGTGCAATAGAAGAAGGTCTAGCCTTTCACTTGATTTGAAAAAATGGCTGTAGGCTACTTCGAAAATGGGTGTGCGTGAGGCCTGGGTCTTCAAAAACGCATCAAACGAAATTGTTCATAGTTAATTAGAAGCTCACTGCTTGCTTCAAAACGTCACTTCGACCGAAATGCGAACGCAGTGAGCACTGAGTCGAGAAGTCTACTCGTAGTATACAGATGCGCACCTTCTCTTACCATGACTGAAGTGCTAGAATGCGTGGACGTCTCCACTGCGGTCGACGTGACGCGGGTGTGGCTTCTTTGGCTGCTGTGGCTGTTAATGAAACATAGTTTTCATGAATGCATTCTTGATTATCACCCTTGGTCAATGGGCGTATAGAAGACAATTAGAAGTGCACAGCCCGCTTCGCAACGTCACTTCGACCGAAATACGAACGCAGTGAGCATTGAGTGGAGAAGTCCCCTCGTAGTACACAGATGCGCATCTTCTCTTACCGAGACTGAAGTGCTAGAATTCGGGGGACGTCTCCGCTGCGGTCGACGTGACGCGGGTGTAGGAACGAAGGAGCTAATGGGTACAAAGTCACCAATCTTTAATGTCCTCAAACAGGTCTTCCCACTCAGGATTCATGTTGTTGATAAGTCTTTCTTTCTTAACCCTTGACCAATGCTTGAGTTGTTTTTCTCTATCTATGGCTTCTAGGATTGAACTGTGGTGCTCGTAGTAAACCAGCTTGTTGGTATTGTATTGAGCAGTAAAACTTTCGGGGTAATATTTTTCCCGATGTTGGATGATTCTTGATAAGAGATCTGAGGTGACTCCAATGTACAACGCGGTGTTGTGCTTGGTTGTTATCATATAGACGGTACCACCTCGAACCATTATTTAAAATACTTAATTGAATCAAGAAATGAAAGTATTGATGTTAGCTTGGCGAGCTTTTGATATAGTCGTTCATCGCTAGATGAATTGTTTATTTTGACATGCAGATAAGACTGAACAACCACGTCACTTCGACCGAAATGCGAACGCAGTGAGCATTGAGTGGAGAAGTCCCCTCGTAGTATGCAGATGCGCACCTTCCCTTGCCGCTACTGAAGTGCTAGAATCCGGAGGACGTCTCCACTGCGGTCGACGTGACACGGGTGTGGTAGCTGTGGCTGTTAATGAAAGATAGCTTCACCACTCCCAGCCGATACTCGTCTGCAGGACATAGTCCAGCTCAGTCGCCCCTTCTGCTGGTTGGTTATCGTAGTTGATCGTACCTCCTATTTTGAAGTACAGGTCAAAGTCAAACTCATACTTGGCGTCAACGGTATAGTCCAATCTCCATCTGCGACTTTCGGATAAACTGGGATACGCCACTGCTGTAGTTACTAATTTGAAATCACCAATATCATATAGGTTCAGCTCCGTACCGAGGTAGGCTTCCCAAGAGTTACGGTCTGGCGTGTCACTATCAAAAGTTTCAAAACTTCGGTTGAATCCTCCCCTGAATCCCCAGTAGGCTGAGTTCGTCCTTATCAAGTATTGTCCTATACCCAACTTAGTATTGACCCTTGAGTCAAGTTTCTGCTCTGTGTTGGATAAGGTTGTTATCGATATGCTGATGTATCGGTTGTGGGGCAAAAAGAAGTTATAGTTTAAGGCACCATCTGTGCGTCGAATAGTATCTGCGTCGTTCTGCACCGACCTCAATGTACCAAACTGCAGATCCGAAGACCATTTTTCTGCTAAGTAGGAGGCATTAACTCTGGAGGAATACTGCCGAAAACTATTGGCCTTGGTAAGATTGGTGCCAAATTCAATTGAGGCATTGAAGCGATCACTAAAGCCTTTCTTGACCGGTCTTAGAAATACGATATCGCTATGTGCGCTGGATCTGAGACCATTGTATTGCGATAGTATAGTAATCGTACCTGTGCTGTCACTGGCCAGGCGGCCAATGTACTGTTCTCCATTTGACAGCTGCATCAAGAAAGTCGACTCGGTGTGAATCTCTCTGATCTGCTCCCACTCGATCTCAAAATCACTGTCGCTGTAGTCAGTCTCTATTTGTAGTACCCCACGGTCCATGGTTTTAACTTCCCCTACCATGATATTGTTGTTGTTGCGGAAAAGCAGCGTATCTGATTGTGCAAAAGACAAGTGCGACATCCCGACGCTGCAGAGCAACAACAAAAGATTGTACAGCCAATTGCTATACCTACTATTAAATCTATCAATCAAAATCCTAAATTTTAAAACGGAAAGCTCTGCCCAATGCGCTCACTAGATCTAATTACTATTGTTGACAAACATGCTCTGCTCATTAATCAACAGCTCTTCAGCGGACTTACTGAGTGATAGGATCACTGGCTCCAATTTTCCATAGTTCAATACCAATAAGTCCTGGCCACCCCTTTTTGTTATTGACCAGGCTCCCTTCTTCTTACCAGAATATTTCTTATTGCCATCAGTCCATTCCATGGGTACCGCTTTGCTTGCAAAAGTATGGTCACCATTTAGCCAAAGTTGAAAAACAGTCTTCTGACCTCCCTGATTCTTCTTGGAGTACAGGTACTTCCCCTCTAGCTCGGAGTTCCAGTCCAGGTCAGGTTGTAGTTCTGCCAATGACTTAGGCTGTGAGTAGTCTACATCAGCGACAAGCTGGAGCAGCATTGTCTTATTGTCATCAAAGCTCTTGTTAGCAGAAAGTAATAACCAGGTAGTACAGATACCATAGTCTCCACATGACGCTACCGCCAAACCTCTTCTCTGTCCGCCTCCAGTTCCGGTGAATTCAATATTGGCATATCGCAGTTCTCCTTGACGCTGGATCTCCTCTCTCACAATAATGCTGATCGAAGGGCTCAATGATAATCCCGTCTTCCAATTTTGCTCAATTTGGTCATAGGTGTTTTCTCGACCAAATGCATAAACCTCTGAGCCTTCGTTATTCTCCTTTGTTAAAATGAAGATCTCAGTTTCTTGAGGAAGGTAGCCCACCCAGCCATTCGGAATCATAATACCCACTCCTAAGGTGGGTGCGTTAATGGCTTCTCCTGCCTTATAGTATTTGCTCGGAGCGACTCGCTCTTGCGCAGTGGTGAAATAGCTCGTTAATAGAAGTATCCCAATAAATATTGCTTGTATGTATCTCATTACCTATTCATTAACTTCGATTCAAGTGGGGTGTTGCCTAACCAACCTATCGCTTATGATCATTCAAATCTAAGCACTTCTGGTTTGAGACCTCTGAAAGTGTCGAAAAGCACTGGATCATCGGCATTAATATCGTAAAAAAAGCTATCTACGTTTTCGATGCTTTCCAGGAAGTAACCGGCACTAATCTGTAAGGTTTGAATCGCGAAACTCTCATTTCGGATACGAAAGCCAATGCCTACCGCACCGTAGAAGTTGGTCTCTCTCAATAGTGCTGTGTTATTAGAAAGCCAACCAAAATTGGTGAATACATAACTCGCCAATTGAAAGCCGTACCATCTTTTGGGATGAAAGATGACTGACTCCAGGTTGATTGCCAGTACTTGATCGCCCTCCACGTCTCCGAGATCGAGGTTTCTATCATTATCTGAAAAATCAATATTGGGTTCGTTGACTCTATTGAGCGCCTTAAGGAATCGGAAGTTCACGAACTGGCGGAATTCCCTTCTTGGGAAAGACTTAAGCGGTGAAAAGTAGCCGATCCTAAAATCATACAAGCCCTCTCTGTACTCACCCTTATCAATGAGCCCCCCTAATCGATGTGTTCCCGATAAGTAGCCTAGCTTGGGAAAGTACTTTCCGGCACTGACGCGGTACCCTAAATAGGGAAGGTTTCTATATTCTCCAAACGAAAAGCCTGGATTGATCTCAACGAGAATTCCGCTAGGTACATCCTCCGTAATGCCAAAGCTCAGGACCTTAGAACTTTTCTGATAAGACTGTTTGGTAAAGGAGATACCTGCCAGGTAAACTGAGGCATTGTGATAGATGTAATTGCTATCCGCTGATACAAACGGTCGCTCTTCAAAGGACTGATTGTAGTATCGTTGGGTAATAGTTATGTTGCTCCGACTCTCATCTCCACCTACCTGAAATGACCGACCGACCCAGCCATCCTGGATGTTGGCTTTGTAGGGGAATATTTCTTCAACCACATCTACCGAATCAGTTCTGAACCGGTCCACATTAAGGCTGGATAGGGTAAGTCCACCGATCCACTTTACACCGGGTGCATATAGATCCCTTTCAGAAGAAAGCTCCCAACCTTTCCTATCATAGTTGTTAAGCCAACGAATAGTCGTGTTGATATATAGCCCCAGCAAACTGGGATCGTTGAACTCCAGGTCAAGACCTGAGCTAGGGTCTCTACCCCCATCAAAAATG
The DNA here is from genome assembly GCA_040222235.1 of Cyclobacteriaceae bacterium. GTDB lineage: Bacteria > Bacteroidota > Bacteroidia > Cytophagales > Cyclobacteriaceae > UBA6059. The sequence continues at coordinate 41,292 of JAVKDO010000065.1, forward strand.
TAGGTGGCTTCAAGCTTGCGACCAGAGCCAAGAAAATTACGCTCTCCTAGTGTTAGCTTAAACTTGGTAAGACTACTCGGTGAACCTCCCAAGATGACCGAAAATCGATCCTGCGTAATGACAAATACATCCACTTCATTGGGATTGTCCTCCGCTACTTTGACAATGATCAGTGCGTCTTGGATGTAGCGGAGTTGTCTGATGAGGCGCTCAGAGTCAGCCATTGCGTTAGCCGAGACTGGGTCTCCTTCCTTGAACATCAGCAGCTTGCGCAATACCCTGGTTTGAGTATTGACGTGCACGGCATTGGCGGCCTTGCCGATACCTGTGGTCTTAGTCAATGTAGTGTCCAGTACACTACCATCGAGGACTGCCACCTTTTTGAAGTGAATGGATCTGATGCGCTTGTCCTGATAAGCATAGTAGGGTGCCTTACTATCCACAAAATTAGAGGTGTCATCGACTACTCTTTGCTCTTCCCTGATCATCAGTTCATAGAGCATTCCAGTCACCTTATGCCGCTCAGATTTTGCTCTTAGCGAGTCATAAAATGCCTTACTCTTCTCCTCACTCAAGTCTACAATGGAGATACTATCGCGGTGATTGTATATTATCAAAGTATCATGCTGAGTAACAAAAAGTGTGTCTGCAAGCTGAACAGCAAATCGCTTTGGGACGCGGATACTATCCATCTCGTACACACTCTGACCGTAGGTCAGTGAAACCGACAATACTCCATAAAGGAGCAATGCTATGACCTTGGCGTATCTGATTGTAACTGATATTAACGCTCCAAAATGTATCAAACAGGAAGAGGTAGTTGTATTTTTCTTAGTTCACTGAATAACTACTTGAGCCATCTCGTTAAAAGTACATTTCTTTTTTCTTCTGAGCCATAGTCTATCTCATCCAAAGGGGTGTTTTCTTTGCGAAATCTACTGAATTCCCTATGTTTCATAAGAACTTCACGGAGACAGACACTCACTTATTTTGGCGATTAGGGAAAGAATATCAGGGAAACCAATGGGAGGTTTCAGCGAATAAATAGAGGTAGTCTTTGGGTTGAACCGAGTACCTTGGCTTCATTAAGGTTAAAAAAGTTCCAAAGCATCATTGGTTCTCAATGAGCTCTGGACAGCTTTTCCGCTGGTTGATTGGCTGCACTTACCGCAGCATATATGTTTTGTGAAAGCCTCAAGACTTTCAACTTGGACTATAATTTTTATCATAGAAGCGCTTCATAAAGGCAAGCGCTGGATGATTACTAAGCTCTTTTGTGGACACCTCAGAAATAAACTCTTCTATATCTGTAAGGCCTGACATTTCCTTGAAAGTTTCATTATTTACTTCCTTGAATCCCATAGACCAATTGTCGAAGTTGCGCTGGGCTAAATCGAACTCCACGAGCACGAGTACGCCTTTGTGCCGCTGATCTTGCTGTATTTTATCCATTAGGGCTTTAATCGAGTTTTTTTCACCCTCTAGTACTTGTATGAATCTGTTGTTGAGCAGAACAAGCATCCCTGTAATATTATGACTTTTGTTAAAAACGGAGGCCTCATTACACAGCGATTTAAGTTTACCACTGTCCCAGTCATCAGTATAGCTGACATATATGATACAGTAGAGGTTCTTTGTAGCTAGTTTTTTTGAAGAACTCATATTGCAACCCCCATTAATGTGATATCGTCATATTGCATATTGTCACCTTTCCACTTACCTATTTGCTCACGGTAATATTCTGAAGAAAAATCAGTTTCAGCTTCAATCATTCTTTGCACACCTCTAGAGCCGAGTTTTTTTGCATCATTGGAGTCAAACTGATCTGTCAGTCCGTCAGTAAACGTATACAGCTCTTGTACCTGGTCCATCGGGATGACTTTCTCCTTGGCGATCTCGCGCACTAGTGAATAGTCAATTAGCTTTTTCATACGCAGCACTTCTAGACCATCATTGTTTTTAAGAATTGCTGAGATCCCAGTAGAGACGAACTTGATGTTTCGGTTGTCATAATCGAAATAGAACATCCCTATTTCTGCTCCTATCCCATAGTCCATAATGTCAATCGTGGTGTCATTATAGATGTTCATCTGCTCATAGAAGCTGATCACAAATTCTTCCAGAGATTGCGCTCCCGTCTCGTCATAGACTTGGTTCAGCAAGGAATTGCAAACCATAGAAGCCATCGCGCCTTCGATGCTATGACCGGTACAGTCGATAAGGCCTACCAGGGCGTTCTTTCCTATTTTTTTATACCAATAAAAGTCTCCACCTATCACATCCTGCTGCTGATGTACAACAAAAAAATTCTTGAAGTTAGCCCGAATGGACGTCTCTCTCGGAATGATCATCTGCTGTATTTTGATAGCCGACTGCAGTTTTTCATCAATCGTACTGGTTGCAGTTTGTGCTGCACTGGCTGGAGCCTTTTTGCTCTCTTTCTCTGTCGTTTTTTTGTCGATGTGATCAACGCTGACCTGCGGAATGGTCGTGAAATGATTGATTAGCTGGGTTGTATTTTCTTTCCGGTTAAGGACGATAAGGTATTTCGTCTTGCCGAGTCGCTTGCAAAACAAGCTGGTCTTCGAGGTAAGCTGCGCACGCAAATACTCGAATTCTCCTTCCTGAGCTTTGAACCAGTTCAACCATACCTGCAACCCTTCGTCTTTAATGACTTGCTTATCTTTTGAATCAGCTGGTGCAGGATTTTGGCGATCAAGTATTGTAGCGTACTCAAGCTGGGGGAATAGCTCAATAATCAATTCTACAATGCCACTCATGATAACTAGTTATTTTAGACTTCATAGGCCAGAGAGTAAACTTGAGCTTCGAAGCTCAAGCAACACCTTGTTGTAGGCCATTTCCTTTTTTAGTCGAAAAATCGCCTGATTCTTATCGAGCGATCTGATAAAAAAATGAAAATCTTGACGATCAAAATATAAAAATTCGACCTTGTCAAGACATTGGGCGGATAACATTGAATGGAAAAAATCAATATCACCCAAATCTTCATCTTGGTATGTGAACTTGGAGATAGAACTGTCGTAGATGCCAACGGCATCCACGACAGCAAAATCACTTTTCAAGCTGCCCACTTTATCATCTACAGTCATGACTGAAAGTTGATTTAAAGTAAATACTGATTAAGCAGCTTGCTGCTACAGCGAAGACTGTATGCTCTCCATTCCCTTTTTGACAATGTTTCGAAGTATTGCCAAATTCGCCTTCTTCTTGTCTGCTGCAAGATAAATCATGTGAGAACCGCTTTCTGTGACATTGATCAAGTGATACTGCGTTGAAAGAGTAATCAATATATCATCGATACCTTCTTTCAAGCCTAGCGCATCTATTGCCTTAAGCTTGGCCTTGACCACTTCTACATTATACGCACTGGCCACATCTGGATCAAGGGCACCATCCGAGTAAGATCCCAGGGACATACCTGAGTCTATCTCTACTACTGTTACTGCATGAACTCCGTCGCTATCTTTAGCGAGGTTAATAAAATCGGTTACAAAATCTCCTTTTGCCATCTCTATTAGTTGTTAAATTATGTAAAAAATATTAGCTAGTGTTTTTTGTTAAGCGGGCAATAAACCCGCTCAACAGGTTCAAAGCTACATCAAAGGCTGAGAATTAAAAATGGAGATTCATCCATTTCGACGAACATGAAAACAATAAAGATCAATAGGAGTTTAAGACAGTTCGTTTTATACTAAAGCCAATTGTAAAGCTTAACTAATAAGAAGTAATACTATCAAAATATGGATTTTAGAGCCTTTTTCGAGTTTCCTGACAAGAATAACTCATTCCTAACTGTGCTATTACTCCTATCAGTATAAGAGTCTGAAAGTACTCCCTGAAACGTCAGATTTACGTCACTGGCAAGCGCTGATCTGAAAATCAAAAGCAGAATTTCTCAATTTGATCTACTCCTTACTCACGCCAAAGGTCAGGCAAGCGAGATGGCGTTTTTATGAGCACGGTGCAGAACTCATTGAAATATTTAGAACAAAAAATTTCTTGAAACCAACTATCCCCTGGTCGGGCACCCCGAGGCAAGCCGTCGGGGTACCCGTCTGCCGACGAGGCAGGTTTCGCTGGTTTCATACCCAATCAAGTTGAGCACATGTTTTGATCTGAAGATCAAAAACCGAAATAATTTATTTGGATCCCCGCCTTCGCGGGGATGACGTTTTTATTGGAACCCCGAGGCAGAGCCTCGAGGAATTCTTTGGATTAAAGCGAACTTGAGATATAGACTTGAGTCTCAGGGACTAAAGTGAATAGTATAAGCTGCTTTGGTTTTCACGACTTACTTGTCAGCTAAAACGGCCCGTCCATCGAATTTTAGTTATCATCACCTTCTCTTCTCTAAATGTAAGTTTCTCTCATCGGATCAATTCTTTAATTTACCTACTACCGCTACGAGATAATAGATCAATGACAGACCCAACCACCGAGACTGCTGAAGAAGTGGGTGCTCTCTTAGAAGAAGCGTACAAGGTGCGTATCAATAACCTCGACAGAAGTCTCGCACTTACTGATAAGGCATTCGAGATAAGTCAAGCAGCAGGTGATGAGCGACTCATGGCTCAGAGTCTATCCAAACTCTCTTTGTTTAAGATGATCAAGGGTGAGTATGAGCAATGCATCAACGTTGGCAAGGAGGCCATTGATATCTTCAAAATGCTCGGTGACGAAAAGGGCATAGTGGATGCCAAATACAATATCGCCGGCGCTTTTTATAAGACTGATAATAACCATCAGGGACTTATCTATTTGATAGACTGCCTAGAAATCTATCGAAAACTCAATGATCATCACAATCAGGCGCGTGTACAGAAGTCGCTCGGTACCATTTATGAGTTCTTTGGAGATGAGAGGAGTGCCATTCTCTCCTATGAGAAATCAATCGAATCTGCGCGGCTAGTTGGGGATCTCAATCTGGAGTCCAATGTGTATAATCCACTGTCGGGCATCTACCTCAATCAGGATAAAATCGAAGAAGCAGACAAACTCATAGAGAAGTCGATTTCTCTGAAGACAAGAACTGGCGACACGAGAGGACTAGGATTTGCGCTTTATGGTAAGGCCAAAGTCTTTGTGAAGCGAAAAGAGTGGGAAGAGGCTGAGCAAACCTTCATGAGGTCAAAGGAGATCCATACTGAGATGGGTGAATTCCTAGGGATTGGCATGTGCCTACACAAGATGGGTGATCTATACGTCAAAATGGGGACGCTTGACAAGGCCATTGAGGTACTTGGGGAAGCCATCAAGTTCTCGACTAAGAAGCGTATTTCTATGATCTCTTTCAAATGTAATTTTCTCATGTACGAGATTTACAAGCGAAAGGCGAAACACACCTTGGCACTCCAATATCTAGAGGTATACCTCAAAGAAAAGGAATCCGTCATTAACACTCAGACTCAAAAAGTAATCGAGAGCTATGAGGCCCTAAGCACTATGGAGCGTCTCCAAAAAGAGGCGCAAGTCAAGCAAGAGCGCGATGACATTATTGAAAAAAAGAACAGGGCAGAACAAGCATCTAAAGTAAGGCAAGATTTTTTGTCTACTATGAGCCATGAAATACGCACTCCTCTCAATGCGGTCATTACGATTACGTCGCTCCTAGAAGAAAAGATGGAGGAAGAATCCAATATGATGATTCGCTCATTGAAGTTCTCTGCCAATAATCTAATGCGCATCATCAATGATATTCTGGACTTCAGCAAACTCGATGCGGGGAAGGTGGAACTTGAACAGAAGCCTGTGCACTTGTCTACCCTACTCATCAACCTGAAAAATACGTATCACGGTTTGGCGGATGAGAAGGGCGTTAGTCTCGACCTTTCGGTAGATGAACGTCTCAAGGAGCATTATCAGCTTGATGAGACCAAGCTCTCTCAAATCATGGGCAACCTGATCAGCAATGCGATCAAGTTTACCGAAAAGGGAAAAATAATGATGTCCGCTCAAAAAGTCGGACAGACTATCAAAGGAGATAAAATACGCTTCACGATAGAGGATACCGGTAGTGGCATTCCGGAAGATTTCAAAAGTCAGATTTTTGATAGCTTCTCGCAACCCAAATCTTACACTAAAAAACAGCAAAGTGGATCGGGATTGGGTCTTGCCATTGTCAAAAACCTGGTAGAACTGCACGGCAGTAGTATCCACATGGAAAGCGTTGAAGGAGAAGGCTCCACGTTCTACTTTGAAATTCTTGCAGAGACGTCAAGCAGCATTCTCCCAGTGCTCAATAAAAACCCAAATCAACTTATTGGTAAGAAGGTGTTATTGGCTGAGGACAATATGATCAATGCTATGGTCTCCAAGAAGCTCTTATCTATTTGGGGTATAGAAACTACACATGCTGAAGATGGCAAAAGGGCAATCGAGTTGAGCAAAGCTCAAGCCTATGACTATATACTAATGGACATTCACATGCCAAAAATCAATGGCTTTGAAGCTGCAGTCGATATCAGGATGAATGAAAACCCTAATATGAATGCCCCCATATTCGCATTGACCGCTGACATCACCGCCAAACAAAAGGCAATGTTCTCTCCCTACTTTAACGGATTTCTACTGAAACCTATCGAAAAAGACTTGCTCTATCAGGCGTTGGTCGATTGTCTATAGTGAACGAAAGGAAAATAGGTCAAGCCTGAAAATATTGGCTCACCTTGCACTCTGACTTCTGGCTAACCTAGGTCATCCTAGCGCTTGATCAACTTACCAGAAACCATTCGGCTTCCATCAGAAATCTGGAATAGGTAGATGCCTGTCCGAAGTGATGCCAGGCTGATCCGCTGTTGCCACTGTCCAAGTTGACTACTTAGCAACACCTGATTGACTAAACGCCCATCAAGACCAAAAATATTAACCTCTGGTTGCCGAGTGAAAATACCTTTGCTTATCTCAAACTCCAGTTGATCAACGACGGGATTAGGAAATACCTTCACCAATCCTAGCTGGATCAACTCATCAATACCTGTAACCACACTGATCGCTGCAGCTTCTGATAACTGCGAAACGCACCCATCTACGGTCACTTGTACCCGAATGGAGTAATCGCCTGGTTCGTCAAGAGTAAATGAGCTTCCAGAAATATCAGTAAGTGTATCTTCCGCATCAAACCAGACATTGCCATTGTCAGTGCTGGAAGTCAGCGTCAGTACCTGTCCACCATTGCCAGCGACTACATCAATCGTTGGTTGCGGCGGGTTAGCACAAAAAGTGTAGCTGACAGGTGCCGCCGGGCCGGTTCCTTCGTTACCCTCTTGAGAAGCTGTAATAGTTACAGGCCCTGCCCCAGTCAATGTGAGGACATTTCCTTCCAATGTTGCCGGTCCTAACACCTCATAAGTGATAGGCAATCCTGAATCGGAGCTAGCATCCAAGGTGATAGGTTCGCCACCTACAACCGCATCCGTGAGTTCGGTAAACGTAATTATTTGGTCAGCCTCAACAATTTCCAAGTTTAAGGTTACTGGAATTGCAGCATTGTAGTTATCATCTCCTGCTTGTGAAATAACAAGTATAATAGCTCCGGCTCCTGTGACCGTCAACATGCTGTCAGCGTAGGTAGCAGGACCTGTGACCTCATAGGTCACCTCAAGACCTGCACTTGATGCGGCATACACCTTATAGGATTGTTCCTTAAAAATATCATCACCGAGCTCATCGATCTGTGTTACTGTAATCTCCTGATCTGCCTTAGCAATTATCACGCTCTGACTGACAGTTTCTGCAGCATTGAAATTGGCATTACCGACTTGCACTGCTGAGATGGCAATCGTACCCGCCCCAGTCACATTGATAGCTGAGCTGTCAGTATTCAGCTCCCCTGGGCCATCGATGACGTAGCTCACTTCTAATCCCGATGAAGCCATTGAAGTAAGCCCAATGCTCTGACTGTTAAATACTCCATCAGCTATATCATCGAATGTGATCGTTTGTTCACCCTTGGCAATGGTAATCGTTTGGCTTACCGAGTCAGCTATCAAATAAGAATCATCTCCAGCCTGATACGCCGTGATCTTTGCAGTGCCTACTCCGGTGATAACGGCCGTCTCCTCATCAATAGTCACCGCACCGGTGGCAACAAATGATACTGTCAATCCAGCATCAGAAGTAGCCGTCAATGAAAATACACTGTCTGTAAATATCTTATTGCTTAATGTCTCAAAGCTTATCTCCTGAGGCAGTTTGTCTAAGTCTCCATCACATTCATTATCCTTCCCGTCTGCTTTCGCAGGTGCTCCTGGGAAAACGTCTCGATCTGTATCATCACAGTCTGTAGATAAGTCAACATAGCCAGACGGCTGAGTACATCCTGTCTGCGTCACTGCTGCATCACCAAACCCATCCCCATCTGCATCTCTAAACCATACTTTATTGGGATTGATGGTTGCGCTAGCGTCATTACAATCTGTATTGTCAAGGACAAAGCCTTCAGGTGCTGCGCACGCCACTTCGGTCGCTCCATCAGGATCACCAAATCCGTCACCATCTGTGTCTGCATAGAAAACACTTGTGCTCTCATTTTCATCTGCAGGATCATTACCCACCGCAACTTCTTCTCCGTCAAGACATCCATCCTCATCCGAATCAGTCAAGAATGGGCTTGTTAGATAGACTTGCACTTCATCACCATCATTGACCTCATCATCATCAGTGTCAGGATCGTTGGGTAGTGTTCCGTATACTTCCACCTCATCAAAATCACTCAGACCATCTCCGTCTGAGTCACCTACCAGGGGGTCAGTACCATTTTGCACCTCCTCGAGATCTGTGAGGCCATCATCGTCAGAGTCTGGGTCATTGGGATCAGTACCCAATCCTGTCGCTGAGTTCGCCTCCTCTCCATCTGATAAGCCATCGCTATCTGAATCGGTCTCATTAGGGTCTGTACCTATCGACAACTCTTCGCCATCTGTTAATCCATCTTCATCGCTATCGGAGGTTGTTGGGTCGGTAGCTTGATTTTCGTTGTTGTATTCCTCCCCATCATCAAGCCCGTCATCATCCGAGTCGCTGATGAATGGACTCAGTACCGAAGGATTAAGCACATTGTCTAATATAGAATTTAAGCCAGCGGCTGTCTCCTGTCCATCCAAGAGACCATCATCATCCACATCAGGATCCAATGGATCAAAGCCTGTAGCATCATCTCCAGGATCTCCGGCATCTATATTGTCCACCTCAAACCCATCAGTCAATCCATCATCATCTGTGTCAGAGTCATTAGGATCTGTATCGTACAGATTGATCTCATCACTATCCGGTAGGCCATCTCCGTCAGTATCCTGAGCAAAGGCTATTGTTGCCAATGCAAATAAGGTAGCAAAGAGTATTAAAAATCGTTTCATGGTCATCTAGAGTTATTATTTCAACGGAATCAGGCTCTTAACGGCATCAAAGTTACCTCCATCTTAACAATTTCCTGATTTCACTGTAAAACAAGACACTTCATTTGACCAGCACCTTATTTTATTGATCACTAGTGCTTTGTCTTGATTTAGTGCAGTGAGGTCAGGTTTAAAACAACGTACCCTTAAACATTTGTACACGACATAATGGCCAAAAGATGAGCTGCCATTGGTCTGACAGCTCATCTTAGTTCCTATTTCACTACTCTACTCACAGCAAGCACTTCACCGGTGATATCCTTAAGTACAATAAGGTAGATGCCTCCTATCTGAGGTGGGTGATCTATTACAACTTCATTCATTCCTCTGGTCGCATGCGACGACTGTTGCAGTAAGAGTTTACCATCAATAGTAACCATCTCAATCATCACAGAGCGCGCAGCGTACCTGCGAAGATCAAATCTCACTGTCAACTCCTGATCATATGGAACTGGGTAAACCGTGTACTCTGCAATAATCGGATTTAAAATGCCCGTCTCCTCGACTTTGGTTACAACTATGCCCTCAGGCTTGACTTCAGCAGCTAAGCGAATTGTGTTGTTGGTTAATTCTCCATTAGCACCTAATTCAAACTCTACAAAACTATTGGGATCTGTCGGAATACCCGGAAAATCAAAGTTGATGCGGTACAAGCCATCGGGTAGGTTTGGAAAGCTAAGCTCTCCATTCTCATCCGTTTCTGTATATGCTATTAATTCAAAAATATCATCGTCCTCAAATCTGTTAACCGATCTGGAGCGAAAGCATCCCACTCCAGCCCTTCTCACCCTACGTCTTGCATTTTGTCTTCCACCGGCTGGATCATCGTCAAAAAATCCCGGAAAGTTATCCGTATCGATCTCTAATATTCCAGCTACAACATTAGTGTTCTCCGGATCAGGTACAATAGGTAGAGGTACATTGATCATGCGTGTATTGACACTATCTTCATTGTCCCTGAGTCTGATAGTATCTCCAAAATTCCATGCTTCAGCACTTGAGAAATAGGTCTGAAGATAGTCGTCTACTGCCTGTTCCCGCACTCTCAAAATATAATCTCCAAGTACAATATTCGAAAGTTCATAATTACCAGCACTTAGTATGGACGTCCGGACACTGTCAAATGGCCCTTCTTGAATCTGATATAGGGTTGCTTCGCCTGTGGCTAGCAGTCCAGCATCAATTTCTGCAATGCCACTGATCGATGCTGACGCCAATACTGTCTGTGTTTCAGAGGTCAATGTCAAGCCTGGGACTCCAGCGTTGGTCGCTGAGACACTGTATTCTCCCATGTTATCGAAGTTGATCGCTGGTATGACATAGGCCTTGTTAGTATCGCTAGCCAGTTCGACACCTTCATAGGACCATTGGTAGTTGTTATCCTCACCAGAAATATCAACTTCCAGTCGGTAGTCTTCACCTTTTTGTACAGTATCCTGAAGAACATCACCTATAGCCTTTTGTGGGTCGTAAATAAAGCTGGGTAAGTCTAGATTTCGGATGATTGAGGCAAAACCCAGTTTGTTTTCAGCAGCATCTACATGATCAATTTCCGGTAGGTTAGACAACTTCGGCAGTGAACGTATAGCATTGTCACGAATGTCCAGACTATCGAGCTTGGTCAACTCTGCGATAGTAGCCGGAAGATTACCCGTTAGTCCATTTGATGGCAAGACTAACTTGTTGACTCTCAAGTTGGCATTCAACTCAACACCAAACCACTGTCCCACATTAGGATTGGTGAGCCAAGTGTCTGTACCACTCACCCAGTCACTCCCACCCATCTGCTGATAGATAGTGGCCAGTACCACACTGTCTCGACGTAAGCCAAAACTGAAGGTGACCACTTGCCCTGCCAGGAATCCAGTAGCTGAATAGAAAGCATCTGAAGTAACCACCTGGCCACTGCCGTACTCTCCTGCTATCACTGTGTTGTTCAACGCACCTACGACGTAATTACCCGTCACATTTGAGGTGGCATATCCGGTCTGCACGATCTGTGCATTGACCTGCATCGCAAAGAGCATCAGCAGCCCTGTGCTCCATAAGCCTAGCTTTATTGATCTGATCTTTATCATAGTCCGATCAATTATTGCTGGCTATTGCTTATCGTTCCACCCTTAAGCAGCTTCTTAAGAGCATCAATCTCTGACCAAACTCTCCCCAGATCAGCTTTCTCTTTTTCTAATGTTGACTTATCCTTCTCTAATGAAGCCACTTTTGATTCGAGTGATTGAACTGTGCCATTCATTTCCTTAAGTGCTTCGATAAGCACCGCCACCATCTGAGAGTAGTTGACTGCTTTCTCTCCTTCTTCATTCGTTACGACAAACTCAGGGTAGACTGCCTCCACTTCCTGCGCGATTACACCTATTTGATTGGCCTGAGATTGTTTTTCATCCTTCCATTGATAAGTGACCCCCCGAAGTTGAAGTACTTTGGACAATGTCTGATTCAGTGGCAGGATGTTCTTTTTCAATCTCCGATCTGAGGTTTGGTTAAACCCACCCAATGCCGTCATTGAGGCTGCATTGACATTTCCAGTAGCATCGATGGTACCATCCCCGTAGAGATAGACATGATTCTCTAGATCACCATCAAGTGCAATGTGGCTCAATACTGGATTAAGATCACTACTCAGATCAGAACCTCCATATAGTCTCAGCCCAGTATTGAGCGATGTAGAATTGAGAAATATACCACCACCTACAGATCCGTCAATATTAGCTTCCGGCTTCAATTCTACTAAGTTTGCGTCTGCACCGATCGTATGGCGCAAGCTCAATTGCCCATAATGTTGCAGTCCGTCATCAGAGTAAGTACCTGTTTCTACGAATGATCTATATGGTGTGTCTAAGATGCCAAATTCAGGGCCTCCCAGGTTTAATCTTCCAACATCTTGACCAAATCCATTGTCACTAACTTTTAAGTCAACCCTCCTCACATCGACTCCTCCGTTCAGATCCCTATTAGCTACATTACCATAAAGATAGAGGGCACCAAAATCATCGTTATCGAAGCTTCTGCTCAAAATACTATTAACCTCACCATCAGTTCCACTAACAATTAGACCAAAGTCACCCTGTGCTGTAACACCTCTCTGACCATCAGCAGACCCATTAGGATCATCCAATAACATCCGTACACTACCGTCATTCGTGAAGCCCGCCCTGGCAATATCCAAACTGTCATAAAGCAGTATCAGACCATTACTTGTAGCATTACCACTAGAACCTAATATCATAGTCCTGGTATTGTTAGAACCATAAAGGACTAACGAGCCAGCATCATTTGTTTCAAAGTTGCTTAGATCTGCTCTCAGTTCACCTAAGCCATTGGTGATCTGGACGCTTGGTGGGCTGAAGTCAAAATCACCATCAATATTCAGGTTACCAGTAATACTGACATTACCATCAAAAAAACCGGCAAAATTTCCTTCATTGGTACCACTAGCCTCTCCATACACCCCAATATTCAGTGCTCCGGGAGTTCCTCCGTCATTGGCTCTTCCATATACTCCGATATTGCCAAAGGCATTGCCATTGGCTGAGAAGAATCCTCCGTAATTATTAATTAGTGCATCAGGATCGGTCGGAACCTGAGTATTGGATCCAATACCCCGTACGCCTACACCAAAGTCGTAAGTACCACCGGCTTCACCTCTGACACCATAGCCCGTCGCATCAGGTACACTACTGAATGACAACCCGTACACACCATAGTTGAAGCCAGTGTTACCTGCTGCAGCTTCAGCTTCTCCTCTTACACCAGCATACTGCGTGTTCTGATCTCCCCAGACTCCAGTGCCCGTAACTTCTCCTTCGAAAGCGGCGATCGTTTCAGTCACTTGACTATCTTGGTCTTTAAAAGCACTAGAAGTTCCGATAGGCTTATAAAGGAGTACATCACCGAGCGACTCACCATCTACAGTAATCGCCATTGTCTCACTGTCTACACCTTGAAAGAGATCAGTGGGTAATGGAATAATGTCACCTAGTACCACGCTGTAGTAGCCATCCAGGACTGAGATGTCGGGGTGTTCCTCTGTCCACCCCTTGGCTTCAATGCTGAAGACAAAGGATTTGGTGCCATTGACGAGTTCGTCATTCTCTAGCAGTTTACCTTGAAAGGGTAGTTTTTGACCGAAAGTGGTCATAGAAATCATAATTGCGAAACACAGCAAAATGCTATGCCCAAATCCCTTGGAGTGTAGTAATCTCATCATCTTAGTTTAGTGTTATTCGTATAGTTAGCTATTGGATATTCAATTGGCTTTCTGCCAAAATCCTATTTTTGAAACCTTTGGTTAATTCCACGAGTGGTCTTAATAGTCAGTTAACCAGAAAATATAGGAATTTATGAAGGCTTGTCCTAGACTAACCTGTTGAGATATGCAGAAAATTCTCTAGATAAAATCTAAAATCCCCATAAATGGGGATTGGCATCTACTTTGATACCTCAATGAAAAGGCACCAGAAACTCTATAAAAAGCAAAACCAAAAAAGGCCTGATGGGTTCTATCCATCAGGCCATAGAATCTAGTAGGAAATTGAGGTACTACCTAAAATCCGCAGATCAATCCGTAAATACCTGATGGTAAGCAGACTAACCCTGTCAGGGTTCATTTAACTGAATGACTAAATTTAGGGGTAAGCCGCTGGTTTTCATGCATAACCCTGACAGGGTTGCGGATTTTAGGTACTACTTAATCCAATCTGGCTTGGTAGTACTGACTTCTGCTCCCAGGTCATGGAGTAGATTGTACAAGCCAAAATAGGTACGATTGACATAGAGCCCATGTCGTGAGCCTCGGGGGTGCTTTGAATTACGGAATTCCTTCATCTTGGATAAGCGCTCACTCAGTGTATAAATCTCATTAAAGAATGACTCATCGGAGAAGTCGAAACTATCAAAGTGGAACGGCCTACCCAGTAGTTGTGTCATCGTCTTAAAGGTGTCGATGAATATCTTCTTCTCATGAGTACTATCATCATCATAGATGAAGTTTAGATCGTAGAGAATTGGCAGCAACTGCTCATCATTGGTAACCAGATCTTTACTGATCAATCTGAAGTATGCGTCGTAGAAATCTTCTGGGATCACCTTCACACAGCCAAAATCAATAATGCCTAAAGTTCCATCTTCCCGCATCATAAAATTACCCGGATGAGGGTCAGCGTGTACCTCCTTCAACTCATGGATTTGATGATGATAAAAATCCCAAAGTGCCTGCCCAATACTATTTCGTACCTCTTGACTCGGGTCAGTCTTAAGAAACTCCTTCATGTGCTGACCTTCCAGCCAATCCATGGAAATCACTCTTTCTGATGAATACTCTGGATAGTACTCCGGGAAGAAAAGGTTTTTAATATGAGCCGTATTCTTGGTGATGCTCATGGAGCGATCGAGCTCTAAAGCATAGTCTGTCTCCTCTAGAAGTTTGCCTTCCACTTCTTCCATGTAGTGATCTAGCTCCACCTCATTGAGATTAAAGAGGCGCAGAGCGAATGGTCGCACCATCTTCAGGTCGGAGGTGATCGACTCTGCAACGCCAGGGTATTGGATTTTTACTGCATAAGTCTTACCGTCTTTTGTCGCTCGGTGTACCTGACCGATAGAAGCTGCGTTGATCGCATTTTTTGAAAAGGTGTCGAACATCTGGCTAGGTGTAGCACTAAAGTACTTTTGGAAGGTCTTCACCACCAAAGGATACGAAAGCGGGGGTGCTGAATACTGCCCTAACGCAAACTGATCCTGATAGGCAGTTGGCATTAGGTTTTTATCCATCGCCAACATTTGGGCTACCTTCAAGGCACTTCCCTTGAGTTCGCTCAACGAACCGTAGATATCTGATGCATTGTCCAGGTCGAGCTGCTCACGCGTAGCGTCTTTATCGACAATTTTCCGACCATAATGCTTAATATAGTTACGGCCCACCTTAGCGCCAGTGCTGATAAACTTGGAGGCTCGCTCAACCTTACTAACTGGAATCTTAGATAATTCTCTCATAGTTGTTCCTTCCCTTCTTATCTATTCTGTGCGAAGAATTTCGCAAAATCGAGCATTGAATCTAACGGACCTTTAGCAATAAGATCAAGTGAAAGGTTCACCGCTTTCTCAATGGCTGCATCCGTCTTTTCGAAACCTTGGGTCTCATCATTCAACCAAAAGTTCATTAGGAACATCATCTGAATCCAAAAGCCTTTGTGATAACGCTCAGTCACATAAGGC
The DNA here is from genome assembly GCA_040222235.1 of Cyclobacteriaceae bacterium. Classification (GTDB taxonomy): domain Bacteria; phylum Bacteroidota; class Bacteroidia; order Cytophagales; family Cyclobacteriaceae; genus UBA6059. The sequence goes on from JAVKDO010000065.1 coordinate 56,939, forward strand.
CTTGAAACCACTTCATCAGTCTCTATTCCCTCTTGCACTAGCTCTTTGATGTAGTGCTCAAAATCTAGTTTAAAGACCTTGAGGAAGTTTGGGTTCATGTCACCCTTCTTGAGATGCTTAAGCGTAACCAGCACGTAGCTTCTATTCTTTTGAAGTACTTCAAACATCGTGAAATAGAAGGCCAACAATTTCTCTCTAATACTATACTCAGCATAAACTGGCTCAGCCTCGAGCATGGCCACCGTAGTATTGAAGTACTGGTGCCAGATGTCCTTCTCAATACTAGAAAAAGAATTGTAGTAGCCATAAATATCCTCTTCCTTGAGCTTCAGTTCTTTGGCAAACTGAAATATTGATGGTGGCTCATGGCCATGCGTGAGGATGTATTCAATGTAAGACTCTCGTATTTGTTCGCCTTGATCTTTCTTGGCGGTGGATGGCTTTTTCGCCTTTGCCGTTTTTTCCATGATGGTAGAACTGATGTCTGATATGAATGTTCTACGAAAATGATATAAATGTGAAGGTAGATTTGACAGATATCTGAAACCATTTCTCAGTATTCCATCAAACGGCAAAATCAGGCGGACGGTACTCGAATCTAATC
>JAVKDO010000066.1:0-80898 GCA_040222235.1 Cyclobacteriaceae bacterium
CTCAATCTCACCGCCGCAGATTACGTATATCTCGTTGATCCCTGGTGGAATCCCGCCGTGGAAAACCAAGCGATAGATCGGTGCTATCGCATAGGCCAAGACAAGAAAGTCATCGCTTATAGGATGATTTGCAAAGATACAGTGGAAGAGAAAATCCTGAGCTTACAGGCAAGGAAGAAGGCATTGGCCAATCAAATTGTGACTACTGACGAAAGCGTCTTTAAGCAGCTAGGTAAAGATGAGATAGTAGATTTGTTTAGCTAGGGGGCTTAGACTTATCGAAATACTGCAGATGGCCGTTAGGATCGATTCACATGTCGACATGGTTTGTTGATGAATTTCTCATTCTCCATTGTCAATTCTCCATTACCTCGCAACTGTAATCTCTCAGTTCCCAACTTTCAACCTATCGCCTGCTCCAAATCCCCGATAACATCCTTAATACTTTCCAGTCCAACTGACACCCTCACTAGGCCATCGGTAATGCCAACCATAGATCGCTCTTCTGGTGACAGTTTAGAATGTGTCGTAGAAGCTGGATGTGTGACGATAGAACGTGTATCTCCAAGGTTAGCGGAGATCTTGAGCATCTTCAGTTTGTTGAGGGTCGGGAAGACCTCTTTAGCACCTGTTTTCAATTCGAAGGTGACCAAGCCACCACCATGAGTCATTTGACTATTGGCGATGACTTGAGCAGGATGAGAGTCAAGGAAAGGATATTTCACCCAGGCTACTTTCGGATGAGTTTCAAGGTATTGGGCAAGTGCGAATGCGTTTTCACAGTGACGTTCCATGCGCACGTGCAGCGTTTCAAGACTCTTGGATAGTATCCATGCATGAAAGGGAGACAGTGCCGGCCCAGTGTGACGACAGAGGAACATCACTTTCTCCATGAGTTCCTTAGAAGTCAAGATAGCACCTCCCAATACCCGCCCTTGCCCATCGATGAACTTAGTAGCACTATGGGTCACGATATCCGCACCAAAGTCCTTAGGGGTCTGAAGATAAGGTGTGGCAAAGCAATTGTCAATATTCATCAAGACGCCTTTGGCCTTGCAGAGCTCGCCCATGCGCTTCAAATCCATGATGTCCAGCCCGGGATTGCTGGGGGTTTCTCCAAAGAACATCTTGGTGTTGGGCTGAATAGCAGCTTCCCAACTGTCTGAATCATTGATGTCTACATAGGTGGTGGTTACTCCCCATCGTGGTAGCAGCTGGGTGAAGATCTGATGCGTTGATCCAAACACCGATCGTGAGGCGACTATATGATCTCCTGCGGAAACAAATGCGGCTATACTCCCAAACATAGCCGCCATTCCGGTGGCAGTTGGGAAGCCCGTTTCCATCTTTTCGAGTAGACACATCTTATTGATGAATTCGTCTGTGTTGGGATTGGAGTAGCGAGAGTAGATGTTGCCGTCTACTTCGCCTGCAAACAAATCTCTGGCATGCTCTGCAGACTCAAAAACAAAGCCCGAAGTGGGAAAGATGGGAGCGGAGTGCTCACCGTAAGCGGTGCGCTCCATCTGAGCTCTGATGGCCTTAGACTCAAATTGATAGTTGTCCATGCGAGTATTACTCTAAAAAAGCGCAAGGTAGTAGGATGATCATGCCTTACGCAACAGAAAGGCATTATATTCGCGATAGCGTAAAACCTAAATCACAGATGAAAGAAGTAACAGTACAGGAGCTCAAGGCCATGATCGACAATAAGGAAGACTTCCAGTTGGTGGATGTCCGCGAGCAAAATGAGTTTGATTTTGCTAACCTGGGTGGTGAATTGATTCCGCTAGGTGATGTGATAGCAGAGCAAGACAAAATAGCCCAAGACAAAAAGGTCGTGATACATTGCAGAAGTGGTGCACGAAGTGGCTCAGCAGTGAAGGCGTTAGAGCAGTCCTTAGGGCATGACAATTTGTATAATCTTAAAGGAGGTATCCTTGCTTGGTCAGCAGAAATTGACCCTTCTGTTCCGTCGTACTAAGGTGCGTCTACCCGACGGGGGTGTAGAGGGATTGTTAACTGCTGAAGAATTGTCGGACTGCTAAATTGGTGCGGGTTGTGTTTTGTTATTGAGTGAAGCTTGAGCTTTTTGAGCCTCTCCATTACTCATACGAATTTTATCAATATCGTAAGCCGTCTGGTATCTCATCCAAAACTCTGCCTTTATACTAAGCGCATTCTCTAATCTGACCGCTAATTCCGGCGAGATGTTTCTTCGACCATTGACGATTTCAGACATTACATTTTTCGCAACACCTAGTTTTTTCGCTAGTTCAATTTGCTTCATATCTCTGGCACTCAATTCTTCCCTGAGGAGTACTCCGGGATGCGTGGAAGATCCTGGTAGGAGATCGTTGGCAATTTTTCTGTTGTTACTCATAATTTTTTGATATTTCGACAATTTCAATTTCGATCAGATCATGTTCAACTTCGATAATAATTAGCCTGAATTGTTTATTCAATCGGATTGAGAATTTCCCTTTTCTGTTTCCTGATAATCCTTCAAAATTCAATGATCTGATTTGATGCAGCTCTTTTAGCTTATCAATGAAAGTAAGTATCCTAACCTTAGCCTGGTATTGCTTGATGACTTCCTTGGAGAACTTCTGCTTTCCCTTCATCGCTTGGAGAGGAGTGACATACAAGCGCTCCAATTCCTTTGTCTTAAAACCAACCTTCATTACTCAAGTCAAACTTACAAGAAGTTTACTCAAAAAGTAAACTTCTTGTAAAAGAAGTGAATGGAACAGATATAGAAAAAGCTGTTTCTAGTCAAAGAAACAGCTTTAGACTTCCCTAGCTAGGTTATTTTGCTACGGCAGTCACCGCTAGACTAAAGTCATCATAGATCACTTTGTCACCTAGTCCGTCGAAGAAGCTGCCGCTACCATAGCGCACGTCATACTCGCTTCTGTCGATAGTAATGTCTGCTTTAGCGGTGACAGTTCCATTGTTTACCTCTACAGTCGCTGGAAACTTGATTTCTTTAGTGGTCTCCTTAATAGTTAGGTCGGCAACTACTTTGTATTTGCCAGGGCCCTGAGCCACTACACTTTTGATCACCACTTTGGAAGTAGGATACGTCGCTACGCCAAAGAAGTCATCAGACTTTAAGTGACCTACTAATTTGCCGTTGTATTCACCTTCAAGGTCTGTATTGGTGATCGTGTTCATATCAATCACGAAAGTCCCGCCAGTGAGCTGATCATCTTCGAAAGTGAATCCACCTTCCTTTACGCTAATGGTGCCGGTGTGCTCGCCACCTACTTTAGCGCCTGTCCAGACGATTGTAGTTTGGTTAGCGTCGATTGTGTACTCTGCATTTTCAGCAGGTGTGGTGAACGCAAATGCTGCAAATGCGCTCAAAGCCAATAAGTAGTTAAGAGTTTTCATGGTTATTAGTAATTTAAATGTATGTACATATAATGTTTAGACCTGATAACGATAATTGGAAGAAAGGGTTTAGGAAATGTTGATTTTTTTCTAACCACGTCTCTGGAGCCGATATGCTATTAAGTGAAGTCAGAGAATCTTGCTCTCTTTGAGAGGGCCAGAGAGGGTTAGGATGGAAAACGTCTTGACTTATTAGTATCGAGTGGAGAAAGAATTGGTCGCTATGATAATGTTTTTTGGCGTAGAAACGTTGAATTGAGGCGATGGAACTATTGCCGGAAGGGTAAGCATGGATGATAGGCTATCCGAAAAGAGCCGCTTAGATGTTCACGGATTTCGCTGAATGATGGACTGTCAAGATATCTAACCTTTCATCTGTGGTGAGCGAATAGATAATCCGATAGTTGCCAAGAGTAACTCCCGGATTTGTGGGTTATCAAGTTCGGGCACAACTCTTCCCGAATTAGGAAATTCAGAAAGTTGTCTGACTCTTTCACGGATTCTTTTCACTTGAATCCAAAGAATTCCTCGAGGCTCTGCCTCGGGGTTCCAATAAAAACGTCATCCCCGCGAAGGCGGGGATCCAAATAAATAATTTCGGGTTTTGATCTTCAGATCAAAATGAAACCAGCGAAATACCCCGACGGCTTGCCTCGGGGATAGTTGGTTTCAAGAAATTTTTTATTCTTAGCGTATTTTCTTGAATCTTGACCAATAAATTCGGCAATTGAAATTAGATTATTCTTGGCTTGAGGAGTCCAATTTAGCCTAACCATTGGGGTAACTCTTTGTCAAGGTCTTTGTCTGCGATCACCTCATTGGATGCAGATTGCTCCAGTCCCTTTTCAATCTTTTCGAGTAGTATGAGTTCATCTATTGCCTGATCCACGGAGAATTCTCCCGGGAGTTTGTTAATGGCATTAATTACCTTTTCTTTAGTCAGCATACCTAAAGATACTGGATGTTAGTCTGATGTTCAAGGGATAGAATAATGTACGATATTAGTGTGTGCCCATATCTCAGTGCTAAGTTTTTTTGGATACCCGGATTGTAGTAGCCAAGGATTATAACCAATATTCACCTTGCCAATGACGACTTCAAGATAGGAATGTTCAGTATATAATTCGTACTTCGTCCACCTTCGCCTGCATCAAGCAGTACGCCTTTTTCTACCAAGTCCTGTATATCCCGCCGCGCAGTATCCCTATGTACTTTCGTCATCTTCGCCCACTTGGATGAATGTAGTTTTCCTACGAAATCACTCTGTAGCTTATTGATCATTTCAACCTGGCGCTCATTGAATTGCGTATACATATGTGCTTCCCAAAACTTAGCCTTCACCAATACCTTTGATAGTGTCTCGTTGGTGTGCTCAAGTGCAGCCATTAGCCGCTCAAAGTACCAGACTAACCATGGAGTGATATCCATGCCGCCTTTCTGGGTTGACTCTAGTATATCATAGTAGGCGGATTTGGACTTCAATATCTGCCCGGTGATGCTGTAGAACCTTTGCGTGGTTCTATCCGCCCTCGCCAATTGCGTATCCGCAATAGCCCTAGCTATTCTGCCATTCCCATCGTCGAAAGGGTGAATGCTGACAAACCATAAATGAGCTACGGCTGACTTAATCACAGGCTCCATTGATTCATCAGTATTAAACCATTCGATGAACTGATACATTTCATCCTCCAGTCTGTGCGCTTCAGGCGCAACATAGTGAACCCTTTCCCTTCCCATAGGACCCGACACAACTTGCATAGGGCCTTGTTGATCTCCGCGCCAGTCACCTACCGTAATTTTGAACATACCGCTTCTGCCGGTGGGGAATAGCGCTGCGTGCCAGTTGCACAACCTTTCTTTACTAAAAGTAGCGTCGTATCGCTGTGTAGCGTCCATCGTCATCTCCACCACACCTTCCACATCGCGGCTCGCCTCCGGCAGTCCTGATAAGTCCATGCCGAGCCGTCTGGCCACTGAAGATCTTACCTGCTCTGGGTTCAATAGTTCTCCTTCGATAGCACTTGACTTCACCACATCTTCAGTGATCGTCTGAAGTACAGCTTCCTCTCTTAGTTCAAAGCCTATGGCCTCCATCCGACCGATCAATCTACCCTGTAGATCACGTGTCTTGCTTACCAGTGGAAGCAAGATCTCTGTATCCCAGTTGAAGTCGGGCCAATCTGGTCTTTGATGGAAGTACTTCATCGCTATTCGCCGTAATATTTACGTCAAATGTAGGGCTTATTCGACGAATACCTGAATAATCGCCGTATATTTTACGGCGATTAAGATGATTATTTGCCGTATGACAAGCTTGTTATTCTAATCTGGGGTGTTTTTTAGATGACCCGATCTACGTGTTCATCACTGAACTCCCCTTTGACATTGAAAAACCATTTGAGGCATTTGTGACCAAAGTCCGGCTCCAGGAACATCATTGGGCATCCAAAGCTGATGCAAGTAATGCCGTGTTCGTGGCAGTAGTCTTCGGCTTCTTTGGAGTAGCTACCATTATCGATAGAGCGATGCATCCATACCGTTTTGACATTCAATATATGCGCTTGTTCGACGATAGAGAGACTTTCATAGGGTGGTGCGCATATTACGATACCATCAATATCGGAACTGATGGATGCGAGATTTTCATAGCACCACGCCTCGTCCATCAGAGGTTGTTTGGGGTTGACAGCATACACATGGTATCCCTCTCTTCTGAGTTTATCGTAGATCATCTTGCCAGGTGAATCTTCCTTATCAGAATATCCGACTACAGCTATTTGTTGACTATCGAAAAATTGGTGTACTGCGGTTTTGAATTCTGGAGACATGATATGTATGCTGTTGATCTCAGGACAACCTAGCAATAGTATCACAGAAAAGCGATGAACTTGCTCATCTGCCTCTTATGATTTTGATCAATCATCTCACATTATCGTCAATGCTGGGGAAGGTGTGTTTGGTCTGATTTAGCTGCGACAAAAGAGCAATGCGATCAGAATAATAAATGGGTATTGATGCTTCAGCCACTAAGGGAATAAACGTCCTATAATGCTCGTATCTATCAAAAATCTCTTTGATATAATCTACAGGCTCTTTACCTCGGACATAGCCGTACTTGATAATTGGCTTATTGAAGTTTTCTGCGAAGCTCAAGGCCAGTATGGTCTTCTCCACATGATCAAACCATAGGGTGGGATCGAGCCCCTCTGCTTCTGCGAGTCGCTGGGCATCTCTGACATGTCCATAGCCGCAATTATAGGAAGCTAACGCAAACTGGATTCTGGTAAGTGAGTCAGGTATGTCCGTAAAACTATCGTAAAGCTGTGCCAGATAGGCAGTGCCACCGCGGATGCTTTGCTCAGGGTTTTTGCGGTCGGTAATGCCGAGAGATTTTGCGGTAGCAGGCATCACCTGCATCAACCCAGAGGCTCCTGCCCATGAGTTGGCTCCAGGATTGAAGCGGGACTCCTGATATATCTGCGAAGCGAGCAGGCGCCAATCCCAGCCGATTTCTAGCGCATATTTTTTGATCAGATCATCATATTGGCTGATCTGTACGTTATTCAAACTGTAGAAGTCGCTACGCGTCCTGCTTCTAAAATTCTTCTTGTTCTTGAAGTACTTATTATAAATGACGTTGTAGTCGGTTTTGCTCCTAACGGATACTATCCAGTCATTCACCGCTTTACGGAAGAGAGGTGACTTTTTCCTGGTGACCCAAGCAATGCGCTGAGAAAAGGAAACAGGTACGTCGATCTTAAGTATGGGATGGTAGGAGGCGTTGATTCTGGCCAGGTTCTCATCCGCGATAGTGTATTTGATTTCTCCGTTGATGACCATCTCGATGATTTCATCTGTGGATAGGCTGCTATCCAGCGTGTCGATGTAAATGTTCCCACCTATTTCATTAGCAAGGCTTATCATCCTCTCGTAGTAGGAGGAGTTTAAGCGAATCGAAACCGTATCCTCAATTAACTCTATAGGATCCTGGATGATGTGTCTTTGCAAGTCTCTCCATGAAATTAGATTATAGTTGTCAGGCAGTCTTTGTACGAGTACTTGACGGGTCAGATAGAGATATTCTGTGAAGTCGACTTCCCACTTGCGCTGGTTGGTGATCGTCATACCATGGGCGATGAGATCCACGTCACCACGGTTCAATACTTCAAATTGATTGTCGAGGTTGGTCGAGACGACCAGCTCTAGTTTCAGACCCAGATGCTCAGCCAATCGCTCCAATAGCTCGTACTCAAATCCCATGGGCTGACCTCTGTAGAGGAAATAGCTTGTACTGCTGTAAATGATCAAAGCCCTGAGTACACCATCCTCCCTGATTTCCTTAAGGTCTCTATCGACGGAGTTTCTCACGATCCAATTCACAGTATCTATGGCAGTGGGATCAACAGCGAGCTTAGCGGATGTGTCACTTGGATTGGACTGCTGGCAGGCAGATGCAACCAGAAGTACCACGAGTGCGAGTAAGAAGGAGTGCCTGATGATCATAGCGAACAAACTGGATTAACCCATAAATTAACAAAAAGCAGATTAATCTGTCTTTTGTTCTAAAATGAAGCTTTCAGAGGTTGTAACAATGAGCGTCCAATGATGGTCTGAGTTTGCAACTCAGGATAGGTAAGGACACTTACGCTAGCCTGAATTAGAGATCGCTGGCTTTGGTCAGCTTTTTCAATAGTCTGTCTGGATTTTGTCTATTATCCCAGATGACTAAGAGCTTAATGTGTTGAGAAGTGTTGGTATAAAACAAGGATACAGTTTTGTGTATTGTTAGTCTTCTAATTTGCGAATTCTTGAAAACTGAACCAAGTGCTGGGTTATTTTGTAGTTGCCTGATACGATAGTCTAGCTGTGTGATAAAAGCTTCATTAACATCCGAATTCCAGACAGTAAGTATAAAGCTGGATGTTTCCTTGAGTGTTATTCTGGCAGTTCTAGTCCATTTAACTACCTTCATTTCATTTCAAGAATATCCTTGGCACTTGTGTGTTTTATAAGGTGTTGATCTGGTTCGTCTTCTGCTATTTGCAACATCTGAACAATTGCACTAGGAAGCTCATCAAGTGAAGCCGTCTGAAAACCCACAATTTGATCGATCACCTGCTCGTCTTCAATTGTCGTGATCCAGTTGATCAGTGCTATTTTCTTATGCTCAATCGTCATATGGTGAATATAAAGATTTTCTAAGCATGCTACAATTGGCAGCATTTTCCACACATGGGCAGAACGGATGCTAAGAGCACCTTCTAATAATGATCACATACCACAAATCGACGAGCAATAGACTCACCTCTGCTTTCCCCAGACCCACATACCTGTCCTGAGTTTGCAACTCAGGATTCCATAGAAACCGTCTTGTCTTCTGGACTCGACTCAGCAATTTCTCTGTTACCCTTTCTATTGTTGATCTGATTATTGACTCCTACTCCAAATCCAAACGACATATTTCAGCTCTATGATGATAATCTTGACTCGCTAAGTTTCATTATCAGGATATATTTTTAATCCTGGATGTATGCATGAAAATCTTACTCTTTAGTTCGTTGGGGTTAAATGGCTTAGAAATGAAATCATCTAATCCCGCTTGCACCACCCGGTCGTGCACGTTAGAAATATTATCTGCCGAGATAGCGATCACGGGTATATTTTGGAGTCTTGGGTCTTGGCGCATTGCTTTTGCAACTGCATAACCGTCCATATCAGGCATTTGTAGGTCTAGTAGCACTATGTCGTAGACATTCTCTCGCATACATTCCATAGCCATTAGACCACCCTCTGCCAGATCGCTCTTCACCCCCCAGTTTTCCATAAATTTCTTCAAGATGATCCTATTGATTTTGTTGTCATCTACGATGAGCACATGCAAATCGCTCAATTGAGCTTCTTGAAGGAATGAGGGATGTTTTGATTGTACACTTGTGATCTCTCCACTCAGAGATCTTTTCAACTTAAGTTCAAAACCAAAACTACTCCCTTTATTTTCCTCACTTTCTAGGATCACTTCTGACTGCATAAGCCTCAGTAGATTTCTGGAAATAGAAAGTCCCAGACCCGTGCCTCCGAATACTCTGGAAGTTTCTATTTTGGCTTGAGAAAAAGACTTGAAAATATCTTCCCTGTTTTCTTTGGATATTCCCATGCCAGTATCGGTTATTTTAAAAAGCACAGTTATGCATCGATCATCCATGTTCAGCAACGTCACGGACATATCGATACTACCTGCATCTGTGAATTTAATGGCGTTACTTAGAAAATTGTTGAGGATTTGGGATAACCTAAAAGGATCTCCGTTTACCGATTTGGGGATATTCTCAGCAATGTCCAGCTCAAAGCGCAATCCTTTGGAGTCTGCCTTTGATTGGAACAAATGCGCCACTCCTTCCACTAGCTTGCCCAGATCAAAATCTATTTCCTCTAAGATGATCTTACCTGCGCTGATTTTATTGTAGTCAAGCACGTGGTTTACCAGCATCATCAGGCTGTCGACAGAGTGCCGCAGGAGCGTAAGGTTTTCTGAGTTTTCTTCATCCTGACCCTTGGTTGACAAGATGTGTGTCAAGCCTACTATGGCGTTCATGGGTGTCCTGATTTCGTGGCTCATCACGGACATAAATTCTTCCTTGGCTTTGGCATTAAGCTCAGCCTCCTCTTTTGCATGGATCAGGTCAACGGTTCTCTCCTTTATCTGCGACTCGAGTTCATTTTTCTGACCTTCTATGAGCTGCTCATTGACCTTCAGTTGTTCGATGTACGATTTCTGAGCTGTTTCCTTTTCTTGTTCGACCAGCTGACTCTTTTTACCGAGACCAAGCGCAAAAAAGATAATTTCCACAATCATACCTATGCGGGCCACCACGCCAAGTTCATTGCTACTTTGCCAAACAATGAGGTCGATCATCACTCCAATAATCATGAGTGCGCTCCCGATGACGAAATACAATACGAGTGTATTCCTCTTCTGTAAGAGCAGATATATCAAAAGAGTACCCAGGAGCACATCTACAAAGAGCATCCCACGAGTAATATCGGCGAGGGTGTAGTAGTCTTTAGTGAAATGATAATAAATGGACATTACAAACAATACTCCCAAATTGATATCCGCGAGTCTGGTGTAAAATCTATGCCAACGCGGAATGAGTCTTTTGGTATCCAGAAAATCACCCATGAAGCGGAGATAAAAATAGGCGGCCAAAATTGTGAACAAGAGAAAATATAGGGGGAGGTCAGGGGCTTCTTTTAGGAAAAAGTCTCTGAGTATATCTGTGATGTATGCATAAAACAGAAATATGCTCATCAAGTAGAGCGCAAAAAGGAGAAATCCCTTCTGCTTATTTTGTAAAAACATGAAAATGAAATAGACAGAGAATGCCAGTATCACGCATAGAAATGCCACATCCTTCATGGTCCCCAACAGGGAATCTTCGCGCCATATAGAACGTTCGTTGACCAGTATGATCTGGTCATGGGGATTTACTTTATTTACGATCTTGCAGTAGATGGTATAGTCGACATCTGGCTTGAGCGAAACTTCGATAGTGTTCCCTCTACCCATTTTTTTCTTGCTGGCGGGAAGTAGAAAACCCGTTTTACCATGTTGCACAATAGAATCCCCGGCAAAAAGATATAGGTCAACGAAATCCTTTCTAACAAAATCAAAAACCAATTCCGCCTGCTCCGGCACCTGGTAGTGGAACATGATCCAAAGTGCATTGCTACTATTTCTGTCTAAAATATTCGGATAGTGATCTAGCGAATAAAATGATTGAGTACTTACCTGCTCAATAGACCATGAACTATCTACCATCAGATATGACGACTTATCAGGCTGATACTGTAGGGTATTATGGCCTTCACCAAACAATACGACAGATTGAAAAAAGCCAACAGCAAGCAGTAACAACCTTACTTTAAAAAACTCAAACCTGCTCGCTGGTGGAAATGGCATCCGGTAAAAGTAGCAGGCCACTTAAGGTATTCCAAATCATTGGTTTGTTACCCTTTCTTTTATTGATCTGATTTCTCAGCCTACGGCACTCTTTCTGAAGATTAGCTCCTGCTCCAAACCCAAATGGCATATTTCAGTTCTATTATGATAATCTTGACGCGCTGTGATGAGTTGATATCCTGAGTTACAAACTCAGGATATATCGGATGTAGCTAACCTACGATCTCTTTAAGTCCGAATAGCAATTCTTTGGAGGAGCTAAAGGATGGTCGAACAACTTCTTTTTTCAGCAAATTCGAAAGGGTCTTATCTAATTGTTTGGCATCAAATCCAGTAACCTTTTCTAAAGCCGATTTTGTCCGCCAATCATATTTTTCATTGGAGAGGGCAGCCAGTACCTTTTGCTCATCTTCATCGAAATGATCAAAACTCTTAGTCCAATTTAACTTTTCACGAATCATAGTTTCATCCCTTCTCTTGTTTCAATTTAGTGATAAAATCAGAAATTGCTTGTTGTTCTTCGCCTATCTCATCATTGCTTTCATCTAAACTAGTTTCAATATTTAAAGGTTCGTTTGCGACCAATCGATTAGGATCAAAACGCCTTAACACCTCCTTAACCAACTCAGGATCTTCGTTAGCGGCTAAAAATTGAAAGTAGGATATTAAACCCAATTGGTCTTTTTCTGCGATAAGAAATTGAGGGTTCTTGAAAAACATGATTAACAGAGCACCCAGAACCACTAGCAGGGAAATAAATGCAAAGGTCAGTAGCCAATAGCCGAAATACGGGGAAGATTTAAATTGATTCCCCAGTACGCCTATGATGGTTTCCACGAGTGCCAGGCAACCAACCAAAAACCACAGTACACTATTGCCAGCTTGAGATTTCATTTGTTAACGTTCTGCTTGTTTGAAGTTAATAAGTTTATGATAAGTTGGACCCATCTTTCATGTCCATTTCCTGGTCATAAAAAAGTTCGACTCAGCAATTTCTTTGGCGCCCTTTCTTTGTTGATTTGATTCTTCAGTCGATGATACTCTTTCTGAAGATTAGCCCCTGCTCCAAAATCAAATGGCATATTTTAGTTCTATTTGGATAATTTCGATTTGCTAGGAGTCTGTCGGGCTTATCATTTTAACGCTCTGAGAATTTCATATTCAGCACAAATTGCTTTTCTCCTATGAATATTGAACTCTGGAGACCTTAAAAGTCGATTTTCATCACTTTTTGGTCTTTATTCTTTTAAGTCCGACAGGCTCCTAGGATGAGTTGATATCCTGAGTTGCAAACTCAGGATAGGGTGGGTGCCATAGACCAAGGTCTATCAAAAATCAATGCAAAAAGTAGCCACCTACCAGAAGCCGTAAATTTTATGCCTATCGGTTGGGAAAGCGATAGGCATAAAATTTATTTTTATAGGCATAGGAATTTTTTCTATGCCTATTGTTTTTTCAATACATAATTTACTCTTGATCTAGCGCAAGCGTCCGCTTGTGCTTTCTGCACGCAGTTGAGATGTCGATAGGATTGATTTTTGATTGTTTTGTCTGGCTGAGAGTAATTTTATCATTTCTGCCTTCGATATGTCACAAGCGGACGCTTGCGCCAGAGTTGGGGGTATATTTTTTTCAATTACCTCACTAGCTGTAATTCAGGCTCCTGATTCCACTCTTTCCCCAACAATAACCGTCCATTTGCTTTTTTACTTCTTTTGACACCATCTGAACCCCAAGTGCCCCATTGTTTAAAAAAGAATGAAACTTCTTGTTTATCACACTGCTCCTGGATTGAGACGGCCCATTGTTGTTTCATCGGTCTTGCTTTATGGCCGCTTTCACCTCCTACAATTACCCAATGTATTTGTTCGAAATTAAGTTCTCCTAAATCTTCCAACAAAGGTTCGAGAGAAAGGAATCTAGTTTTTGCATTGATAGCTCTTAGAATATCGATTCTATTTTTAGTCTTTTGATTTTCCACACTGACACCAAGCCAAACATTGTCTGGAACTTTACAATCCATAAAGTACTTTTTTAGGCGATCCTCTCTCTTAGTGAGTATCTGATAGGTATGTCGAGGAGTTTTTTTGATGATATCAAAGACCCGATCAAGAAATTCAAAAGGCATATCCTCATGAAATAGGTCGCTCATGGAATTAACGAAATACTTAGTTGGTTTTCGAGTTTTAACAGGAATCTCTAGCCTATCAGGCATAATTGTAAAATCAAATCCGTTCTCATACCCAGGTGTTCCCATAGCTTGCAAGCGATTTGCCATAGTTTCAGCGTAACAATTCTTACAACCCGCAGATACCTTGTTGCATCCTGTAGAAGGGTTCCATGTAGCTTCAGTCCATTCGATTTTCGATTTCTTCATTACCTTAAAACTTGATAAACAACCCTTCTTCCTTTCTTAAAGACATTGTCATACGTTACCAATGGAGAACTCCCATCAAAATCAATTTCTTTAGCTTTTTTCATTTTCTTCAATAAATCAGAAGAGTGCTTTCCAATATGTCCTTGGCTAAAGGTAAAATTAAGTAGTTGGAAGTTGTCAACTATTTCTTTTGATAGAATCTTCTCTCTGACCAAATTTTCAAATGTCTCTATTTTGGTTAAGTTTTTTTCACCAAATAGACCTAGCTGAGCTTTGGATTGATCATCGTCTAAATCAAAATCGGCCTCTCCATTTATTTTATTTCGGTTCCAAGAAATTGATAAGAACTTATCTACGGCTCTAGGATGGGTTGCGCCGAATATAATTCCGTAGATGTTTGATTTTTTCTTAATTGTGTACGGATATAATTTTAAATCAGATTTATCTGAAACCTTCAGTCTTATTTGATCAAGAAGCGACCTATGAATTAGCCGGTAGGGATTTTCCTTTGCCTGTTTTAAGTCAATATCGATATATGATTTAAATTCCTTACTATCCCCAAATCGCCATAAATAGGATGATGACACAAAATATAGAAAGTCAGTTCCCGTGATATTTTCAAACTGTGTTAAGTATTTTGGAGCCAAAAATTTTATACCATTTTGATCAAGATAAAGTAGAGATGGATTCTTCTTAATTAGGTCAAGCAAACTTGGGAAGAGTTCCTCGAAATCCTCATTAAATAAGTTCAAATGAATTCCACGGTCAACAGCAGGGTTCTCACTTAGGTAGTCTTCACAGGCAGTCGAGAGAAGTTTGAATTTTTCTTCATCATATTCGTTGAAGTAAACTTTGACTTGGACTTTATTCTGAAATATGTTGCCAATTTGTTCTTTAATCTTCTGTAGTAATCTAATTGGACTCCCTGGAATACCATTTTTATCAAATCCAGTTCCAGCGAAAAAGTCAAAAATGCAAATTTCGGTAGCGGAAGACATTACCCAAGTTGGAATCCATGCTTTAGCATAATCTTCAAATATTTCTAGTTTTGCTAGCGTTCCAGGGTCAAAGGGCTCGTCATGAAGGTCTTTATATGGCATATATTATAATCATTAATTTTGCTATCATGCTTTAGTCTTGACAGACCACATTTGACATCACTAGATCATACTTTATGAGTGACGTCTATGATTTTGAGTCATTTCTACATTATTAAAATATCCGTCTACAACCATTAATAGTCAGATAATTCACGAGTTCTTGACTAACAAACAATTTATCGTTTCCCTATAGCCCAAACAATACCTAGAAATGAGTATTTTTCGAGTTAGACTGTACGAAAACGAACTTTCTCTTGAGCTAGATTTGATCTAATATTTTCATCATTCTGTAGCATCAACCCCACCCCATTTTCCACTAGCTTTAGCTAGCAAATGCCAACCACCAATCTCTTAACGTCAGAAGCCCCCTTCCACATCTATAAGTCCTCTGCGGGCTCGGGGAAAACCTATACCCTGGCGAGGAATTATGTGAAGCTGAGCCTGCAAGCACCCGACTATTTCAAGCACATCCTGGCGGTGACGTTTACCAATAGAGCCGCGGAGGAGATGAAGAGTCGCATCCTGCTTTTCCTGCAAAAAATGGCGCAGAATGATCATGCGCTGGTGGCGGAGCTGGCTCAGGAATTACGAGAGAAAGAAGCCTGGATCGTCGAAAGATCAGGCGTTGTGCTCAAGCGGCTGCTCCATGAGTATTCGTTTTTTGCGGTCACTACGATTGACACTTTCTTTCACCGGATCATCAAGACCTTTACCCGTGAGATCGGGCTGCAGGGAGGCTTCCAGATCGAGATGGATGTGGAGCGCGTGCTGGATGAGTCGATCAATGTGATGTTTGAGACCTTGCAGGATGATAAGCAGTTGGCGAAGTGGCTGATTCGTTTTTCAGAAGAGCGACTGCTTGAAGGTAAGTCCTACGATATCAAAGGTGAGATCGTCAAGCTTGGCAGTAAGCTCTTCAGCGAAGAGTACAAGCGACTTGGCCTAGACCTGACTGGTGAGATTAACAAAGAACAAATACTTGCGATCCAGAAGCAGCTCAATGCTGCACGCAACAGCTTCTTATCAGAGATGAAGGCCAAGGCGGCACGTATCGTCGTGAGTATTGAGCAAGCTGGCTTTGGAGTAGATAGCTTTTCGTACAAAAAGGGTGGGATCGCTGGCTACATCTATAGTCTGGCGGCTGGCGATGTTAAGGAAGCTGGAGCCAGAGTACTGGCGGCCATGGTAGATGCTGAGAAATGGTACGCCAAGAAGGACCCGCAGAAAGAGGTGCTCCATCAGTTAGTCGTTGACAAACTACTTCCAGAGCTGCTCTCGCTGCATCAATTCATGCAGGAGCATGCCAAAGACTACTACACGGCCCAGGAGCTGAGTCGCTACTTATTTACGCTAGGCATTCTTCAAAATCTGGCGGAGAAGGTCGCTCACTTCCGCGACGAAAATGAGGTGATTCTGATTTCAGATCTGCCGGACTTCCTGCAAGGTGTCATTCGGGACAATGACGCGCCTTTCATTTATGAAAAGGTTGGTAACCGCTATTACCATTTCCTGATCGACGAGTTTCAGGACACCTCTGGCTTCCAGTGGGAAAACTTCAAGCCGCTGGTGCTCAACAGTCTGGCGAGTGGCAACTTCAATATGGTGGTGGGGGATGTCAAGCAGTCCATCTATCGCTGGCGCGGTGGCGACTGGGAGATACTGCTGCACAAGATCGAGCAGGAGGTAGACCAGTCCATCCTCGAGGTGAAGAACCTCGTCAGCAACCGCCGGAGTTCGGGCACGGTCATCGATTTCAACAACAGCCTGTACACCCAGCTACCGCAGTTGGCGCATGCCGCTTTCGTCCATGCGCTGGAGGGTATCGACCTACCGGAAAATCAGCGAACGGCCCTGCTCTCCAAGTACGATCAGCTCCAGACAGCCTATGGAGAAGCCTTCCAGGACAAGCCCGTCGAGACCAGTGCTGTCGGAAATATCGAAGTGACCTTTATCGAAAAGGAAAAGGGTGTCACTTTCAAAGAACAAACGACTGAGAAAGCCATCGAGCAGGTCAGGCGACTACAGGATGCTGGCTATGGCTTATCAGAAATCGCCTTTCTGGTAAGGTCTAACAGTGAAGCCCAGCACTTGGTCAATGCTTTCATGAAAGCAGGGGAAGCGGACAATGGTGATGGATATCGCTACGATGTGGTGTCTGCGGAGGCCCTCTATCTCAGAAATTCGACAATCGTCAAGTTACTGATGAGCATCTTCAGGTATTTGCTCAATGATCGCGACAAGATTGCTTTGACCGAGGTGATCACGACCTATCTGGGGAAGGAAGGCCTTGATGGGTCGCTCGTCTCAAGTGTCACGCTCAAAGCAAATCCTGAGGAGTTACTTCCGGCGGACTTTGTCACAAACAAGCACACCTTGCTGCGACTGCCGGTCTATGAGCTGATAGAGGAGCTGATTGCCATGTTTGGGTTAAATCAATGGACGGACGAAGTGGCATATCTACATGCTTTTCAGGATGCAGTGCTGGACTTTAGTGGTACGGAGAAGGGCGACTTGCAGTCGTTTATGACCTGGTGGGACGTGAGAGGCTACAAGCGCACGCTTCCCTCGGAGCAGGCCACTGATGCCATGGAGGTATTGACCATCCACAAGGCCAAAGGATTGGAATTTGGGGTGGTGATCTTGCCGTTCTTCGATTGGACACTAGATCATGAGACGACCTTTGATAACATGATTTGGGTACATGACGAGTATATCACACATCAGCAGTCATTGTTGCCCCTGAAGTACACCGCGGCATTGCAGTCTACCCATTTTGCGATGGACTATCTGGCTGAGCAGTCCAATGCCTACCTCGACAATCTCAACCTGATCTACGTGGCAACCACCAGAGCGGAGCAAGTGCTTTGGATCAACGCGCCATTGCCGACCAATCCACAAGGGCTCAAGACCACTGCGGACATACTCTACTGTGCACTGGAGCCTGACCTCAAGGACAATCAGCTTCAGATCGGGGCGCTACCCCATCGATCGGATAAACCTGAACCAACCGAGCTCAGCGCTCCCACCATCTTCCCCACCTCGTCCTGGCGAGAGATGCTTTCGATACGCATTTCTGGTAAGGATGTCTTCGATGCGTCGCGCATGAATCAAATCTCCTATGGCGTGCTCGTGCATGAGGTCCTATCGGAAATGAATGTGCTTTCCGACATGGAGCGATCATTGGAGAACTTAAACTGGAAGTATGGTCTGACGCAAGAGATCAATCAGGAACTTCATGGACTCATGGTGTCCCTTTGTGAGGATGCGATGATCCAGGACTGGTATCGTGCGGGGCGTGAGGTGCACAATGAAGTAGGGCTCCTGACGACCGAGGGTGATCAAAGGCGACTCGACCGTGTGATGATCGATGGACGACATGCCACGGTAGTCGATTTTAAAACAGGGCAGCCCAAGTCAGCGGATCAGAAGCAGGTGCAGGGTTATATGGAGCTCTTGCGGGAGTTGGGGTTCCAGTCAGTCGAAGGTTATCTCTATTATTTGGGCGATAAAACGGCAGTCAAGCTATGAGCGGATCATTTTTAGGAGATGTAGCCACGCGACTGCTGGAGCACGTGGATGAGCTCGCCAACTACCAGGTGGTCTTCCCCAACCGTCGTGCGGGCCTATTCTTTCAAAAGGAGCTGGCACTGAAGGCCAAGCGGGCGCTTTGGTCACCCAAGGTGCTGAGCATGGAGGAGTTTGTGTATCAGTACACCGACCTCCAGTTGGCTGACCCACTCAATTTGATTTTTGAGCTGTACAATTCCTTCACCAAGGTGCAACAAAGTGAGGAGGGGTTTGATCGCTTCTATTTCTGGGGTGACATGTTGCTCAAGGATTTTGAGGATGTCGACCAGTCGCTGGTTTCGCCCAAGCAGATATTCCAGGGTATCAAGTCGCAAAAGGAGTTGGACGAGACGTTCTACTTCCTGGATGAGGAAGACCGCCAGGCAATCCAGTCGTTTTGGGCCAGCTTCCTACCGGAATCCAAGCCCGGTCAGCAGCAGTTTCTCCGAACATGGAAGATACTCTTGCCTGTCTATGAGGACTTCATTGCCAAGATCATCCAAAAGCGCTGGGGCTATCAGGGTCTGATCTATCGTAGGGTTGTTGAGTCGATTCAAAACAAGGAATTCCAACCCAAGCCTGACAAAGTCATCTTCGCGGGATTCAATGCACTGACCCCTGCGGAGGAGGAGATCTTCAAGTACTTTGTCGGTGAAGCAGGAGCCAAGGTGTACTGGGACTGTGATGACTATTACCTGGCCGATCATGGCCAGGAAGCAGGCAACTACCTACGCCAGTACCAGAAAGATCCTATCCTGGGTAAGACCTTCGATGAGCGCTTTGCTTCAAGCTTCCAGACCGAGAAAAAGATGGAAGCGATTGGGGTACCCCTACAAGTGGCGCAAGCAAAAAATGCGGGACTTTATCTCAAAGACCTGATCAATCAGTTTCCCGATAGGGGAGAGAAAACGGTGGTCGTCCTGCCGCAGGAGCAGATGCTCTTTCCGACGCTGAGTTCAATGCCAGCGGAGATCGGAGCGCTTAATGTGACGATGGGTTATCCGCTGAAGGACACGCCGCTTTATAGCCTGCTGGAGAGCCTGATGCAGGTGCAGCAAAGTGCGCGTCAGGCGCATGACTTGAAGACGTTGTACTATTATAAGCCGCTGTTGGAGGTGCTCGGGCATCCTTATTTGCAGCAGTTGGGGAGCGGTGCGATAGCCGATCTTACGGCACGGATCAAGAAGGAGAATGTCATACAGGTGCCGGAGGAGGAGATCAGGGAGAAGCAGGATCCTGTGCTGGCCGTGGTATTTGGCGAGGTGCCTACCGGAAAATCCATGGCGACCTACCTCGACAAGGTAGTGAAGCTACTTTATGAACAATTGCAGTCAGGGTTTGAGCTGGAGCGAGAGTATTTCTTCCATTTTCATAAGGTACTGACAAGACTCGACGAGATTTTAAGCTTCCAAACCTCAGAGGTATCAATGGACACTTTCTCTAAGCTATTCAGGCAAGTCGCTCGGGCGGTGAAGATTCCATTCTCCGGTGAGCCGCTGAAGGGATTGCAGATCATGGGTGTGCTTGAGACCCGTAATCTGGATTTTGAGAATGTGATCATCCTGAGCATGAATGAAGGCAGCTTTCCGGATACGGCTCAGAAGGGCAGCTTCATTCCTTTTAACATCAGACGTGCCTTTGGGCTACCAACTTTCCAGCAGCAGGATGCTATCTACTCCTACCTGTTTTACCGCTTGATCCAGCGTGCCAAGAATGTCCGCTTCTACTATAATACCCAAGCGGAGTTTGGTCAAAGCGGCGAGATTAGTCGATTTGTACGACAGCTGGAGATCGAGAGCGCGCATGAGGTCCAGCACGATACAGTGACACAGCCGATAAAGCCCCGATCAGCCAAAGAGATTGAGATCCTTAAGGATGATCAGGTGATGGCGCAACTTGTGAAATATACCGGTGAAGGTGGGCGAGCATTCACACCCTCGGCGATCAATACTTACCTTAGCTGTACATTGAGATTTTACTATCGCTATGTAGCGCGACTTTTTGAGGAGGATGAGGTACAGGAGCAGCTAGATGCAGCCATGTTTGGCAACATACTTCACAAAACCATGGAGCTGTTATACGAGGATGCCATCACCAAGAGGAAGCCTGCTTTAGTAGAGCCTGCTGACTTTTTCAAGCTGAAGTCCTCAGTGGATGAAGCCATCCGCATTGCTTTCCGCAACTACTATCATGTGAAGAAAGGTGGCCGATTTGAGATCGAAGGTCGTAATATCGTGATGGCAGCTTTGGTGAGAAAATATGCTTTGAAGGTACTGGATCACGATGAAGTCC
Organism: Cyclobacteriaceae bacterium; assembly: GCA_040222235.1. GTDB lineage: Bacteria > Bacteroidota > Bacteroidia > Cytophagales > Cyclobacteriaceae > UBA6059. Next base: position 20,693 of record JAVKDO010000066.1, read on the forward strand.
ATGCACCATTTGAAGTGGTGGTGTTAGAAGGAGACGAGAAACAAGGCTACAAGCTGCAACTAGATGTGGAGGCCAATGATCAAACTTATGATGTCAACATCAAGGGCATCATTGACCGCATTGATCAGAAGGATGGACAAGTAAGGATTATCGACTATAAATCCGGCGCGGACAACCGTGGGGTGGGCACGCTGGCCTCTTTATTTGATCCAAAGGACCGCCAGCGCAACAAGGCGGCTTTCCAGTTGTTCTTCTACGCGATGCTTTACCAGCACAAGCATGGAGAGGACTTACCCATTGAGCCAGGTCTATTCAACATCAGAGAGATGTTCTTGGAGGGATTTAGCACGCAGCTTTCCTGGAAGGGTGGAGGTACGCTCTCCGATATGCGGACTTACCTGCCAGAGTACAAAAATCAACTAACAGGGCTGTTGGCTGAGATTTACGATCGGGAGGTGCCCTTTATTCAGACGGATGATTTGAGGACGTGCGGATATTGTCCGTATAGGAATATTTGTCAGCGGTAGTAATGGAGTTTACTAGGACTAGTACTGTCCTTTGATTTGGAGTAAATCCTGTTTCAGCGCCGGGATGTCTTTGTGGAGTATGCCCCAGATTATTTTGGCATCCGCTAGAACTAAGAAAGTCAAAAATAATGTTGTTTCGAACGTCAGAGAGAAACCTACTTATCCGATAGATGAAGGCTCAGAAACGTGAGCACTGTTTGCGTAGCAAGATATCTCCGTTGCACTACGATATGACATTGTTTTTGACTTTCTTAGTTCGCAGGTTTAGGTCACCTACATGAGAATCTTCGTTAATTCTTATTGCTACTTCAATAGCACACCCAGCGTAAACCCACCATTGATGGCTATAGGATAACTACCATCGCCAATGACATTGCCATAGTAGTAGCTCAAATCATCCTCATTGGAGAAGCCATAGCCCACCCCGATAGTCCAGTCGAGCGTCATAATATCACCGAGGATGTACTGCTTGCCGTAGTTGATCATGAGGCTAAAGAAGTTTGCTTGATCATTGCTTGACGGCCCATCGAATGGATCTTGATCAATACTAAAAGTGCCAAATGCTACCTCGGGGCGGATATAACCTCCTCTTAGCAGGTGCGTTCCGTAGGTGCCTTTTTGAGCATAGTCAGGTTTCAGCTTAAACTTGGGCCCAACTTTCAAAAAGAAGCCGGTTTCTCTTTGCGTAATCACATCTTGACGGCCAAGACCGATGATACCCAGGCGAGCTTCGATACTTGTAAAGTTCTTGATGTATTGTTCGTACCCGAAAGTAAGATTGCCATTCAGCGGAGAGAAGAACTCCATCTTGATTGCGCGGGTCTTCATTACTGAGTCGGGGCTAATAGTAACTTCTTGAGCAAGGACACTTCCTGTGCCTACAAACACTGCGATAAGGAATAGATGAAATGTTTTCATAGGATTGAGTTTTGAGTTGAGACCGTTATATCAAATAGAGTGCCAAATGTTACAAATGGTTGTATTGGATATTGATGTTTTTCCTTCGAATGAGCGGTTTGGGCTATCGTCATTTCAAGAACACCTGAAACGCAAAAAGCCCCGTCTTGCGACGAGGCTTTGAATATCTATGATAACGAAATAGGCTTATGCCATCTGTGCGTCGAGCTTTTGAGCTAGTACGTTTTTAGGTACAGCTCCAATTTGCTTATCTACTACCTCTCCGTTTTTGAAAACGAGTAAGGTGGGGATACTTCTGATTCCAAACTTTGCTGATACCTCAGGATTAGAATCTACATCTACTTTACCGATGACAGCTTTTCCATCATAGTCACCCGCAAGCTCTTCCACGATAGGTCCGATCATTTTACAAGGTCCGCACCATTCTGCCCAAAAATCAACCAATACAGGTTGGTCGCTATTGAGTATGTCGTTGAAGTTGCTGTCCGTGATTTCTAGTGCTTTCGCCATTTTTTTGCCTTAAATATTAGTTCTAATTGTACTTCTGATTGATCAACGAAATTAGAGATTTTTTTGTTCGCAGTTGATCATATTAATGTTCTTTCATATGTAATCAGTAAGACAATCGGGATGAGTTATTGGATAAGTAATTGCTGATCAATTGATTACGCGATAACTCAATTCTTCCATACCTGCCAGACGTTCAATCAGTTCGTTGGTAGGGTTGATCCGAGCCTTTCTTGATAGTAGATCGAGTTGGATCGGCGCACCTTCAAAATCACTGAGAATATTCAGTCGAAGTAAGCAGTTGCCAGGGTTCTCTTCGGTCAAGCTGGTCAGTTGATCCACGAATGTTGGACTCACATCTTGCAAATGCATCCTCAGCTCTATTCCCTTAGTCATTTTTTCACGCACCTCACCAAGCAACTCCATATCATCGATACTAAATTCAAACTCATTTTCTCGCTTCCATCTTGGCTTCACCGTCCCCTTTAGGTAGAGGAACCATCCCGTTTCGAGATATTGCTTGAAGTTGACGTATTTATCAGAAAACATGAAGAACTCCATCGAGTCGTCATAGTCCTCGAGTGTCATCACACCATAAGGCTTTCCAGTCTTGGTGATCCGATGAGATACAGCAGTCACGACACCACCTACCGTAATGCGGCCTTTACTTTTGAGGCTATCAAGGTCCTTGAGCTGCTTGACGGAAGTATTGCAGAGGTGCTTGATCTCAAACTTATATTGGTCAAGTGGATGCCCTGATATATAGAGTCCGACTACTTCCTTCTCGATGTTGAGCATTTCGATCTTACCGTAAGGCTCTACCGGAGTGATCTTTGGAGCCGGCTGATCCATACCTGAGTCACCACCAAATAAAGATGATTGTGCACTCTCAGCTTCCAACTGCATCTTGTTGGCATATTTGATGGCCTTCTCTATCAGGCTGGCTTCTCCTTCATCATTGGCGATGTACTGTCTACGATGTACCCCTTCGAAACAGTCAAAAGCTCCAGACATAGCCAAGGCTTCAAAAGTCTTCTTGTTGACAGCTCTAAGATTGACGCGCATTGAAAAGTCAAAGATGTCTTTGTAAAGGCCGTTCTCATCACGCTCTCTGATGATTTCGGATACGGCGGATTCACCAGTACCCTTAATAGCACCCAGCCCAAATCGGATTTCTCCGGCTTTATTCACCTTGAAGAATATACCAGATTCGTTGACGTGCGGGCCAAGAACCTTGATGCCTTGGTTGCGGCACTCCTCCATAAAGAAGGTCACTTTCTCAATGTTGCTCTGGTTGTGAGTCAGCACAGCCGCCATGTACTCAGCGGGGTAGTTGGCCTTGAGATAGGCGGTGTGATACGCGACTACCGAGTAGCAGGTGGAGTGAGACTTGTTGAAGGCATAGGCCGCAAATGCCTCCCAGTCCTTCCAGATCTTCTCTAGCTTCTCTTCATCATGGCCCTTCTCCTTGGCTTGCCCGATAAACTGGGGCTTCATCTTATCCAGTACCGCACGCTGCTTCTTACCCATCGCCTTACGCAGTACATCGGCCTCACCTTTGGTGAATCCGGCGAGTTTTTGCGATAGCAACATCACTTGCTCTTGATAGACAGTAATGCCATAGGTTTCCGATAGGAACTCCTCCATATCCGGCAAATCATAGCTGATCTGCTCCCGTCCGTGCTTGCGCTCGATGAAGTTAGGAATGTACTCCATCGGTCCGGGGCGGTAGAGTGCATTCATCGCTATCAGGTCACCAAACCGGTCAGGTTTGAGCGCACGCAGGTGCTTCTGCATGCCCGGCGACTCAAACTGGAAGGTGCCGTTGGTATGGCCCATCTGATAGAGTTCGTAGGTCTTCTGATCATCTAGTGGAATCTCATCCGGATCGAGCTGAATGCCGTGTCGCTCCTGTATCAGAATGATTGCCGTCTTGATAATCGACAAGGTCTTGAGACCCAAGAAGTCCATTTTAAGCATACCCGCATCTTCCACCACACTATTGTCAAACTGTGTGATGAGCAGATCTGCATCCTTGGAGGTAGCTACGGGTACGTACTTGGTCAGGTCATCAGGCGATATGATCACTCCGCAGGCATGCGTACCGGTGTTCCTAACGGAACCTTCTAGGACAGTTGCCTGGTTAAGGACCTTTGCTTCTAGGTTTGTACCCTTGCTAATAGCAACCAACTCTTTGATTTCCTTGAAGGCTTTGGTCAAGGTAGTTCCTGGACGCTCAGGCACTAGTTTTGCGATAGCGTCCGTATCCGAAAGGGGCAATTCGAGCACCCTGCCCGCATCACGAATGGATGACTTGGCAGCCATGGTGCCGTAGGTAATGATTTGGGCTACCTGATTGTAGCCGTACTTATCGATAACATAGCGGATCACTTTATCGCGACCCTCATCATCAAAGTCAATATCAATATCAGGAAGGGATACTCTGTCAGGGTTAAGAAATCTCTCAAACAGTAGATCATATGCGATCGGATCCACATTGGTGATGCCAATGCAGTAGGCGACCGCCGAACCAGCAGCTGACCCACGTCCGGGACCTACTGCCACACCCATTTTGCGCGCTTCATTAGTGAAATCCTGTACGATGAGGAAATAGCCCGGGTAACCAGTATTCTCAATCGTAGCTAACTCGAAATCTAGCCGTTCCCTGATCTCATCGGTAAGCTCTGGATAGCGCTTCTTGGCACCCTCATAAGTCAAATGCTTGAGGTAGGCGTTTTCACCTCTCTTACCTTCGTCTTCCTCATCCTTTGGGTCGAGGAATTCTTCAGGGATGTTGTACTTGGGTAGCAGAACGGGTCTGGCAAGCTTATAGCTCTCAACTTTATTGACCAGCTCTTCTAGGTTGACGATAGACTCAGGTATATCCGCAAAGAGCTTCTTCATCTCCTCCTGAGATCGGAAATAGAATTGGTCGTTGGGGAATCCATAACGGAATCCCCTGCCTCGACCTATCGGTGTGCTTTGGTATTCTCCTTCTTTGACGCAAAGCAGCACATCATGCGCCGTGCTATCTTTCTGATTCAGATAATAGACGTCATTGGCAGCTATGCACTTGACACCATATTTCTTGGCAAAAGACAGTAGTACCTGGTTGACATGTTCATCCTCTTCGAGCCCATGCCTAATCAACTCAACATAGAAATCATCCTTGAAGAGCTCATGCCACCACTGGAACGCTTCCTCTGCTTGTGTCTCGCCCACATTGAGGATAAGGTTGGGAATTTCACCGGACAGACTTCCCGTTAGCGCAATAACATCTTCCTTGTATGTTTGGATGAGTTCTTTGTCTATCCTTGGATAGTTGCCATAAAGTCCCTCTATGTAGCCCATGGAGCTCAGTTTGGCTAGGTTGTGGTAGCCATTCTTGTTCTTGGCAATCAATACTTGGTTGAATCGCTTGTCAGGGTTATCCTTTGTGAACTTTAGTTTTTGCCGCTCTTCGGCCACAAAAAATTCAACCCCGACAATCGCTTTGATATCATTCTTAGCAGCTTCGGATACAAACTGGAACGCACCAAACATATTGCCCAGGTCGGTCAACGCTACGGCAGGCATATCGAACTCCTTGGCCTTGGCTATCAGTCCCTTGATGTTGGGTACCGCTTGCAGCACGGAGTACTGAGAGTGAACATGAAGATGCACAAATGGAGAGGTAAGGTCTTCAACTGCGACTTTGGTCTCATCCGAGGTGCTGCCTGACTTGGCTTGCTGTTGGGTAAAATTGGCCAGATCAAGATCGGGCTCCTCATATATAATGTCTTTGTACGGAGTATCGTCAAATGGCTTGACCACTTGTTCGGATACTAACCCAAAGAAGCATTTGGTTGTCGCAGCTACATCATAGGCTGCATCGTGGGCGTCACCAAAACCTACTCCGAAGAGCTTCTCATGTAGCTCGATGAGCTTTGGAGATTTGAGCCTACCGCCAATACCGCCTGGGAGCTGACAGTAGTCGATCGAAACCTTGGCAGTATCTACGGTGGCTTTCTCAAGAAGGGGAGAGGTTACTTCACCTCTAACCATCTCAGCTCCGACTATATTATTGTCAAACTCTATGTTGTGACCGACCACCCAATCCGCCTTCTCAACGGCCAAAGTAAATTTCTCGAGTACCTCTACTAGATCATGCCCCTCTTTTTGCGCTCGCTCTGTGGAGATGCCATGTATTTTTTGCGCGTTGAAGGGGATGGTGTACCCTTCAGGCTTGACGATGAGATTGTGATTTTCGAGCAACTCTCCTTTCGACCCATGTAGTTGCCAGGCAATCTGAACCATCCTTGGCCAGTTGTCCGAGTCTGTGACTGGTGCGGAATAGTTGTGAGGTAAACCGGTGGTTTCGGTATCGAAGATCAGGTACATGGAGAGGAATTAATCGCTAGTGCAACACTGATCGAATTTAAATAATTCGAGGGCTTGGTGGGAGACCAGAGCTTAAAAGTTATCCACAGATTTGACAATGCTGTTGATGCTGTCGAAAGATGCCTTTTGGAGAGGTTGATCTTTTCTCAAAACCTGATCATCGGGGTGTTTCGTGAGGATACGAAACATGTTGGCAGTCTGGTATGCGTCAATAGTATTATGAATGGTATTTCACTACAGCAATGCTTTAGTCGATCAATTATAATTCAAGATGAAAATTAGCTAATTTTAGATCATGGTAGGAAAGGAACGTCTTAGAAGCGTGATCCTGAATAAGATAAAGCACTTATCGGATGATCAACTAAACGATCTTCACTCTTATTTGGAAGATTTGGAGAGGGAGTTTACAATAGTGAAATCTCCTATGTCCTTTAGCGGAATTTTCGAAGAGTTAGATTTAGATGAGCTTACTACTGATCTCCACCAACGGAGAGGTGATGGCAACAAACGGATTCCCAACTTTTGACTAAGAGCCTAATCGATACCGACATCCTTTCGTACTTCTTGAAAGGAGATGAACATGTGGCTAAGAACTTTGAGAAATACCTCAAGGGGCATGCTAAAATCACTATTTGTGAAATAACCTATTTTGAGATTCTTTCAGGGTTAGTTTTCAGAAAAGCTGTGAAGCAGATTAGTCAGTTTGAGCTTTTCATATCAACCTGTGAGGTGATTAAGCTATCAACGATTTCGCTTAGCAACTCTGCAAATATCTATGCCCAACTCAGAGAAATAGGTATCACTATTGGCACAGCAGATTTATTGATTGCTGGAATCGCGAAGGCTAATGAGTTGACTTTAGTGACCAATAATCAAAAGCATTATCAGCCGATCTTGGAGCTCGAAACTGCAAATTGGGCCTAACAGGGTTCGTACGCTTCCAACTGTCGTCCTGATGAGAGACAGCTACCGCGTAGTGGAGCCACGAGTCCGTTAACGCGCATACCAAAACCTAGGATTGCTGATGTCCAAGCTCTGTTTCAAGAGTCTACCCAAAAGGAACATAGATCACCTTTTTGGTTTCGAAGAATGGATCACTGAAGTAGTTGGTTAGCAGGTATTCGCTCCAAGGTCTTTTTACTTCTTTCATTTCTTCTGCTAGGTCGCCACCCTTGAGGTAGAGGATGCCGTTGGCAAGATCGTTATTCCCTTCCGTTTTAATCTTTTGGTGAACCCAGTGGATGAAGGGCTTCATTCGGGTAACGGCTCGACTCACTACAAAATCGTAGGTGCCCGATACTTTTTCTACCCTTTGATGGGAAGCGGTCAAATTCTCAAGACCTAGAGCAGAGGCCACTTCATTGACTACTTTGATTTTCTTGCCAATCGAGTCGACTAAGTGAAAGTCTGACTCAGGAAAGAGGATAGCCAATGGGATGCCAGGGAATCCACCACCAGTACCCACATCTAGAATAGTCGTGCTTGGTTTGAACTGAATGACTTTAGCTATACCAAGAGAATGAAGTACGTGACGTGTATACAATTCGTCAATATCCTTACGAGAAATGACATTGATTTGAGCATTCCACTCTTGATATAGAGGCAGCAGTTTTTCAAGCTGCCCATATTGTTTTTGCGATAGCTCGGGGAAATACGACTTGATTAATTCCAAGCTGTGCTAGATATGCTGTTTCTTATCCTTAACTAATTCATACATCAGCTCGCGTGCGCGATGAAGCTGTGCCTTGACAGTACCCAGGGGAGCTTCAAGTGCTGTGGCGATCTCTTCATAGGACAGTTCGTCGAAGTACCGGAGCTTCACTAGCCGCTGGTACTTGGCTGGTAGCTTATCCACGAACATTCTGACCAGTTGGATTTTTTGGTCCTTGATGGCCGATTGGTCGGGAGTGAGGTTTTTATCTTCAACGTCTATATTGACTGATTCTCCACTATCGTCTGTAAAAGAAGTGTTGAGACTCATCGTATCCAACTTCTTCTTTCGGATGAAGTCTATCGCATTGTTAGTCGCGATGCGGAAGAGCCAAGTAGAGAATGTATAATCCTTTTTGAACCTGTGCAGGTTCTTAAAAGCTTTGGCGAATGCCTCAATGGTCAAGTCCTCAGCGTCATCGACATTCCGAACCATCTTAAGAATCATATGGTAGACAGGCTTCTTATAGCGCTTCATCAGATCAGCATACGCCTGCTGATCCCCGTGATCAACAGCCAGATCAATGAGCTTAAAATCCTTAAGCGCTTTTTCAGAAAAATTTCGTTCTAACTCCATTTTACTCTTTTAGAGAAGCTTGCTAGTGTACCCATGACAACAATATATACCGAATAAAAGAAGTCTAGTAAGGGCAACACCCAAAAATCAAAATTATCCCCCGTTCTACGGGCGGTATAAAGCATTAAACAAGCCTGCATGGTCATCTTGATGAGGAAACCACCCAGCATAATTTGCCATGGTGCACCTATCATGGCTAAAATAGCAAATGTCAACCAAAAGGTGATTTGCGATAGCGAATGAAATCCTAAACGTAACTTGTCTGCAGACCTATAGTACTTGCCAACGGACAAGTGGCGTTTCTTCTGTGTAAAGAAGGAAGACCAGGTAGTCTTGGGATAAGAAAGAATAAGTGCATCTGAACCTATATCCACTTTGGTGCTCAGCTTTCGGGCATGAGCATTTACAAATAAGTCATCATCACCTCCTGTCACATTCAGTTTTTGCCCAAATCCCTTCACCTTCATGAATAACGACTTTCGGTAGGCGAGGTTTCTGCCCACCCCCATATATGGCTTATTAGCAATTGCTTTTGGGAGGTAGAGTAATCCTGTCATCATCGTCTCAAACCTCACGAAAAGGTTGAGCAAACCACTTGACTTGGCGTATTGGGAGTACCCAATCACAAAACTAGTATCTTCATCAAATGTAGCAGCCATACGGCTGAGCCATTGATCTGAGGTAGGCCAGCAGTCTGCATCGGTGAAGACCAATCTATCATTTGTGGCAGCTTTGATGCCGAGGGTGAGTCCGTACTTCTTGCCATTGGCGTGATCCGGGACATGCTCGACTCGCACCAACTTAATTTTTGGCTGTAGAGAAAGTAGATAATCGTAGGTCTCATCTTTCGACCTGTCATCCACTATGATGATCTCCTTATTGGCATATGCCTGATCAAGCAGCAGTGGTATTAGTTTTTTGAGATTACCGTACTCATTTCGTGCGCAGACGATGACTGAGATACCTTCCTCCTCGGTGCTGGCTTTCATAGGTCGCCACTTCCAAAGTCGAATGAGTTGAAGTGTGTAGTGAACTAAAAAATAAGCGACGGAGGCTAAAAATAGACCTGAGAGGATATTGATCATAGTCGGCTTGTGACGCGGGCAAAGATATGTTTACTACCCGCTTTTATTGTGAATTAAGGGATATTTTTGCAGCCGCTTTATGGATTTTCAGTTACAACATTCAGATACGAAAAGTAATGCCAGAGCTGGCAAAATCACCACAGATCACGGAGAGATAGAAACTCCGATCTTCATGCCAGTGGGGACGGCTGGAAGCGTCAAGGCTGTACACCAACGCGAGCTGAAAGATGACGTAGAAGCTCAGATCATACTGGGGAATACCTACCATCTCTACTTAAGGCCTGGATTAGAGATTATGGAGGGTGCTGGTGGCCTACATAAGTTCAACGGTTGGGATAAGCCAATCCTGACAGACTCTGGTGGTTATCAGGTCTACTCGCTGGCGGGTACGCGCAAAATCAAAGAGAAGGGAGTGGTCTTTCAATCGCACATTGATGGCTCGCGCCACAACTTTACTCCCGAGTACGTGATGGATATTCAGCGGATTATAGGAGCGGATATCATGATGGCATTTGACGAATGTCCTCCGTATCCGAGCACCTATGAATATGCTGAGAAATCGATGCACATGACCCATAGATGGTTGGATCGGTGCATTAATAGGTTTGATCAGACTGAGGGGAAGTACGGCTACAGCCAAACCCTATTTCCGATAGTGCAAGGAAGTACTTATGATGACCTAAGAAAGCAGTCGGCTGAATATGTGGCCTCTACTAACAGAGAGGGCAATGCCATTGGTGGTTTGTCAGTTGGCGAACCTGCCGAGAAGATGTATCATCATACGGATCAAGTTTGCGCTATCCTGCCCAAGGATAAGCCGCGCTATCTGATGGGCGTGGGTACTCCAGAAAACATCCTGGAGTGTATAGCCCTGGGCGTAGATATGTTTGACTGTGTGATGCCAACTAGAAATGCGAGAAACGGAATGCTCTTCACCTCAGAGGGTATTATCAACATGCGAAATGAGAAGTGGAAAAATGACTTCTCACTTATAGATGAAAATCTGGGCGGCTATGTCAGCACTCAACATACCAAGGCATACCTCCGTCACTTGGTCGTGAGCAAGGAGATGCTGGCTGCCCAAATTGCCAGTATCCACAATCTCACCTTCTACCTCTGGCTGGTGAAAGAAGCGAGGAAGCATATACTTAACGATACCTTTGCCGTTTGGAAAAATGAGATGGTTGTCAAACTGTCCAGAAGACTCTAGATGAAAATCCTTGATCGCTATATCTTAAAGAAGCTCTTAAGCACTTTCGTATTTGTGGTGCTTATTCTGGTATTTGTGATCCTGGTCATTGACTTCACAGAGAAGAATGACAAGTTCATACGGAATGACCTGGGAGCGGCTGAGATACTGAACTATTATTTCAATTTCATCCCCTACATAGCTAGTCTGCTTACACCCATTACCTCCTTCATAGCGGTGGTATTTGTGACGGCAAATCTAGCTGTGCGCACGGAAATCGTGGCGATATTGGCCAGTGGCACAAGCTTTATCAGGATGATGTGGCCCTACGCCATATTCTCCATTATTATTGGAGCGATGAGCCTAGGACTCAACGGCTGGATCATTCCGAATGCTAACAAAGAACGTGTAGCCTTTGAGGTGGCTTATATCAAGGGAGCTTACTATTTCTCAGAGCGCAACATCCACTTTAAGGTAGGACCGCAGGATTATGTCTACATGGATCGGTACAGTAATCAAAACGATATTGGCTACAGGGTGACATTGGAGACCTTTGAAGGAACCGAACTCAAGGAGAAGATGTTCGCGACGCAGATGGCTTGGGACTCGACTACTCTGAAGTGGAAGCTGAAGGCCTGGAATCGACGAAAGCTCACTGAAGGGGGAGAAGTCTTTGAGAAGGGCTTTGAGATGGATACCACCATCGCTATATGGCCGTCAGACTTTGAAAATAGCTATCACCTGCATGAGACTTTCACCATGCCGGAACTCACTGACTATATCGAGCTGCAGCAATCCAGAGGTGCCGATGACACCCTTGTGTACATTGTAGAAAAGCTGGTTCGTTACACCCAACCTTTCACTGTGGTGATCCTTACCTTCATTGGCGTGATCGTATCAGCTAGGAAAGCCAGAGGAGGTGCGGGCTTCCAGATAGCCTTGGGCTTCCTGATTGCATTCGTGTTTATCATTTTCTTCATTATGGCCCGTGCCAGTGCGGAGGCAGGTTCTATGCCTCCTCTATTGGCCATATGGATACCTAATATCATCTTCTCTTTTATAGGCTTGGTGATGTACCACACTGTTCCTCGATGAGCGCTACCGCAAAAGACTATTTCGAGCTCCATTTTACGGTGCTCATTTGGGGTTTTACCGCAGTACTGGGGTTGTTGATCACCTTGCCAGCTGTGGAGGTCGTGCTTTACCGAACTCTCATTGCATTTATTGGACTGGGCCTTTTAATCTTAATCAGAAGGGGCAGTTTTAGAATTGGGAATCGAGAGATTACTAAAATCGCAGGTACGGGGTTGTTGATCGGACTGCATTGGATTTGCTTCTTTGAGTCCGCACGTATGTCGACTGCCTCAGTGAGCCTAGCGGGAATGGCTACAACCTCACTTTGGACGAGTCTGCTAGAGCCTGTTATGGTCAAGGGAAAGAAGCTACAATGGTTTGAGCCTGTTCTTGGTCTCATTGCGATAGCCGGGATTGTGATCATCTTCAATGTCGAGGTTCGCTATATCTGGGGGCTAGTAGTAGGCATAGTGGCGGCTCTATTGTCTGCTGTCTTTACGATTATCAATTCCAGACTGACGATCAAGCATGATCATTTTGTGATCACCTACTATGAAATGCTGAGTGCCTTTGTCGCCATTTTCTTTTTTCTATTGCTGTCAGGTAGCATGGCGGAGATGGTGCTACCGCAATCGATGGACTGGCTATGGCTCCTCATTCTTGGGTTGGTCTGTACCGTGTATGCATACTCCATTTCTGTCAAGATCATGCGCCGACTTACACCGTTTACAGTCAATCTCACTGTGAATTTGGAGCCCATCTATGGTATCTTATTGGCCATTGTTATTTTTGGTGAAAAGGAAGAAATGAGCCCAGGGTTTTATTGGGGTACAGGATTGATACTACTTTCAGTACTGCTGTATCCAATCATCAAAAGGTACGAGCGACGCAGGACTGCATTAGGTGCTGCGACTTGACCAGTGCTGTCCGCTCGTTTGGCATTTGTTCCGGTAGGAGATACTACTAACCTAATGTGGTGCGCTTGTCATAGCACTGATATAAGATCACCACCTCGACCACTATGGCAGCTGACCATACAAATAGGCCTGGAAGTGCAAGTAAGAAAGTCAGGAACATCACCCCTGCAGCGATCTCCAGTATACCAGCTACTTTAGCCATATTTCCGAGTTCCTTTGTAAGCTTAAAGAGCCCAATCCCAAATACGACATCCGCCGCGCCGAACATGACGCCTTCGCCACCTTTGATCAGCCAAAACTCCTCTTCGGTCATAAGGGAAAATAGGGATATGATATCATAGATGCCCATGATAGCTACTGTAGCAGCCATCAGCCATGCACCGATCTTGACGACTGAGCTTTTGTACTGCTCACCAACTACCACAAAGCCCATCATGAAGAATATGAAAGAGATGACAGTAGCTAATTTGATGCTGGTATAGACCAGATTGAAGTAAAAGGGTAGGTCTTCGGTGAAACGAGTAAAGTCTGCCACTACTTCGAACACTCCTAGGATGAAATAGATAGCGCCAGCGATCCAAGCAATCTGCAGTTTGCGATTACCAGACTTCTGCTCAATACTCTTTTGTACCTGATCTATGTCGTATTCTAGTGCTGTCAGGATTGACCTAACGGTAAAGTCCCGTGGTGTCACTTCGCCCGCTTCAATACGCTGCAGTGTGCGCACATTGATATTACACTGCTCGACCAGCTCCTCTTGTGTGAGCTTCTTGAGCTGTCTTAGGTTAAGAATTGTTTGTCCTAGTTGCGGTTGTTTGAGTTGTTCCATTTTCTTTTTTTGACAAGACTAGGCGAAGGTCGATATCTTGGCAATACAATAGCTTGAATTAGACCTGACATTAACCCGACATTTCCCTTTAAAGGTGTTTAATCGCCGTTTTTACTACTTGTCAGCGTTTAAAAAAAGGCCAGCCGTGTGAAGTGTATATTGAGATTGCTGTGCCAAAACTATTACATGCTAGAGCACCAATCAAGTCCATTCGACAGTCATGATGGCCGGTCATGCAAGCAAAACTAACATCAGAGTGGTTATTCCGTACATTCAAGTCAATGTCCGCAACAGATTATTCAAATAGGCATAGGCATTACACATCCTACCCTGTTAGTCCTGCCTTAAGCAAGTACATCGATTGTGTCTGGATGGAGCGATTCTCCCATTGCCCTGAGTTTCGAGGTAGAGATCACCTGATCGTACCCGACAATACCGTGGAACTTATTTTCACTATGCACAAAATAGAGAGGAGGTTTAATGCGGGAAGTCAAGATGCCATGATTTGTAAAAGCCACGTGGCTGGACTAAAGACGCGCCCTCAATATGTAAAAATAACAGGTGAGGTGCTCTTAGCAGTGAGATTTATGCCCCAAGGGCTGTATAGATTTACGGATATCCCCCTCACGGATACTATCGATCAGTCTATTCCTACAGAGTATCTATTTGGAACTGACATACAGCAGCTAGAGCAGCAACTATTGGGAGCGGAGAAGCACGTTGGTCAAGTGGCACTTGTCAATGACTATTTCACTAAGAAACTTTTCAGTTCCAAAAGACAAGAAAACGAATTGTTTGACCATATCGCTCAACGTATAATTCAATCTGATGGTCGCGTGAAAATCAGAGATCTATCAACAGAACTCAACATCTCCACTAAGACCATTGAAAGAAGGTTTCAAGAGTATTTGGGCATATCACCAAAGCGGTATTGTCAGTTGATTCGTTTTTTTCAGAGCCTAAAAACTCCATTTGATCCTCGTAAGGATTGTCTTGGTTCATTGGCCTATAGCACGGGTTACTATGATCAGATGCATTTCATCAAAGATGTGAAGAAGTACACTGGACTGACCCCATCAGTATACTTCGGTATGGACAAGGGTATTCAAGGCCCTATTTTTCTTTAGAAGAATATACGCTGCGGCTAAAACTGCCGGCTCCATGGACAGGGTGCCTTGTACTCACAGTCTAGGTAGGAGATACCATTAATAGTGGTAGGGAATCCTCTTAAATTCAGCCTATTGGGGACATTTAAGACGATTGATCCTTGGTGATACTTGTAGTGCACAATACCTTGAAGTGTGAATATCATAAAGAGATGATTTCAATTTTGACCAGCTATGAAAAAGATAATCGTACTATGCTTATGCCTGTCCGGGTTGGACATACAGGCACAGACCAGAAAGGATCAACTTCGTCAAATCGACATTTATTTTTATGACGAAAACTTTGAAAATGTATTAGACCTCTCGGACAAGTTAGAACAGGAATATCCAGAAGAAACTGGACACATTTATCATAAGACGATTGCCTATCATTTGCTCAATCGCGGAAGGGAGATCTCCGACTTATTGGCTTTCGAAGACTCAGAAGCAAAATCAGATAAGTTCTATAACTATTGGATGGGCAGAGTGCATATGTCGCGTTATGAGTTAACAGAGGCGGTAAAGCATTTTCAAGCTTTTTTAGATATCAAAACCTATAAAAGTGGGGTTATCCGAGATGAGGCACGGTACCTGCTGGAGTGGGCCAAGGTAGCCGCTGATAGCTACAATGACCCTAACGACTATGAGATTGAACACCTGCCAAAAGGGATCAACACGAAGTATGAAGACTTATCCCCGGCCTTTTTTGATGGTCATCAGGAGATTGTCTTTACGTCAAACAGACTGACAGGAAAAAATAGGAATGGGAAGTATCAAATCTTTCATGCTTCCAAAGACGATGGAAGCTGGTCTGAAGCCTCACCTCTCGAACAAATCGGAAAGTTTGATTATGAAAATGCCAAAATAGAGATCATTGAGCAGGATGCTGGCCTATACTACTATAAAGATGACTATGATGGTAGCTTCTATGTCAGTAGTTATGATGATGAAGACGGTTGGACAGCTGGCCTTGAATTGGACGAAAAACTACGCAAGAGACATATAGAGTCTCATTTCTTTATCAATGATCAGAAGAACATGATCCTGTTTGCCCAAGGTAGTGGTGATCGACATGATTTATATCAAATGGATCTCAGAGATGGGGAGTGGTCACAGCCTTATCCAATTCCAGGTTTGATCAATGGAGAGGAGTCAGACGAAGAGAATCCATTTGTTTCACATGATGGATCTACACTTTATTTCAGCTCCAACAGGGATGGTACGCTTGGCGGATACGACATCTTTAAGTCTGACTGGGATGAAGAGAAAAACGAGTGGAGAAGGCCTGTTAACATGGGCTTTCCCATAAACACACTTGATGATGAAGTCAACTTCGAATTGACGCCAAGTGACCAGTCGGGCTACCTCGCTTCCAACAGGTTACACTCTCTGGGTGGCTTTGATATCTACTATTTCCATAAGGAGGCTAAGATCGTGGTTAAAGGTCTTGTTGCTGATCAAAAGTCTGGTTTACCAGTGCCGTTTGCTCAGGTCAAGTTTCATCCACAGACCTATGAAGACGAATCGTTCATTGCCTATACGGATGAGGAGGGTCGCTATGAGGCGTTGGTCTTCAATCGTGATGAATTTCATGTCGAAGTGCTCGTGGATGAGACGAAAATCTATGATGACCGATATACCAGCTATGTGCCTACTGATGCCACATTCCTCACTTTCGATTTGTCGGTAGACCTACCGGAAAATACCAAGCAGCATACCAACTACACTGCACTCTATGAAGGAGATGATGAGGAGGAAAATGTTTCAATTGATATGATTGGGAATAAATTCCGATCTGGAAAGAAGGCGGTCGTCAATAATATATACTTTGGCTACAGATCCTATCATTTGGAGGAGAGCTCAGCCCCAATACTTGAAGAAATACGGGCTACTCTTACCAAATATCCTTCTCTAAAAATCGAGATCGCCGGCCACACCGATAATACTGGAAATGATGAAACCAACCTCTTGTTATCACAAAAAAGGGCGGAAGCAGTCCGAACTTACCTTGTAGAGTATGGTGTGGATGGAGATCGATTAATTGCTAAGGGCTATGGGGCCAAATTGCCCTTGGCCTCTAACGATGATGAAAAAGACGGAAGAGAGCTTAATCGAAGGATCGAGATAGTGGCTTTGGAGGAGGGTAATCTTGATCCTGCTGTTGATAGTGTCGAGCAATGAAGAGCAGGCTGAAGTGAACTACTGAAGCTAGAGGCTTGCTTTCTTTCCATGAATAAGGCAACTTTCTTTTATGAAAGTATCCAAGCAAGGAGTTGGAAAAATTGCAGTTGAATTTATATCTGTAGTATTTGCAGTGTTGCTTGCACTTGGGCTAAATCACTGGCGTGAGAATAAAATCAATGAGCAGTTGGCTGCTGATTCTTATCAACGGATACAGAGGGAGGTTCAAGACAACATTGCTGAACTAGACTCTTCTCTGATAGAGTTTGATCGCTTTATTGAGGAAATAAAAGCAGAGCAGTCACTCTTAGATAGTCTGGGCGACAACTATAAAGAGGTGAGTTGGTCCTACTCCCACCCCGTTCTTTCGATAGATGCTTGGAAGGCTGCTACGATTACCAATGCCGTACTTAACATGGATCCTGATCTGGTAGAGGATTTGGCGGATGTTTATGCCGTTCAAGAGATGTATATGGAATTTGGGTTTAAGTTTTTTGATCGAGCTGCGGAAATGGCGCGATTTCGAGATGATCCTGAAACCATGATTGAAATCATTCAGACTCATTATGCCATCTCAAAGTCAATCGCGAAGAGCTTAAGAGAAGGATACGGTGATTTTCTAGAAGAGTATCCGCTCGCGGAGAGCGAGTAGTCAATGTTACCTCAGACCAATAGTAAGGTACTAGTGCTGTAGCCATTCAGCATTTCAAGATTCGGATCTAAGCTGAATATGCCGTACATGGTAGATCCAGAGCCAGACATACTAGCGTAATGCGCACCTTGATGATAGAGCTCTTCTTTGAGGTTTTTGAGACTTGGGTGTAGCTTGAATGCTGATTTTTCAAAGTCATTTTTAACCGAGTCTTTCCACTCCGCGATACTTGTGCTTTCTAGTATCTCTTTCAAGTCAGCTTCGGATGGTTTAGGAATCACTCCCTCATAGGCTTCCTTCGTTCCAATATGGAGGTCAGGGTTGATAAGCACCACATATTTACCATCGAGATTAAGATTGATAGCCTCAAAGATTTCTCCGCGCCCCTTGGCAATAACAGGCTGATTCTTGATAAAGAAAGGACAGTCACTTCCGAGCCGTAGTGCGTGAGACTCGAGTTGCTTGTCAGTCAGACCTAGCTTGAACTTTTCATTAAGCAGCTTAAGCATGAAGGCACCATCAGCCGAGCCACCCCCAAGCCCGGCACCCATAGGTATTGACTTGAGAAGGTGAACCTTAATGGGCGGAAGGTCAAAATCTTTTTTGAGCTGCTCATAAGCCTTGACTACCAGATTAGAACTCGACTTACCAGGAATCGAGAGACCACTGCTTTCGAATGAAAATTCGTTGGCTTCTGTGATTTCTAAAGCATCACACCAGGGAACCGGATAGAAGCAGGACTCTATGTTGTGGTAGCCGTCTGCTCTCTTTGAGGTAATTCTAAGTCCTAGATTAATCTTAATATTTGGGAAAGAGATCATCCAGACCTTGTTGTTTACTTCTTCCCATAAGCCTCAATGATCTCCTCAGAGATACCAACATTGGAGAAACCACCATCATGGTACAGGTTCTGCATGGTGATCATTCTGCTAAGATCTGAAAACATAAATATGCAATAGTTAGCACAATCAACAGCAGGGGCATTTCCTAAGGGGGACATTTGATCTGCGAAACCAAAGAAGGAGTCGAATCCACTAATACCAGATCCAGCAGTGGTTGCTGTAGGAGATTGTGAAATGGTGTTAACCCTTACTTTCTTGGCTTTACCATATCGATACCCATAGCTACGTGCAATAGACTCAAGTAGCGACTTGGCCTCTGCCATATCATTGTAGAAAGGGAAAGTGCGCTGAGCTGCTATGTAGGACAAGCCGAGTACCGAACCCCACTCACTAATTGCATCTAGCTTCTCTGCGGTCTGTAGCATCTTGTGGAATGATAGACCAGAGATGTCCAGTGATTTTTGAAACCAGTCATAGTTCAAATTGCCGTACTCACGATTCTTTCGAACGTTGGGCGACATGCCAATAGAGTGAAGTACAAAATCCACTTTACCACCGAGTACTTCAGTCGACTTGTTGAATAAGCTTTCTAGGTCATCAGTGGAAGTGGCATCAGCGGGAATGAGTTCTGCTTCGCATTTCTCTGCAAGTTGCTGAATTCCGCCCATGCGCAATGCAATTGGGGCGTTAGTGAGCGTGAAGGTAGCACCTTCTTCTTTGGCTCGCTCTGCGACTTTCCAAGCGATTGAGTTTTCGTCTAGCGCACCTGAGATGATTCCTTTTTTTCCTTTCAGTAAGTTGAATGACATGTCGACTTTTGGTTTTAATTCAGATTGTAAAAGTAGTTAATGTGCTTATGGATTAGCGAATATCAATTTGTAATTAGTGACCCAGTGTTACTATTGAGTGATAAGATCTCGTGCGCTCTGTACAGCACTCGTTGATGGATTGTCACCGTCGATCATCTTGGCAATTTCAAAGACGCGCTGATCCTCGTCCAGTACTTTTATCTTGCTGATCGTGCGATCACTGGAGTTGTCCTTGTACACGAAATAGTGCTGATCTCCTTTGGCAGCAAACTGTGGCAGGTGACTAATGGCAATGACTTGATGAGCCTGGGCCATCTCCTTCATCATCGCCACCATTTTTTTGGCAATCTCGCCAGAGACTCCAGTATCTATCTCATCAAATATGATCGTCGGTAGGGCAGTCTTATCTGCCAGGATATACTTGAGACAAAACATCAACCTTGAGAACTCTCCACCAGAGGCGACTTGTCGAATATCCTGTGGAGCCACTCCTTTATTGGCACTGAAGACGAACTGCACCGCATCCCTACCGGAACTATCCATTTCCTGATCTGCAATAGTTACTTCAAAAGTAGCTTCAGGCATTCCAAGTTTGCGAAGAAGCTCAGTGATTTGTAGTCCCAAATTCTTTTGAACTGACTTCCGAGATTTAGACAGATGATCCGCAGCATCTTCGGCCTTGGTTTTGTTCTTATTTAGATGCGCTAACGCTTTATCAAGCTCAGTATCGATACTACTAGACTTCTCGACCTTGACTTCTAGCTCAGCCTGAATAGCTAAGAGTTCTGAGATAGTCTGTACACGATGTTTTTGCTGAAGGCTGAAAATGAGGCTGATGCGTTCTTTAACTTCCTCGATTCGCGCTGGATCATGGATCACCTTTTCCTCTATGCGATTGGTTTCATCCAAGATGTCCTGTGTCTCGACTAGTACAGAGTGCAGTCGCTCATTCAGGCTACTATAGTGATCTCCAAATCGACTCAATTGTTGAATTAACGAGGTAGCATTGGATAAAAGGCTCGTAGCTCCCATCTCCTCATCTCCAAGTGCGGAGACCAACTGGTTGAGCTTGAGTTTGATATCCTCGGCATTCTCTAGTTCCTGAAGCTCGTTTTCTAGTGCTTCCTGCTCGCCATCTACCAGACTAGCCTTGCTTAATTCATCATATTGAAACTGGAAAAAGTCGGCTTCTTGTCTAAGTTGATCAGCCGTGCTTTTCAGATCTGTATAAGCTCGATTAGCCTCTTTATAAGTGCTGTAGTGACCAGTATAATCACTTAATAGGTCTGGATGATTAGCAAAAATGTCTAGGACTTCCAGTTGATATTTCTGATCACCAATGTTGAGGTTGTCATGCTGTGAGTGAATATCCATTAGCCTTACACCGAGCTTCTTGAGGATATCAAGTGTCACCGGCGTGTCGTTCACAAAGGCTCTGGACTTTCCGCTAGGCGAAATTTCACGCCGAATGATTGTTTGTGCATCATAGTCTAGATCTTCGTTCTCGAAGAGGCTATTAAGCTGATAGTCAGAAATGTCAAAGGCTCCTTCAATGACACATTTTTGATCAGTATTAAAAAGCACTTTGGTATCTGCGCGATTGCCAAGGAGAAGTCCCACCGCACCTAGCATGATCGATTTTCCTGCTCCAGTCTCACCCGTAATGATATTGAGAGACGGAGATGGTGTCATCTCCAGTGTCTCAATCAATGCGTAATTTTGGATTTTGAGTTGGCTAAGCATTCAGTTCGAGAATGATCTCATCTACTGAATCGACATTGATATGATGCTTTCTCAGGATGAGGTCTTTAGCTTCAAAAATATTGTTTTTGAACGAAAGAAGCTGGACATGTAGCACACTTTTGTCCTTCATGACTATGGACACTTCTTGTCCCAGGAGCTGCGTGACTTGACTCGGAATCTCAGCGGTATAAATCCGCTTTTGCCTTTTTGACATGGTCTAGTTCTCGATCATCTTCTTCAAAGCTTCTGCTTTGCTAGGATCGATCTGGGTGATGATATTGTAGGCATTACGTCGCACAGTATTATTACCCTGGCTGAAGACATTGGCTAATTCGTCAGTCTTGGCATCCAAATAGGATGTAGTCAGGATTGCTCTTGGTCGGGTATTGTTAACCTGCTGCATTTTCTTGAGACCTTCTAGTATGGTGGTTCGTGCCTTTTCTGGATCGGTCTGCATCAGATCCATCCCCTGTCTATGGTAGCTGTAGATTGATTCGCGCAGCGGTTCCATTTGCTGATTGATGAGGTTTTCGCCCAACCAGTACCTGTTTCTGATTGAGCCGAATTGATTCCATCCCGCGAAACCTGACTGCTGCGCATTATTGACCACCTGCCAGGCACGCTCCATATAAGGCTGCCCTGCCATGCTTTCAAAACTATCGTAATCAAGCCCTATGATCACATATGCATAAAAGGCCAGTAACGATGTGATATTATTGTTGAAGGCATTGTCATTGTAATTTAGCGGCTGTGAAGGTGCGTACTCAAAAGTCCAGTCACGATCTCCAAAATTGAGTAGGATCGACTCATAGTTGCTTTCATAAACTGGTCGTGCCGAGAGTATCTGCACTGATGCCTCAAAATTACTAATAGTAGGCATTGAGGAGATATTGATGATCAGATTACAATTGATTCTCTCATCGTTCTCGAAATTGTCCTCCGTCCACTTCCGATCGTTGAGGAACTGAGCAAATGCAATCTCCATCTCATCGAAAATGTCCCGCTCAGTACTTTGTACTTGCTGAGCATCTATGATCACGCGACAGTTCAGTTCTTGACTGAGACCGATGACAGTCGTGATTACTACCGTAAAAATGGTGAGTCCGAATCTTCTCATGATGGCATAACGTCTGTTATCCTGTCAAATATATCTTTCGCTACCTGAGTTTTGTGTTTTAGCTCAAACTCACGTCCATTATCATCAATGCCGAATATCGTGATTTTGTTTGTGTCGTGGGAAAAACCCGCACCTCCATCATTGAGTGAATTGAGTACGATCAAGTCCAGGTTCTTTTTTTTCAGCTTTTGCTGTGCATTTGCACCTTCTTTTTCAGTTTCCAAGGCAAATCCGACTGTCAACTGATGCTCCTTTTTGAGCTTCCCCATTTCCAGAGCGATATCTTTATTCTTTACCAGTTTAAGTACTACTTGCTCATCATCCTTTTTGATCTTTTGCGGAGCGATGTTCTCTGGTCGATAGTCAGATACAGCCGCAGCAAAAATGGCTATGTCTGCATCAGGAAACTCGCTTTCAGTCGCCTGATACATTTCATCAGCCGTACGCACCTTCCACTCTGAGATGGAGGGATGCTTGGCACTTAACCCTGATGGGCCACTCACCATAGTTACCGAAGCGCCTCTCATGGCGGCCTCTTCTGCCAATGCAAGCCCCATCTTACCAGAAGAGTGGTTGCCAATGAACCTAACAGGATCGATGGATTCGTAGGTTGGTCCTGAGGTGATGAGTACTCTTTTGCCCTTTAGTGTATTGGCTGAAGTGAAATGTCGCTCAATGATCTCAATAATTGCTTCAGGCTCAGCCATTCGACCCATTCCAACAAGTCCACTGGCCAGCTCACCGTTTTCTGGTTGGATGATCTGATTACCATATTCTCGGACAGTAGATAAGTTATTAGCCGTTGAAGGATGCTTATACATATCTAGATCCATGGCGGGTGCCAGCATCACTGGGCATTTTGCCGATAGGTAAGTAGCGGCAAGGAGGTTATCACAATAGCCGTGTGCTAGCTTCGCCAAACTATTGGCACTAAGTGGGGCGATCACCATCAAATCTGCCCAAAGACCAAGATCCACATGGTTGTTCCATTGGCCGCTTTCGTCCTTGACAAACTTAGAAAGTACAGGGTTTTTAGAAACAGTGGCCAATGTGACAGGTGTCACGAACTCTTTAGAAGCGGATGTCTGAATGACTTTCACTTCTGCTCCTGCTTTGACGAGGAGCCTGACCAATAGAGGAGATTTGTATGCGGCTATACTGCCGCATACACCTAATAGGATTTTGCGTCCCTGAAGCATGCAGGGAAATTAGTTATTTTCTTCCTCTTCTTCTTGCTTGCGAATGTATAGTCTACCTTCAAGGAATTCGTCAGTTGCTACGCTGGATGACTTAGGCATACGCTCGTAGAACTTAGAGATCTCTATCTGCTCTCTATTTTCGAAGATTTCTTCTAGGTTGTCAACCGTCGAGGCAAACTCAGAAAGTTTGTTGCTCAACTCTTCTTTCTGTAATGCGGAAATCTGACGCGCTCTCTTGCCAATGACAACTAAGCTCTGGTATATATTTCCGGTAGGAGCCGCTAGCTTATCGTTATCTCGAGTAATTAATGCTGCTTGTGTAGCCATAATTTTATAATGTATTGGATGTCATTTTTTGTAAACGGTCGACGGAATCGTCGTACATATTCTCAGCCTGCTTCACGAATTCGCTAGAAGGATAAGTGTCGATCATATCTTGGTAATATTCTATAGCCTTTTCAAAGCGTTCTTTTTGAACGAAGGCAATACTTTCACGAGCCAAAGAATACTCTGTCTGAAAGAGCAAAAAGGAAACCTCCTCTTGATATCTAGAATCAGGATAGTCTTTTTGGAAGTTTTCAAACGCCACTATTGCGGATTTATATCTTCTCAGCTTATAGTATTGATTGGCATTGTCAAAGGCCTTAGTCTCGAGCTTAAACTGCATCTCGTCAATGACCTCTGTTGCTTTTTCTGAGTATTCGCTGTAGGGGTATCTATTTATAAAAGTCTGAAGAGCCGCAACGGCTTGGTAGGTGCCGGTCTGGTCGAGGTTGTAATCAGAAGACTGAAGGTAAAGTGAATATCCGTGCATGTACAGTGCCTCCATAGCATACTCACTTCTATTATAGGTGTCGAAGAAGGTCTTGAAATGGTGTCCGCTCAATACATACTGTCTTTGGTAGTAGTACGCATATGCAAAATAGAAATTGGCCAATTCAGCCTGCTCAGTACCCCGAATGATAGGCAGAATATCTTCAAACAACACACTAGCCTTGTAATAGTCCTCTTCCTCGTAGTATTTCAGTGCTGCATCATACTTCTCTTTCCAGTCTCCATTTTTTTGGATTTGTCTGAATTCTGAGCAAGATGAGATGAAAACTACAAGCAGTATTAAGAGAAATGGGCTTGTAAAGCTTGTTTTTGACATAAGCGTGCAAAGATAGTGGTATCACGGATAATTAACAATGCAGAAAACGATGACCTCTACATTGATAGATGATTAAGGATAGGGACTCCAATGAGTACCTGCTAATAACGATCAAGATTTAAATTACAAATGCAGGTTAACAGCACTCAGTTGCCTCCTACTTTGACTTCCTCGCCCGTAGCAGGTGGTTTTTTCTTTTTCTGGAGTTGCGGTCGGATAGAGGGATCAACTTCTTTCAACTGAATAGGTGGCTTCTTAACGTAATCCTCTGGTTTTAGATAGTAAGCCACATCGTAAAGCTCTGGCCTTTCTCCTTCACGCCAGCTAAACCCGTCAAGTCTTGTGTCCTCAGACTTAATTTCATGGGGGGGTATCAAGCGTGCCTCAGGATCTTTAAAAAATGTGATATTGCTCAATTCGTTCTCCGCTCCGAAGCGGATTTTCATATCACTACAGATCATTTTATTTAGACCCATTAATATGGAATCTCCCTCATCAAGCAAATAGTAGATACTTTCTCCATTACCGGTCACGTCGATATTGTCGATTCGCGACGAATCGAATCTTGCGATCATGTTTCGACCTTTGATCTGATTAAACTGCTTCATTGAGTCCTCTGATACAATGAAGGAGTTTTTGCGCAGAAGCATCCGATCAATGAGATTGTTAACTAGCTGGATGCCAATAGAGTCTGCCGTGATCTGACTATAGTTCGCCCATAGCACGGGATCGTCGTACAGTTGAATGCTTGAGTCAGCTAAGAAATAGGCAATGGAGTCAGCCCTACCTTGTAGATCAGACTTGAATATCTTCACATTATGATAGGCAAGAATTCGCTTTTCCTCACGCACCGGACTTTCTATAGCATAGAGCGTGTCAGCAGATAAGTAGAAAGTATCCTGTTGCATCATCTTCTTCATCACAGGATTACCGTAGATTTTGCTAATGCCCTGAGCCTTGAAGTAAAGTCCCTCGTCACCTATGATGATTACATCTCTGGCTTTTGCTGTCAAGTGCACATTGCCCTTGGCTGTATAGTACTGCTCCAGGTCATTGAGAAATAGCTCATCTCCCTCAAGTATATAGTCTTGTGTCTCCACTTCACCAGAAATGAATTCCGTAATCTTACTTTCTGTGAGATACTCTCCTCCTAGAGCATCCAGTTTCACCCCATCAGGCGTGATGATTTCCGTTGGGCCTGGTGTGACCGCCACTTTGGTCGCGGTGTTATAGTTGAGTGTATCGGACTTGAGTGTATACTCAGGCGATATCAATACCACATCTCTCCGAAACACTGCATACTCCTGTCGGGAGTAATATATACCGACTACACTTGTCAAAGTATTGGTTGCATCAACAAGCTTTCCACCATTGAAGAATTCACCAACTTTGGTTTCGAGATTGTAGTTGAGAAAGTCAGTATAGAGTGTCTGGTGGCCGTTGTTATACACTACATCTTCGCGTAACAGTGCTTTTCTGTTTTCCCCGTCATAGGTCAGCTTGCGAGAAGTGATGACCACCGTGTCATCCACGATCCTTACCTTTCCAAACGCCTCCATTAGATTTTCTTTTGGATAGAAATAGGAAGAGTCACAATAGATAGTGGTCGTTTTCTGAGTAAAAACTACATTGTCTGTCAGCTTCCGCATCGCCTTACCATCGACCTTCATAAACTCCAGCTTATCAGCTCGATACTTGAGTTTTTTGTTGCGCTGGGCATGACCTGAAAAAGCCATGGTGATGAATAATAGCATGAATAGCAGGATGAAACCCCTCATACAGGCAAAAGTAGCTTAGTTCGGAGCATTAACGAAATAGATTAGGACGTGGTACACTACTTCTCGGGCATTTGTTTCACCATGTTCTTATCAGAAAAATGGAATGAGGTAATTTAGCGTTATGTCTGTCCATCATTCATTCTCAGACCGCTTTGTCAGCTTCCTATCGGAATTGATAGGTGACGGTTCAGGTACGCAGTTTCTCTTGGCTGTGAGTGGAGGTATCGATAGTATGGTTATGCTTCAGCTATTTCACGAAGCACGGCTATCGTTTGAAGTAGCCCATTGCAACTTCGGACTAAGAGGTGAAGCATCTGACGGAGATGAGACGTTTGTGAAGGAGGCTACTGCTCTGCTTGGAGTGAATTTCCATTCAAAAAGATTTACGACAGCCAGTATGGCAAAAGAAAGAGGCATCTCCACACAGATGGCCGCACGCGATCTCAGATACACGTGGTTTGAAGAGCTTATGGCTCAAGGTAATTTCGACTTCCTATGTACAGCTCACCATAGAGGTGATCATGCAGAGACGATACTGTTCAATTTGGTGAAAGGAACAGGAATTGCCGGACTACACGGCATTCGTGCTATAAGGGATCAGCTTCTTCGACCACTAATGGCCTTTAACAGAGATGAAATAGAAGTCTTTGCAGGGCAGCAAGATGTTCAATGGAGAGAGGATGCGTCGAACGAATCTAACAAATACAGTAGAAACTTGATCCGAAATGAGGTCATGCCGCTGCTTAAGCAAATCAATCCATTAGTCGAGCAATCCGTTTGGCAATCCTCACAGAGGATCGCTAAGGTGGAGTCTTGGCTAGCGGATGAAGTAGCTCAATGGAAAGAGAAGCTGCTCAATCAAGAAGCAGAAGTGGTATTTATTGCTACTCCGCTGTTGAATGCTCACCCGCACAGAACATTGATCCTTTCTGAACTCATTCGACCGTTTGGGTTCAGCTATGCGGAGATAGATGATATTGTCGATAAAAAGAAGGAGAGATCCGGACGGCAGTTTAGTACTTCAGAATATGACCTGGTTTGGGACAGAGATCAAATGGTCATCACTTCAAAGAGAGAAGAGGCGGAGGATGCCATTATCATTACAGGCCCAGGCAAGTACAGCTTCTTAGGTGTCAATTACAAAGTAGAGATTGTCAAAAAGACAGATTGGCAGCTCCAGCGCACCAACGACATCCTCCAAGCAGATGCTGACAAAATCGAATGGCCAATGACCTTGCGAACTTGGCGAAAAGGAGATAGTATTCAGCCACTGGGAATGAAAGGTAGAAAGAAGGTTAGTGATCTAATGATTGATGAGAAGGTGCCACTTAATCTGAAGTCGAGACAGCCTGTGCTAGAGGATAAAGCTGATATTATCTGGTTGCCTGGACTGAGGGTGAGTGAATCAGTAAAGGTGAGCGAGACGACCCAATCGATTATGATCTTGTCCAAGACATAAAACTTCCACATCCATCATGTGATTTTCGGTAGGAGTAGTACATCATCCACCTGAAAGTCTTTGCTCACAATGCCATTATTCTGATAAGTGATCAATATCAGAATTCATGCTGGTGTATTACAATGGCCAATGAATTTTTATTCGACGATCCTTTATTAGCTTTGTTAGACAAGACAAAGCATATTTCAATTCACTAAACCAATAGTATAATGAAAGTAACAGTCGTTGGAGCAGGAGCGGTAGGAGCCACCTGCGCTGAGAATATTGCCAGAAAAGAACTTGCCGAAGAGGTAGTGCTACTGGACATCAAAGAAGGACTAGCCGAAGGTAAGGCCATGGATATGATGCAGTGCGCGACTTTGAACGGTTTCAATTCCAAAGTCATCGGATCAACTAATGATTACGCTGCTACTGCTGACTCTAGCGTGGTGGTAATCACCTCGGGTATCCCAAGAAAGCCTGGCATGACTAGGGAAGACCTGATTGGCACCAATGCTGGTATCGTAAAGTCTGTTACTGACAATATTCTGAAGCATTCACCCAATACCATTCTCATCGTGATCAGTAATCCTATGGATACGATGACATATTTGTCTGCCAAGGCAAGCGGTCTTCCTAAGGAGCGGGTGATCGGTATGGGTGGTATTCTTGACAGCAGCCGCTTCAAGTTTCGCTTGAGTGAGGCGATTGGTTGCAGCCCATTGGACCTTCAAGGTGTGGTCATAGGTGGACACGGTGATACTACCATGATACCATTGGCCAGACATGCTACATATAACAGCTCACCAGTTTCTAACTTCCTATCAGAAGACAGGCTCAATCAGGTAGTGCAGGACACCATGGTCGGTGGAGCTACATTGACCAAATTGATTGGTACTTCTGCTTGGTACGCTCCCGGAGCTGCTGGCGCATTCTTGGTAGAGAGCATCGTTAGGGATCAGAAGAAATTATTCCCTTGCTGCGTATATCTGGATGGTGAGTATGGCCAGTCAGATATTTGTATTGGGGTACCCGTAGTGGTAGGCAAGAATGGCTGGGAGAAGATCGTTGACTTTACACTTAGCGATGAAGAGCAAACGAAATTCAACGCTAGTGCTGATGCTGTTCGAAACATGAACGCGGTACTCTCTGAGATGAAACTTGTGTAGTCGAAATCGATTGCATTAAAAAAAGCCGCACTTCGCGGCTTTTTTTATGCCCATTCGGAAATGCATTCTGTCGGCTTTCGCTAAATTTTGATTTAATTAGGTTGCTAGTAGACTCCTATTGGAAATTTTTTAACGTTTCCGCTTTGTTTTTAAGAGTTGACTAAGCGAAAGAGATTAACCACTAAAACCAACACTATGCAAGGTAACGGCACCAATGTCAAGCTGAGCTTGATGATGTTTCTTCAATTTTTTATCTGGGGTGGCTGGTTCGTGACCCTGGGCACCTTTCTTGGCAACAACCTCGGTGCTACAGATGGCCAGATCGGCATGGCATTTTCCACTCAGTCCTGGGGAGCGATTGTAGCACCTTTCATAGTAGGTATGATTGCCGATCGCTTTTTCAACGCAGAGCGTATTCTCGGTGTGATTCACCTCCTCGGCGCAGGTATGATGTACATGATGGCCAGTGCCACTGACTTTAGTGGCTTTTACCCTTATGTGCTTGGGTACATGATCATCTACATGCCCACGTTGGCACTGGTTAATTCTGTGGCATTTCGCCAAATGGATGACCCCTCTAAAGACTTTTCAAAGATCCGTGTTTGGGGTACCATCGGTTGGATAGCCGCTGGTCTGGTCATCAGTTTTGTATTCAGTTGGGACTCTGCCGAAGCGATTGCTGCTGGTGCATTGGAGAACACCTTCTTGATGGTGGCCATTGCATCAGCCATTATGGGGCTCTACAGTTTCACATTGCCTAAGACTCCTCCAGTTGTGTCCAAGGATGAGAAAGTATCTATTGGCGATATTATTGGATTGGATGCGCTCAAGCTGCTTAAGGACAGAAATTTCCTAGTTTTCTTCTTGTCTTCTGTGTTGATCTGTATTCCACTCGCCTTCTATTATCAGAATACTAATCTTTTTCTCACAGAAGTAGGAGTGGCTAACCCTACCGGGAAAATGACTATCGGACAAATGTCGGAAGTGTTGTTTATGCTGCTGTTGCCTTTATTCCTAAAGCGATTTGGCATTAAGATGACGCTGCTGATGGGTATGCTGGCTTGGGCAGTCAGGTATCTATTGTTTGCCTACGGTGATGGTGATTCATTGGTGGTGATGTTGATCACTGGTATTGCATTGCACGGTATCTGCTATGATTTCTTCTTTGTGTCAGGACAAATATATACCGACTCTAAAGCAGGGGAGAAATACAAGAGTGCTGCACAAGGATTGATCACGCTCGCCACTTATGGCGTGGGTATGTTGATTGGCTTCTGGGCTGCTGGTCAGATATCAGAGATGTATACCATTTCAGGAGGCCATGACTGGTCTGCCATCTGGATTATCCCAGCAGGATTCTCTGCGGCAGTATTAGTCATCTTCCTGCTGGCATTCAAAAACGAAGAAATAACCTACGACAAAGCATAACATGGGAAATAAAATAAGACTCGGCATGATCGGCGGAGGAGCCGATTCACTGATTGGTGTGGTGCATCGTATCGCAGCAAGTATGAAAGATGAGTATGCACTATATGGCGGTGCTTTTAGTGTTGATTTTGAGGATACTAAGAAGCTAGCTGACAAGCTGGACCTTGATCATAATCGTGTCTATCCATCATTTGAGGAATTCATCGCTGGCGAGATGAAGCTTCCAGTGGATGAGCGCATTCAGGTGGTGACAGTAGCCACACCCAATTTTCTGCATTACAGTATGAGTAAACAACTCATTGAAAACGGCTTCCATGTCATTTGTGAAAAACCGATCACAATCACCGCTGCTGAAGCAGAGGAGTTAGCACGATTGGTAGATAATCATAAGGTGCATTTCTGCCTTACACATACTTACACTGGTTATCCCATGGTACGTGAGATGAAGAGCCTGATTAAGGCCGGGGTGATCGGTAGAGTTCAAAAAGTAGATGCTCAGTATTATCAAGGATGGATCAATCCTGTCATTCATGATGCCGAGAAGCGAAAGAATGTCTGGCGACTTGACCCTGCCAGGTCAGGTCAAAGCTGTTGCTTCGGAGATATTGGGGTACATGCTTTTAACCTAATAGAATACACAACCGGCCTTGAAGTAGAAAAGGTGCTTGCTGACCTTGAGTACCTCTATGAAGACAACCCCTTGGATATCGATGGTACAGCACTCCTCAAACTTAACAATGGTTGCAAGGGCATTGTACGTGCGAGCCAGATTGCAACTACAGAGGAGAATAATATTCAGATAGCCGTATATGGCGAGAAGGGTGCGTTGAAGTGGAAGCAGGAAAACCCCAATTACTTATATCATCATACTGAGGGAGAGTCTATGCGAGTGATCAAGCCGGGTTACGATTTCTTATCAGAATTTGCCCAGGAAAGCACCAAGCTGCCTCCAGGACATCCGGAGGGACTCTTTGATGCGATGGGCAATATCTACGATGGTATGGCCAAGGCTATCCGCAACAAAGATTTTAGGGAAGGTGCATTCCCCAATGTAAAAGATGGCGTGCGTGGAATGAAGTTCATCGAGGCTGTACTTGAGTCGCATAAGTCAGATCAGACTTGGGTGGCATTTTAATAGAATGCGTTGAATAAAACTAGACGCGCTTTCCAAGGTCTGTGGCACAAAGACCTTACACGCTGAGGGTAGGGAATAGACGGTCTGTGTGCCACAGACCAAGGTGGAGGTTTGGCTTCCATTTCGGCTAAATGGAATACATTCCGCTCGTCATGCCAACCTGGAAGGACGGTTAGATGGGTGTTTTACAAGAAATGAAAAGAAACGTATGAAGACAATTAAAGGACCTGCCATTTTCTTAGCCCAATTCTTGGGAGATACTGCACCGTTTAACGATCTGGAATCCATCTGTAGATGGGCAGCACAGTTAGGCTACAAAGGAGTGCAAATCCCCACCTGGGATCCACGATGCATCGACCTTGAGCAATGTGCCAAGAGTAGGACATACGCCGATGAGCTCAAAGGTAAAGTTGAGGCCTGTGGAGTGGAGATCACAGAGTTGAGTACTCACCTGCAAGGACAATTAGTAGCTGTAAACCCTGCCTATGACCAGATGTTCGACGGTTTCGCACCCAAGGAAGTGCATGGTAATCCAAAAGCGCGTACCGAGTGGGCAGTACAGCAACTCAAATATGCAGCGCAAGCGAGCCATAACTTAGGAATTAACGTGCATGCGACCTTCTCTGGTGCTTTGATTTGGCCATACGTATATCCATGGCCACAGCGCCCCGCTGGTTTAGTGGAGGCCGGATTCGAAGAGCTAGCTAATCGCTGGCTACCAATTCTTAATGAGTTTGACACTCAGGGTGTGGATGTCTGCTATGAGGTTCATCCTGGTGAAGACCTTCATGACGGAGTGACTTTCGAGCGATTCTTAGAAGCTACAAATAATCATACCCGGGCGAGACTGCTTTATGATCCTAGCCACTTTGTGCTACAGCAGCTCGACTATCTACAATACATCGACTTTTATCATGAGCACATCCGCATGTTCCATGTCAAAGATGCGGAGTTCAATCCTAGTGGCAAGGCTGGCGTTTACGGTAGTTACTCTTCGTGGGTAGATCGACCAGGTCGCTTCAGATCACTCGGTGATGGTCAGGTAGACTTCAAGTCGATTTTTACTAAGCTATCGCAATATGGCTATGACGGCTGGGCAGTGATGGAATGGGAATGCTGTATCAAGAGTCCAGAACAAGGTGCTAGAGAAGGATCTAAGTTCATCGCGGATCACATCATTGAAGTAACGGATAAAGCCTTTGATGACTTTGCAGATGCAGGAACAGATGACGAGACTAATCGAAAAATATTAGGGTTATAAACTAATCAATATGATCAATCTAAAATCAATGGGATCAGCCGCAGGGCTGATTTTCGTTTTGTTTCTCGCCAGTTGTGGGTCTAACACCCAAACGACCGAGCGCCCGAGAGAACCCTGGGTATTTCGGTCGGTGCTCGATGAACAGGCCAGAATGGTGACCGCCGCGCTCCACGATGAGATGTGGGTGGCTTACAGCGCACAAAATGGCAACCTCTATAAAGTATGGAAAGGAGGCGCCAACTTCGAGGGGGCAGTCTACACGACCGTTCACGGCCCACAGCCCACTAGTAAAGGCTATGATTATTTCATGGGAGGTATAGAAGACAGCAATTGGAGCATCACCATGAATGGGCAGACTTCAGCTCCTGCCAAAATCCAATTCAGAGGCCATCGATTGACTGATGAAGGAGTGGTCTTTAGCTATGAACTCAGAGGATCGGGCTACAACATTCTGGTAAGGGAAAACCCCGAGTGTATCAAGCGGGGCAATCAAAATGGCTTGGTTAGAAAATTTAATGTGTCAGGTCTTCCTACCGGAGCTGAACTACGACACAACACCGTTTTCAGCTCATTGCAGGTGGATACGGACTACTCCACGACAGGCAACTTCGAAATGAAAAGTAAGGAAGAGCAGTCCTACGACAGAGGAAGTGTTTGGAATGTGACCGGTGACCTGATCTTCTCAGCAGATGGTGAAGCCGAACTTAAAGTATTCTATCATCCTGGATTTGATCGATTGGAGATTGCCGATGGCGGTGCTGTGGCTACTGCGGATGTGGTCGAGCACCCTGGTAAGGGATTGATTTACAACAGTGACTGTAAGACCTGTCACAACGAGGAGGTGAAGACAATTGGTCCTGCCTATATCGCTGTAGCCCGGAGATATTCGGATACGGAGGAAGTAACCGAGATGCTCGCAGGAAAGATCATCAAAGGTGGAACCGGGGTGTGGGGTGAAGTCCCAATGACGGCTCACTCAACCCTTGGCGAAGATGATGCGAAGGAAATGGTGCGTTACATCCTCTCATTGGATGACGGAGATGCAGGGGGTGATGCAAGCGAGTGGCATCTTGGTGTCAAGACCATACCCATTAAGCTTCCCAATGAAGCACCGACCTTCAGCGGTTCTAGAAGTGGCTTGGCGGCTCACCTATATCCGTTCTCTGGAGATAAGCCGAATATGGACGTCATTGCATCGGAGCAGCCGATCAAGGCTGGCCCTGTCACTCAAATCCACTGCCGCGAGCAGGCCGACTTTGATTTGATGGAGAATTACGTGCTTGAGTTTAAGGGCAAATTGGTGATTGCACAGACAGGCAGCTATTCCTTTAGGTTGGTGACAGATGATGGATCTATCCTCTACATCAATGACAAAGAGATCATCAATCATTGGGATCTTCATGGGCCTGAGCCTAAAGATGGCGAGATGTACCTTGAGAAAGGTGAGCATCCCCTTCGGATTGTCTTCTTCCAAAAGGGTGGTGGAGCAGCAGCTTCGTTCCAGTATTTCGACAAAGAGGCGGGTCAGTTTGTCGTCGTGCCTGAGGACATGCTAAGTCATACAGCTGATGATTATTTGGAGACCCGTGTATTTATTGATAATGCCAAGCTCGTGAAGGCTATTCCCGGTGACAAGCGACCTTTGGAAGATGTGCATCCGGCATTCGATCTCTATCAAGCGATACCTGATGGTTTTGAACCGAAAGTTGGCGGTATCGACTTCTTTTCTGACGGCAGCATGGTCATCTCGACATGGGATTCTGTAGGCGCTATCTATCGTATCCGAAATTATACCAGTGCTGATCCCTCACAAATTACTGTTAAGCAAGTGGCAGGTGGTTTAGCAGAACCGCTGGGTATCAAAGTGGTGGAAGACACGATCTACGTGCTACAAAAGCAGGAATTGACACAACTCATAGATCATGATGGAGATGAGCTGATTGACGAATACCGCACTTTTAGCAACGCATGGCGAGTATCTGCCAATTTTCACGAGTTTGCGTTTGGGCTAGTTTATAAGGCCGGCTATTTCTACGGGACACTGGCTACCGCAATATTGCCCGGTGGAGCTAGTGCGCAACCCCAGATTCCCGATAGGGGCAAGGTGGTAAAAATTAGTCGTAAGGACGGTTCATCAGAGTTTGTAGCCCATGGCCTTCGCACGCCTAACGGAATCGGAGAAGGCGTGGATGGAGAGCTCTTTGTGGCAGATAACCAGGGTGACTGGCTACCGGCCAGCAAGATCGTCCATGTCAAAGAAGGACAGTTTTATGGTTCAAGATCTGTCGATCCAGAAGGCACGGTCAATACCAAAGAGAAGTTGCCGGTTGTCTGGCTACCGCAGGACGAGATCGGGAACTCACCGAGTGAACCCATCGCTATCAACGTTGGCCCGTATGCTGGACAAATGATTCATGGCGAGGTGACCCATGGTGGCCTCAAGCGTGTATTTGCGGAGAAGGTAGATGGTGAGTATCAGGGAGCAGTATTCCGCTTTACTCAGGGTTTAATGGCAGGCATCAATCGCATTGACTGGGGGCCTGATGGTTCGCTTTATGTGGGCGGAGTTGGTTCTACTGGCAACTGGTCACATACCGGCAAAAAATGGTTCGGTGTGCAACGCCTTGTTTATCAGGATAGGCCTGTCTTCGAAATGCTAGCCGTTCGGTCCAGGTCTAATGGATTCGAAATAGAATTTACACAACCCATTAAAGAAGGTGAGCGTGTTGATGCTAGCAACTTCGAAGTGCAGCAGTGGTATTACCTCCCAACGCCGGAATATGGTGGCCCGAAATTGGACCTTGAAGATTTAGACATTAAGTCCTTCAATCTGTCAGCGGATCGCAAGAAAGTTTTCATAGAACTGGATGGTCTCAAGACCAATCATGTGGTCTACTTGAGAATTGCCAAACCATTCATTGGTGAAGGAGAACTGGAACTATGGACGACTGAGGCGTGGTATACACTCAATGCTATCGGTACTGAGCAGGGCTTTAGCAATCCTGTGCGCGTCTCGAATAATACACTTTCTGATAAGGAGCAGCAAGAGGGTTGGAAGCTTTTGTTCGACGGTAAAAGTACTGCCGGACTTAGAAAGTTTAAAGGGGATCAGATCGGTAAGAGATGGCAGGTAACCAACGGCACGCTCATGTTTTCTGGTAAGGATGCCAACGATACTGGCTGGCAAGCTGCCGATGGAGGCGATATCATCATCACTGATAAGACTTATAAAAACTTTGAGCTTCAGCTGGACTGGAAGATATCAGAAGGCGGTAATAGCGGTATCATTTACAATGTGATCGAAGATGATAAATACGACTATGTGTGGCAGACGGGAATGGAAATGCAGATCCTGGATAATGCGCGTCACCCTGATGGACAAATAGAGAAGCACAGAGCTGGAGATTTGTACGACTTGATCGAGACAAAGTTTGTAACGGCAAGCCCTCCTGGAGAATGGAACAGTATCCGATTGATCGTACAAAATGGATACGTCCAGCACTGGCAAAACGGCTACAAAGTAGTCGAATACCAATTCGGTACCCCTGAGTGGGAGGCCATGGTAGCTGGCAGTAAATTCAAGGAGATGCCTGACTTTGGTACAGCTAGTGAAGGCGGCCATATAGCTTTACAAGACCATGGAGATGCTGTGTGGTTTAGAAATATTAAGATTAGAGAACTACCTAATGACCCTAACCTATGAAGACTAGAAGAATATTCATCAAAACAGCAGGAGTAGCCGCAGCAGGGATGGCCTTGATACCTAGCTGTGCTCCCTCGGCCAAAAAAGAGGAAACCGTAGTTGCTGCTTCAGAACCTGTCCCAGTAGCAGCTAAGAAGGATATTGGCCTCCAGATCTACACCGTTAGAAATCAGATTGATCAAGACTTGGAGGCCACAATGAAGGCTGTAGCTGAGACGGGCTATAATCAGGTAGAGATATTCGGTTATGACCATGGTCAATACTTCGGACTGTCTGCTGAGGACTTTTACAAGTTGCTGTCAAAATATGACTTAAGCCCGATCAGTAGCCACCATGGTACGGGACGCACCCAGCCTGAGATGGTAGGTACGCTCAGCAACGGTTGGCAACAGGCTGTTGACCATGCCGCCATGGCTGGCCAGCAATATATGGTAATGCCCTACTTAACCGGCGATGAGCGTTCGATGGAGCACTACAAGGCCCTACCGGAAATGCTGAATAAGGCGGGAGAAGTAGTCAAAGCTGCTGGTATGCAGCTCTGTTATCACAACCATGATTTTGAGTTCATGGAAATGGAAGGTGTTCTGCCAATGTATCACATCTTGGACAATACCGATCCAGAGCTTGTCAAAATGGAGTTGGACCTTTACTGGATTACAAAAGCAGGTTATGACCCAATGGCTTTCTTTGAGAAGTACCCTGGCCGTACACCGCTTTGGCATGTCAAGGATATGGCTAACACTCCGGAAAAGGGATTTGCTGAAGTAGGAAATGGAGTGATTGATTTTAAGACCATTTTCGCTAACAAAGAGAAATCAGGAATGACCCACTTCTTCGTGGAGCAGGATCAGTCAGATGATCCATTAAGGAGTATCGGGATCAGCTACAAGAATGTAGCACGATTATTTTAGCAGATATAGCTTATGCGTTGGTTTGGAGGGTTGATTATACTGCTGTTGGCAACTAATGGAATTGCTCAAAGTATCAAGGGTAATATAAAAGAAGCACTGAGCTTTGATCCCGTGATTGGGGCCAACATTGCGATAGCGCAAAACAGGACACCTAAAAATACTAGCTCCGGTATATCTACGGATAATGATGGTCGATTCGAGCTTGACCTAGAACCTGGAAGGTACAATTTGCTCATTAGTGCCGTGGGCTATGAGCAGCTATTGATACAAGAAGTGCTGGTGAAGGCCGGTAAGCAGCTAGTGCTCGACGTAGAGCTTAACCCCGCGACCTATCGGCTGGGAGAAGTCGTCATTTCAGCGAACAGCCAAAACGAGATAGACGGTATTCGATCCATTACCATGGAAGAAACTATGCGCTACGCAGCGACATATTTTGATCCTGCCAGGCTCACGCTCTCATTGCCGGCTGTTGCAGCTACCAATGATCAGAACAACAATATTTCCGTTAGGGGAAACTCGCCCAATCATCTTCGATGGCGACTAGAGGGTGTCGAGATCGTCAACCCGAATCACCTGAGCAATGCAGGCACTCTGAGTGATCGGCCTTCCCAAAACGGTGGAGGTGTCAATATCTTGAGTACCCAAATGATGTCAAATTCATCCTTCGTTTATGGAGCATTTGATGCCACTTATGGCAATAGCATCGGAGGCATCTTCGATATAGGCATAAGGGCTGGAAATAAACAGAAAAGGGAATACACCTTGCAAGCTGGACTGCTTGGGTTCGATGCATCTGCGGAGGGTCCCATCAAGCGAGGTGGAGCCAGCTACTTGGTGAATTATCGCTACAGTACGGTCGGTCTGCTGTCCGCCATGGGTGTGGACTTTGGGGGAGAGTCGATCGGTTTTCAGGATCTGGCTTTCAATATCAACGTGCCGCTGAAGCGCGGCAACCTCAAGCTTTTTGCGATGGGCGGGGTTAGCACAAATGAGTTTGAGGGGTTGAATGACCCTTCCGAATGGGAAGAAGACAAGGATAGGTCTGACATCAAAGCTGATGGACATGTGGGGGCTGCCGGGATTTCCTTTGATCGGTCGCTGGGGGGAGGAATACTCCAACTGACTTCCGTATTCTCTAGTCAAAAGAGCGTTAGAGATGAGCAGCAGCGTGACCTGACTGGATTTATGAATGCCTCCGCTTACGACTACTACCGTGAATCACTCTCTTCGACCCACTTGTCTTGGGCCAAATCTGTTGGTATTTTCACCTATGAGGTGGGTAGTTATCTAAACTTGTATGACTATCGGATTACTCGACAGTCCAGTAATATCAGATTTAATGATCTGGTACCTATGAACATTGATGATGAGCAGATCATGTTGCTCACACCCTATATTGATACGCGCTGGCAGATTAGTCAGAAATTGGAACTAGCCCTTGGCATCCAGGGCAACTATCAAAATTTGAATCCTGGTTTTCAGATAGACCCCAGAGCGGCACTCACCTATCAAGTTAACGAAAAGAATAAGCTACGACTGGCTAGTGGTGGGTACAGTCAGGTGATGTCTCCTTTCATCTACTACAACCTTCGCAATTCCGTAGTGACAGATGGCTACCGCTATCCTAATAAAGCCATGGGGCTATTGAGCTCTCAAGTGACGAACCTCTCATGGCAAAGAGTCCTATCGGAAAGAACTACCTTCAGAACTGAGGTCTACTGGCAGCACTATGTTGACGTGCCAGTTTCTATCAATTCGGACTTTTCTGTGCTCAACTATTTCGATGGAGATGCCTGGTTCAGATTAACACCAGAAGGCTCAGGAGATACTTATGGATGGGAGACCACCTTAGAGCAGAAGCT
Organism: Cyclobacteriaceae bacterium; assembly: GCA_040222235.1. Classification (GTDB taxonomy): domain Bacteria; phylum Bacteroidota; class Bacteroidia; order Cytophagales; family Cyclobacteriaceae; genus UBA6059. Next base: position 59,929 of record JAVKDO010000066.1, read on the forward strand.
GTCGAAGGACTTTTACTATCTGGTCAGCTTGAGTTTTATAGACTCCAGATTTACCACATTGGAAGGAGAGGAGTACGACACGAGATTTAATACCAACTATGCATTAAACATTACTACTGGGAAGGAATTCGTGACAAAGAGAGGCAATGGCTTTAGTGTAAATGTAAGATCAATCTGGCAGGGTGGTCTGAGGGATTACCGTATAGGGGTTGATCAAGCGCCTTTCTTTCTTTTCCCTACGCAAGAAGGCGACCCTTTTGCCTTTCAATATGAAGACTACTTCCGGTGGGACTTGCGCTTAGCTTGGACGAAGAACAAGCCTAACTACACCCGCATGATCTATTTGGATATCCAAAACCTAACCAATAGAAAGAATACTGCCTTCTATGATTTCGACGAGGTGCAGCAAGGCGTGGTAAGAAGAGAGCAGCTGGGTCTCATTCCAATATTAACCTACAGAGTTGAGTTTTGATGATGAAGAAAATTATTGATACCATCCTGGCAATCCTCTTTTTCCTGTTTGCAGTGGTGCAATTCAATGATCCTGATCCGCTGCTGTGGATAGCCATCTACGGAATAGTTGGTCTGGTCAGCGCAGGTGCTTTTTTCGATAAGTATCACCAGTACGCGCTCATCTCACTGATTCTGATCATCACGGTCTGGTCGTTGATTCTACTTCCGAACGTCTTCACATGGCTCACCACCTCGAATCTCGATGAACTATCCGGAGAGATGATGTCCGACAAGCCGTATATAGAAGGCACTCGGGAGTTTGGAGGGCTGCTGATTGCTGATTTGGCGTTGGTGTATCATTGGGTTGTATCTAGAAAAGGCTGAGGCTCCTTTGTCACAGATCAAGTCCATAATCTGTTTTCTCGTCAAGCTGAATTGAACCTTCAAGTGCTTTTAGAAAAGTATGATGGCATTACAGGCCGATCAGAAAAAGATAGTAGTTTGTTCAAAAGACAACCTTTTGTATATTTGTCCCTTTATGAAGGGATAAATATATAATTTAATATCCTTATATATAAGGATATTATTTCTCACATTCTTACCTTTGTAAGAGGATGAATTGAACAATAGTGTCAGAAGAGAAGAAAATAGTAAGTAAGGCGATCATAGCCGACTTTCATGAGCGCGACCTGTCAGATATAACTGATCGCAACATGGAGATCCCTTATGATATCCCTAAAGTCGTATCTTTTCTTGGCCCAAGGAGAGCCGGTAAAACTTCACTTTGCCTGCAAATAGTAAGGCACCTACGTCAGGGGATACCCCCAGATCGCCTTACTTACATCAATTTTGAGGATGATCGATTGTATCCTTTAGAGCTTCAGGATATGGATTCATTTGTGGAATCCTACTATGAACTTTATCCAGAAAACAGAGACCATCTTGTCTACTTTTTTTTCGACGAAGTACAGGAGGTAGACGGTTGGGAAAAATTCATCCGACGGCTCCATGATCAGGAAAAATGCCGCATATACCTCACAGGATCATCCTCCAAGCTGCTGAGCAGAGAAATAGCCACATCGCTGAGAGGCCGTACTTTACCGTATGAGGTATTTCCATTGTCTTTTGAGGAATATTTGAATTTCACAAATGTTAAGGGCAATCCAAATTCATCAAGAGGGAAAACCACGCTACAACATTCCTTTTTGAAATTTATGAATCAGGGGGGCTTCCCCGAGCTTGTGTTTTTAAACGAGACTTTTCATCGACGTACAGTCAGTGAATACATCGATCTGATGCTCTACAAAGACCTAGTGGAGCGATTTGGAGTGCGAACCCCTTCATTGTTGAAGTATTTGTTGAAATACACGTTGGATAATGTATCGACGCTGTTGAGTGTAAATAAGCTCTATAACGACCTTAAATCACAGGGGTATGCGGTGAGTAAAAACACCGTTTATGAATACCTCTCGTATCTCGAAGAAGCCTTTATCTTATTTCGGGTGCAGCGATGGAGTAAATCTGAACGGCAGAAAAGCATTAATCCTGACAAAATCTACACAGTAGACCCAGCCTTTAAGTATGTGATGACTGGAGGTTCTGATAAAGGAAGAGTACTGGAAAATATGGTGTTCTTGGCGCTAAGGAGGCTGGGGCATGAACCTAACTACTGGAAAGGAAAGCAAGAGGTAGATTTCTACGAGGAAGGAAAATACCTGATCAATGTCTGTCTCGATATGTCCGATCTTGATACGAGGAAACGGGAGCTGAAAGTAATGAACGAGGCAATGGGGGAAACGCGACTTACCGAGTCAGTGATCGTAACACTCGATCAACAAGGATCAGAGCAGCTTGCAAACGGAGTGGTCCGAATTGTATTGGCCAGAGAATTTTGCATGGGTGTAGAAGCATATCTAGAATAAATGAAACTGTCTCGTATTCTCCGTCCATTGAGATGTCAAATGCCTAACGTAATGGCTGTTGCGTTGATCTTTATTGCAGGTTAAGCTTTGCCATATCATTGAGCACAAGTGATATGGCAGCAAGGTTACTTTTTCGATGGCTTTGTTATCTATTTCCCTTCGCGTATTCCCTATTCCCACCTATATTTGCAGGACTTATCAAGAAAGACCGAGGGATTAGGCCCTATGACGTCTTAGCAACCTTTTCTTCTAGCTTGCCTAGGAACGAATTTCGGTGCTAACTCCTTGTTCAGCTGATGCTGAAAGAGATAAGTAGACCAACCTCTACTTTCTCGCTCGTTTTTCTGATAGGCCAACTGTAAAAGTGAACGGATGAAAAGTATTCAAGAAATACTGAAAGAGCGAATATTGGTGTTGGACGGTGCAATGGGCACTATGATCCAGCGCTATAAACTCGAGGAAGATGATTTCCGCAATGCGGAATTGAAGAATCACCCTTCTCCGTTGAAGGGTAACAACGACTTGCTTGGATTGACACGGCCCGAAATCCTAAAGGAGATACACGCGACCTATTTTGAGGCTGGAGCTGATATCGCTGAGACCAATACATTTAGTGGAACGACGATAGCTCAGGCAGACTATAGTCTCGAGCATATGGTCGATCAGATCAACTATGAATCTGCCAGAATAGCCCGAGAGGTGGCTGACGAGTTCACAGCACGGGAGCCTCATAAACCGAGGTTTGTTGCAGGATCGATGGGGCCGACTAATAAGACAGCCTCGTTATCCCCAGATGTGAATGACCCGGGTTATCGTGCTATTACTTTCGAAGAATTAAAAACAGCTTATTACCAACAAGCCAAGGCGCTGATGGAGGGAGGCGTAGATTTATTTTTGGTAGAGACAGTCTTTGACACCCTGAATGCCAAAGCGGCATTAATGGCGTTGGATGAGTTGTTCGTTGAAGTAGGCAAGCAATACCCGATCATGGTTTCGGGTACGATCACAGATGCTAGCGGCCGCACCTTATCAGGTCAGACCACTGAGGCATTTCTGATTTCAGTTTCGCACTTACCGCTCTTGAGTGTTGGTCTGAACTGTGCCTTAGGAGCCCGTCAATTGCGACCTTACTTGCAGGTGCTGGCCAAGAAGTCAGATTTTCTGGTAAGTGCCCATCCTAATGCCGGCCTGCCAAATGAGTTTGGTGAATATGACCAGACGCCAGAAGAGATGAGTGCTGAAGTTGAAGAGTACTTGAAAGAAAGCTTAGTCAACATTGTAGGCGGTTGCTGCGGATCTACCCCAGATCATATCAGAGCTATCGCCAATGCAGCAGCCAATTACCAACCGCGTGTAGTACCCCAATTAGCATCCGTTTAATATGACGCAAGAATTACCGCCATTGAAGTTATCAGGGCTTGAGCCACTGATTATAGATAAGCATACCAATTTTGTGAATGTTGGAGAGCGCACCAATGTCACAGGATCGAAGCGATTCGCAAGACTGATACTCGAAGATAAGTATGAGGAAGCGCTGGATGTTGCGCTAGATCAAGTCAGAGGAGGAGCGCAGATCCTGGATGTCAACATGGACGAAGGGATGCTCGATGGTGAGAAGGCCATGGTGCGCTTTCTCCATCTTATCGCTAGTGAGCCCGAGATTTCACGAATCCCAGTGATGATTGACTCTTCTAAGTGGCATATCATAGAGGCAGGTTTACAATGTGTACAAGGTAAGGCTGTAGTTAACTCTATCAGCTTAAAAGCCGGAGAAGAGGAGTTCCTTTACCAAGCTCGTAAGATCAAGCAATATGGTGCTGCTGTCATTATCATGGCTTTTGATGAAGACGGTCAGGCCGATAGCTATAAGCGCAGAATCGAGATTTGTGAGCGAGCCTATCGACTACTCGTTGATAAAGTCAGCTTTGCTCCTCAAGACATCATCTTTGATCCGAATATTTTCCCAGTCGCCACGGGCATTGACGAGCACAATAACAATGCAGTTGACTTTTTTCAGGCTACTGAATGGATAAAAAAGAATCTCCCAGGAGCCAAGATTAGCGGAGGGGTGAGCAACGTATCCTTCTCATTCCGAGGTAACAATGTTGTTCGGGAAGCCATGCACAGTGCCTTTTTATACCACAGCATCAAGGCAGGAATGGACATGGGAATTGTCAATGCCGGTATGATAGAGGTATATGACGAGATACCCAAGGATTTGCTTGAGAGGGTAGAAGATGTCCTGCTCAATCGTCGAGCAGATGCTACCGAGCGGCTACTTGAATTCGCCGAGCAAGTCAAAGGCGGTGGAAAGGTCAAGGTAAGAGACGATCGTTGGCGAGAAGAACCATTAGAAAAGCGGCTGGAACATGCATTGGTAAAAGGCATTATTGACCACATCGAAGAGGATACTGAGGAAGCCAGATTGAAACTCAACAGCCCTCTCAAAGTGATAGAAGGCCCATTGATGGATGGTATGAATGTCGTTGGAGGCCTTTTTGGTGAAGGAAAGATGTTTTTGCCTCAGGTAGTGAAAAGCGCTAGAGTGATGAAAAAAGCTGTTGCGTATTTGGTCCCCTATCTGGAAGAAGAGAAAAGAATCGCTGGTGATCAAAGAGCCAACGCAAAAATATTACTGGCGACAGTTAAGGGCGATGTACACGATATAGGTAAGAATATCGTCGGTGTGGTACTGGCCTGCAACAACTATGACATAATCGACCTAGGAGTAATGGTGCCTGCAGAGAAAATACTGGAGCGAGCAGAGGAGGAAGGTGTTGATATCATTGGCCTCAGTGGCCTCATCACGCCTTCACTGGATGAGATGGTACATGTCGCCAAGGAAATGGAGCGCAGAGGGATGAAGACGCCATTGCTTATTGGTGGGGCCACCACGTCTCGCATTCATACTGCGGTGAAGATCGCCCCTTCATATAGCGGCTCTGTGGTGCACGTACTTGATGCTTCCAAGAGTGTGCCTGTAGCTGGTGAGTTGATCGGTAAAGATTCCAAGGAGGCTTTCGCAAGCAAAGTCATTGCTGAGTATGCAGACCTGAGGGAAGCACACCAAAACCGTCAGAAGGATAAAAATTATGTCTCATTCCTCGAGGCAAAGCGCAATAGAACGAAAATAGAATGGTCTTCGCAGGCTCCAGCCATACCGAAGGTCACTGGCACGCATATTTTCGATGACTATGACCTATCGGAAATCAGAGCCTACATCGATTGGACACCCTTCTTTCAGACATGGATGCTCAAAGGCAAGTACCCTAAGATCCTGAAAGACCCGGTCATTGGGGTGGAGGCACAGAAGCTGTTTGATGACGCTACCGCAATGCTGGACGACATTATTGCCAACAAGTCTTTAATTGCTAAAGCAGTCATTGGTATTTACCCAGCCAACGCTGATGGCGAGGATGCTGTTGTCTGGAATGGTGACGACAGAGCTGAAGAAAGAGCAAGGTTTCATTTTCTGAGACAGCAAGGAAAGAAGGCAAGTAATCTTCCCAATATATCGCTGATTGATTTTCTGACACCCGTGTCTGAAAATAAGCCTGATCACTTGGGTGGGTTTGCCGTTACGGCAGGTATTGGTATAGAGCAGATGATTGCAAAGTTTGAAGCAGACCATGACGACTACAATATCATCATGGTCAAGGCACTGGCGGATCGTCTGGCAGAAGCTTTCGCTGAACTGATGCATGCTAAAGTCAGAAGGGAACTCTGGGGCTATGCCACGGATGAAGCTTTAGATAATGAGTCGCTCATCAGGGAAAAATATCAAGGTATTCGTCCTGCGCCAGGTTATCCTGCATGTCCAGATCACACCGAGAAGAGAATTCTTTTCGATCTGCTTGAAGTAGAAAAGAACACAGGCATTAGTCTGACTGAGTCGTTTGCGATGTACCCAGCATCTTCGGTAAGTGGGTTTTATTTTGCTAACCCAGAGTCCAAGTATTTTGGCTTGGGTAAGATTGAAAAGGATCAGGTCGAGGATTATGCCAAAAGAAAGAACATGAAATTGGCGGTAGCGGAAAAATGGCTGTCTCCCAATCTTAACTACGAAATCTAATCAACCATGAAGGTTACTGAACACCTTAGTACCGCTAAGGATACTTTATTCTCGATAGAGATATTACCCCCACTGAAAGGACAAAATATTCAAAAGATATTTGATGCGCTTGATCCTTTGATGGAGTTTAAACCACCGTTTATCGATGTGACCTATCATCGTGAGGAGTACATCCTGAAGCCTCGAAAGGATGGGGGTTATGACCGAATGGCCACACGAAAGCGGCCGGGTACCGTTGGTATTTGCGCTGCATTGCAAAATCGGTATCATATCGATCCCGTACCTCATATTATATGTGGAGGCTTTACTCAGGAAGAGACGGAGAATGCATTGATTGATCTCAACTTTCTTGGTATTGACAATGTCCTGGTCATACGTGGTGATCATCTCTCTACGGAGAAAAGTTTTAGTCCTGAGCCTAATGGGAATAATTATGCCACTGACCTTGTGAATCAGGTAGTTGGGATGAATAAAGGACAATATCGAGACGAATCCTTACAGAATGCTCATCCGACAGATTTTTGTATTGGAGTGTCTGGTTATCCTGAGAAGCATTTCGAAGCTCCTAATATGAAGCTTGATTTGAAGTATCTAAAGATGAAAATTGAGATGGGCGCAGAGTACATTGTTACTCAGATGTTTTTTGACAATCAGAAGTACTTTGACTTTGTGGATACATGTAGGGCAGAGGGGATCACAGTACCTATTATCCCTGGACTGAAGCCTATTACGACTAAAAAACAGATGAAAGTGTTGCCTAGTATCTTCCATATTGATCTTCCAGATGATCTGGTAGACGCATTGGATGACTGCAAGGACAATGAGGCGGCAAAGCAGGTTGGTATCGACTGGTGCATCCAACAGTCAAAAGACCTGATGGCCAAGGGAGCCCCTGTACTTCATTATTACACCATGAGCAAGTCTGATCCTGTGCTGAGCATTGCAAAGGCGCTGTTCTAAACAATCTCGCTTTTTATCGTCTCAGTGCTTCCCTCATAGAGACTTTCTGGATCAAAATCGGCACCATTATCCCAAACTATGGTATCGAAGCTAACGCGAACAGAATTAAACAGTTTAACGTCCTTTAGCTCCTTGAAAACTCCAACTTCAAGGTAGGGATTCATATCAAATATTCTTGACTCATTATTATCAAAAGTCAGTAGTAGCTTATATCCATTTTTGGGTTTGACATTAATTACGCTCAAGTACATAATGTGCTCATTTAAGTGGAGTGATCTTAAAAGGTGCTTCACCATTTTGACATAATTCCCAGTCATCCTGGAGTTCTTCTCGATGGATCTCAACCCAAGCTTGGATTAGCCGAAATTGCCGCGTTGGTAATTTTCCAGATATTAACTCACCATTGTCGATACTGACCGAAGACTTAAATCTTGGTAGTACGCGTGAATGTGAGGGGATTGTGCTCTTTAGGAGCATAATACATTCTTATGATTATCCCAAAAAACATCGAAATGGTGGGCATTCTAAAATGTTTATATAAGTATAGTCAATGTAGATTTTGATTAGGAGGTATTTGGTTTCCACAAGGTAGATCATCTATAATTTATCCTGTTTTTCTATTTAGATTCCATCTTCTGCAATACTTCAGATTTGAGGGGATTCAGGTATTTTTTAAGAATTACCCAAACAATGGAGTTGTCAATGCTATCATAGGCGTGCACAAGTCGATTCCTAAAACCTATGATTTGCTTAGCATGAATAAGTGATTCATCAGGAGATTCTTTCAGAAACTGGTTCACCGCTTCTCCGAGAATACTCAGTTGTCTCTCAACCGCACTTTGAGTTTTGAGATCGCTATTGTATTTCTCAAATGTATTCATAGCAGCAATAAACTCCTCAATTAGTGCAATGGCCAATACGATATCAGACAGATACTTCTTTCCCCGATCTGTCATAGATTAACACCTTATTTTCTTTAATGGACGAGCTAAGGACGGGATTTTTTAAGGATTCATCCGTAAGCAAATCTACTTTTTTATCAAATAGCAACTCCAGACTATCCCATAGGCCTATTAAGTTTTCTCCACGATCCATTGGACTCATTACATCCATAGTCACCAAAAGATCTATATCACTAGTAACAGGATCAAACTTGTCTGTCACAACAGACCCAAAAGCGTATAAGCGATTAACGCCATAGTCGGAGCACAACTGAACTATGGCTGCAGTATGTTTTGAAATATAAGTCTGCTTTAGCATCTGATAAAGATAGTAGTTTCGTGGAATCTGTTTTGGTTCCTATCCAATTTCAGGAGCTACATGTACTAACTTGTAAGGTTCCTAACTGCATCGCGTTTATATATGATCAATCCTTGGATTCTATTCGCTTCCCAGTATGATTCTTTACCTAATTTTGAATCGATAACACATTGCCCATGAAGATCATCGAATGCCCACGGGACGCCATGCAGGGTCTGCATGACTTCATCCCCACCGAAGAAAAAGCTGCCTACCTCAACCAACTGCTAAAAGTTGGCTTTGACACAATCGACTTTGGGAGCTTTGTTTCTCCAAAAGCCATTCCGCAGTTGAGGGATACCGCCGAGGTGCTCAGGCAGCTCAAGCTAGGAGACTCGAAATCAAAACTCTTGGCTATTGTTGCCAATGAACGTGGAGCTAAGGATGCAGCCTCTTTTTCTGAAATTCGCTATCAAGGCTTCCCACTGTCCTTATCAGACACCTTCCAGCAGCGCAATACCAATAAATCGATTGATGAAGCGCTGGATACTGTAGCTAGTATTCAGGAGATATGTTTACCGGTGAATCAAAAGTTGGTGGTCTATTTGTCTATGGGTTTTGGTAATCCTTATGGTGATCCATATGACACTTCATATATTTCAGCGTTCGTACAGAAGCTTGATAGACTGGGTATTACCATCATTTCATTGGCGGATACCATTGGTGTGGCTACCCCAGAGATAATTAGTAATGTTTTTCCCAAGGTACAGTCTGCTTATCCACATATAGAGTTCGGAGCACACCTACACTCTAATCTGGCTACCGCAATAGAAAAGGTCAAAGCGGCTTATGAAGCCGGTTGTCGCAGGATTGATAGTGCAATTCTAGGAATTGGTGGCTGCCCTATGGCAAAGGATGAATTGGTGGGTAACTTAGCTACCGAAACACTACTTGGATTTTTATCTGATACCGAGCTGACCGGCGATATAGATCAGTCGGCATGGTCAGAGTCTTTGAGACAGGCATCAATGCTTTTCGACAAGTACAACTAATTGTAAATTTAGACTTTACATTCAAACTATTCTACTGCCATTTCATTTAGTAAGAGCGGTCAATTATTTCAACTAGAGTTAATACTTCCGAACGCCCTATTTATTTAAATGAATCTTTCACCAAGATAGCCCGATGACATTAACAACGCTTTTTGAACAAGCAGAGAAACTATGGCATAAGCGTTTCACAACCGTACTCATTTCCAGAGTGCTGATTTTTAGCTTCTTACTGGGTCTGACCCTTGCTTCACTATCCTACTTTTCAATTATCAAGGCAGATATACCTTTTTTCATCTCGATAGACATTTCGTTCTCTGTACTGCTGGTTTTTGAAATACTCGGATTGATATTCATTTTGCCCAAATCCGTGGCTGACGCGCTAGGAAAGCAATTTGAGATTTTCTCTATTATTCTGCTAAGATCGGCTTTCAAAGAGTTTGGTGCTCTTAACAGTACGATTACAATGGATCAACTGAGTCAGCCTGACTTCTATTATATGTTTTATGATGCATTTGGAGCGCTGATTATTTTTCTAATCATTGGTTTTTTCTATAAGATCCAGCGTCACGAACGCATTACGGATACTGACCAAGAGCAGTATGAGTTCAAGCGGTTCAAGCAAGTCTTGGCATCAGGGATTCTACTGGTTTTTCTGGTTCTGGGCGTTCATGATATTTATCAATTCTTTGTTCAGGGGATTCATGAAACTTCCATTAAGACATTTTACCTGTTTTTGATATTTGCCGATATACTTGTGTTACTCTATTCATTACGCTACACCACTCGCTATTACAACATTTTTAGGTACTCTTCATTTGCCTTCGCTACCGTACTTATCAGAATGGCACTATCCGCCGGCCCGCTTGTGAATGTATTGATGGGACTGCTGGCAGGGTTGTTTGTTTTAGGATTGAGCTTTACTTACAACTACTTCCGTGCCACCGGCGACCATCCCGACATGGCAGATCAGACCAGTTTATAGCGCTTCCCCGGTAACGTCTTCACTATTCCGGCGAATTCAAGTTCAAGAAGTTTTGATGCAAGCTTATTGAGTGGCACCTGTGTCTTCCAGGCCAGTTGATCAATCTGCAAACCCTCTTTGTCTTGGATGAGTGCTTCAAGAATTGACTTTTCTGGCTCTCCATAATTGCTGAGCTGAATTTTCGGCAGAGCAAGCTGACTAGCTCCGAGATCCCAATTCATGTTGTATAGTAAGTCCTTGATCTTGGTATAAGGAATCGCTCGCTGTGAGGTGATCAAATCATGACAGCCTTTTGAGTAGGTGTTGGTGATATTTCCGGGTACGGCAAAGACGTCCTTGTTGTAGGTATAGGCAATATCAGCGGTGATGAGCGCACCGCCTTTCTCTGCAGCTTCTATTACGATTAATGCGTCGCTGAGCCCAGCAATGATCCTGTTGCGGGCGGGGAAGAGATGAGCTTCTGGTTTGGTACCCAAAGGATTTTCAGAGAGTATTCCACCTTCTTCGAGCATCTGCTCGCATGTAGACTTATGAACCGCTGGATAGATCTTATCAAGACCACCAGCTAACACACCAAAAGTGGGTATCTGATGTTTCAGAGAAGACCGGTGGGCATGAATATCTATGCCGTAGGCCAGTCCGCTGATGGTCACTATGCCTACAGAAGCCAGGTCTGCGCAGACCTGATCCACCACCTCTTTCCCATAGGCCGTAGCTTTACGAGTACCCACGATCCCCACGGTTCTAGTAGCGTTAAGATTGCCATTTCCTTTGAAGTAGAGAAGAGAAGGAGAATCGGCAATGGCTTTAAGTCGAGATGGGAATGCCTTGTCGGTGTAAAAGAGAATCTGAATGTCCTGCTTCAGGCAGTCTTCAATGATACGATCTGCTTCATCAAGTCTATTTTCAAGACTGATATCCAATATCCGTTTGGATCCAATGCCAGGTATTTTTTGAAGTTTTGAGATTGGGGTGGAGAAGATGGCCTGGGCGCTACCGCAATAGCTGACTAGCTGCTTAGTAAGCTGGTCACCAACACCTGGAATTAGTCCAAGCGCTACCTGATAGCGCTTTTCTTCACTCATTATTAATTACAATTGATCCTTAATATCTATTAGAAAGCCGCGGATTCTTTTGAGAGACTCCACCATTTCCACCTTGTCCATTGCAGCATTGACATCACTCTTAATGAATTCTCTGGCACCTTGTAAAGTGTAGCCTTTTTCCTTCACTAGGTGAAAGATCAGCTTAACGTTCTTTATATCCTCTTTGGTAAATTGACGATTGCCCTTTCTGTTCTTCTTAGGTTTGATAATATCGAACTCACCCTCCCAAAACCTGATGAGTGATGTAGCCACACCTAGATCATCGGCGACTTCTCCGATAGTGTAGTATTTTTTCTCTATTTCTTTTTCCTTGTAAGGCACTCGTGTCAGTCTTGAATATAGTTAATAATACCAGCATCCCCAATGGTTAATGCTATTTCAGGAACTCTTCTTTGACCAAGAGTTGAGTCTCCGTTATTCCGCAGTTGTACGAGTATGCTCTTAGCAGAAATACTTGTCAATCCTCTTAAAAAATAGCGTACGACGGTGCTAGTGATTAAATCTATTTTGTCTACAATGAAAAAATTAAAAATAGATGTCGAAGAGATACGAATTGTCATGAAGGACTGATAATCAAGTAGTCAAAAGTATGTATTTGAATGTCTGATAGAAGCGATTTGACATTTTAGTTTTCCACATTTTGTGTACAAAAAAAGCAACCTGAATTCAGGTTGCTTCAATACTCTTGATATAGAGATAGTTACCTCCTAGTAGGAACCCAGCGATTGGTTCTCAATAGAGGCTAGTCTCAAAATTTCTTCATACTCAGCAGGACCAAGGTCTTGATAAAAATAATGAACGGGGTTTATCTTTTTCCCATCCTTCATTACCTCATAATGGCAGTGTGGTGAAGTTGATTTCCCAGTGTTGCCTACCATCCCAATCTGCTCACCTCTTTTTACTTTTTGTCCTTTCTTTACCATATGCATATCCATATGAGCATACTTCGTTACATATCCAAAGCCATGGTCAATTTCAACTTGCTTCCCATAGTCGCCATACGTGGTGCTTACCCTTCGTACTACACCATCTCCCGTTGCGTAGATTGGGGTGCCTCTTGGAGCTGAAAAATCAACGCCGTAGTGCATTTTTCTAACCTTAAGTATGGGGTCAGTCCGCATGCCGTACCCAGAAGATAGGCGCTTCAGTTCTTTGTTGGAGATGGGTTGTATTGCCGGTAGGGCTGAGTAAAGAGCTTCTTTATTCTCGGCCATCTCCAGTATCTCATCATAAGACTTGGTCTGGATATACATCTGCTTCTTCAGCTTATCAATTTTACCGTAGGTTTCAACGATCAAGTCTTCACGCTCCAGATCTTCGTCCATCAGACCCTTATACCGATTCGTACCTCCGATACCTGCCGTACGTATAGATGAAGGGATTGGATCTGCTTCAAAGATGACACGATAGACGTAATCATCCCTCTCCTGAAGGTTAGAGAGCATCTGATTAGCTGCTGTCATTTCACTTGCCAAAAGATCGTAATAGATTTTAAGTTCTTCGTTCTCCTTTTTTAATTGAGCTACCTCGGGAGACTCGAAATACGTGCTGTAAGCATAGAATATACCCACCGCCAAGATCAATGATACAGAGAGGAATCCCAGTAGATTAGTGACAATGTCCCAGCTTGAAACCTTGACCCTTTCGTACTTGCAGGATTCAGTATCATAGTAATATTTAATTCTAGCCATACCTCTACGACAATCGTATTTTATCTAATTTTGAGCCTGATTTTGATATCAGCTAAATACAAAAAACATTAAACGGATGGTTCAATTAATCGTTGCAATATACGATTTATTCGTCTGAATTGAAAAACGGGGTGATTTCCAGCCTCTGAGAGAACTTGCAGTATGAATTCAAAAGACATTAGGAAGCAGTTTTTGTCCTTTTTCGAATCGAAGGGCCACTTGGTTGTGCCCTCTGCGCCGATGGTGGTGCAGAATGATCCTACCCTGATGTTTACTAATGCTGGGATGAATCAGTTCAAGGACTATTTTCTTGGCAATGGCGAACCTAAATCTAATCGCATAACGGATACTCAGAAATGTCTGAGGGTAAGCGGTAAACATAACGACCTTGAAGAGGTCGGTATGGATACTTACCATCATACGATGTTTGAAATGCTTGGCAACTGGTCTTTTGGTGAGTATTTTAAGCCAGAGGCAATCGCTTGGGCCTGGGAGCTTCTCACTGATGTATATAAGCTACCTAAGGACAGATTGTATGTGACGGTTTTTGGTGGAGACGAGACAGACGGATTGTCCATAGATCAGGAGGCGTACGATGAATGGGAGAAGATAATCCCCAAAGACCGGATTCTATATGGATCTAAGAAGGATAACTTCTGGGAAATGGGCGATACAGGTCCTTGCGGGCCTTGCTCAGAGATTCATATCGACCTAAGATCTGAGGCAGAAATCAAGGCTACTCCAGGTGAAGACTTGGTCAATAATGACCACCCACAAGTAGTCGAAGTGTGGAATCTGGTATTCATGCAGTTTAATCGTGCTTACGATGGAAAACTCAACCCTCTTCCAGCTCAGCATGTAGATACAGGTATGGGATTCGAGCGTTTGGCTATGGCCATTCAGGGTAAGAAGTCCAACTATGATACCGATATTTTCCAGCCACTTATTCAGTTTATTTCAAAGGCCGCTGGAGTCACTTATGGAAAAGAAGAGACCACTGACATAGCGATAAGAGTGATGTCGGATCATATCCGTGCGATAGCTTTTGCGATAGCTGATGGACAGCTACCTAGTAATGTCAAAGCGGGGTACGTGATACGCAGAATATTGCGACGAGCTGTTAGGTACGGATATACTTTCTTGGGATTTCAGGAGCCTTTCATGTACAAACTGATGCCTGTACTGGTGGAGCAGTTTGATGAAGTATTTCCAGAACTGGGAATGCAGGCAGATTTCATCACCAAGGTGATCATGGAGGAAGAGGCTAGTTTTCTGCGAACGCTGGAGCGTGGTTTGAAGCGTATTGACAGCTTGATGTCTACATTTAAGAGTCAAGAAAATACGATTGATGGTAAGGCTGCCTTTGAATTGTATGACACTTTTGGGTTCCCCCTTGACCTTACCGCATTGATAGCCAGAGAGAACGGACTGACCGTGGATGAAGAAGGGTTTACTAAGGAAATGGCAGTGCAGAAGTCAAGATCCAAAGACGCTGCAAAGGTTGATAAAGGAGATTGGATAGAAATTCAGCCAAATGCTGAGGTAACCTTTGTTGGATACGATCATTTAGAAGCGCCTGTTCAAATTACCAAGTACAGAGAGGTACAAGAGAAGGGGAAGTCGACTTTTCAGGTAGTCTTCGACCAGACACCTTTCTATGCCGAGAGTGGTGGACAGGTGGGAGATACCGGCTATATCACCGTTGGTGATGAGAAGTGGACCGTAAGCAACACCCAAAAAGAGAACGACCTAATTATCCATTGGATGCCAAAACTACCGACCAATCTAGAAGGCGAGTTTCAGGCTATCGTAGGTAAGTCAAGGCGGCATCTGACAATGAGTAATCACAGTGCCACGCACCTGCTCCATGCTGCTTTGAGAATTGTACTAGGTGAGCATGTTCAGCAGAAGGGCTCTTACGTGGATGATAAGGTCTTGAGGTTTGACTTTTCGCATTTCAGTAAGATGACAGATGAAGAGTTGGCAGAAGTTGAGAAGATCGTCAATAGGAAGATCCGTGAGAATATTGCGTTAGATGAAAAGCGAAATACTCCCATTGAAGAAGCTAAGAAAATGGGTGCTATGGCACTCTTTGGAGAGAAGTACGGCGAATTTGTTAGAGTAATTACTTTTGATAAGGGTTTTTCGGTAGAGCTATGTGGTGGTACGCATGTGCCTCAGACAGGTCATATTGGATTTTTGAAGATCCTATCGGAAAGTTCTGTGGCAGCAGGTGTAAGAAGGATAGAGGCGGTAACCGCTGACAGGGCCGAGCAGTACATCGCTGATCAGGTGCAACTGGTCAACGAGGTGAAGGAAGTGCTTAAGAACCCTAAAGATCCATTGAAAGCGATCACAGCTTTAGTGGCGGAGCGCTCGAAATTGGCCAAGGAAATAGACGGACTCTTAGCAGAGAAAGGAAAACTGGTAAAGTCTGAGCTAAAGGCTAAAGTAGTAAGTGAAAATGGTATCAATATCCTCATCGAGGAGGTGGAGATGCCATCAGCAGATATTCTGAAAAAGCTGAGTTTCGAGCTGAAAAATGAGATTGACAATCTTGTGATGGTGCTAGCTGCCAATATTGAGGGTAAGCCACAAATATCAGTAGTGGTAGACGATGCTTTGGTAAAGCAGTACGACCTGCATGCAGGCAACATGGTCAAAGAACTCGCCAAGGAGATTCGAGGAGGAGGAGGAGGACAGCCGTTTTTTGCCACCGCAGGTGGAAGTGATGTGACAGGTCTATCTCGTGTACCAGTTGCTGCTAAGAAGATGTTAAGTGAACTAAAACAAGCGAAATAGGGCTTAATCAGTTGTGCGGGCGGCTTATGGAAATATGCTGTGCCTTCAGATCATTTGGACGTAAATTGAGAGTATGATGAAGTATGCTTATCTAGGACTGATTGGAGTTTTGTTGTTTGCTTGTGATAAACCCGCTGAGAATACTATACTGCTTGACTTACATGTGACTAACCCTCAAGGTTCGTTAGTGAAACTTGAAAAGGTATGGGATGAGGGCGTGATCGTTCAGGACTCATTCATGCTAGATGGCGAAGGCAAGTATTCCGGTAGGGTAGAGGTGCTAGAACCTACCTTCTACAGAATCAACATTACCGACCGACAGTACGTGAATGTTATTCTTGATGATACAGATGTGAAGGTTGTTGCGGCTGGAGATCAGCCTGCTGGAGATGTCACTGTGACGGGATCTGTAGATACTGATCACCTCACCAAAGCGCGTGATCTCGCCAAGAACTTTCAAGAGAATGTGCAAATGCTTCAGGCTGAGTTTGTTCAAGCGCGTGCCTCAGGAGATATTGAGACCGTCACGGATATTCAAGAGCAGTTCATCTACCTGCAAAACAAGAATACGAGCGACCTGAAATCGACGATCTGGGGAATGGAGAACTCAATTGCTGCCGTGTTTGCTGTGAGCTACTTTCAAGATGAGGAGAGTGTTTTCCCATTCCTGGATAGCCTGTCTACGAGGTTTGAGGCCGCACTACCCAATAGCCCCTATACGGCCTCACTAGTTACCAAGGTCGATAATATGGCGGTTACCGCTATTGGTTCTGTCGCTCCAGAGATACAATTGCCTTCTCCTGATGGAGAGAACGTCGCATTGAGTTCTTTAAGAGGCAAATATGTGCTCATTGATTTTTGGGCCGCCTGGTGCAGACCCTGTCGCGTGGAGAATCCTACCGTGGTAAAGGCCTACAATAGGTTTGCCGATCAAGGATTTGAAGTATATGGTGTTTCCCTCGACAGAAAGAAAGACGACTGGCTAAAAGCGATAGCCGCTGATGGCTTACCCTGGATGCACGTCTCAGATTTGAAATATTGGCAGTCGGAGGCAGCTCGCAGCTACAAAGTGAGTGCCATTCCCGCAACTTTCTTATTGGATCCGGAAGGTAGAATCATTGCCAAAAACCTACGTGGTGAATCGCTAACAGCTAAGCTCGAGGAGATTTTCGGCTAGTCCTTAGGGAACATCTCTTGAAGTACACCCCAGAGCTTTCTTTTTAGCGGAACATGTTGATCCAGCAAGTGAAGTTCATCCGACACTAACACTCTCGTGTTGCCGAATTGTTGTGTCTCATACTGAGCTGTCATCTTGTAACCTTCAAGTTTCAAGTCTGTTGATGAACTGAAGATTAAGATATTCTCAAAATCATTGAGCTGACCTGGTAGCTCCTTGAAAGCGGGGTTGACATAAACGCCCTGCATCACATCAATACCCACTGCCCCTATGATCTTAAGCATCAGCTTTTTGAGGTGTACCGGCAAAGGCTCAGATTCATCAAACTGATATATGACCAACAGCTTCTTTGTAGGGATAACAACGACTTTCTCCTCAGTAACAGGCGCCTCCTGTTTCTTTTCAACCTCAGGTTCTGCAACAATGGCCATTGGGTCAGCAACTTCTTGTTTGGACTGATCGGCAGCCTGAGTCTCTACTTTTTCTTCAACTGTCTCTTCACTAGGAGCTACCACTTCGACAGTCGAAGAGTCTACCGGTTCCTTTACCAGATAGATCGGTTCGTTTATTAGAAATTTCAAATAGCCCTTTTCCTCACTCATGACTTAGATATTGAATAGTGACTTGAGCTCAGTAGCATCATCCGGATTCATTCTCTTTGCGAGTACTAGCCTCAGTTGCCTACGCCTGAGTGCCCCGGTGTAGTGCTCTTTTTCGACTTCTGTTTCGGGTACGACATCAGCCACATCGATCGGTCTGCCGGACTGATCCACTGCCACGAAGGTAAAAAATGCGCTATTGCTTTCGATCTTTTTATTGCCAGGTATGTCTTCGGCGGTCACCTCTATATATACTTCCATAGACGAGCTAAAGCTACGCGTCACCTGAGCGGTTAGCGTGACCACATTCCCGAGTTGGATCGGTTTGCTAAAGGAGACATTGTCTACAGAGGCGGTTACCACAATCCTGTTAGAATGCTTCTGCGCAGCAATAGCAGATACAATATCCATCCAGTGCATCAGCCGTCCGCCCATGAGATTATTGAGCGTATTGGTGTCGTTAGGTAGTACCAGTTCGGTCATGGTCACCCGAGATTCCTTAGCCAACTTCTTTTTCTTCGCCATAATCCTAATTATTCCAGCCTTGCTCACCAAGTAGCGGCACGAAGCTGAATCTATCAAATTCCTCTTTCTTTACCTGCTTTTCATTGACTTTAGTCAGCTTCACCATTTTTTGAGATTTAGCATCACCTACCGGAATAACCAACCGACCGCCGGACTTCAGCTGCTTGATCAGCGAAGAAGGGATTGTCGGAGCTCCTGCTGTCACGATAATCGCATCATAGGGTGCAAATTGCGGTAGCCCAAGGGAGCCATCTCCATGGAAAAAGCGAGGAGTATAGCCCATCTTAGGAAGCATGACTCTTGCTTTTTCGTATAGCTTGCGCTGGTACTCTATGGTATATAGTTGAATTCCCATCTCACAAAGTACACAGGCTTGATATCCAGAGCCAGTCCCAATTTCAAGTACACTATCCCCAGCCTTCACCTCAAGCAAATCCGACTGGAAGGCCACTGTATAGGGTTGGGATATGGTCTGACCTTCTCCGATTGGAAAGGCCTTGTCCTGATAAGCATGCTCCACAAAAATCTCATCGATAAATACATGTCTCGGAACCGTACCAATGGCCCTCAATACAGCGGGGTTGTTGATGCCTTTTTGTTGAATGATTCTGACCAGGGACTTGCGCATGCCCCGGTGCTTGTAAGTATCGACCATACCTCCCAAAATTATCATAATTGGATTGGATTATAGACAGGCATACTTGACTTTTGCTGCAAAGCCAAGGGATATGTTTACAGGAATAATTGAAGCAATAGGAAAGGTAGAGTCCATTGATACTGAAGGTACCAATAAGACTTTCAAGGTAAGATCCGATATCAGTAACGAACTAAAAATTGATCAGAGTCTCGCGCACAATGGCGTATGCCTCACAGTGACTAGCGTAAATGATGGTGTACATAGTGTGACGGCTATAGAAGAGACATTAATCAAGTCTAACATAGGTGCGCTTGCCGTTGGGGGTGTGTTAAATCTTGAGCGATGCATGGCTTCAGATGGTCGATTTGACGGTCATATTGTGCAGGGACATGTGGACCAAACCGCTGTTTGTGAGAGTGTTGAAGAAAAAGAGGGGAGCTGGATTTATGATTTTACATATGACCCTGATCAGGGTAATGTGACCGTTGAGAAAGGCTCTGTTACTGTGAACGGCATCAGCCTCACTTGCTTTAATTCTCGATTAGGAGGTTTTACAGTGGCCATTATCCCTTATACCTATGAGCACACCAACTTTCATAAGTTGACAAAAGGTGATGTTGTTAATTTAGAATTCGATATTATTGGCAAGTACATTGCCAGAATTACTAAGGGTTATTGATAAAAAGCTAGTTCGAATGAGTCTGAAGTGCATAATCGTCGATGACGAGGAAATGTCAAGAATGGTCGTCCAAAATTTCGTTGAGAAGACCGACTATTTAACGTTATCGCATACCGTGTCTAATGGGGAGGAGGCCTTTAAGCTGCTAACCAAACACGAAAATCCTGATGTGGACATCATTTTTCTTGATATTCAGATGCCTGGAATGTCAGGTATTGATTTGATGAAAAAATTGGGTGGCGCATACCAGATCATCTTTACCACATCCGAGGAGAAATATGCTGTCGAAGCTTTTGAGGGTAGTGTTACCGACTTCTTGGTCAAGCCACTTGCGTACGATCGTTTTTTGCAGGCTACAGACAAAGCCAAGATTAACATTGAGAAGCAGCGATTAATCGCTGAGTCGTTCAAGGAGATTTTTGTGAAGTCAGATTCAAGGTTAGTTTGTCTAGCCCTTGATGAAATTCTATTTGTAGAAGCACTGGCTGACTATATTATCTTCAATACACTGCAAGGTAAGTTCATCGTGCATCACACCATGAAGGGGATTGAACGTAAGCTTCCCGGAAGCTTGTTTTCAAGAATTCATCGCTCCTTCATTGTCAATACACGGAAGATTGAATACATAGAAGATATGCATGCCCACGTCGGTCCGAAACCTATTCCGGTAGGGGCTAGCTACAAAGAGCGTCTTTTTAATAAGCTTAATCTCCTCTAGCAGCAACAAGCCGCGCTGCTTTGGCAAAACTCAGTCCAATCAGACTACCAAGCATAGCGCCTACCAGCACATCTCCTGGGAAGTGAACTCCGAGATAGATCCTACTGTACGCTACAACTGCAGCCCAAAGTATCATCCATAGGAAAAGC
The DNA here is from genome assembly GCA_040222235.1 of Cyclobacteriaceae bacterium. Classification (GTDB taxonomy): domain Bacteria; phylum Bacteroidota; class Bacteroidia; order Cytophagales; family Cyclobacteriaceae; genus UBA6059. Next base: position 80,692 of record JAVKDO010000066.1, read on the forward strand.
TTATTACCACGGAATAGCGTGACGAAGAAAATGGCCAGCATGAATGTGTTGGCAGCATGTCCTGAGGCAAAGCCGTACTTTCCGCCGCACCCATCGACTATCCGTATGGTCTCACTGAGGCTTGGGTCATGGCAGGGTCTTAGTCTTTCAAATCCAGGCTTCATCAGGCTGCTCGTGAGCTGATCTGTAGCTGCTACCGCTAGTAGT
>JAVKDO010000067.1:0-24580 GCA_040222235.1 Cyclobacteriaceae bacterium
GCGATCGACCAGCTTGAGATTAGAGAGTTGCATATCCACCATCTTATTGCCCTTGACGCGTCCCAGGCTGATCATGACACTTGTGGAGATCATGTTGAGGATGAGCTTCTGCGCTGTACCTGCTTTCATGCGTGTGCTGCCGGTCACAAACTCCGGTCCTACTACTGCCACAATCGGAAACTCAACGGCTGAGGCCAATGCTGAGCCTTCATTGCAGACAATACATCCCGTAAGTAGTCCCTGTGTTCTTGCTTTGGTGACACCTCCTATGACATAGGGTGTCCTGCCAGATGCGGCGATACCTACCACAGTATCATTTTCCGACAGGTCATAGGCAGACAAATCCTGCCAGGCCTGCTGCTCATCATCCTCTGCAAACTCCACAGCTTTGCGGATAGCAGAATCACCACCTGCGATCAATCCAACGACCCAATCATGGGGTACTCCAAATGTCGGTGGACACTCCGAGGCATCCACCACACCCAGTCGGCCGCTGGTGCCTGCGCCAATGTAGAATAAACGTCCTCCACTCTTCATTCTTGGAACAATTTGCTCTACGAGCTTTTCGATCTGAGGGATGATCTGAGCTACAGCGCTTGCTACCGTCTGATCCTCATGATTGATCCCAGTGAGCAATTCACTGATGGACATCTTGTCTAAGTGATCATGGTTAGAATCAGACTCTGTAGTGCTCATGGACAGCTAATGATTTCGATGATAAAGTGCCAATCCAGCAATGGGCTTCTCCATGATGGTGCCGATACTGACCCCCATGTCATTGCCCACTTGGCGAAGCAAATTACTAAAATAGAAGGCGATAGAACCTACAAAATGAACTTGAGATGACTTGTGCTCGGGATATCCATAGATGACATTCTCTAAAAACTCCTTAAACAAATCATAGACCATTCGAGCCATGTAGGGTTCTTTGATGTTTTGTAGGACAAAACGGCTAAAACCGCCCAGGTAAGCACTAGGCTTATCTTCTTTGTAGACGTGTTGCAGCACTTGATCCATGTCATGATCAAATCGCTTCTCAAATCGCTCTTTCAAATTGCCCGGCAGCTTATCCCTAAAAAAGTCTTTCAGCAGACGCTTACCCATAGCAGCACCACTTCCCTCGTCACCCAGCACATAGCCCAAGGGAGGCACATGAGCCGTTATTTGTTGACCGTCATAGTAGCCTGAATTGGAGCCTGTGCCGAGTATGCAGGCTATACCAGGTCGGTCTCCACACAATCCTCTTGCGGCACCCAGCAGGTCCGAGTGTGCACCTACTTGAGCGTCTGGAAGACGATCTAATAGCGCTTCCAGTATTGGAGCTTTATTCCCAGTAAGAATTCCTGCGCCGTATAGATGGAGCTCTGCGGTCTGGGATAACTCCTCCTCCGAAAAAGTAGTACCAAGGATTTCGGTCAATTCTTTAGGCTGTTGATGAAATGGATTAAAACCAATACTCGACCTTTGAGAAATCTGCTCGCCATCAATCATCCTCCAGTCTCCTGAAGTTGCGCCGAAATCCACTATAATCTTCAAGTCTCCCATCAATCTGAGTTCTCCATAACTTTGATTCCAGGTTTCGAAAGTCTGACTGTCGATATATTCACTTTATTCGAGGGAGTTAGTCTTTGGTTCCTATTCTCTTATATTTCTTAAGTACCTCAGCGGATTTTTCAAAATATGCTCTTTCCTCTTCAAAAGTCATATTCTTTATGTCCTCACTAATTTGGGTACGTCTTGATCTCATGAACTCGACGGCATCAAAGCCCTTGTTCATTTCAACTTTAGTCTTCATAATCTATAAGTTCTGTAGAAGTTTTAATTGCCAGAGGTGTGAACCGAGATATCCTATTGATGTAAATCAACAAATCAGCTGGTCTATAATGCTAAAGCTTCAGTTTCGCATCTAGTGATGGGTCGGTTAAGTCGAAGTTATTTTTATTTCTGGCAACCTGTTGCCCGCCGAGGATAAAAGACTTGTGAATAACCGAAACGAGGTAAACTCTTTTTAAAGCCGCCAGGAGCAAAAAGAACAAGGCTTGGGCTGACCAAATCATGTGTAATGCAACACTAGTTCATATAGCGTTCTACTATGCAACAAAACTAAGATAATCACTAAGCAACCGTTGGCTCAAACGGCAGGTTGATTAAACTGCTTCTCTTGTTTGATTTTGAATTCTTCCATTGCTTTACTCAAATATTCCAAATATTTGTTTCGATCCTCGTAAAATTGCTTTGTCAAATCGGCTCTTACGCTTGTCATAAACTCAACAGCGTGGAATTCATCGTCTTTCTCTTTAACCCTCTTCATATGTAGCCTCTTTAGGTGTCCTAATATCTATTGTTGAATATCCAAATTTCAAATTGATTGAATTGTACTGCCTAATACGAAAAAAGTTTACCATATGCTTGAAATTCCAGCTTACCAGGCTATCAACTTTATGGACAGTTGAAATAGCAATGTGCTGCGCGTCAGAATGAAACTTATTCGTCAATGCCCCCTCTTGAATATATTTATCCGCCAAAGCGAGCTGTTTTTCTGTGATAGAAACAAGTTCGATTGAGCGAGGTGGAATGGTCGTAGGAAGGTTGCGGATTATTTCAGGTGCCTTTTGAAGTTCTCCGATAGTCACGTCTGACAGTACGATTGTGAACCTACCTTCCCTTGCCTGTTCAAAAAATGGAGTGGTCCACTCTAAAAATTCTTTATCCCCAATACCACCCCAAACTGACGTGTCCACATAGAATTTCATATACAATATTACGGTAATCCCTAATCTTTCTGAAAATTGATGCAGCCAATTTTCTCGTCGCTAATGGTCTTAGCTTATAATCTCCTCAGAGTCACCTGTAAGGGACTCTGAGTTATACTGCTTGCTACTCTGAGTTCTCTGCGAGTAACTCTGAGCGGGATGTAAACTGGTACAAGCAAGGACACAGGCTAAAAACTCTCAACTACAAGTTTTCATCTCTCAACTAATTCTCCTACTTGCTCAAATTTCTCAAATACCGCTTCCGTATGCGGTGCATCAGGCAACTCATCCGTGAGGTCCTGTCCTGACCAGTGCTCGTAATGCTTGCCGTCTCTCCAGAGTTTTGATTTTGTGACATCATAAATAACCTTTTTATAGGCTACCCAAGTCTCTGGTTTGTCCTGGCCATTTCGCAAGGCCAATTGTGCTCTGGAGTAGCTTTTCATTTGAGATTTACCACAGTTACTCCACTTCCACCTCGCTCGATGTGTTCATCAGCAACACTAGCAATCATTCGATTACCTTTAAAATGATTACGGATAAGGTCGCGCAGGATACCATACCCTTTACCATGAACAATCCTGAGCTCTTTTTGTCCTAACAAGATGGCTTGATCGACAAATTGATCTACCTCTCCTAGAGCCTCCTCAGCTCGCTTGCCTCGAAGGTCTATGTTCGAACTAAAACTAGCGGCTTTATCATTGAAGCTAATCCCAGTCATCGAGCTCGCTTTCTTTTTCTTCTCTTTGAACTCTTTGGTGGTGACACGTTCCAGTCGATCCAGCTTGATTTTTGATTTTAGCTCCCCTATGGAAACCTCCGCTGTTTTGCCTTTGATAGCTTCAACTTGGCCTATGGTCTCCTGACCAGAGATTTTCACTTTATCACCTACCGCAATCTCACCACCAGTTACAATCACCAGAGGTTTCTTAGGCTTCTTCGGCTTCTCAGGCTCAAGCTGCTTTTCGAAAACCTTCAGCTCCTCCCTCACTGCCTTAGTGGCCGCCTTATCTGCCTGCCGTTCTTTGATCTCTCGGATAGTGGCCTCCACCCTGCCATTAGCCTGTGAGACTATCTCCTTTGCCTCAGCTTTAGCTTTCCTTAATATCTCACCTTTCTCGTTATCGAGATAAGTCTTGAGGTCTTTATAGTCCTTGGAATTGGTCTCCAACTCTATATTCTTAGTCTGATAATGGCTCAGCTCTTTTTGCAGACGGGTCTTTTCTGCTTCCAGCTCATTGATTAGCTGATCAAATTTTACATGAGAATGCCCGACTAACTTTTTGGCTTCATTAAGCATTTGTTGCGGTAGCCCAATCTTGCCAGCAATCTCTAGCGCGAATGAACTTCCCGGCTTACCCATCTCCAACTCATACAACGGCTCTAGTCGATCAGGATCAAATCGCATGGCGCCATTGATGATACCTTTTGACTTCTCAGCCAGCTTCTTAAGGTTAGCGTAGTGCGTGGTGATCACGCCAAAGCTCTGCTTATGATTGAGCTGCTTGAGGATCGTTTCGGCGATAGCGCCACCAAACTGCGGCTCTGTACCAGTGCCAAACTCATCTATTAGCGCCAGGGTCTTACCATTGGCATTTTCGAGAAAGTGCCGCATATTGGTCAGGTGCGAGCTGTAGGTACTCAAGTCATTCTCGATGGACTGCTCATCCCCAATGTCAATGAAGAAATTATGGAAGATGCCGAAGCTCGACTCCTCTCCTACCGGAACCATGAGGCCACTTTGGTACATCATCTGAATCAATGCCACTGTCTTAAGACACACTGACTTGCCTCCTGCATTAGGGCCAGAGATCAGAAGGATTCGATTCTCTTTATCCAGTGCAATGTTAAGAGGAACGACTCCTTTGTCTTGTTTCTTATGAGATAAAAAGAGCAATGGATGTATCGCCTTATTCCAATTGATGGTCGGATATTTAACACCTCCAGGCCATACAGCATCCAGGTCTTGCGCTAGCTTTGCCTTGGCCCTAATAAAATCAATCATCCCAAGAAAGCGATAGCTCTTCTCAAGCTCTGGGACGCTACCGCGAATCTCATCGGTGAGTACGGAGAGTATTCTTACGATTTCTCGCCGTTCGCGGTATTCGAGATCTCTGACCTCATTATTGATTTCCAGCACCTCGGTAGGCTCCAAGAAAACGGTATTACCTGTCGAGGACTCATCGTGAATAAAGCCTCTGATCCTTCGCTTGTGCTCAGCCATCACTGGAATGACCAGTCGGCCATTTCTAATCGTCAAGGACACATCATCAGGACACAGTCCATCCTTTTGTGCTTTGCGGAGCATAACATCCAGCGTTCGACGTGCCTTGCTTTGATTGTCAACAAGCTCCTTGCGTAAGCTTTGAAGCTCACGACTGGCATTGTCCCTGACTTGCCCACGATCGTCAATGATCGCCTCGATACTAGACAGTAGAGAGGGATCCAAAGCCACCATTCCACTCGCCTCGGCGAGCAATGGATACTCTGCTTCTCGCGTGCTTAAAAACTTCAAGCATTTGACAATAGTCGCGAGCGATATCTTCAATTCATAAAACTCCGCCTGATCAAGGAAGCTACCTTCGACCCTGGCCTTCTTAAGCTGGGCGCGTACGTCGATATAGTTAGATGCAGGGAATAGTTCTCCACTATCGAGAATGGCCTTAAACTCTGCCGTTTGATAGCCGAGCTTTTCTATTCTGGTAAGGTCGGTAAGTGGCTGAAGCTTAGCCACAAAGTCTCTGCCCATCTCGCTGATACACCGATCGGCTACCAGATCCTGGATCTTATGGAAACCTATTTTTTCTTTTAAATTTTCTGGGTAGAGGTTCATCGTTCTAATTGCCTTGCCTGCTGCCTGAGCATAAGGCTGTCCACGACTATACTGTAGATATCGTTGAGCGAGTGCAAATGGTTGAAATGCCACTGATAGCTTTCCCGATATAGGTCCGATGAGATCTGATGTTTTTCGAATATCTGCTGCTCGTAGGCGCGATAGAGTACCGTCGATGAGTCTTTATCGACAGAAAGTGCATCAAGCTTCGCCTCAAGAAGGTGAATATCTATCAAAACATCGACCATCCTGGTCTTGTCCAATAGGTTCTCAGGCGCTGTGACCTCCCTTTTGCAAGAACTCAATGTCACCAACAGCACTACAACCAAAAAAGCAAATCTCACGTAAGGGTAAATCGTTTGTATTATTCTAATTTTGTGCCCCAAAATTAGCGGGAATGAAGGACATCCTCAAAAAACTTCGTAAATACGAAATCCGCATCAGAAAGGCGATCAACTCCCAAATGCAGGGTGATTTTCATTCTGTGTTTAAAGGATCCGGTCTGGAGTTTGACGACGTGCGTCAGTACCAATATGGCGATGACGTCCGTACCATCGACTGGAATGTCAGCGCGAAGGGACACGGTACATTCGTGAAGACTTTCAAAGAGGAGAAAGAGCAGAGCGTCTTTCTGATCCTGGATGTGAGTGCCTCTCAGGAGATCGGGGTAACGGGCAAACAGAAACTGGACATAGGCAAGGAGATAGCCGCCCTATTGGGAATCTCAGCAATCAAGGAAAGCAGTCAGGTCGGGTTGATCTGCTTCTCAGACCAAAAAGAGAAGTATGTCAAGCCAGGCAAAGGCATCAAGCACTCGTACAATATCACCTCCTCGATCTTCAATCTCAAGCCAAACTCAAGAAAGACTAACCTAAGCAAGGCAATGAAGTATGCGCTGGAAATGATCAAGCGCAAGAGTATCATGATACTGATCTCAGACTTTATCGATGAGAACTATGACCACCACCTCAAAGCACTTGCGCGAATGCATGATCTAGTGGTGATTCATATTGCTGATAAGCGGGAGACTGAGATGCCCAAACTCGGCATCATACCTCTCTACGATCAGGAAAGCAAGAAAACCATGTGGGTCAACACATCGTCTAGTGCATTTAGAAAGACGATTGAAAACACCTACGGAAAGAATCAAAGTCACCTCGAAGAGCTCTGCAAAAAGAATCAGGCCAACTATACGTTAATCAAAACGGATGAGGACTATGTGCCAAAATTGATCAAACTGTTTAAGGTGCGTAACAAGAGTAGAAGAAGTGGCTAGAGCATTCATCTTATATATCGTACTCAGCTTGATGCTTGTCGGAAGCATGGCTGGTCAGCAGATCACCTCACAAGGCACGTTTGCGAGTGATAGCTTCAAAATAGGCGAGCCTGTCAAATACGTATTGACCGCTAAGTATCCTAAAACGAGAGAGCTTATCTTCCCAGACTCTAGCTTTTCCTATTTCCCATTCGAGTATCTGTCAAGGACCTATTTTTCTACTACTGCTGATAGCATGTTCGCATTTGACAGTGTCATCTATGAGCTTACTTCTTTTGAGATCGATAAAATACAGCAGCTCGACCTACCAGTCTTTTTGCTTACCAGCAATGATAGCATCGAGATTAAGACACCAGCAGATTCGATTTACTTAACAGAATTGATCCCAGTGGTCTACGATTCAATGGAGCTCAAGCCTAACACGAGTTTCCTTGACGTGCCATTTGCAATCAATTACCCCTACCTGACTATTGGTGGGGTTGTATTGCTGGTTTTAGCCTTAGCAGTCTACCTTATTTTTGGTAAGTCAATTCGCAAGAAACTTTTAATCCGAAGACTGAGGAAAGATTTCGAGAAGTTTACTGCATCATTTGACCAAGGTATTAATGATATCAAGAAGCATACTGGCCCTCAGGTGACCGAGCACACTGTGGCGGTATGGAAGCGATACATGGAGCGGCTGGAGGATCGACCTTACACGAAGCTGACTACCAAGGAAATACTAGCCTCAGGCCTGGAAGACAAGCTTAAGGATTCGCTAAAAGGAATTGACCGAAATATCTATGGACACCAGGATATTCAAGACCTGCATAGAAACTTTGAGGTGCTGGAAGACTTTACACAAGAGCGATATCAACGAAGAATCAACGAAGTGAAGAATGGATAGTGCAGTTAGCGATATAGCCTGGTATTCTTTTAGCTGGTTTACGCCGGAGATGTGGGGTAACTTCCAATGGGAGAATCGTCTGTTTCTCTATCTGATACCGATTGTTCCGCTTCTCTTCCTCTTTCGATGGCTGCTGGGCTTTAAACTCAACCAGCGCTTACCCATCGCTTTGTCCAAAGGGTCTATCAAGACGGATCCATCAAGTTGGTTGCGGGTAGTGCCGCCGATTATTTTTACGCTGGCGCTAATGCTGCTACTCGTCGCACTAGCTCGACCACAAAAGACCAATGAAAAGGTCGAGCAGTGGACGGAAGGAATCGACATTATGCTGCTCATCGATATCAGCGAGTCGATGCAGATTCAAGACTTTCAGCCCAATCGCCTGGAGGCGGCTAAGGAAACCGCTGAGAGCTTTATTCTCGGGAGGTTTCAAGACAGGATCGGCCTGGTGGTCTTCTCGGGTGAGGCCTATTCGCTCTCTCCTCTTACGACCGACTATGAGCTGCTGTCCGAGTATATCGCAGACATCAACTTTGATCTCATCGAGAGCCGTGGTACAGCTATCGGCAGTGCATTGGCGGTAGGCACCAATCGAATGACCGAATCCGATAGCAAGTCTAAGGTGATCATTCTGCTAAGTGATGGTGACAACACTGCTGGGAACCTCGACCCGGAGACCGCCGCTCGTCTGGCTGAAGCTTATAATATCAAGATCTACACCATTGCGGTAGGTAAAGAAGGAAAAGTGCCCTTTGGTAAAGACTTTTTCGGCAGGACGCGATATGTAGAGAATACCATTGATGAGACGACTCTCCGTAAGATTGCTGAGATCGGTGATGGCAAGTTTTATCGAGTATCTAATAATGAGGCGCTCAAGGAGGTTTTTGCTCAGATTGATGAGTACGAAAAAGTGGAAATCAAAGAAAGCCGCTACAAAGACACCACGGACTTCTATCAAGTCTACTTAATGTGGGGCATGGTCTTCTTCCTTTTCTGGCTGATGCTCAAGAGTACGTTTGTGAGTAATGTGTTGCAGGATTAGTTAATGGTTAATGGTTAATGGTTAATGGTTAATGGTTAATGGTTAATGGTTAATGGCGTAACGTCAAGTTAGCCACGCTGTTGTACCAAAGGTGGGAATCGAACCCATCGTGATTATGACACTTGCTAATCCTTCCAGAAAGTCTGATGCTGCAACTCCAGGCATTTGTCCTCATTCAATAGATCGGGTCACTGCCATTCGGTAGGCTTAAAACCAAACAGTTTTTTCCACCAAGGATGCTCGATCCACGCTATTCTCCTTGAATTGATTTCTACCAACTCCTTCAAACGAAGGTTGGTAGTTTTTATCTCGTTAGTATTTTTTATAAGCTCAATGGCAGCTAGCTCAAGTGGCGAAAGTCCATCCCCTTCTTTCATAGCAATCCTTTTTTATAAGTTAACACTTTAAGTAATCATATTCAACCCTCACATACTTAGTTGTCGTCGGGTCACTTTTCGTTGTTAGGACCATCAATATTGAAATAAACGCCCTCTGGATATCGTAGCTCTGGCGGGTTATCCTAACCCGAAAGACATCCATCAATTTATTCTTGATGTTTTTAGTAACCTTCTCAATTAGTCGCGGTATTCATAAAAGATACAATTGAGATCTATATATTTAGACTACAATTAAGATCTATATTATGAGCAAGTATACCTTGGGTGAATTTGAGGAAGTAGTAATGTTGACTGTTGCCATTCTTTATGAGAAGGCGTACGGCATTAGCATCAAAGAGGAGATTGAGTTAAGGCTGTCTCGTACCGTGAGTGTAGGTGCGATGCGCACGACGCTCAAACGACTTGAAAAGAAGGGGCTGCTCTCCTCGGAATTTGGTGAAGCTACTGCTGTACGCGGTGGGAAACGCAAGCGGTATTTCAAGCTCACCCCTTATGGTAAAAAGGTGATTTCAGAGGCCATGCAAGTACGCAGAGAGTTGTGGGAGGCCATTCCCGCAGTTGCTCTCGAGTTTAGATTTTCATGAACGACGAGGAATACATATACCCTAAAGGGCCAAAGCGCCTGCTACGATCTTTCTGCGATCCAGACCTGCTAGAGGATGTAGAGGGCGACCTCAATGAACTCTTTGAAGTCAGGCTATCAAAAGGACAACAACATGCGAGGATAGCTGCCTGGTCGGATGTCATCCGACTCTTTCGGCCGGGCATCATCCGAGATATTCAATTATTCAACAACTCAAACGCAATAACAATGCTCCAAAACTATTTCAAATCCGCATGGCGCAACATGCTGAAGCACAAAAGCTTCGCCACTATCAACCTGATGAGCCTGGCCATTGGCATTGCCGCTTGCATGGCCATTTTTCTTTTTATCCAAGATGAGAGATCATTTGATGCCTTCCATAGTAAGAAAGATCAGCTCTATCGCCTCTGTGAAATCCAAAGCTTCCCAGGCACCAACACCCAACATGTAGCGTTGACCATGCCTGGCATGGCACCAACACTCAAACGGGACTTTCCAGAAGTGCTTGACTATACCAGGTTTTGGACCTTCGGTGAGCAGCTCGTAGAAGTGGGCGAAAAGAAGATCATGACTGAAAAAATGGTAGCTGTCGACTCTTCGTTTTTTCAGCTATTTGATTTCGCTATTGTTCATGGGGATCGAGATAGGGTATTCGATGAGTTTACCAACGCTGTGGTTACAGCCTCCTTTGCACAAAAACTATTTGGTAAGGAAAATGCCATTGGCGAATATTTTGAAGTTGACGGAGACCGATGGAAAGTCAACGGCATTATCAATGACGTACCCGAAAACTCCCATCTACAATTTGAGGTGGCTGTTTCTGTCTACGCGGTTCGCGATAGCAGACAAGACTTTGATAGCGAGTTTGGAAGCAACTATATGAATACCTACTTGCTACTGAATGAAGGGGCTGATATCCCACGAATGACGGAACAGTTTCCAGACTTTCTCAGGCGAGCTACTGGTGATGAAGAAGTCACTGATTACTATCAACTCTACTTACAGGAGCTACAGGACGTACATCTCGCCTCTTCAAATATTGAGCATGATTATAATAATCATAGGAAATTCAACGGTGAGTACCTCGACGTATTCGTACTTATTGGCATCCTTATTCTAATCATTGCAGCGGTCAACTTCACCAACCTGACGACCGCCAGAGCCGCTAACCGCGCTAAGGAAGTCGGCATTAGAAAAACCATCGGGGCATTCAAGAATCAGCTCATTTTTCAGTTTATGTTCGAGAGCATCCTGCTGGCCTTTATGTCGCTCATACTGGCGATGGTACTACTCGTCATATTCTTACCGGTACTCAACAATCAGATTGATCGGCAGCTAAGTCTATTCGTCTTAATGGACACCAATCTCATCACTATCATCATCGGCACAGTCCTCTTTCTTGGTCTCCTCGCTGGTTTATACCCTTCCTTCTACCTCTCCTCTTTCCATCCAGCCGCAGTGCTCAAAGGATTGAACGTATCCGAAAAGCGGTCGTACTTCCGCAGTTCGCTCGTGGTGGTACAGTTTAGTCTCGCACTCGCTATGATCGTCAGTACGCTGGTCGTCAGCCAGCAATTGATGTATATCAAGAACAAGGATATAGGATTCAACAAAGAGCATATCCTCTTGATTGATATGAATGAAGAAGCGCGAGAAAACTATGATCAGCTCCGAGCGGATTTACTCAGCGAGTCTAACGTACTGGGCGTAGCTGGATCTGGTCAGCGGCTTGGCAACAACTTCCATCAGTGGGGATTCAAGGTCAAGGTTGATACTGGCATAGTAGATATGACCACCTCCAACGTACAGGTCGACTATGACTTTATGGATGTGTATGATATAGAGATTATAGCTGGGCGAGGATTTTCCAGGGACTATGCCACTGATGATGGACTGGCGTTTATCATCAATGAGTCGCTGGCCAAGGAGCTTGGCTTTGATGACCCTATCGGGCAAAAGGTTGGGCATGGCTTTTATCCTAATGACTCACTCGGCACCATAATAGGTGTTACCAAAGACTTCAACTTCAACTCGCTACATCACAAAGTGAATACCCTTGTCATGGTAGTCCATGAAGACTGGAATATTCATGAGCTGTCCGTCAAAATCAACGGTGACAATGTCGCCCAATCCATCGCTGACATAGAGCGTGTCTACAACAAACATGTAAGCGACTTCCCGATCCGATATGAGTTCCTCGATGGACATTTTGACGAGCTGTACAAAGCTGATGATCAGATGGGCGCGGTAGTCAAGATTATGGCAATCTTATCGATATTCATAGGCTGTATGGGCCTCTTTGGGCTAGCGTCCATCGCTATCAAGCGAAGGGTAAAAGAGATCGGTATCCGAAAAGTCATGGGTGCGAACATGCAGCAGTTGGTACTACTCCTGTCAAAGAGCTATTCTATCATGATCATGGTGGCTTTTATTATTGCCACACCGCTTACCTACATCTTCCTCCTCGGCTGGTTGGACAACTTCGCGTATCGCGTCGATATCAACCCATGGGTCTTTGTGGTGGGTGCGGTGCTGTCTATGGTCATCGCCATGGTGACGATTAGCTTCCATGTCATCAAAGCGGCTACCGCCAATCCTGTGCGATCACTCAAGCACGAGTGAGCACCTCAAATCCGCAACCCTGTCAGCGTTATGCATGAAAACCAGCGACTTACCCCTAGATTTAGTCATTTGGCTAGATGAACGCTGACGGGGTTAGTCTTCTTACTATCCAGTCTTCAAGAAGTGGTCTGGGGATTTTGTGGAGCAGCTTAGCTATCGCAAATCAGCCTCAAGGAGCAGACTTACGAAGTTTTTGAAACTTCGTAAGTCTGAGGGTGATCCGACACCTGACAGGTCTGTGAAACCTGTTAGGTATATTTTCATTTTATCAGATTTGATGGTCATACTTTCAACATTGCTCAACAAAGTGCTACTTTGCGAGTTAACAGAGTAACCAGCTAACCACCTATGAGCAAACCTACCATTCTCTATGTTGACGACATGTTACCGAACATCAACGTCTTCAAGATCACTTTCAAAAGAGACTTTAATATTATCACGGCTGAGGAAGCAGAAAGAGCTATTGAGCTCGTCAAATCCGATGATATAGATTTAATTATCGCGGATCAGCGCATGCCTGGAAAGACTGGTGTAGAACTCATGCGTGAAGTCGCAAGCATTAAACCTGATCTTCCGAAGATGATCATCTCCGAGTACTCACAGGACAAGGTCATCAGGGATGCCATGAAAGAGCTTGGCATACTTAATACCATTCACAAGCCTTGGGATCGTAATGAACTGAAGGCGGCTATACTGGAGGCGGTTTCATAGAGAGATAATTGGTCAGTGTGCTTTACAAGAAGGTTTGATCGAGATTACCGTCCCGTCATTCCTGACGGAGCATAGCGGAGGCAAGGAATCTGTATGACGAAGAGTCAGACCAGGTTTTAACCCGCATTATTCACCACTATAAACAAAATTACGAGGTAAATATCTGGTTTATTGATAGTTACGCCATTGTCCTGGCACAAGCAGTAGCCCAAATTTGAGCATGGTTTGCCATTATGCCGGCACATCTACTTCGTTGCTAAACCCTTGAAATAGTATACTATGTCTGCGGATTTAGACGCCTTGTATCTGTACCAGCCTAATGACATGAATAATGCGGGTTAACACACTCTTGAGTCAGGTTATTAGCGAGTACCTCAGATCAGTCATTATCCTAAATCCACTATCCTTTCCGCCGAGGCATGACTATCAGAGTGTTAGACCTACGAGGTTTCACCGAGATAAATGAACGCTGGTAAAGGCTATATCTTTTGTTGTCAATGATTGAGGTACTAAAACCTCGTAGGTCTGCGGATATAAGTTAATATATCAGATCATTCTCAGAAATACAGATCCCGGTATTCTTCGTTCCTCAGAAACGTGCCTAGCCGGACAGGCTGGCCGGAATGAAGTCAAGGTGGTTGAATTCTTTACCAAAAGGTACCTAGGCAGACTCACTCAAGCCAAGCACACAAGCCACAGCAGCCGCATCTTGCACTGCATTTCCGACTGATTTGAAGACGGTGATGTCCTCAGGTGTTCTCTTAAATTCTTTGATGTGATCTACCCAGTAGCCTAGCTCGCCAGTGACGTGCTCTTTGGTGATGACTCCTTTCTGGATAGGGATCATCACATCTCCGGCTTCTGCTAAGCATCCACCCCATTCATCAATGACTACCTTCGATGAAGCCATGATGTCAGTTGCCAGCTCTCTGTCTGTCAAGCGAAAGCTGCCTACGGCATTGATATGGGTACCTGGGCTAATGTCGGCTAGCGACAGGACTGGTTCTGAAGTGGTTGTGCAAGTACAAATCACCTGGGCTTCTTTGAAATCCTTCGCTGGTCGGCAGTCAATCCCAAAGCTGGATTTCACTTGCTCACAAAAAACTGCCGTCTTAATATCGCTAGATCCTCTTACCAGAATCTTGTCAATGGGCAGAACAGACTTTACCGCCTCGATATGGTATCTCGCTTGTACGCCTGTCCCGACTATTCCAAGGACTGTCGCATTCTTCCTTGCAAATAGCCTTGTCGCAAGTGCACTTGCTGCAGCAGTACGCATCGAGGTAATCTCTACTCCATCTAGAGTAGCGAGGACTTCTCCAGTGCTCGCTCGCTGTGCGGTAATGAGCGCATGAATTAGCGGTAGCTCCTTGGCTTTATTGTCTGGATTGACCGTCACCAGCTTGGTAATCAACAAATCCAATTCCGGTAGGACGGCCGGCATCACCAGCTGCGTGGCTCCTTGATCAGGGAATTCGTTGATCACGCGATCCGGCACCAATGCCTTTGCATTATACAATGCTGAAAACCCATAGGCCATAGCATCGACACATTGCGGCATAGACATGGCGGCTCTAATTTCCTGAGCGGTATAGTGTGTTGGTTTTATTGACATGGGGTCTACTAGTATTCTTCGATTAGGACAGTAACATGATCTCCCAACCAAAACTGTCCTATAGTCTCTCTTCCGCTGAGATCAACAGAAACAGTTACCTATGTTCAGGCTCCTAAGGATTAAATTAGATCAATAGATCCTCATACCAAGGCACTTCACACCATTTCCGGTAGGAAGGAAAATGTGACGCTCAAAAATCATAGCTTACCACTTATCAGAAGCAGACGCTTCCAATGATCCATAAGTAACAGAGAATGGAGACTAAGCCGCTTAGCTCGCCATGAACTGCTTCACCTCCTTCACCGGACCGAAATTAGCCGAGTGCATTACGGTTTTCTTGCCTTTGACAAGGTGAACTTCTGCGGGAGCAATTTTTGCCTTAGAGGTAGCCATTACGACTTTGTCAAAGTACTTACGGGCAGCTTCATACTCTCCTTTTTCAAACTCTTGAGTATTCTCATTAGTCATCAGCGGGGAGAATGGCACCAAATGGTAGTTGAACACTTCTACTCTATACTTTGGTTTGAACTGAGTTATAAAATTCTGCCAGGCTTTTTTCATGTTGGGGTGTTTTTCGGAATTCCGTCGTGAATTTGCTAAAATCCAGTTTCTTATAAAAGATTTCGGCACTAAATCATTTGATTGGCATTCGTAATCTCTCCATTATACTTGATTACCTCGGTACCAAACTTGCGCAGAAAGTCTACACCCTCATCATTGGGGATACCCTTGTACTCTGCGTAAGAGCGCAAATAAATCACCTGAGCTATGCCCATGGTATAGATAATACGGGCACAAGACAGGCATGGCGACAGTGTGACGTATAATGTAGCTCCCTCTACGGAAGCCTTATTTTTTACAGCGTATAAGATCGCGTTTTGCTCCGCGTGTATGGCAAGAGAGCAACCTCCCTTGGAGTCTCTTGGACATCCTTGCTCTGGATATTCCACATCACAGTTGTGCGTACCTGACGGTGGGCCATTGTATCCAATGGAGATAATCCTGGTGTCCTTAGTCAGTACGGCACCTACATGTCGCTTAATACAATGTGAGCGCTTGGCCAGGTTGACTGCCAGTTCCATGAAAATGTCGTCGAATGCAGGTTTGTCCATAAGTTTTTCCGAGAGTCACAATAGTCCTCAAGACGGCTAGTTCAATTTTTAAATGATGGGAAATGGCTTTTAAGCCTTATACGTCACTCTATAGATGGCTCCCGCCTTATCGTCTGAGATCAACATAGATCCATCTTCGAGCATAAATACGTCGACAGGACGTCCCCAAGCTTCTTGTGCATCCTCATCTAGCCATCCGTCTATGAAAGGCTCGTAGCTCGTTGCACGACCATTCTCTACTTTTACCTGCATGATGCGATAGCCGAT
This sequence comes from Cyclobacteriaceae bacterium, assembly GCA_040222235.1. Taxonomy (GTDB): domain Bacteria; phylum Bacteroidota; class Bacteroidia; order Cytophagales; family Cyclobacteriaceae; genus UBA6059. The sequence goes on from JAVKDO010000067.1 coordinate 16,099, forward strand.
TTTCTTGGATCGGTTCCACGAGCCATGCTCGGCAATATAAAGGCTACCGCTGTACTCCGCTGGAAACATCTCACCGGTATAAAACTTCAATCCGAGAGGCGCTACATGAGGTCCGAGCTTATAGGCAGGCTGCTCAAAATCACTACATGGAAATTTCTCACCAAACTCAGGATCAGCAATATCACCCGCGTGACAATAAGGATAACCGAAATGCATGCCTGCTTCAGTTGCCTTATTCAATTCACATGCAGGCATATCGTCACCCAACATATCTCGACCATTGTCTGTAAACCACATCTCACCACTCTCAGGATGCCATGTAAAGCCTACTGTGTTGCGCACACCTGCCGCAAAAATCTCACGATTGCTGCCGTCAGGATCCATTCGTGTGATAGATGCATACATCTCGTTCTTGCTCTCGCAGATATTGCAGGGTGCCCCTACCGGAATGTACAATTTGCCATCAGGGCCGAAAGCGATGTACTTCCACCCATGATGCTGGTCTGTTGGGTAGTCTTCATAAATCAAAGTTGGTTCTCTAGGATTATCTAGATTGTCCTCAATATTATCATAGCGCCAAAGCTTGGAGATTTCGGCTACATAGAGCGACCCATCTCTGAACGCAACACCATTAGGTGCCTTCAGATCCTCAGCGATCACCCATTTTTTATCCGCCTTAAAGTCACCATCCTCGTCACGGACTGCCCAAACTCTACCTTCATTCCTATTACCGATGAAGACAGTGCCGGACGGACTCATCGCAATCGAACGAGCATTCTCAATTCCCTCTGCAAAGACACTGATCTCAAACCCTTCCGGTAGATTAAGTGTGCTTAGATTAATACCTTCTACGACTTCTTTTGGCTCGTCAGTAGCGACTTCATCATCAGGTGTTGTCTCTGTTTTGACCTCTGCTTGACATCCAAAAACGAACAAGGCCAGTAGTATAGCTGCGTATTTCATGTTTTCCAGTTTAGGGCACTAAAATACATAAATGCTCCTTAGAAGAGAATTGTTTTGTAGCAGCCGGACGACAGCTATGTTTAAAGGCTCCTATCGGAATGAGTAGGTGTATGCTGCTGCTCGATCACCTGCTTCAGCTCTCTGATTTCATCGCTTAGCGCACCTATGTGGGTTTTAAGTTGCTCATGCTCTTCATGTACAAAGAGCTTAATTCGACTATCTTCTTCCATAATCTCCTGATGATGCATTTCATTCATCGTATTGACCACTATCGCAATGAATACATTGAGCGTAGTATAAGTGGCCACCAATATGAAAACAATGAAGTACAATGCCGCTATTGGCACCTCACTCATTACCGGTCGGGCGATACCACTCGACCAACTCTCTAGTGTCATGATCTGGAAGAGCGTAAACATCGATTTGCCAAGAGATCCAAACCATACCGGAAATTGCTCACCATACAGATTAGTCCCAAGCACAGCAAATACGTAGAAGATCATGAGTAGCAGCGCCACAATCCATCCAATACTTGGGATGGCCTTTAAGAGTGACTCGATGATAAACCGAAGTTTTGGCACATTCTTGACTAACCGGAGTGTTCGGAGTATCCTGAATGCTCTAAAGACCGTGAATGAACTAGCCGCAGGGACGACAGAAATCAGAATAATCATTAGATCAAATACGTTCCAGGCGTTCTTAAAGAAGCGATAATGGTAGACCACTAGCTTCAAGGTGATCTCAACGATAAACACGCCTAGTATCATCAAATCTACCTGATCGATGACATGACCATAGTGCCGCATCCAATAATCGGAAGTCTCCAAACCGATGAGGAGCGAGTTAATGACAATCAAGAAAATGATGCCATTTTGAAAGAGACTAGATTCAAGTAGTCTTTTGATCGAGTTGATATTCACGCTGCACTATTTTCATTACCCAACGAACTAGCCGTATAATAGTTTTACTATCACATAATAGAGCTTTACTTTTCTATTAGGATAGATGCCAATTCGTTTACCAGATGAGTTCAGAATTTCTACTTTTGCGGCATGCTGTCAATCAACAACCTTTCTTACTATTTGGGGTCTCGTGCACTTTATGAAGATGCCTCATTGCATATCAAGCCTAAAGACAAAATTGGTCTCATTGGCTTGAATGGAACTGGTAAGTCTACCCTACTCCGATTGATTGATGGCGAATTTTCCCCAGACGCTGGAGAAATACAGAAAAGCAAAGACACTACGGTCGGCTTTTTGAATCAGGACTTGCTCTCTTTTCAGTCTGATGACAGTATCAAGCTAGTTGCGATGGGCGCATTCGGAGAGGCTTTGGACGTACAGCACAAGATAGATAAGGTGCTCCACGAAATGGAGACTGACTACAAAGACTCTCTTGTAAATAAGCTCGCTAAGCTGCAAGAGAAATTCGAAGCGCTTGATGGCTATACAATACAGTCTAAGGCCGAGGAGATCCTGGAAGGTATCGGCTTCAGTACGGCAGACCTGGAGCGACCACTTCGAGAGTTTTCAGGAGGTTGGAGAATGCGTGTCATGCTCGCTAAGCTTCTCCTGGAGAAGCCGTCACTCCTTATGCTCGATGAGCCTACCAACCACCTTGACTTACCTTCCATCCAATGGGTAGAGAACTACCTGAGGAGCTATGATGGGGCGGTGATTGTTGTATCACACGACAGACACTTCGTCAACAATACGGTCAACACCATTGTAGAAGTAACAGGCCAAAGATTGGACTACTACGCAGGCAACTACGACTTCTACATGGAAGAAAAAGCCATGAGAAATGAGATACAGAAAGGGGCTTTTGAAAACCAACAGCAGAAGATCAAGCAGACGGAGCGCTTCATTGAGCGCTTCAGGGCTAAGGCGACTAAGGCACGTCAGGTACAGTCTCGCGTCAAGTCACTAGAGCGCCTCGATATGGTCGAAGATGTGATCGACGAGATGGCCAAGGTGAATTTTAAATTCAACTTCAATCAGAAGTCAGGCCGCCATGTCGTCATGATGGAGAATGTCTCCAAATCGTACGATGATCTCACCATTCTGAAGAACACGACTGCACATATCGAGCGAGAGGATAAAATCGCCTTGATTGGTGCTAATGGCAAGGGTAAATCAACCCTCCTCCGAATCATCGCCAATGATGAAAAAGTGCAGGGCAAAATCAGCAATGGCCACAATGTCAATATGGCTTTCTACGCCCAACATCAGCTCGAGTCTCTGGGTATCAACAACGAGATCCTGGAAGAACTCAAGCAGCATGGCTCTGACAAGTCAGAACAAGAGTTGCGTTCTGTGCTAGGCTGCTTTCTATTCAGTGATGAAGATGTCTTCAAGAAGGTAAAAGTACTCTCCGGTGGAGAAAAGTCTAGAGTTGCGCTAGCCAAGACGCTCATCTCTGAGGCCAATTTTCTCTTGCTTGATGAGCCTACGAACCACCTGGACATGCAGTCCGTCAATATATTGATTCAGGCGCTGCAGCAGTATCAAGGCACCTACATCGTCGTATCTCACGACCGGTACTTTGTGACACAGATCGCCAATAAGATCTGGTGGATCGAGGATAATGAGATCAAAGAGTATCCCGGCACTTACGATGAGTTCCTATGGTGGAGAAGTCAAAACGAAACTACCAGCAATGGTCAAATGGATGCGCCTAAAAAGGAAGCTCCTAAACCCAAGCAGAGCCGCAAAGACCCAGAGAAGAAGCAGAATGATAATGAGGTCAGAAAGCTGAAAGTCGACCTTGAGAAAATTGAAGAGCAGGTGACTGCCATAGAGAACAAGATCAAAGCAATCGAAACCAAGTTGGTGGATCCATCCATCTTCACAGAAGAGGAGCTACTCAAGGACACCAATGCGGATTACGAAAAACAGAAACGTCAGTTGGCGGAGCTCAATGATCGCTGGGAGGAAGTAGCATTGAAATTGGAAAAAGCTGAGGCTTAGTCCGGCTAGCCCTTAGCGTCAAGTTTACCCTCGATACTCTCCAGTTTTATCTGAAGCGCTGCAAGCTGACTTAGAAGATACTGATGCTTTTCCTCTTCGATCGCTTTAAGCTTTTCCTCCTCTTCTTTAATTTCCGCCATGTGCAGCTCGTTCATCGTGTTGACCACTATCGCAATAAAAATATTAAGCGTAGTGTAAGTAGCAATCAAGATGAATGGAACGAAGAAGACCCAAGCGTAGGGCATCTCTTCTAGTATTGGTCGAGCGATACCTGAAGACCAACTCTCCAAAGTCATGATCTGAAATAGGGTAAAGATCGACTCACCCATCGTGCCAAACCACTGAGGGAATACTTCTCCATAGATATTGGTACCTACTACCGCGAAAATGTAAAAGATAATCGCCAAGAGTAGTATAATCCAACCTATACTAGGAACCGCCTTGATTAGCGACTCGATGATAATTCTGAGCTTGGGTACGTTTTTGAGTAACCTGAGTGTTCGGAGGATTCTCAACGTTCTGAAAACAGAGAAGACTCCTGCCGCCGGCATAGCCGCGATGGCCACAATGAAGAAATCAAATAGGTTCCAGGCATTGGTGAAGAAGCGCCAGCCGTAGGCATAGATTTTCAACACAATCTCTAGAATAAAAATAACAAGGATGGCAAAATCAAACTGATTAAAGATCTCACCACTCCGTTCCATGAGACCATGGTTCGTTTCGAACCCGATGGTAATGGCATTGATAACGATCAGGGAGATAATGAACCGCTGTACCTTATGATGCTCTAGAAACTCTCTAAGTAATTTTCGGTGGTACGAAATTGCCATAAACCTGACTCAATTTGAAGCTGCAATATAGAGTATCGCTATACTGATTTAAAGATTTTCGAAAATTTCTTAATAATTTGCATTCCCGTATTTAAACCCCATATTCTATGAGAAATTTATTGCTGCTGATAGCATTTTTGGGCCTTTTTTCTTGTTCTACCCCTGTTGAGGAAGGTGATTTTTCAGATCTGCCAGAGGGTGCAATATTGGAGGATTTTACCGATGATCCTGATCTTAAAATGGCGACCCTTTATGCTGGTGCCGATATAGTCGCTCAAGGTGAATATTTTAGGGGAATGAGGTCAGGTTCATGGACTGCCTACTATGCCAGCACCGGTGGTGTAAAATCCATCACCACCTACATCAATGGACAAAAGGAGGGCGTCTTCATTCAGCTAAATGATCAGGGTGCTCTCGAAGAAAAGCTCAGTTACCACAAGGATTTGCCGCATGGCAAATACAGAAAATACAAACGTGGCAGGATCATCGAGGAAAGAGAATACGCCTATGGTCAACTGGACGGACTCATGAAAAAATACTATGACAATGGTACGGTCATGGAAGAAAGCATCTTTTCCGCAGGTATCCGCAATGGCATGGCCAAATGGTACGACCAAGAGGGCAAGCTCACCATAGAGTATGAGTACGTCAATGGGGAGTTGATCAAAGAGGACGAATAGAAAATCGTACTTTGTCAATATACAAGACTGTCACATTGAGGTTCTCGAAATGTGTACTTTAGTGGGATTTCGACAGGCTCAATCTGACATGCATATTATCTAGTAATGAATTTGACAAAGTAGTATCCAAATCAATATGTCATCACTCCAAAGCATCTCCGACCTATGGGTGAAGGAGGTCAACTATCGATTATTTGAAGAGTCCGTACCCAGAATCAAAAAATGCCTCGACCAACTCACAGAAGAGGAAGTCTGGAAGCGCCCCAATGAAAACCTCAGCAGCATCGGCAATCTTACGCTCCACCTCATGGGCAATGTCACCCAGTACATTACCCACGCCATAGGCGGTGCGACTGACGATCGGATCAGAGATGCGGAGTTCAGCACCTCTGTCAGCTACCGCAAATCAGAACTGACAGCCAAACTGGACACGTTCGAAGCTGAAGTGAGAGACGCACTTACCCGATTTCAGCCCGCTGATTTGGATCGTCTCTTTAAGATTCAGGGATTTGACCTAACGGGAATTGGAGTCCTCACCCATGTAGTCGAGCATTTCTCCTATCACACAGGGCAAATCACCTGGTACACCAAGTTTCTCAAGAACAAGGACATGGGCTACTATGGCGGCCTTGATTTGAATGTGACGGGGTAGCCTCCAGAAGACACGATCCCCTAGGGGGTTCGCGAACCCCCTAGGGGCTACTAATTCTCGTTAAGACTTACGAAGTTTTGAAAACTTCGTAAGTCTATGCCTCCGCACAGTGAAGTGGTCAGACCACTAGATCAACTTCTCGATAATATTTACAACTATGAGGATAATCAATCCGTACTTAGTATTTATAATGTTTACATTTATGATGATAATAAATCTCAAACATCAATATGAAAGGCACCTACTTAGGAGAATTTGAAGAGCTGGTATTGCTGACCGTGGCGTCACTAGGCAGTGAGGCATATGCCGTATCGGTAAAAGCGGAAGTGGAGTCCAATGCCGAGCGCAAAGTCAACATCAGCGCTATTCACTCAGCACTTTACCGACTTGAAGACAAGGGTTTTTTGACCTCAGAGTTTGGAGAGGCGACCCAAAAGCGTGGTGGTAAGCCTAAGCGCTTTTTCAAAGTGACTAGCGCAGGGTTTGTTGCATTGCAGCAATCCAAAGACATCAAAGAGCAGCTCTGGAGCAATATCCCTCAACTGACTTTCCAAACCATCTGATCTAAGAATATCGTTTGGCAACTGATCCTGAACATATAGAACCTCCCCGTCTCGGCACCTATCTGCTTCAGCGCATTTACGGTAGGGAACTCTACGATGAGATATCGGGTGATATGCTCGAAATATACGCCGACAGACTACAGTCTCACGGCAAGGCCTACGCCTCCTTCCACTATATGATCGATGCTGTACAGTCTCTCCGTAACTATGACTTAAGAAAAAAGAACAACACAACTCAAAATAATTCGATCGCTATGTTTCGTAACTACTTCAAGATCACCTTAAGGACGATTACTAAAAATAAGGTCTATTCGGCACTCAATATTATGGGATTGGCCTTGGGCATTGCAGCTTTCATTTTCATACTACAGTATGTCACGTATGAAAACAGCTATGATAAATTTCACACGAATCATGAGAACATCTATCGTGTGAGATACAAGGTCTTTCGCGGTGAAGAGCTGAATATTGACTGTGCGGCGGCTGTACCGCGAGTAGGTCCATTCATGAAAGAGAAGATGTCGGAAGTCGTGGACTTTGCTCGCGCTTTCCCCATCAGTGGGGTCATTTCCACCAACAACAATGAGTTCCGGGAAGATCGGATTCATGTCGCTGATCCGGCTTTCCTTACCATATTTGACTACCCTCTGATCCAGGGTGATGTCAACACTGCCCTGAATGAACCCAATAAAGTGGTGATCACAGAGGAAATGGCCATGAAATACTTCGGTTCGACGGATGTGGTCGGAAGACCATTGACCTTCAATTCATGGTTTGACTTATCTCTCCAGGTAAGTGGCGTTACCACCAACGTTCCAAATAACTCACACTTCAAATATGACTTTCTGATCTCCTATGAGACCTTGAACAATTATACGAGGGAAGAAGATGGTACCATACCGTCAGAGTCTGCCTGGGGTTGGTACGATTTCAACACCTATGTATTGCTAAGAGATGGTACGGATCCAGCCGCCTTCGATGAAAAATTCACAGAATACATATGGGAAGAACGAGGCGAAGATTTTGAGGAGTATAATTTCAGGTCGGAGTTTCCTCTTCAGAAGCTCACCGACATTCATCTCTACTCGAACCTGCTGCAAGAATCTGAGCCAGAAGAGCAGGGTGATGGCCAAGCAGTATTCTTTCTGACCATTATTGCCTTTTTCATCTTACTCATTGCCTGGATCAACTACATCAACCTCTCCACTGCTCGATCCGTCGAGCGCGCCAAAGAAGTGGGTGTACGTAAAACCATGGGGGCCTATAAAAATCAGCTAGTCTATCAGTTTCTGGCAGAAGCTATTATCCTCAATTTTTTAGCGCTGATTGTGGGTCTATTGATTGTCTTATTTGGCATCAGCTACTTCAATCAACTCACAGGCTCTCAGTTGAGCCTTGATTTTCTGTTAAGTCTCAGCTTCTGGTTGGTAGCTGGAGGTGTCTTTATCGCTGGAGCTGGACTTTCTGGTCTCTATCCTGCTTTCATCCTATCTTCCTTCCGACCCTCTGATGTGCTCAAGGGTAAGTTCTCAGGCAATAAAGCTGGGAATACACTTCGAAAGGTACTTGTCATATTTCAGTTTGCTGCCTCTGTCGCATTGATTACAGGTACGATCATCGTCTACCAGCAGCTGGCTCATATGCGCAATGCTGATCTTGGCTTTGATATGACTGATACGCTGGTAGTCAAAGGACCCCAAGTCTTTGGCGCTGACTCGCTTTACACGAGTACTGTAGAGACTTTCAAAACGGAAATGGTCAAAAACAATGAAATCGATGCAATCACGCTGAGTTCCAATGTGCCTGGCGATGAGATTTTCTGGAC
>JAVKDO010000068.1:0-24282 GCA_040222235.1 Cyclobacteriaceae bacterium
ATCTTAGCAGGAATGAGTACCGGAGGTGCTTTGACGGCAGCCTTGCAAGTGTCAAGTGAAATAGATCAAGGCACCATAGTCTTTATCAACTGTGATAGGGGTGATCGGTACCTGAGTTCGGATTTGTTTGGGTAGACGCTATTTACTTGTTGTAGTGATATCGGCACATGTAGATTAGGAGTGCTTCATCTTTTACTTTGTAAACCAATCTATGTTCACGGTCAATTCGCCTTGACCAATATCCTGCCAGTTCATGTTTCAGAGGCTCGGGTTTTCCTATACCAGAAAATGGAGTCCTCATTATGTCTTTTACAAGCGCGTTGATTTTTCTGAGTATCCGCTTATCCTCATTTTGCCAGTAGAGGTAGTCTTCCCAGGCGTTCATTGAGAAAGTGACGCGCATTGTTAATCTTCAATCAGCTCCTCTTCAACTACCTCGCCTGATTCCATTTGTTGAATGGACTGACGCAGACGATCCGCATTAGCTTTCGAACCTAGTAGGTGCATGGTCTCCATCATAGCGTTGTATTCCTCTAGCGAAATGATAACAGTACCTTTTCCTTTACTTCTTTTTACGATAAGTGTCTCTTGGTTCTGCTCAACCTGATCAAGGTAGTCCTTGAGTTTTGTTCTGAATTCAGTATAGTTTGCTGCTATCATTTTGAAGTTTTGAGAACAAAAATAAGTACTTTTTTCTGTACTGATTGAGTTTGTTTCTGAATATGCGTATGGAAGTGTTAATAACAGGTTAATTCAAGAGACCTGGTACTTTTCGCTAAGGTATTTGGTTATTTCAGTTTTATACTCAAAACTATCGGGTGCAGAGAATGAGCCTATCAAAGCGGAAGTAATTGATGAAGTCCGGCTGGCATTGGAGACCTTTTTAGTAAGTGCCTGTAGGTAAGCTTCTACGATTTCCGATAAGCTCCTACCGTTTTTCTTGGCAAATAGCTTGGCTTCTGTGATCAATGATTCTTCTATGGTAAGTGTCAGTTTGGTTTTCATCACTCATCCGTGAATTGCCTATTATTATACTTTCTAGTAATAGGTCCGGTTCGACCCAGACACATTTAGCTCAAAGGCAAATACAACCTAAACTCCGTCCCAACTCCCTCCTCACTCTTCACCTCAAGATAGCCGCCATGCAGATTGAGAATTTGGCGCGATAGACTCAATCCAATACCCGAACCATCGTCTTTCGTAGAAAAGAAGGGAATAAAGATCTTCTCTATCTTCTCATTGCTGATGCCGCTACCATTATCAGCGACAGTGATGATATCAAAGCCATTGGTAGTTTCAGCACTTAGACTGATCGACCTTTCAGTGGTGGTATCAACATATTCAAATGCCTCGATTGCATTCTTGACGAGATTGATCAATACTTGAGAGATCAAATTAGGATCAGCCTTCACGCTAGCTTGCTTAACGGAGGTGCTAGTCTTGATATTGGCCTTGCTCAGTGCACTTTCTTCCAATTGCAACACCTGCTTAAATAGCAGTGATACATCTAGCTCTTCAGCGACCGGAGTGGGTATCTTGGTCAGTTTACGATAGTCGGACACAAAATGCAGTAAACCCTCAGCTCTGTTATTGATTGTATCCACAGAGAAAGCAATATCCTCTAGCTGCTCAGCTGTCAAGTCTTTGACTGCTTTCACTTTCCCATTTTCATTGAGGAGCATTTGCACGGTCTCGGTCATCGAGGCGATTGGCGTAACAGAGTTCATGATCTCATGTGTCAGTATCCTGATCAGCTTGTGCCACGCCTCTATTTCTTTCTGGGCAATCTCTGTTTTTATGTCTTTGAAAGTAATAATCCGATAGGTGACACCAAGGAGCTTCAATTGACTTATAGTCACGGATAGCTGCTTAAACTCACCATTAATACTGATCTCCAGTAAACGATTACTGACTTGGTCAAAATGTTGGATTGCCTCAAAGAAAGCTGTGTTCTGATTTTTTAAAAGTTGCCATGACCTTACTTCTGGAATGCTCAGCAAATTAGCCGCCTTAGTATTGATGAGCTCGATTTCATCTTGATCATTTAAAGAGATGATTCCCAGATCAATATGGTTGATAATCTTCTTCAGGTATTGATATTGTGCTTCGCGCTCTAGCTTAGCTGTTTTGATCTCTTCAACTACCCTAATAAAACTCTGGTTCAGCTGATTGAAGCTCTCAGACATATCTTTCTCTGTGAACTTGGCGGTCATGTCCTTATCAAATACAGCTATCAAAAACCGGTTGAGATGACGATTAGTTCTGTTAATAAACCACAGGAGCTCGTAGACCAGTCCTAATACGACAATCACCAGTAGTAACTGCGTGAAGAACAACTCTTCACGTCCAAATATGAAAGCCAAACCAATCAGCACTGCCAATAGGAGCAGGACGCGAAGCAATAGAAAAATGGCAAATCGATTAAATACCATATTTCTCCATTCTTCGGTACAGTGCCAATCGATCAATACCCAGCGACTTAGCGGCATGCGTCACATTGCCACCATTCTTTTCCAGCGCTTTTAGAATGAGTCTCTTCTCGTTCGACTTCAAATCTAGATTTTGATCGTCTTCATTCATTCGAGAACCCGGCAATCCAATATCACTGAGTTGAATTTGTTGATCATCACTCAGGATGATCGCACGTTCAATCGTCTGCTGCAGTTCACGCACATTGCCTGGCCAGTGGTAGACCTCCAGATGTTTAATAATATGACGATCGAGCACTTTTCCCTTGCGATGGTACTTTTTGCTGTACAGTGATAGAAAATGATTCGACAATAAAGGAATGTCGCCTTCGCGATCTCGCAGTGCAGGCATTTCCAGTTCAATTGTATTAATCCGATAGAGCAAATCCTGACGAAACTGACCACTGCTCACCATTTCCGGTAGAGGAGCATTAGTTGCGCAAATCAACCGTATGTCAACTGGTACTGACTTAGATGAACCGACGCGCTGAATCGTACGATTTTGTAGGACGGTCAGCAGTTTGGCTTGTAATGGCAAGGGCAAATTCCCCACTTCATCTAGAAATAATGTACCACCATTCGCAAGCTCAAATCGACCCACCTTGTCAGCCTTAGCATCAGTAAATGCACCTTTGACATGGCCAAAGAGTTCACTTTCAAATAGCGAACCTGTCAGTGCTCCAAGGTCCACAGACACAAAGATTTCGTCCTTACGATCTGAGGACTCATGAATTGCCCTTGCAGCAAGCTCTTTACCAGTGCCATTTTCACCTTTGATCAGTATACTAGCCTCTGTTGGCCCGACTTTTCTGATAAGGTCTATGGCCTGTAGCATGAGCGGCGATGAGCCAATCAATTCAGAAAAGGCTGGGTTGCCACGTTGCATAGCTTTCAAACCCTCTAGCTGTTCGCTGGACTTCTTGAGCTTAAGTGCATTGGTAATGGTGGTGAAGAGCTTCTCATTGCGCCAGGGCTTTGTGATGAAGTCAGCTGCGCCATCCTTCATCGCTTCCACAGCAAGATTGACTTCACCATAAGCGGTCATCATGATGACAGTAGTACCGGGCGCCTGCTTGACTATTTCCGATAGGGCATTAAGACCCGCTGCACCATCTTGCTCTCCTTTCTTGAAGTTCATGTCAAGCAACACCGCATCATATTCATGCTCTTTCAGCCTAGCACCGATTTGAGAAGGGTCCTGTTCGGTCTGCACTCGATCAAAGCGTTGCTTCAAAAACACTTTGGCGGTAGCGAGTATATCGCTATCGTCATCTACCACCAGCACGCTTGCTTTGACCTTATCCACGAACTAAAGATACGCGGGATACTGTATCAAAAACAAACAGTAAGCTGTGCGTTATCCATACGCATTGCGATAGCGAAATAAGGAGTTATCAGCACAAGTATCAGTAAACCAATGACTTATGATAATGGCATAAGAATAGTATACTTGTTTCGAAAATCGATCATATGCTACGCAACTATCTATTGACCGCCTATCGGAATCTCATGCGAAACAGAGCCTATACTTTTCTGAATATTTTCGGGTTAGCCATGGGTCTTGGGTGTGTGCTGGTGATCTATCGCTACATCTCACATCATACAAGTTTTGACAAGGATCAACCTACCTATGAGCGTGTCTATCGCGTCATAAGTCAGGAGAACCGACCTACCGGAATAGAATATAACGATGGAGTGCCACATCCAGTCGGAGGCGCATTAAGAAACGACTTCCCTGAGATGCTGGCTGTCGCTCAAACTCATTTCGAGTATGGTGGCCAAATCAATATCAAAGAAAATGATGGTAGTATATCTAAGTACGAAGAGGAAGGGATTGTATTTGTTGAGCCGACCATATTCGATGTTTTTGACTTTAATATCATCGCCGGCTCACCTCGTCTTTCTCTCGAAGATATTGATAAGGCGGTAATCACTTCCTCACTGGCACAGAAGTATTTTAACCTATCGGAAATTGCTGTTGGGGAGGCGATTGGCCGCACCATTAACTTCTCGAGCGCCGTTGATCTGGAAATAGTAGGTGTCATAGCCGATCGGCCTGAGACGACAGACTTTCCATTTACGGTCCTGATTTCATATCCTTCTCAGAAGGTCACTAATCCATACTATGATGAGGGAGATCGGTTCAATAGCACTAGTAGCGCCACAAATTGCTACGTCCTGCTTAGCAAGTCAGATAACCCACAGAACTACGCTGGTCGTTTTCCTGATTTCATTAAGAAGTACTTTGGCGAGGACAAGGTGGAAGACTTTTCAATGTCGCTCATGCCATTGAGTGAGATGCACACCAATGCCGAGTATCAGAAGTACTCAGGTAGTTCATTACCCCCAGATGAACAATGGGCGTTAATCGCAGTGGCCATCATATTGCTCATTGCTGGCTGTATCAATTTTATCAATCTGGCTACTGCACAGGCCGTAAAGAGATCAAAGGAAATAGGAGTAAGGAAAGTACTAGGAAGTGGTCGGACCAGACTTGTGATCCAGTTTTTGAGCGAGACATTCATTATTACTATTGTCTCTATTATGATTGGACTGGTCTTCGCTGAAGTGTTGCTTATCAACCTGGAAGAGGTGCTTGATCTGAAGTTGAGCATCGATATAATGAACCACCCAGAAACTATCGGTTTTCTTATCTTGATCGCCGCTGTAGTTACCTTTTTGGCGGGCTTTTATCCCTCAGTATTGTTGTCGAAGATGAATCCAGTGCTTGCCATCAAGAACAAGATCAGTGCGCAAAAGCATAGTGGAGGGATATCTTTAAGACGATTATTAGTGATCATTCAGTTTGCGATATCACAAGTGCTGATCATAGGTACAATAGTGGTCAATAGTCAGATGGACTTTGTTCGGAATGCAGAGCTCGGATTTAACAAGGATGCTATTGTGACTACTTTCGTACCTGAGCCTCGAGATACTGAGGCCATTGAGCGCATAAAGAAAGCCCTTGATCAAAACCCGAACATAGAAAGTGTTGCCTTCGGTATGGGCACGCCGAGCAGTAGTAATAATGCCCACTCTGGTATCAGTTATGCACCCATGGATACAGATGCTGAGTACACCGCCAACTTCAAACCAATCGATGAAAACTATCTGGAGCTCTTTGGTCTGGATCTGCTTGCCGGTCGCAACATGAGAAGGCTTGACAGTGGAAATGTAGCCATTGTCAATAGACATCTGATCGAGTGGATGGGTATCAGTGAGCCAGAAGAAGCGATTGGGAAGACAATCAATACTGGCTATAATGGCGATAAAATGATCATTGGCGTGGTAGAAAACTTTAACGTCTACTCGCTGCATCGAGGAATGGATTATGTAGTGTTCATAAAGATGTCGGATTTCAATTACAACATGTCAGTCCGATTGAAGACCGTTGGTGGTAGGATCAATAACCTTGACGAATCACTGGCGGCTATCGAGAGTGCGTGGCAGGAAGGCTTTCCTGATTATATCTACGATTTTAATTTTTATGATGAGGATCTTGCCAGGGAGTATCAAGACGAGCAGGCTACCGCAAAACTGCTGACACTTTTTTCTGGTATTGCCATCTTCATAGGGTGCCTAGGTCTTTACGGGTTGATCTCTTTTATCTCTACACAAAAGTCAAAAGAGATAGGTGTTAGAAAAGTACTTGGCGCCAGTGTTTGGAGTGTGCTAGGCATCTTCTCACGGGAGCTTATGATCTTGCTTTTCATAGCCTTTGCCATAGCAGCGCCGCTGGGTTATTGGTTGATGGACGGCTGGTTATCTGACTTTGCCTACAGTATCGACATTACGGTAGTAGAGTTTGCTATCGCAATCGTATTCACTATAGTCATTGCGCTAGTGACGATGAGTTATCAATCCATCAGGGCGGCTATCGCCAATCCAGTGGATTCACTTAAAGACGAGTAAACACTACGATCATGATCAGAAATTTCCTAAAAACTGCCATAAGAAGTATTCTCAAGTACAAGGTGTATAGTACCCTCAATGTCATAGGGTTGTCCTTAGGTATCGCTTGTGCTATCGTCATATTTCTACAGGTGAGTTATGATTTGTCCTATGATGATTTCCATCCAAATGGAGATCGCATTTACCGGCTTAACATGACAACTCAGCATGAGAACCTCACCGAGTATGACCCTGGGACGCCATTCCCAGTCGCAAAAACAATCAGGCAGGAATACCCTGAACTCGAGAAAGTGGCGCTGATTGTTCATTTTGGCGGGCTTGATATTCATCTGCCTGGGAACGAGACAAGCGCCTATGAGCAGGAGCATATCATATTTACCGAGCCTGATGCACTAGAAATGTTGCAGGTGGAATGGTTGGCTGGTAATCCTGACGAGGTGCTCAATTCTCCAAGTGACGCAATTTTAAGTATGTCGGCTGCCATAAAACTCTTTGGTGATGTCTCGCTAGATCAAATCATGGGAAGAGAGTTTAGCCTAGCTGGGGAGACACTACAAGTAGTGGGGTTGGCTGAAGACCCTCCCAAGAATACTGTGATACCATGGGAGGTATTTGTCTCTACAGATCTTCAGAAGACACTCAATCCGTTCTATACACCTGATGATTTTAGCAATGTGATGTCCGAGGCGCAGACTTTCGTGCTTATTCCGGAGGAATTCAACGTTTCAATGTGGCAAGATCAACTGGTAGGGTTCACTGAAAAATACCTCACTGAGAATGGAGAAAAGGACATTGAGCTGACGGTCCAACCATTACATGATATCCATTTCGATGAGCGATATGATGCCTTTGACGGTAAGCCTGTCACCAAGCAGTCGCTTTGGGCAAGGTCGACTGTAGCACTACTCATAATGATCATCGCGTGTGTCAACTTCATCAATCTGGCTACTGCACAATCAGTCAACCGCGCGAAGGAAGTCGGAGTTAGGAAAGTGATGGGTAGCTCTCGATCTTCCCTTATGGCGCAGTTTCTTGCCGAAACATTTGTCATTGTTGCCATATCCGTTCTTCTCTCTCTTGTTTTGGCTGAGCTAATGATTATCAACTTCGGAGCTATTATCGAGTTTCCAGCAAGCTTAAGTGTACTCAACTCGCCAGCGTTAATCCCGTTCCTGGGTATACTTCTTGTCATTTTGACGCTAATGGGTGGTTTCTACCCTGCAGTCATCATGACAAGATTTAAGCCTATCAATGCCATGAAGGGCAACTCCAAAGTTGGTGTGTCGGGTAAAGCTAGCTTTAGGAATGGCTTGGTTGTATTCCAGTTTGCCATCACTCAGATCATGATTATCGGTACTATAGTCACGATACAGCAGATGGAGTTCTTTCAGAGCAAGCCCTTGGGATTTCAGCGTGACTCTATCCTCAAAGTCAGCTTTCAGGATGCGGATAGTGCTCAGCTAGCACTCATCGATCAACTGTGGAGTAAACATCCGTTTGTGGAGAGTGTCGCACTAGGTAGTGCTTCACCTACTGGAAACCTTAATATCGAATCGCGATTCGGCTATCCATCAACTGCTAAAGAGCGAAAATATCAGGCGCAGATCAGAGTCATAGATGATGACTATCTGGATACCTATGGACTCAACCTCATCGGCGGTGATGACCTGCTCTATGGTTCAGAAAACAATGATATTTTGATTAATGAAGCTACGGCAAGACTAATCGGCCATGATGATCCAATAGATGCGATAGGTGATAAAATATTTGCTTTTGGAGATGTTAGAAATATCAGGGGGCTGATTGCTGATTTTCATACCCAATCACTTCACCAACCTGTTGAGCCTGTAGTGCTAGTCAACATCAATATGTTCATTTACTCGGCAGGTATTCGTTTGACTAGCCCTGAGCTGGTCTATGACAAAAATGTCATTGCGGCACTAGAAGAAAACTGGAGAACTGTATTCCCTGCCAACGTTTTTGATTTTGAGGTACTTCAGGAGTTTTTAGCTAAAGGATATGAAGAGGAGCAGCAGACGGCCGATTTACTTAAGATATTAGCAATCATCGCTATCGTAATTGGTTGTCTTGGACTCTATGGGTTGATTGCTTTTATCGCTAACAAGAAAGTAAAAGAGATTGGAGTCAGAAAAGTATTAGGAGCCTCTATCGGTCAGGTCATCTGGCTCTTTTCCAGCCAGTTTATTAAGCTGATTGTGATGGCATTTGCGATTGCGGTACCCTTAGCAATCTATCTCACTGGCAACTGGCTGGATAGCTTCCCGTACAAAATTGACCTCTCACCAGGAGTATTTATTATAACACTGTTCGGCACATTGATCATTGGCATGGGTGCGATTGTATTCAGAGCATGGTCGGCTGCCATGGTCAATCCAGCTGTCTCACTAAAGGACGAATGATATGCTGAAACTGAAGCTCTCCATTCTGCTAAGAACCCTGTACAGGTATCGTCTGAACACTGCGATAGCTGTCCTCGGGTTCTCCATTGCGCTAGCGTG
Organism: Cyclobacteriaceae bacterium; assembly: GCA_040222235.1. Classification (GTDB taxonomy): domain Bacteria; phylum Bacteroidota; class Bacteroidia; order Cytophagales; family Cyclobacteriaceae; genus UBA6059. The sequence goes on from JAVKDO010000068.1 coordinate 8,900, forward strand.
TGCGATGGTACTCTTGATGAAGGTGTACTTCGCTTTGTCTACGGATCGGCAGCATGCTTATTACGATAGGATCTATAGGACGGTCCAGCATATCAAGAGAGGAGACGGTGTGCAGAAAGTGTCCTCAGCTAACTATCCAATGGCTGAGGCAGTCAGGCAAGAGCTACCGCAAGCCGAGGCTGCATCGATGGTACAATTCGGAGAATATACATTGCGACAAAGTGCTAATTCAGTCACGCCGATTAAGTCAAATGTGGCCTACGCAGAAAACTCCATCTTTAATATTTTCAGTTTTGAAGTACTGGCAGGTGATCAAAGCAGGATACTTGAGGATCCTTTTAAGGTGGTCATTTCGGTAAATCAAGCTAGCAAGCTCTACGGTTTACCTGTAGACCAGGCTCACGATGCAATTGGAAAAGAGCTGCTGATCGATGGAGAAGCATACATCGTTGAAGCTATCATCAGTGATTATCAAAACCCGACGGATTACCCTTTTGATATCATCGCTTCCTTTCAGACCCTCAGGCGGGATGGAGTTATGCTCAATGGCTGGATGACTGCCAGTAGTGATGTTAACTGCTATTTCCTAGCACCTGTAGACTTTGATATTCAGCGTTTTGAACAGGGACTGGAGCAGTTGAAGAATAAGTACCTCGCTGCTGATGCAGCAGCTTCTAAGGATATTCTCACTCAGCCTTTATCTGATATTCATTTCAACAACGACTATTCCAATTTCACCTACAAAGTAGAATCGAAGGAGAGCATCTATGCCATGCTAGCAGTTGCACTCGTGCTCATCATATTGGCTGTAATCAACTACATCAACCTGTCTACAGCTCAATCGGTCGCTCGATCTAAGGAAGTCGGTATCCGCAAAGTGATGGGAAGTAGCCGCAGGGATCTCGTTGCACAGTTCATGTCAGAGTCCTTTCTCATTACGCTAGTCTCCCTGTTTTTCGCACTCGTCCTCGTTGAGCTCTGCTATCTCAATTTCAATGATATGCTCAACTTTCCTCCAAGCTTCAGTGTACTCACTTCTTTGCCTGTGATTGGACTCTTCGTAGCACTGCTTTTGATAGTGACCTTCCTATCAGGCTATTATCCCGCATTAATATTGTCCGGCTACCAGATCGCAGAGACGCTAAAAGTCTCAATGGGGAGCCAAAAAAGTGGAAAGCTCAACTTACGGAGATCGCTGATTGTCTTACAGTATGTAGCGACCCAGGTGCTTGTGATCATTACCCTTGTGGTCACCTTCCAGCTCGATCATTTTCTGAGTCGCCCGATGGGTTTTGACCAGGAGGCTAAGGTCACTTTTCCCTTACCAGGAAATGAGCTTCTCAACCTGCAGAGTCTTCGACAGCAGTTGATCAATGATCCTGCGGTGGAGAATGTCACCTTTACTCTAGGTGCTCCACATACAGGTCAGATGTTCACCACGCTTTTTGGAATAGGGATGGAGGAAGAGTCACATGACAATCTAACTGAGGTGGCTCTTGCCGACCCGAGCTTTCCTAAAGTTTTTAATTTGGAGTTGTTAGCTGGTAGGCTACTCGATTCGGATACGAGCCACGACATACTGATCAATGAACGGATGATGGGTATTCAAGGCTTTGATGACCCTGCGGATGCGATAGGGCAATCCTTCAGCGTCTTTGGTGAACGCTTGAAGATTGCGGGAGTGGTGAAGGACTTTCACATGCAGTCACTCCATGGCGAGATCAAGCCATTGGTGATCAGCGCATGGAATGAGCACTATTATGAAGGGATTGTCAGCCTCAGCTTGGGCAGCCAATACAGCTCAGCGGATGTCACAGCCGCTATTGATCGGATACGTGCAATTTGGACAGGCAGCTTCCCGGATGATTTTTTCGAAGCTAAGCTCTTCGATGATGTGATCAGGGCTGCTTACCAGAATGAAATCAACACGGCCAAGGCACTCAACTTGTTCACAATTGTCGCCATCGTGATCAGCTGCTTAGGACTGTTTGGCTTGATTTCCTTCCTAATATTACAACGCACCAAGGAAATCGGGGTACGTAAAGTTCTTGGCGCTAGTGCAGTTAACATCAGCTACATCTTTAGCCGTGAGTTTATGCTGCTGATGATCGTCGCAGCGGCGATAGCTATTCCGGTAGGCTATCAGTTTGCACAGACCTGGCTAGATCAGTTTGCCTATCGCATAGGATTTTCGGTCTATTACGCCGTTGGCGCAGTTGCACTCTCGGCGTTAGTGACGGCAGTATCTATCGTCACTAACCTCATCTCGGCCAGCAGCGTCAGTCCCACGCGACTGCTCAGGGCAGAGTAGCCTCCAATGGCGGCAGCAAGCCACCCGCTGATAAATCATTGACTTGCATCCATTTTTCTATGTCCTATATTTAAGGCCTTAGAAAATCAGAGCACATGATACGAGAAAATTGGGGCAGTAGGTTTGGGTTTATAATGGCGACAGCCGGTTTTGCCATCGGTATGGGCAATATCTGGCGGTTTCCCTATATCACCGGACAGAGCGGTGGTGGAGCTTTTATACTTGTCTACCTGATTTTCACAGTGCTGATTGGCATACCATTGCTTACCGCCGAGATCAGTCTTGGACGTAAGGCACAACTCACACCTATAGCCGGCATGAAAAAGCTCGCTGGTAATTCCAAATGGTGGGTTTCCATCGGATGGGTAGAAGTCATTGCCGCAATCCTGATCATGGCTTACTACTTGATGATTATGGGCTGGGTAGGCGTCTATGTGGTGGAGTATATGACGGGCAAATTCAGTTCGATGACACCAGAGCAAATCTCTACTAATTTTGACAGTCTCGTCGCACAACCAGGAGTGGTCGTGGCTTACTCATTCGGAGTGGCCGTCATCATCGGCCTCATATTGACCCAGGGACTGCAAGGTGGCGTAGAGCGGATTTCTAAGATATTTATGCCGATGTTGCTAATCTTCTTTGTCATCCTGGCCATTGGTTCTAACATGTTTGAAGGCAGCTATGAAGGACTGAAGTGGTACCTATCACCTGACTTTTCTAAAATTAATGGAGAAGTGATCTTAGCAGCCTTGGGGCAAGTGTTTTTCTCCATCGGTGTAGGTCTGGCTGGCGGATTCGTATTTGGTAGTTATCTCGATCCCAAGAAGAGTGATGTTCCCGGTAGTGTCGCCTTGGTAGTCGCCTTTGATACTGCTATCGCAATAGTATCCGGGTTGGTTATATTCCCAGCGTTGTTTGCTTTTGGGATGGAGCCGGACTCTGGTCCAGGGTTGTTGTTTGTCACCATGGCCTCCTTATTTAGTAAAGTGCCTTACGGTGATGCTGTGGGTGCTTTCTTCTTTATCCTGGTTTTTGTAGCGGGCTTGACCTCTATACTTGGATTGGTGGAAGCGGTAGCGTCTAGTTTTATGGATAGTTTCAAAGTAGGCAGGAGGACAGGTGTAATCTATGCTGTGGCTTTGACCTTCGTCCTAAGTATACCCAGCATATTGAGTTTTGGCCCTTGGTCGGAGTTCACCATCATGGGTAAAGACTTTTTCAATTTTACGGACTACCTATCAGGCTCGATTATGCTTCCGCTTGGTGGACTACTAATATCTCTTTTTGTAGCTTATAAATGGGGATTTGAGAAGTTCAAAGAGTATACCAATGAAGGATCAGCGGGCATCAAGGTGTCCAATGCCTGGAAGATCTTCCTAAAAGTACTTATCCCAGCTGTCATCGCTATTATCTTGATTAATGGGTTGATGGGAGCGCAGGGGGGGTGATGGGATAGACCCCTTGAATGCGCCTGAATTATGGACTGTGTAAGGGGGGATATGAAAGACATGAGCGGCTGGTAGGTTGACCATTCGTCCACGCCATCTGAAAGAGGTTCAGAAGTTAGTTCTCTTTGAACTTCCTAACTCTTTCAATAAATACATGATGGTTATTTGTTAATTGTTTGTGAGATTCGTTTTTCTTACTTTATTGAAGGAAATATTATGTGGAGCACAAATTATATTGAAATCGAATGGATCAAATATCATTTAAAGTTTAGGGTTAGATTTTAACATAACTTAATAGGCATATACGCGCCAATGCCTTGTATTAATATAGTGTAATGGAATTTGCTGGAAAAGGTAATAGAAGACCTCAATTAGATATCAATATAGGTTCAATCAATGTGGATAATAAAAACCCACGATTAGTGCCCTATCTTGACAAACCTGATGAAGCTACTCAGTTAGATTTGATTTCTGTGTTGTATGAAAATTTCGACACGGAAGTCGTGGCGCAATCTCTAATTGAAAATGGATATTTTGACGAGGAACCGTTAATTGTTGTCCCTTTAAGCAGGCCAGAAGATTTTAAATTTTCTGATTATGGATCTGTGGATGAATTGAGTGATGCAATTCAAAAATTGATCGATTTAGATCAAATAGAATTTACTGTTGTTGAGGGAAATCGAAGAACATCCGCCATTAAAATGATCACGGATGTTGATCTCAGAAAAAAGCTTAGCATTGATCGCTTTTATCCGAAAACGGATAATTCAGAAATTATAGCTGATATTTCTACGGTCCCTTGCATTATTTATGATAAGAGAGAGGATGTCGCATCTTATCTAGGAGTTAGGCATATCGCCGGACTTTTGAAGTGGGAGGCTTTCGCTCAAGCTGCGTATACTGCAGATATTATTCAAACTGAGATCAACAAGGGAAACGATATAGGCGGTGCTATCAAACAGGTACAAAGAGTAGTTGGAGATCGTTCAGACAAGCTACGTAAACAGTATATAGCTTACCAACTTTTTCTAGAAGCCAGAGATAATCTTGACTTTAATATAAGACCCGTAATCAATAAGTTTTCACTTCTCACGGTTGCATACAATTCAGCTTCGATTCGAGACTATATTGGAGTTGAATCATACTCTAAAGTTGACTTAGAGTCAGAGCTCATTGACTCCAGCAACCATGATAAGTTCAAAGACCTACTGACATGGATTTATGGTAATAAGGAGACGAATGAGCCGCCTGTATTAACTGATTCTCGAAAAATAACGAATACACTGAGCCATGTAGTAAAAAGCGCGGAGGCTGTAGAATATCTTCAAAAATATAATGACTTAGAAGGAGCGTACGAACGAACGAGTGGTGAGCGAGATTTCTTATCTAAGAAACTGACAAGTGCGAGTAGAGCTATTCAGACTTCTCTAAAGTTTGCATACAAATACAAGCAGGATCAGGAATTACTTGTCCAGGTCGATGAATTGGAGGAGTTAGTTAATGCCTTAAAAAACAACCTGTCTGGATGAGTGATTACATCGGTTTCATTCCTGGAAAAGGTATTGAGTGGATGGAATTAAACCTCCTGATGAAGGGTACATCTCTTAACAAAGCTCAAATTCAAGGCCTGGCGGATGGTATTGAAGAGCAAGATATAGATGAGCTTTTGACCGATATAGATTGGAGATCTGGCCACTATAAAGTCCCACTTTATCAGGTAAGAAATAATAAGGTTACTCCCCTTTTGAGTTGGCAAGAAGTACCTGAGTACTTTCTTTGTCTTTATTACTCTTTCCATGGAGCGAGTGATGATTCAGGTGGGACAGCACTTTTTGAAAAGATTTCTGCAAGCGCCTTAAAAAATTATCTTGATGGCGATGCGATTTCCTTGGGCTTTCCTACTAAAACTAGTTTTAACAGCCACCTGGATAATATTGCCAGACTATGCTGTGAGGAAAGGAATATGTTAGCCTCCTCATCTTATAAGGATGATGGTGTAGACGTAGTAGGATATAAATCATTTGATGATGGCCGTAGCTCGAATCTCTATGTTTTGCTTCAATGCGCAGCAGGTCTACACTGGACATCAAAAAAGCCAATTCCAATTGAAAGATGGACTAACTACATCGTGTGGTTTCAAAAGAATATTATTCAATCTATATCTACGGTTGAATATGTAAAGAAGAGACACTGGGATAAACATGCCTCTACCTATGGGATGCTTCTTGATCGACTCAGAATTTATAATTGCTTATACCAATCTGAGGTCGAACAAGACTTGAGAAATGAGACTTTAACTTGGTGTCGAACTAAAATAGATGAAATCGAATGAAGTTCATTGATCTCTTCTCAGGCCTGGGAGGTTTTCACGTCGCTCTAAGTAAGCTTGGACATGAATGCGTATTTGCTTCTGAAATTGACGAAACGTTACGGGAATTATATGAAATAAATTTTGGATTAAGGCCGATAGGAGACATCAGGGAGCATTATACTCTTGATGTTCCCAAACATAGTATTTTGACCGGCGGTTTTCCCTGTCAGGCTTTTTCTAAAGCTGGGTTTCAGGCTGGTTTGGATGATTTTGACAAGGGTACTCTCTTCGATGATATAGCGCGAATTCTTAAGTATAGAAGACCAAAATATTTCATTCTAGAGAACGTGGCAAACCTTAAGAGTCACGATGAAGGAAGGACTTTTGATATCATAATGAGAACTCTGTCAGAAACTCTTAACTATAGTGTGGATTATAAAAAATTGTCCCCTCATCAATTTGGTATACCCCAATTGCGTGAAAGAATATTTATTGTTGGGTGTGCTAACGGCTTGTCAAAATTTCAATGGCCTGAGGTTGAAAATGTACCAATTGACATCACTGATATTCTTGATAAAAATCCTGAAGAAGCAAAAATTTTACCTGATCGAGAAAATGAATGCTTAGACATTTGGCAGGAATTTCTGGATAGGTTGCCCAGCCACGTCAAACTTCCGTCTTTTCCAATTTGGTCTATGGAATTTGGTGCTGATTATCCATTTAAGGAAACTACTCCCTACTCATTAAGTCAATCTTTCTTGGATCCATTTCTCGGAAGTTTTGGTCAATCTTTGTACGGTATGTTGAAGAAGGATCAGCTAGAAAGATTGCCAAAGTATGCCAGGCTTGAACAAATAGGAGGTGTTTTCCCAAGATGGAAAATCCTCTTTATAAGTCAAAACAGGGAGTTTTATAAGAAATACAAACGACATATTGATCCGGTACTCACCAGAATTCAAAATCTCCCTCCGAGTTGGCAGAAATTTGAATGGAATTGTCAAGGGGAAGAGCGCCAAATTAGAAGTCATGTGATTCAATTTAGAGGTTCGGGTGTTAGGGTTAAAAGAACTAACTATTCACCTTCTCTAGTTGCCAGTACTTCTACACAAATACCTGTTATTGCCTGGGAAAATCGATACATGACAATTACCGAAGCAGCGAGACTACAATCACTCGATGGGCTAAAAATAGATTTGCAGGAAGGCCCGTCATATAAGGCTCTCGGAAATGCGGTTAACGCTCGAGTTGTCGAATTAATAGCGGAGAACCTTATAGGGAGAGCGGTAAGAGCAACAGGAGGTATGGCTGCACATATCGGGAATTGAAGTAATATGAAGTCTTATATTTTAAGAATAGAGCTTTTCAATGAAGTAAGAGTCATTATTCAGTGATTATTCGAATTGATGACAGTGAACTGAGCGATATTGAATAGCAAGACGCTATGCCTTAAGACCTTAGGGTGTTGGTGTGATAACGAATAACCCTAACCTGATGAATATCAGTGTTTAGCCAATTGAGAGTTCTCACCTTCATCTTTTATATCAGGATAGATGATCATGGGAGCATTCAAATATTTGATCGCATTAATTATCATAGGTGTACTGATGTATGGCGTCTCACAACTCCTTCATTATCATGATGAAGAAGGGAGCGAACTCTCACAAACTGAGGTACCCGCCAATATGCTGATCTATGCAAAGGAAGATGTCAAGAAGAGCTACTACACTACAGCCCTTGAGCACGTTGACAATGCGATCACCAACATGCGGCAAGCTGAACTGACACTGGATGATCAGTCCGATATCTACATCGAACAGTCGATCGAAGATCTCCATCAGATAGAGCGAGAACTACGATCTGGATTTCTATTCGAGGAAGACTTAAATGCTTCCTTTGCCAAAGCCCTCAACACATTGGCGTATGCCTATCTTAGAGTTTCAGAAGCTGCCTTGGCAGAGGATCAACAAGCCGAGGCACTTCAGGCACTTCGCATAGCGGTCAATCAATTGGATTATTCCATGAGATTCGCAACGGGAGAGCTTTTTGATCATGAGCAACTGCTGATGACCTCTCTGGCTAAGATGCTAGAAGAACAGAATTTGAATCTTGCCAAACTCCATCCTTTGACAGAAGGTTTAGAGCAGATAATGGTTGGGTCTCTGGAAACGACCCAGGCACCATAGTTAGGCCATTACCTTCTTCATGATATTCTTATCAGTCATCGCAGAGGTGGTCAATACACCTGAGAACAGTGCCGCTGCAACGCCAGCGGTAACGATATCCTGCCCGGTGAGGTAGAGGTTCTTGATGGGTGTTCTTGGCTTTAGAAACTTCTGTCGAAATCGATCCGGTGTATGGTTCAGACCGTAAATCTCACCTTTGTCATAATTGACGAAGTGCTGGGTCGTAAGGGGAGAGGAGAGCTCGTAGTGATCTACTTTCCCTTCCAATTGCGGTAGCTGCTTGAATAACGCTGCAAAGAGTCGCTGGGTGATTTTTTCTTTCAACTCATTGTAGTCTTCACCACGCTTCATCCATCGACTCCCGGCCCAAGGGGCAAAGGCATCATAGGGCACCAAGGTGATGATATCGATCGTACTCTTTCCTGGATAGCGGTTCGGGAAATCAGGATCCTTAGCAGAGGGAAACGAGATGTAGACCACCGGAAAAGGTTGATCAAGATCATTGAGGTATCGATCTACACAGCCATCATGATCCAAGTCGCCCGGATATATCCAATAGTTGCTCTTTGGTAGCCCCAGCTCCTCCGGAGAGCCATTGAGCCCGATATATAAGCAAGCGTGTGAGACCGACCTCTCCACCTTTTGAAGTTGATCCGTCAGGGCATGCTTGTCCTTCACTTCCTTGGGCAGCATCTTATTATAAGTAGCCATGATACCCGCACCACTGATGATATTGTTTGCTGTGAAAATGCGCTCATCGGCCATTTTCACCCCCTTGGCCTTATTCTTTTCAATAATGATCTCATCTACACCCGCACTGATCAGTATCGTGCCACCGGCTTTTTCGATGACAGGATCGACGGTTTTTACGATTTGAGAGGAACCACCTATCGGAAAATTGCCACCGCTGAAGTAGTGCCTGGCCACAGAGGCATGCATGGCGAAGCTGCTCTTCTTTGGCGTTAGGCCATAGTCACCATATTGGCCGCTCAGGACCTTGATCAGCTCTTCATTGTCCGTTAGAGACTTGAGCACCTCATAGGTTGTCTTATCAGAAAAGTTATAGTACGGCTGTCGCATCGACTTGCCCATTACCTTACTGACCAAAGGAGGGAGGGCCTTATCCATGTAGAACTTTTGAGCTGTTTTGGTGGACTCGAACACCAGCCTCACATACTCCTTAATAGCTTTCTCTTCTCCCGGGAAATACTCATTGAGCATATTCTTGAAGTTTTCAACACCTTTTACAAAATCATAGGCCTTGTCCCCAATGATAATACGATCATAGACATCCCCCATATCTGCCCACTTCAACTCTCCGTTGGTGATATAGTCAAATAGACGTTTGACCACACTGTTGGGTCGGCTCACCTCACCGATGTAGTGGATGCCGACATCCCATTCATAGCCCTTGCGCTTGAAGACATGTGTAAATCCACCAGCCGTGTAGTGTCGCTCGACTATCAGTACCTTTTGACCCTCCTTGGCTAGAATAGCTCCTGTGGTAAGACTGCCCATACCTGATCCAATGATGATGGTGTCGTAGTGATCTAGCAGTTCAGGGTTCTGTTTGTAAGATTGGATCATGGTCGATATTATTGAATTTGATTATTTAATGTCTAGATACAAACTCATCTACTTTAATGATATATTCTATCATAGTTTTCTTATTCTTTCTTTTTTCATTTTCATAGGCATGATCTATGGCAGGAAAAGGTTGTAGAAAGTCTCTCATAAACACATTATTCAACTTTCCTAACACACTGTCGGCATAACTGAGTACGAAAACTTCGTCATGTGGTATTGCAGGTAAGATGCCAGAAATAGCGTTTTTCGTCTTCTGTTGGAAGTTCTCAAACCCCCTTACCAGAATTATATTTTCTCCAACGTATGTCGCTTTGAAATAATAAGTATCGTAAAACGAGGTAAGGAAACTACAGTTAATATATAGGTTGGAATCATCACAAAATCCCCAAAGAACATATTTCAAGTTTTTGGCTTCTCTTTTTTTGATATCCTTAGGAAAGGTTAAGCTGATTTGATAAGGTTCTATATGCCAATCCAACGAGTCTCTAGAGTTACTAACGCTAATCTTTACTTTGTCCATTGGTTGCTGATTCACAAATGAATGAAACGAAGTGTAGGCGCCCTGTTTTATGGTTTGAGAAGCCACTACTGGGCTATAAATCAGTAGTAAAGAAAAGACAAATATTGCCGAAGACCACTTCAAGACTAGATTGTCACATTGATTATGAGCACATGACTCAGAGTGAAACAAAGCTTTTAAGTTATCGATGTTAAATGATCCGTTCAATATCCTGTTGTAATCACATCTCAAAGATTATCCAGTGTGCCCCAGTCAGCTACTTTTAACGCATTGATGAGTTGACAATCTTTCTTAGACAGATCTTCGTCAACAACAGTCCATGCGATTTTGAAACCATTAGCTTCGGCCAACTCTTGTATTAATTCATTAGAATTCTCAAAACTCTCCTTAGATAGTTCTATCTCTTCACGAATAGTCATAGTAGTCATAAGTTTCTAATAATTCCATCAACAAATTAGCTAATAATAAGGCTGTACCAAATTTAAAGCTTCAAGGCATTTACAAGCCAAACTCTTCAATGACCGCTTTGAAATGGCCAGGTAGCTCAGCCTTAATGGTCAATGGTACTTTATTAACTGGATGTTCAAAAGACATTGACTGAGCATGTAGTAGCAGCCCATGACAGTGGAGTTTTTCCTGAAACATTCGGTTGTGAGGTAAGTCACCATGTTTGGTGTCGCCAATCAGGTAATGACGGATTTTGGCAAAATGCTTCCTGATTTGATGATAACGTCCTGTTTTGGGTGTTACCTCTACGAGGCTATATCGAGAAGTCTCATATCTGCTAGCTACTTGGATGGGCAGTTCGATGATATTAAGACGTTCGTAGTGTGTCTCTGCCTCCTGCAATACTCCCCGGTCATTGTGCAAGGATTCATCGATGATTCCGGTAGGAGGGCAGTAGCCTCTACAAACAGCAAGATAGGTCTTGCGAATGGTGCGATTGTCGAACTGCTCCTTGAGTGCTCTCGCTACCTCCGATGACAAAGCCATCAGGAGCACACCAGAAGTCGGTCGATCAAGTCGGTGCACAGGATAAACATGCTGTCCAATCTGATCTCGAAGCAATTGCACAGCAAAATGCCGCTGCTCATCAGCCGCCAGCTTTGTGCGATGTACTAGCAGGCCATTGGGCTTGTTGATAGCCACGATGTGATCGTCTTGGTATATGATTTCTAGGAGGCTCAATGTAGCTGTGTATTCAGATCAGTTTTCAAAATTAGAGAGAATACACGTGGTTCTTAGAAGAGATGAAATATGGGTCGAATAAACCAAGGTTTTGTAGTCGATATTTAATTAGTTTGTCGTTTTAACAAGATCATCAAAATGGACAAAATAGACTCACTCAATCAGGTAGCAAAGTTTCACCATACGTTTAAGCATCCTGTACTTGACACGCCGCAGATTCCTGCCAAAGAACGGAGTGCATTGCGTGTGTCGTTGATCGCTGAGGAGTTAAAAGAACTGGAAGAGGCGATTGCGGATAATGACCTTGTGGAAGTAGCAGATGCGTTGTGCGATATACAGTATGTCTTGTCTGGTGCTGTGCTCGAGTTTGGACTAGGGGACAAGTTCAAGACGCTTTTTGATGAGGTGCAGCGCTCTAATATGAGTAAGTCATGCGCTACTGTAGAAGAGGCTCAGGCTACCGTTGATCATTACACTAATGAGCGTGACACACCCTGTTACTATGAAGAAAGAGATGGCGTGTATTTGGTCTATCGCGAATCTGATCGTAAGACACTCAAGTCTGTGAAGTATTCTCCAGCTGATCTGAAGTCGATATTGGAAGGTGAGTAGTTGTCTGACGACTATTACACGACTTTTATCTGTACCAAGGTCCATCGCAGTTCTGGTTTAGAGAGTCGTCTGACGACTTCAAGTATTTTGTGCAATGCAGATAGCGCGGATTTTCAAATCCGTTCCTTTTTATTGTGACAAAAACACGGAACTAAGTTCCGCGCTAGGTGGGTTCGATATTGACCCTCCATAGCCACGGGTTTAAACCCGTGGCTATGGAGGGATTCTCACACAGAACCGTTTTAACGGTTTACTACGTGTCGATTGCCTGAAACGAAAAAACCTTCCGAGTGGAAGGTTCTTTCATTAAGCATAAAATGATAAATTCTTTGGTGCTCGAAAATCGAAACGAATAGCAATACTCCCATTTTCAGAGGTGTAATCGTGAAGGATTTACTTGCCGTCAGAGACCATGCCACCAGCACCTACGGTAAGGTTAAACATCGTGCCTTTCGTCAACCTTGCAGAACTGGCCTTTAGGACTAGAGTGCCATTATAATTAGTAGCACTAGCGTCCGCTTTGAGAATCAGCTTATCAGCTTGTGTCATATCCGTGGCTCTTTCGAATGAAGCTGTAACGCCATGGGGTAGCTTGTTGTCGATGTAGAGATCAATTTTGGTCTTTCGATACTTAAGGGACCTGTTAATATTCACGTCAACCGTCTTAGTCTCACCAGGAGCAAGCACAATACTAGGCTCGGCAATAGAGACCGTAAAATCTTTGGTTGGAGTAATTCCTTGTGCGAATGCTTGCACTGCAAATAGAACGACCATCATTGGAATTAGAGTAAGGAGCTTTTTCATAGTTGTAGAATTGTTGAAAAAAATGGTAAGTTGTTCGAATATACGATAGTTCGAACAAAAGGTTCTATTGTTCGAAAATTAATATAGAGCATTCATAGGTACCGTGCCGCTGTGTTTTCGTAAAACTATATGGGAACACGAGTATGGGACAGGTCGTCCTTACCTAGGCAGGGATCGAAATAAAAATGATCAAGCCTTAAGGCCGTCGAGCATCAGACCTATTGCGAAGAGTATTTCTTCTTTGATACTCTGGAAGTCGCTCTTATCTGGGGTGCTGTGTAGAAATTGGTTGAAGTAGTCGAATTGCACTGCGAATTTGATGGTAATAATGGTATTCGCCACCCTCTCTGCATCACAAGGTTTGTAGAGCCCACTTTCTATGCCTTCATTGATACAGCTTTTGTAAAATCGAATCCTGTCTTGATTGATCTCATTCATACACACGCGAAAAAGGTTGCGCGTTTCTACCAACACCTTTACGGGGATATTATGCTCGATGACCGTATCATCATAGTGCTTAAGCGAAGCGCTGATGTAACTAAGTATGCGCTGAGTGGGATCTTGTTGCTTTGATGCCTGCGTGACAAACCGATTGAGATTGCTTCGCCATTCTTCTTTGAACGCGTCGAGGAAAATCTCTTCCTTGTTTTTGAAATAGTAGTAGAGCGAAGACTTGCGCATGCCCACAGCCTGCGAAATATCATCTACACTTGTCTTGGGATACCCTTGTCGGTTGAAAAGCTCTCTGGCGGCTACCAGTATCTCTGCTTTCTTATCAGCCATAACAGCAAACTTAGACTTTTGGAGAAGAATTACAAAGGTCTAATGGATAGCTGAATCAATCTCTAAATTGATTGTTCAAAAGCCAGTCAGTCGTCACTAAGTTCTTTCATACCTGGCAAAATGAAACTCAGGATGGTCAAAAGCCGGATAGCGGAAGTCACGAATCTCGGGTTTAAGTTTTTTTTGCTGCTTGGTCTTGTTTTTTCGCTGACTAAAGTATCTCGCAGCATCGGAAATCGGGGTAGTTTCAGTAGGATGTCTCATAGTGGTCTATATTTAAAACAAACGATTGATACTCCAAAATTGGACGTTTTTGATCGAATCATTGTTGACAACCGTCAAAACCGTTAGGTGAGTTTCATCATAACCACCTTGTCATTTTTGTAATTTCCACCAGCGGTTTCACCTGCCGATGATTAATGCTTAATTTCATCAATCATCAAAAAACCAATCATTATCATGCAAAAACTAGTCGGTAGACTGCTATTCTGGATCGGACTCTTGGCAATCGTATTGCCTTTGGAGGCGCAGGTGGCAGAGTTCAACAAGGACGTAATCAAAGGGTTTGAGTGGCGCAATATTGGCCCAAAAAGGGGAGGTAGATCGCTAAGTGTCGCTGGTAGCCCAGGTAGAAAGAACGAGTACTACTTTGGTGCTGTGGGAGGTGGCCTTTGGAAGACCACTGATAGCGGCCAAAACTGGAAGCCCGTCACCGATGGGCAAATCACGAGTTCTTCCGTAGGTGCGGTAGCAGTCGCTGCGACTAATCCCGATATTGTCTATATCGGTATGGGCGAGGTAGCGCTGAGAGGTAATATCATGCAAGGAGATGGTGTCTACAAGTCAGTGGATGCTGGAGAGACCTGGCAGCATATGGGCCTACCGGAAACACATGCCATTGCAAAGATTCGTGTTCATCCAACTGATCCAGATGTAGTTTATGTCGCCGCTTTAGGCCATCCTTATGGCAATAATGAAGAGCGCGGTGTATACCGTAGCAAGGATGGTGGTGAGACCTGGGACAAAGTTCTCTATCGTAGTGATAAGGCCGGTGCAGTTGATCTCGTGATTGATCCGACTGATCCCAACACCCTTTACGCTAGTATCTGGGAAGTATACCGTACCCCTTGGAAAATGTGGGGAGGCGGAGGCGACTGTGGCCTTTGGAAGTCAACAGATGGTGGCGACACCTGGACAGAGCTGACCAACAACCCCGGTATGCCACCTAAGCCTATCGGAAAAATTGGAATTACCGCATCTGGTGCCAAGTCAGGAAGACTATGGGCACTCGTCGAGTCAGATGAAGGAGGCGTTTTTCGATCTGACGATGCTGGTGCTAACTGGACAAAGGTTAATGACGAGCGAAAGCTTCGTCAGCGTGCTTTCTACTATAGCCATATCTATGCGGATCCTCAAGATGAGAATATTGTCTATGCGCTCAATACTGGCTTTTATAAGTCGACGGATGGTGGTGAGACATTCGAAACTAGAATCAGCGTGCCTCATGGTGACAACCATGACCTTTGGATAGATCCTAATAACCCAATGCGTATGGCTAACGCTAACGATGGGGGCGGCAACATCTCCATCAATGGTGGGGAGACCTGGACCGATCAGGATTTTGCTACAACGCAGT
>JAVKDO010000069.1:0-11923 GCA_040222235.1 Cyclobacteriaceae bacterium
AACTCTTCACATCGCATCGACCTAAAAGGAGAATCCATGAGAAAACTTAAAGAAATTTGATAAATTAATACCAATTTACGCCTTCCTCAGAGTGGCACCATACCACCGAAATCACTGGCACGGTTAGACCGATATAACCACCTGCATATGAAATCCTGCTTTCCATGCAATGATAGACCTGTCACAACAGTCTAGGATGTAGGTGAACCTAAGCTTCTGTCCATTCCAACATTTTATGGAAGTGATATCGCTTGCCCATCGTGTATTGGGATGATCTACAGCTATCTTGCCTGAGTGCTTTCTACTACTGCCCCTGGTTCGATTTCGAGTAATAAGCAGTCCTTCTTCTCTCATAAACCTATTGACCATGTATTTGGATGGATTCAATTTGTAATCACGTTTCAGTATGGCTCTCACTCTTGGCACACCGTAAGTGGTTTTTTTACTTGTGATAGCCAGAATGCTTGTTTTTGTCTCCTGACAAAGCTGCTTACGAGCCGTTCGTTTTCTGTCTGGGTATACTTTTGGTTTATAATAGACCGTAGATTTAGCAACCCCTAAAGCTCTGATGGTTCGGTTCATACTCACTTTGAATTCCCTGGATAGCGATTCAACTTCCTGTTTCGTTGTTGATCCATTTCCAGTTTTTTTTTAGAATCTTGATGTCTAGAGTTGACTCTCCTAAAGCCTTTTTTAACTCCTCGTTTTCCTTTCTAAGCATCTCCAGCTCTGCTTTGGAATGTAGGTCACCTTCATTCTTAATACTCATTACAGCACCTGTTTTAGCATCTGATCGCCATTTGTACAATTGGCTGGCGATAAGTCCATGTCTACGACAAAACTCCGGACAAGATAATCCAGACGATTCCCAATCTTCAACTATTGATGCCTTTTGGATAGAGGTCAGTATTCTTCTTCCTCCCGAAGTAACTCTTGCATTTTTGATTAAGTCTTCCGTCATTTTGTTTCCTGTTTTAGGCTACAAAACCAGTCCAACTATTTAAGCGGTTAGGAACATCCAGAGAATACCTACACAAAAATTCTTGGGACTCAGCACTATATAGAGCACTATCTAAGGACGATAGATTTAAGAATATGGATTGGTCGGTTTAGCTAGATTTCTTGAAAGGGAGAGGTCGGGAATTCAATTCTTCCCGCGAGACTCGACATAAAAATCAAGACATCAAAAATTATTGATAAACAAAAGGGAATTGTTGCGTCCCAACAATTCCTGTTACATAACCTGTTACAATTCCTGTGACACTTTTACAGACGGGTTATTTTCATTGGCGAGATTAAGAGCCATATCCAATATCGTTTGTTGCTGTCTCTTTTTCTCAAGTTCAGCATAAACCCTCTCAAAAATTGGAAGATAGTCCTTGCCATATTCGGCCACTACTTTTGCAATGGTCTTTAAGCACTTTTCTAAACTTGCCACATTTATCTCCTCATTAGAAACTCGTCGTGGAGTAGGAACTATCTTGCTCCCTTTCAGCCCATTTATGACTTTTTCGAGCCAAAGACGGTCATCTCTATGTACGGAGTCTATTTGGATGGCCGAGCAGTTCTTCATATTCTATTCCTCCTTTATATTCGAAAGAAAATCTAGCTCTAAATGTAAGGCAGTGGCTACGCACAATAAGACCCTATTGTAACTTTTGTTTTAATGCGTCTTGCAGATATATTTTGTCTGACCAATGTGTTTCATTCATAATACCTCCTCAGTATAATCAAACAATATTACTTTCTACATTGTGGATTGAGAAACGTACATAACAATTGACTAGAGATAATATTTTCTCTTGATACTATTTTAAAAGCTCTATTTGTAAAGCCGCTTAGTGCTTGATTTTCAGGGTACCATCATTGATTGGCAGATAATGAGAATCTGAAATTTATTCGGGTTTAAAAGTTTGAATTCTACACCAATACTATTCCAAAATATCTCAGGGCTAGGCCACCAATAGATTTCATAACTTGTCCAAAAGGTGAACTAAAAAAACCATTTTCCTTACTACCCGCCTTATAAATAAGATGATCAAGATGAGCTAAAACTATGTTACGACATTCCTGCTCAAATTGCTTTTGCCCTTCTGCTTGGTCATCGTAAGAAAAGTCGGTCATAAGAGATGTACTAATCTCATTTGCAATGCTCGTTCTTTGGTTCTGTAAAAACTTTGATACTTGGCCGGGCTTGTCAATGTCAATCCCCATGCTTTGGGACTTTTCTACAACCAATTGTGTTATCATCCGCTCAACGTCTTCTTCGCTTTTCACAAAGAATCTAAAAGAGAATATCTCACGTTGATCTGTCCCGTCGGCAATTGTAAATTTAATATTGGCATAAGTATTTTTTGTCAATGCAGAGCTGGGTATCCATCTATGATATGGATCTGTTTTGTTATCACCAGAGGGTAGTGGATACCTGCCATTATTGTTAGGACCTGGAATGTATACATTTAGTGTCCCAGAGGGATCATTTAATAGCTTGAAATAAAGATGTACCTTATCATTTTCCTGAAAGAAGGTTAGGTCAGTTATTGAATTTCTCGTGTCCTTAAGAACATAGAAATCAGCATCTTTAATATTCAGAGGTATGGGTTTCTGATCTTCATCATTACTTGACAATATTGTTCCTGATATAGCGAGTATATAGAGGCCATCCGCATAGTTTTCAATGTCTAATTTAAATGATGCGGTTCCATCGGTTTTTACACGTTGAATAAACTCGTTGCTTTTTTTTCGTCCTGAAGGGTCACTTAACGTTACAAGGATTTGCGACTGTTCATGTTCCCAACCATTGTTGCTGGAGGCGTTTGTTTCTACTGTAAATTCTAAGGCATCGTGCTTGGTTATTGTAATCAATTTCTGTTCGCTAGGCTTGTAATTATTCCAAGAGAATGCCTTATGCTCAAATGAGTTAATAATCTTGATATCTTTTAGTATCTCAATTTCCTCCGTTCTGTGGCTAAGAGAATTGTTTTTATACCTTATGATAGTTTGATGTTCACCAGGACGGATATTGTAGCGCTCATCGAGTTTAAGTTTCAAGTTTACTTGAGAACCCTGAATAATTGGACCGTCATACTCAAGTTCATAAGTATATCCGTCATTATCGTATTTGACTATGATTCCATGAAGTTCGAAATTTTCGTTTCCTGGCGATTCAATGCTAATGTCAAATTCATTCGTATTCATTCGAGTTGCGAGACGATCTAGTTTTGTTTCATATGCTTTTTTTCCAACTAGAGGAATCTCAGCTTTTGATGCATAAAGTGGTACAGGATTAGTTTTATGTAGCGTATTAAATAATGAATATTCAAGAGAGATGGTCATTTTGTTCCAATTCCTATTATATAAAATATTATCTTCTCCTTCATCGTATTCGGGGCTTCCAAAATCAGACCATTTGATATCAGACCATTTGATTAGTGCTGAGTATTTATTGCTCTGAGATAGATCATAACTCGCTGCACTTTTGCTTATATAAGTCTGCCCGTCCACAACAATAACAGTTTGAATTGGAGAGAATTCACCAAGTAAATATAGATGTTGATTGCTTTCATCCAGTTGACTAGCGGAGATGTTATCCAGATAAAAGTCAACAATTAAGTCTAGAGTTTTGTCGATTCTAAAATCAACGTGCCTTATTGGCTTACTCTTCCTGTATAAACCTTCAATTTTCTGTGCTGATAAACAAGATGTGGCAAGAACAAATAGTGCGGTAAAGAATATCTTCATAATTGTGACAAATAGGATGATTAGTAAGCCTCAAAATCTATACTAAAATGCACAAGATGTTTTATTACTGCAAGGACTGTGTGAAAAGGAAAGTTGGGTTGTCATTTAACTATATTCTATTAGAACCATCTAAATTATCCAACCATCGATTCAATATATAGCCTAGCAAACCAAGTAATATAATTAAAGCATACATCTGATTATATTCTTGATCCTCGTAATTCATCCTGATGGAACCACCAATTCCATTACCAGTAAGCAAAACGTATTCAGCAAGAACTGTTAATACTAATGATAGCGACAGAGAAACTTTCAAGCCAGACAATATTCCACTCCATGAGGCCGGTAGTATTACCCTAATATACAGTGTAAATTTCCGAACGTTCAAGATTTGATAGAAATGAACTAACCGTAAGCTTTTGACACCTTCGATAGCATAATATACATATATAACATTAACCAGGCTGCAAACGAAAATAGCAAAGGCCAATTTGGGCCCATAGTACAACCCAAAAATGCTCATGAAAAATGGAAGCAATGCCGGCGCAGGAATACTCCTGAAAAAGTGAACAACATTGAGTAATTCAGGTTTCCAATTTTTGGAAATGGATATTAATACCCCAATTCCTATACCTAAAAGAGCAGATGCAAAAAAACTTACTAATGTCCTTATTATTGTTTCTCCAAAATCAATGTAAGTCTCAACTTCAGCAAGCACCTGAAGAGTGCCATCACCGATATCAATAAATGATGGAATCTGAGATATATTCTTTGAAAAACTCAGAAGTTGCCATAAACATATTATGACAGTCAAGGGAACCAGTTTTTTCAAAAATCTCACGAATAGGCTAGACATTGGTGATACCTTCCAACAATCCTACAATTTCCTTTCTCTTTGAATCAAAACCGACTTGATCAAATCTTTTTGGATCATTTTTTTTGATTTCGGAGCAGTCCAACTCTTTGAGGATGGATGAGCCTAACTCGGGAGTTTGTGATCCAAGTATAAGAACTGAGTCTGCCATTAATACAGCTTCATCTGGATTATGGGTGATCATGAATGTTGAACAGTTGCTGGACGTAATATAGTCCGTAACCAGTTTCCTCCATTTCCAAATGTTCTTTAAGTCGATTTTTGAAAAAGGTTCATCAAGGACCATAACATTTGACTCCAATAGTATCGCTCTTAGTATGGAAAGCATTTGTTGCTGCCCACCACTTAGGTTTCTTACTTTTTTGCTAAGATCAAGTTGAATGCCATGGTGTTCGTACAGTTGATCTATACGCATTCTTGCATCCTCAACACTTCTACTTGAAAGGCTTATTGGTAACAATAAGTTTTCCAAGCCTGACTTCTGTGGAAGAAATGATTCCT
The DNA here is from genome assembly GCA_040222235.1 of Cyclobacteriaceae bacterium. Classification (GTDB taxonomy): domain Bacteria; phylum Bacteroidota; class Bacteroidia; order Cytophagales; family Cyclobacteriaceae; genus UBA6059. The sequence goes on from JAVKDO010000069.1 coordinate 5,117, forward strand.
CGATTTCTTGAAAGCAAATGCCTATTCGATGTTCAACGTTCCAAGTAATAAGGCTGCCGAAATCTGCTTTAGTTATGCCCGTTATTAAATTAACTAATGTTGACTTACCTGTACCATTCCTTCCAAGTAAAACTTTAGTTTCACCCTCATATAATTTGAAAGTTACTCCATTGAGAACATTTTGAGTTTCACCTTTCTCATTAACAAAGCTTTTTCCAACATTAGACAAGGACAGCATAAGACTCACTTTTCTCCGATTATTAACTCGTCAAATGGAATATCAAGATTCAGCAAGCCATTTTGATACATTATCTGTTCTGTTAGTTCAATATTTCCTAAGTCAATTTCGCGACCAACCGGATATTTGTATAATGATATCTTTTGAACAATACTCGAATCAAGGTTTAACCAATTAGCCATAATTTTTCTAGCCAGATTAGGGTTGTTGTCGATAAGATAACTAGCTTCTGAATAGGCACTAATCAAGGCTTGTTTTTTTCTCTCATCTAGATTGTTGTTCATTATGGCCAAAGCAGTCACAAATGGTCTAGGTTTAGTTATGGATTCATAAAGTACGTTATTCAGTATAGTGGTTCCTATTTCTTCTTGGTTCATAGAAGTGCCAGTCGGTTCAAGAGTGAGTGCCGCATCAATTTGACCTAATCTCATTGCTTCGAGTTGTTGTGGTGGAGATAAAGGCACCAATTCAATCTGATTTATCTCTTCTTCATCAAGATATTTCTTGAGAAAAAGTTTAACATATACTCTCATTTGACTTCCTGGAAATATTGCAAGTTTTTTACCAACCAACTCATTCACACTTCCTACTTTCGATCCACTTGATACGACTAGTTGGTGAATGTTAGTTTTAGAATTTGCTTCACTGATCATGAATATTTTAAAGTCCTTTTTGGTTTCGGCATACTTCATGACAACTGATGACCCGATAATGTCAGTAACAGAGATATCTCCATTTCCAAAAGCCTCAATCACTTGATTGGAGTTTCCGAAGCGAACTAATTCAACCTCAAGTCCATGTTTTTCAAACAAATTCATGCTGTCGGCTACAAACAATGGTAAATCAGACCCTATTCTGAGATATCCTAGTTTGACGGTGTCTTCATCTTTATTTGGAGAGCAAGAAATTGTTACCGAAAAGAGTGCTAATAGTAAAATCAGTTTATTTAGTTTCATCATTTCCTTTTTATTTGTTTTCCAAAATTTCGTTCTTCCATTGATGGAAAGTATCCTCTAAGCTTTCTATTACGTTGGGATCAGAGGTTTCATAGCCTATCAAATCAACTTTCCTTGAATAGGAAAGATCCCGATCTAATGGCATTGCGACTATAGCAGTTTTTTCACTTAAGAAAAGATGAAAATGAGGGCCCTTTTCTAAATGACCATATGTGATAGGAGCTTTATTCCCTTGATTTTTGTTTTCTAAAAACTTGAATATTTCGTAGGCCTGCAGGGTAGCCTTCAGAATGAGAGTATCATCATTAACTTTATTTTTAAATCCTTTATAAAAAACAGATAGACTCTGACCTTCTAAAAATTCTTCTCTCTTCTGATTCTCGCTTTGATTCGCAAACCGAGAATCAGAATAGTCATGGTATCCGTCCTTAATAGTGGGTAAAATATCTGTAGAACTCGTGTTCTCAAAACCCATGCATATAGCTTCAATTTCTATTTTTTCCGATTCTATAAATTTCCTCAACGTTCTATGTAGATCATAAGCGTAATAATCTTGATTGATGACATTACCTAAGGTCGGGCTGGTTGTCATGACCTTGACCCAAATCTTCTTGTTTCCAACTTTGACCGTATTAAGGCATTGGTTGTAAAACACTTTCTGACGTTCTAAAAATCTGCCATATGTACTTATTTTTAGATTTTTTTCTTGAAGTTTTAAAATTGTTAGCGTGAATCCGAAAACTGTAATTACTGAAAGAAATAATGTGAATGCTGACCCAGGCGACTGGAAATTTGGTTTGAAATGCAATAACTCTTTGAGTTTATCAAAGTCAATAATATCAGTGGTAGGTGTTGACTCATCTACAGAGTTAAATTGCGTCAAGGTCATTGAGCTAAAGGCGACAATGTACAGTATCACCAATGAACTAATCACTTTGCCAAGATATTCTCGAATAAAGTCTCTCCAAGAAAAAACCGCATAATAAAGTAGAGCAAAGATCACAGGATAAAGTATGAATTTAATTTCATTATTAAAGTTCGTGATGAAGACTGTTAGGAAAAAAACACCACCCAATAGAATTGTGACAATTATTTCACCCAAGTGCCAATAAACATTCTTCCAGACTTTCTTAATCTCATGATTAAATCTTGAATTTGGGATTATTCCGAGCATTGGTATTGTCTTAAATGTTTTTCAAAACAGCATTCTCAAGTATGAGTATTCTCGCTTGACTTTGTCTTACTATTTGATCCTAGTCTATACTAACTTCCATGAATATACACTCTGAAAACAGAAGATACCATCTAGTATGCGGTATTTTAAATTCCTATTTTGCTAAAATTAATTATTCTTCTTTAATCCTATTATACTAAACTCGTGTGCATTTTATGGTAGGAGTACTTTTGAGTTGTTTCAACTTACTATTCGTGTTGATGTGGTATAGAGAATAATCTGCTAAACATAAAAATCTCAACACGTCCCTTTTTGAATCATTTTAGAATGTGCCTTTATTGCTATTTGTTACCCCCTCGGGCTACAAGTTTTATATGTGCGAGCATAACCTGTAGAGGAAGACTCGGTCAGATTCCTTGTCAATTAGGCTTTATCTTGTGTATTCCTCCATACAGTATCAATCTCTTTGATAAACGGGGTATTGTCCTCTTTTAAATTTTCATAGCGGTTGTCATTGGCGCGAAGGCTGGCCAAGCCGTCATTCCGCATAAGTTCATAGATAGGCGTGAGGCAATAGCCTTTGACCGTCACTGTATGCGTGGAGTAGAGCAATTTGATTTGTTGCTCATTATCAATGGTCATTAGTTCAATAGATAGTAGATAGGCGTATCGTAGCGCAATCCGTTTGCCATCTAAGGGTTGAAAGTCAATGGTTGGGGAATGACCTTCCTTATAGACGAACCAATCCTCATCCGGCTTGGTCTGATCTTCATTGGCATTCAGACTTTTTTCTAAGTTGTCATTCTTAAAGTCAAACTTTCGGGTCGTCATGATCTATATCCTTAAAAGGTTGTGGTGTTTTTTCTTCCGCTTTAGGTCGCTCTTGGCTGTGAACGCGATTGTGTTCAATGGCCTTTGTTTCGACCGCCATTTGATCAAGCTCAAGTGCCGCCATTCTGTCGCCTGGTTTGGTGACCGACTCCAGAAGGCTTTCCTTATCATCTGTATAAATCGTCACATTATCACGTCCGCGAGATACCGAAACATAGAACTGCTTGGCATTGGAAGCCGGAAAGGTCATAGCTGGCTGGGCAATTAAAACTCGGTCAACTGTTTTCCCTTGCGATGAATACGAGGTCACACAATAGCCGTAATCGATATTACCGAAATCTTCACCAAAGGTGTAAGTGTTACCTAGTGGCTTGCCTTGCGCTAGCGCGCGGACTGAATTATCGGAATTAAACCCAGTGACAACCAAGGTCTTGCCATTATCAACGCGGTTACCATCACGGTCAAAGCCGTTCTTTGTCACACGAATAAGATCCCCCTTGGCAAGGGTGATTTCTTGTGATGTGTAAACATCAAAACGGTTTGAGTTTTTTAAGTCAAGCTTGTGGCTTTTACCAAGATGATCTTTAACCCTAATATCGTCAGCACTGATTGAAACAACATCAAGTTTTTGTCCTCGTCCAATCCCAGGCATATTCTGATGGGTTTGGATGACTTGACCTGGACGATATGAACGTGGGTCTTGTTTTTGAGCTTCTGTTAAATACAGGTTGCGATATGATGTAAAGGCGCGTTCACGTTTTCCGAGTTTGCGTTTACTGCGCAAAGATGACCGTATCGCACTTGTTACAAGCCGTGATTGCTCATTGGTAGGAGAGACGATCAACGCTGACTTCTTATCTTCCAGGGCTTTAAGATAGTCTTTAGACAGCCTCTCTACCACCTGATCACTCTTGATCTCCTGAATGGCATTGATCGCATCAAGCTTACTAAATCCACTTCTGATATTGCCATCACTGATGTCTTTTACAGCCTCACGGTAATGCGTTGATCGTTGGCGATAAATGACATTGACGTTTTGGTATTTAAGCCGCGCCACTTGATTTAAAATCCGCATGGCATCACCTCGATTAACGGCAGAATGCTGTTTAGGATCACCACTTAAAATAAGACGGACATTTTGTTTGTCGGCAATCTGCTCAAGTGCCAGCATATCAGTGGCGCCAAGCATTCCAGCCTCATCAACCCAGATCACCTGATTAGTCAATTTTGATTGAAGGTCGGTGTCCTTAATAAGTCTCGACACAGTATCAGCCTGATCAAATCCTTCAGAACGGAGGACATCGCGCGACGCGCCAGCCGTAGGCGCAAAGAGATAAACGTTTTTACCCTTTTCCTCAATGGCTTTGACAGCGTGTTTGATCAACGTAGTCTTACCAGTCCCAGCGCCACCTCTAATCATCACCAATCGATCAGGAGAGGTCAGCACATGATTGATAGCGCCGATCTGCTGATCGTTAAGACCTTCATAATGGTTCAGGGAAGGATAGGGATTTAAAGGCCGTACACTGCCCTGAAAGCGGCGAGCTAGACCAACCATATCACGTTCTTCGGTTTGGACGATAAGCGTTGTGCAGAGCGATCTTTTACCGTCTGGGATTTTGGTAATCCGCTTATCTCGATCAAATGCTTGATCGATATCGCTAAGGCTAATACCCGGATTATCGACACTAAAGCGGGCACATTCGCTTAAGAGTTGACGATCTGATTTCACACTTGATCTGGTAAACGCATGATTGAGTGCATAGTCTAAGGTTTTTTCTGGTGTTTGATGGATGTCACGTGTTCCAGCTTCTCCTTTATCTTGTTCATTAATGCCAGCTTCTCTCAAACCCTGTCTCCAAAGCTTTCTCAAAATTGGCATGGTTAAGCCCTTATCCTTTTTATCCCTTGTTCGGGCTCCTAAACCATCAAGCTCTTTAGGATCAGTAATATTCTGCTCTTTAGCTACTTGCCCAATGAGATTGGTGCGTTTTGAAAAATGCTCAACTGCTTTTTCTGGTACCATTGTGAGTTCAAAGGCATCACGGGTTTTTCTGATACCATATCCAAGATTTGACAGCCTATCGGCCAAGCGTTTTTGAAATCGTGCCTGATGATAAGGCATATCTCTTTTGATGTCATGAAACTGACCTGCTTTAAACCGTTCCTCTGCTTGGTCATAGGTTACGTTGAATGCAAAACAGTGACAATGTAAATGCGGATCTGGTGGATTGTTTCCAACCGGACGTGCTGTTTGATGGATAAAGTCAGCATATAAAATCTCACTTGTATCCCTATCATGATCTTGACCTTGACGTCGAACACGGGTTTGAAGGTCTTGCTCAATGTCTTGCATAGTCTCATAGACCGCGCCTCGAAATGCCTCAACCACTCGATCATCTTTACCCAAAGCATGTAAGATGGATACTGATTTTGGCGCGTGGAAACTCATATCATAACCAACACGCCTGTCTTTGACCTTACGCGGTGTCAGCTCCATATCTGTCCTTGGATTGATATTATCACAGAGTTTGTCAAAGACCTCTCTGTCAACCATCTGATCATCTAAACCTAAACGTTGCGCAACTTGACCATGAAATCTGCCATTAAGTTCCTGATCTGCGATATAGTAATCTGCCTTTGACAGAGCGTCCCTAAAATAGCTTTTAGCCTGAGCGCTGGTTTGACTTTGGAACATGCGTATCATGATGCGATTCCTTATTCAGTTGTTGCTAACGTTGACAGGGAAATTAATCAATGTTGAGAATAAAAAAACGCACAAGCATTGAATTGTGATGTTACTAGGGCTCTATTTTTCTTAAACCATTTTGAGCTCGTCTATTGTCTTCGCGTTATGCTCGAAGACCGTTGATTGATGCCATTCCAGTCATGCCTGTAGTTGACCAGTCAGGTTCTCGCGTTCCCCTTTTTAGAAGTGATTGATTTAAAGACCACGGAGCCTGCCAGACCTCGCTTGTCTGTCAATAACGTATTTTCCCCTCTTCGGGCTTTGCCCTGCGATTCCTCGCGCACCAAAATACTATGACAGCCTGCACTTAAATGGTCTGGCTTAAGTCTCCTTGTCATCAACCACAAAAAAAGGAGAGTGAACCATGACAGAATTTAATACAACCAGTGACAAGGAAGCACCTCAACGCCCAACGCACTTAGCCTACCGAGTAGAAGGTAAGGGACGATCAGCAAATTGGATAAAGCTTGGAGCCTGTTGGTCACACAAAGACGACAAGGGATTTGATTTAATCCTCAACACAATTGACAAAGATATTCGCCTTGTCATCCGTCGCAATGATCCCGCAACCGACCAATCATAACCCATAAGCCCGAAGGCATTAAACGCTTTCGGGCGAACCCAATTTAGGAGAAATACAATGACAGATAATCCAATTAATCAAGACGCTGAAATCTTATCCAGACAGAATGATGAGTTTAGACAAGGCATACAATTAATCCCAATCGGAACTATTGATATCGCAAGGCGCACAACCAAACTCAAAGGTGAGATTGTGACCACCATAGGGGTGCATACGATGACACCAGAAAGCCGGAAAAAGCTATTTCAAGAGGTCATAAATTATAATGATTTCACA
>JAVKDO010000070.1:0-16524 GCA_040222235.1 Cyclobacteriaceae bacterium
CTTTGGCACCCAGACAATATGGTAGTCACACTTGTAGACAACATGGCTTTGCTTCTTATATTTACTCATTATGCAAAACTAAGGCTTAGCCAAAAGAACATGACCACCCGCTAAGCAGGTGGTTTTTTAAGATGAAATAAACTAAGTTAGCACCATTATCCTATGTATGACTGGGCGCGAATCAGTACAGGCACGATGGACTAAGTGAAAGCATTCGGAAAGGCACTAAAAACTGTGATGGCGTAGTTTAGTTGGTAGTGGCGAACGTAGGTACATGATTCTTCGGAAATGCCTCTGTTGATTTCGAGTCGCATTTCTTACTACACTAGACGCTACCGTCTAAAATCCTCAAGCCTTTCATTTTACTTTTATCCCAGCAAATCAAAATGAAAAGGCATGGGAGCGCAAACAGCTAGTGACAAGAAATCAATGAGGTCACATCAGTATCATAAATTTTGGCTAAAGATTACCGCTATTGTCGTCGGATCTTTTGGGCCAGTCTTCTTCCTAGGTACCATGGTGAGCACAATGGAACCGGCTCGACTGACCCTCGACTTACTCAGCTGGCCGATAGATGGCATTACTACTTATGCTTCTCCTGATACACGATTTCTGTCTGCGCTCACTGGTGGGTTCTTATTTGGGTGGGGAGTGACCATTTGGTTGCTCTCGAAGTGGGTGTACGATGCGGCTCCTGAAGCTGTCCGCAGAACCGTCCTCATCGGTCTGCTCTCCTGGTTTGTACTAGATAGCAGTGGTTCTATTGTCTCTGGAAATTCATCCAACGCATTCTTCAACGTCATGGTCTTGCTATTAGCGGTAGGTCCGATGTGGCGTCCGGCCAAATAGGAATCGCTAAAATTGTATAGGAGTTAGATTCTACGATCCATCCACCTAAGCACGTCCGATTTCTTCGACTAACTTACTAATTGAGCTTTTAGCATCCCCAAAGAGCATCCGGGATTTTTCACCAAAGAATAGCTGATTCTGGATACCAGCATACCCCGCACTCATACTTCGCTTAAGGATAATGATATTCCGCGCCTGTTCCACATCCAAGATTGGCATACCATATATTGTGCTGGACGGGTCGAGCTTAGCAGCAGGATTCACCACATCGTTAGCACCAACCACTAACACGATATCGGTACTTGGAAATTCTTTGTTAGCATCCTCCAATTCCAGCAACTTTGGATACGCCACGTCGGCCTCAGCCAACAGAACATTCATATGTCCTGGCATCCTGCCTGCTACAGGGTGTATAGCATATTTGACCTCAACGCTACCATTTTCCAATACCGTTTCGAGTTCGTGACATACATGCTGTGCTTGAGCTACCGCCAATCCATAGCCGGGTACGATGATGACCTTATCAGAATATTTGAGCTGTATGGCTAAGTCGGCAAAGGTCGCTTCCTTGACCACCTCCTCTCGGCTCATGCCGCTTGCTCCCGACCCGGTACTGCCAAAGCCTCCAATAATGACATTGAGGAGTGACCGGTTCATCGCATCACACATCAGCACGGTGAGAAAAGTACCTGACGCACCTACCAATATGCCCCCTACTACCATGACCTGATTACCATAAATAAGACCTGCAAACGCCGCTGCTACTCCTGTAAAGGAATTGAGCAATGAAATGACGACTGGCATATCACCTCCACCAATTGGCGTGACGAAGGTCAGCCCATAAACAAGTGAGATAGCAAGTAGGATAAGTACGTAGTGATAATCCAATTCCGGTAGGGTCATCATATAGCCCATCAAACCTAGTGTAGTCAGGAGTAAGACGATGTTGATGTAAGACGACCCAGGCAGTTGAACCGAATCCTGTAGTCGTCCCTCGAGCTTGGCCCAGGCCGCCAGACTCCCTGTAAAAGAAATACCTCCAATAAACAGTGCGAAAAAAATCACCAACAATTCGCCACTCAACAGACTCGCACCTGTGGGATAGCGAAGCAGCTCCACCAAGGCAATGAGCATAGAGGCAGCTCCTCCAAATCCATTGAATAGAGAAACCAGCTCTGGCATGGAGGTAAGCTTTACTTTCTTGGCCGCCAACAGCCCTATCGACGAGCCCAGCCCTACCCCACCTATGATCCATAGGTAGTTGCCGTAGCTGATATCCAAAGGTTGGAACAGCGCAATTAACATCGCCAGCCCCATACCCAAAGCAGCCAATCGGTTCCCGTTTTTTGCGGTCTCGGGGTGGCTCAACCTTTTCAATCCAATGATGAAAAAGTAGATGCACAAGAGATAACCGAGTTCGAAGAATATCGGATCGATGAAGCTCATCTTTTCTTCTTTTTAAACATGTCCAACATACGGTCTGTGACGGCAAATCCTCCTACCACATTGATCATCGCCAATACTATCGCCACGAATCCAAGTGAGAGACCTAAGTAGTCATTAGATTCGGCTTGCCGGATCAGAATAATCGCTCCAATAATGACCACTCCGCTTATGGCATTGGCTCCTGACATAAGAGGTGTATGTAGAACAGTAGGTACATTTCCGATAATCTGAATGCCTAAAAAAGTGGCAAACATCAGCACATAAATCATCAAGAGATTATCCGATAAAAAACTAATTAGTGCTTCCATCATAAGTTCATTTTTAGGTCTTATGCCAAGGTCATTTCTGATGTGAATATGCAACTCTCTTTTACGATTCTATTCTCCCAATCAGGCTCGAATTTTCCTTCCTTTATCATAGGATTGAGGAAATTATAGATATTCTTGGCAAACATCCGACTCGCATGAGTCGCTACTTTCTCAGCCAGATTAGAATCCCCAATGATGATAACATCGCTATAATGTATGACTTCATTGTTTACCGTTACTTCGCAGTTTCCACCTGTAGATGCTGCCAGATCCACAATCACAGATCCAGGTTGCATTTTTTCGACGGTCTCTTTAGTAACCAAAATTGGTGCTTTCGGTCCTCTCACTTGCGCGGTAGATATAATCACATTGGATTGGGCCGCCTTTTCTTGAATCAGTGCTTGTTGACGTTGTTTGTAATCGTCTGTCTGCTCAACACCATACCCACCTGCCGACGCATCATCTCTAGCGCCTTCTACCTCAACAAACTTAGCGCCCAGGCTCTGCACTTCCTCTTTAGCAGCCGCTCTGGTATCGAAAGCACTGACCACTGCGCCAAGTCTTCTCGCAGTAGCGATCGCCTGTAGTCCAGCAACGCCTGCCCCCAAAACAAGTACCTTGGAGGGAGCTACTGTGCCTGCAGCTGATGACAGCATTGGGAAATATCGCGGAAGATAGTTGGCCGCCTCAATCACAGCTCGATACCCAGCGATAGACGCCATCGAGGACAGCACATCCATTGCTTGTGCTTGAGTAGTACGTGGTATCATATCCAAACTGAAGACAGTGAAAGACTCTTTTTTTAGTTTGTTAGGGATGGTTTCATCAACATACGGGGCAAAAAGAGAAACAAGAATAGCCTCAGGTTTTATATGCTGCCAGCGTTCCTCATGAATTGGATGCAAGGTCACAATAAGATCAGCTTGAGCTAATACTTCATTAGTGGTATCCATAATGGTAGCCCCAGATTTTTTGTAGGTTGCGTTAGGTAAATAGGCACTTGTACCTGCGTCAGACTCTATTAAAATCTCGTTATCGTTCGCGATGAATTGACGAACTATTTCCGGACTAAGCGCAACTCTCTGATCGTCTACTTCATTGATAATTCCTATTTTCATATTTACTTAGTTTTTCTGTAGAAGGTGCTCGTGACTCTGATTGGAAGCAAATAAGATCGTGATAAAAGAAGGCCCATAGAAGAGAAGGACTCATTGATCATTTCCTGATGAAGTGATTTCAAACAATTCATTTGGAAGCAACTAGGGTAAACGACGATTAGTATTCAATTGAAATCGTTATGAACGGCAGATAATTTAGAAAATCGGATTTCGCTAAATCATGGCATGCTCAGCCAAAAAGTCTGATTATAATCATATTTTCATAATATGGACTTCTACAGAAAATCAATGTTCTGGTCTTGCTATAAGCGGTAGGTTCGCTATAGCCTCCAGCCAGAGATTAAGTTGAACCAATTGTTCAATTCAATATAAATTAGGGTATGGAACAAGACTACCTACAGAGCGTCATAAAGCAGTTCGAGTATTACAAAGCATTAGGTGAGAAGACATTCGATCAACTGACCGAAAAAGAACTGCTTTGGCAATACAATGAAGCATCGAATTCTATTGCCATCGTCGCAAATCACCTCTGTGGGAACATGAAATCTCGATGGACGGACTTCCTCACAACCGATGGAGAAAAAGAATGGCGCGAACGTGATGCCGAGTTCGAGCAGGTCATAAAAACCAAAGAAGAATTACTCTTGAGATGGAATGAGGGATGGGGTTGTGTATTTGGCGCTCTTGACTCCATCAACCAGGACAACTTCCACACAAAGGTCTACATCAGAAATCAGGAACACAGCATCACAGAAGCCATCAATCGGCAGTTGGCGCATTACAGTTATCACATTGGTCAGATCGTCTACATAGGACGAATGATCAAAGGAGAGGATTGGAAGAGTCTCTCCATTCCTAAAGGAGACTCTTCAGCTTTTAATAAGACTAAGTTCTCAAAAGGAAAGCACGGTGGTCACTTTACGGATGGGTTAGTGTAAAACTCAGAGGGCCAGTTTTGACAACTCTTTTATCCATTTTAAGGAATTCGTCGAAGGCGCAGTTGAGTTGTATGGCGTATAAGAAACATTATGTAGGTTAGTAATTAGTTAAAGCTCATAATGAGAAGATCAGCACTAATCTTAATTTTCTTTCTTACTGCCTCAAAGTTATTGGCACGTGAATGTACAAAAGGGTTTATGGGCAAACACTTTCTTAGCAACATCAACTCTTTTGATGCGATTGTTTTGATTCAAGCAGTATCTGACCCAATCGACTTGGAATATAACTTGGTGGTAAAAAAAACTTACAAAGGAAATATTGAGGAATCTGAAACTCTTAAGCTCGGCAGTGGCTTTTGTAGCGATTCTATCATAGCGAATAAGGGAACTCGCTTTATTCTAGGGCTTTTCGACACTGCCTCGGATAGTTTCCCTTTTGAATTATCGAGATGCTTGAGCGCAAAAATTTACGTCAACGGAGAACAAACATATATCGAAGAGGGTCGCAGTGAATGGGGCCAACCTCGAATCGGACTAACTAAGCGTAAATTAAAACTGAAACGCCTGGAAAGTAGAATCAAGTCTAAAATATGGTGGAATAACTTGTTTTGATAAATGAGCTTTTACAATATGTATAGAAGCATGTACCAAGGTGCTGAGATCGAATTTTACTATCAAACACAAACTGAGGGAGCGTATCTGTGTACAGGTCAAGTATTTCCTGATACTTTAAGTACACGCACCATCTAACCAGACATAATCAATAAGTCAATGTCTGAATGGCTCTGGCTGGAATGCTAAGTGCCACCTTCTGATCTCCGATGTGCATACTGTATTCGTAGGGTTCATCATTCTCATTAAACACCACGGTCGCAAAGCCGCCATCTGGATTTTGGAATGTCGTGGCTTGCAAGAAGGTTCGGCTTGTCACCGTACTGATCCGCTTTGCTCCTGCTTCGATATACTTTGAAAAATGACCTATGAAATAGTAGGTCGGTGTATACACAAGTTCATTGGTATTGAGGTCGGCATGGATCGGGGCAAAGCAGAAATTCTCCACGTGATTTGGTCCTCCATTATGGTCTAACAGGATATTCCAGTCAGTCCAACCTGCTGTACCTCTATTAAAGTCATTGATCATTGATCGGCCGTAGCGCTCGGCATTGGGCCAATACTCATATTTTGTGGCATCAAACTTCTCATTGCAGCCTTCTGTAAACATGAGCTCCTTGTCTGGAAATGATTCTTTAACCCTACGAAGGTTTTCAAACTGGGGCTCACTTCCCGTCCAGTTCTCATACCAGTGAAAGCCAGTGCCCCAGGCGTACTTGGCGGCCTCAGGATCGCTGAGGATAACATTCGCACGATGGGTGATCAGGTCACGGTTGTGATCCCACACGATGATATTCTTATCTCCGAGCCCCTCTCTCTCCAGTGTAGGCCCGAGGTGATTTTTTAGAAAGTCCCGCTCCTCCTCTGCGGTGTAGATACAAGACTCCCATCTCTGGGTAGCCATGGGCTCATTTTGGATAGTAAGTCCCCACATGGGAATATCTAGTGCTTCGTAGGCTTTGATGAACTTAGCATAGTACATCGCCCAGGATTCATAATATTCTGGTAAGAGCTTACCACCCTGCAGCATCTGGCCATTGCTCTTCATAAACGGCGGTGGACTCCATGGACTGGCGTAGGTCGTCAACGCACCACCCGACTTGGCGATAGCTCGCTTGATCATGGGTATGCGGTACTCCATGTCATGCTCGACGCTGAAAGTCGATAATTCTTTGTCGCCATCAGACACATAGGTGTAAGACCCACTCCCAAAATCAGAGCTGTGAATAGTGGTCCTTAGTAGGCTGTAGCCAATGCCTCCTTCTCCATAGTAAGCCTCTAGGAACTCCTCCTGCTTGTCTGCAGGGAGCTTAGCAAACACCTCGGCGGAGGCATCAGTAATGGCCCCTCCTATGCCAACCATAGTCTGAAACGACTTCCCAGGGTTGACAAAGACGGAGAGTTCAGTTTCTAAAGGCTGAGTCGCCGCTTCGAAATCAAATTGACCACTTCCTGACAATCGCAGGTCAGTATCTTTAGCCGTAGTATATGTCCTAACCGCCGTAAGGTTTCTTGATGATTGAGGTTGGACAACAGCTTCCTCAATAGCAGCGGGAGGAGCCTTAGGCGCTTGGTCACATGAAAATAGAACAAGGCTTAACAGAACAAATAGGGAGTGCTTCATAGTACTAAATTAAATGTCATTTGAAGCTAGCAAACATTAGTCATAAATCAGACGGAAAGTCACCGAATGTCCACCGTTACTTGACATTGATGTAGCGACAACTAAATTCCTTACCTTAACAATAAATACTAAAAATAAAAAGATGATCACATTAAAAGCACTTTACCCGCAACCAACCGACGCAGCGAAATTCGAGGCAGACTATGCCGAGCATGTTAAGTTACTTCACGAGAAAACTGGCATTCCACTTTCTGAACGACCATATACTATAACTAAGTTTTTACCCTCACCAGATGGTAGCGCCCCTCCGTTCTATCAGATGTTCTCTATGCCTTTCGAATCAGTAGAAGCTTTCCAGGCGACTATGGCTGATGCGGGATTTCAGGAAGTAGCGGCTGATGCGGTCAGAATATCTTCGGGTGGTGCTCCTGTGATGATGGCTGGAGACGAGAGCTAGAAAATAGCTGCCCATATCAAACTCCAAATTGAGTGACTGGAGGTTTGTTTACCCCTCGCTAAAAGAGGGGTAAATACTGAGTTTTTGGACGATTATTGAGTAAATTAATACTATGTCCAAAACACCTCCATTATGTCCACTCAAACCACCTCCCCAAGCAATGTAAAAATTGAAGACGATCGCACTGGCTTAGATGCCGAAACGCTCAAAAGAGCCTTCCTGGACAACCTTTTCTACCTACAAGGTAAGTATCCAGCCAATGCTACAAAGAATGATATTTACATGGCACTGGCCTATACGATTAGAGATCGCACGATCCATCGATGGCTCCATTCCAGCACCACCTATTTAGATAACGATTCCCGAGCAATCGGATATTTGTCTGCCGAGTTTTTAATGGGTCCTCATCTAGGTAATAACCTCATCAACTTAGGGCTATATGACAAAGCTTCCAGTGCTATGTCAGCGCTAGGACTCGATCTCAAAGCAATCCTTGGACAAGAGGAAGAACCAGGCCTTGGTAATGGCGGCTTGGGCAGGTTGGCTGCTTGCTTTCTTGACTCTATGGCTACCCTTCATATCCCAGCAGTGGGTTACGGCATACGATACGAGTTTGGGATCTTTGATCAGGAGATTCACGATGGTTGGCAAGTAGAGATAACAGATCGATGGTTAAAATATGGCAATCCGTGGGAGATAGCGCGACCCGAAGCAGATGTTGAAGTGTACTTTGGTGGTAGCATAGCGTCTTTTGACAATAATGATAATACAACAGCCAAAAGATGGATTCCGGCTGAAGTTGTACGTGCAGTACCGTATGACACACCAGTTTTGGGGTACCGAACGGATAATGCCATTATCCTTAGGCTATGGAAGGCGGAGGCCGGTCACTCTTTTGACTTCCAAATGTTCAATCAAGGCGACTACTACGGAGCTGTCAACGAGAAAGTCAAATCAGAGAATATCACCAAAGTTCTTTATCCCAACGACACTCAACGAGAAGGACAAGAACTACGACTCAAACAGCAGTACTTTTTTGTATCTGCTACGCTACAAGATGTACTGCGCTACCACACCAAGCATCGAAAGCATCGCATTGAGCAATTTCATGAGAAGATGACGCTTCAACTCAACGATACGCACCCGTCTATAGCAATCGCTGAAATGATGCGCTTGTTGATCGACCGCCACAACTTATCATGGGAAGCAGCATGGGAAGTTACCCACGGTACATTTGCATATACCAACCATACACTGCTTCCAGAAGCCCTTGAAAAATGGCCCGTTTCGATGATCGGAAGCTTGTTGCCTCGACATCTTCAGATTATCTATGAAATCAATCATCGTTTCCTCGAAGAGGTAAAACGTGTATTTCCTGATGATACTGAGAGATTGACACGGATGTCAATCATTGCGGAAGGCGATGAAAAATATGTGAGAATGGCACATTTGGCTGCAGTCGGTAGCTATGCTATTAATGGAGTTGCCGCTCTTCATACGCAATTACTCACGTCACAAGTAATGAAAGATTTTTATGAATTATGGCCTGAGAAGTTTAGTAACAAAACCAATGGTGTAACCCCAAGAAGGTGGGTAGTCCTTAACAACCAAAGACTTACCTCGCTGATCAATGAAAAAATCGGTGATGGTTGGATCAAGGATTCCACCCAGTTGAGACAGTTGGAAGAATTTGCTGATGATCCTAATTTCCAAATAGCATGGCAAGGATGTAAGCACGCAGTAAAGAAAGAACTTGCATCGTACATAAAAAACAGTCTGGGAATAGCAGTGAATACCCATTCTATGTTTGATGTGCAGGTGAAGCGAATCCATGAATACAAGAGACAGATTCTGAATGTCTTGCACATTATCACGCTCTATAACCGAATAAAAAAGGATCCTAACAGCAGCGCTGTACCTCGAACTTTCATTTTCGGAGGCAAGGCTGCTCCTGGGTATGATATGGCCAAAATGACCATAAAACTTATCAACTCGGTTGGTGATATCGTCAATGCAGATCAGGATTTGAACGGACAGCTCAAGGTGGTATTTCTACCAGATTTCAACGTCACCAATAGCCAGCGGGTATACCCAGCTGCAGATCTATCGGAGCAAATCTCAACGGCTGGAAAAGAGGCATCAGGAACTGGAAACATGAAGTTCACTATGAACGGCGCATTAACAATTGGCACCCTGGATGGTGCAAATATTGAGATAAGAGAGGAAGTTGGTGAGGAGAATTTCTTCCTATTCGGATTGACGGCCAGCCAGGTAGATGAGGTGAAAGGTGCGGGATACAGACCACTTGACTACTACCACAAGAATGAAGAGCTAAGGCAGTGTCTGGACATGCTTGCCAGCGGATACTTCTCAAGTGGAAATGCTTCCCTGTTTCAAGGGCTCGTTGACTCACTGAAATACCAAGATGAATATATGGTACTAGCCGACTATGCCTCCTACGTCAAGTGTCAGGGGGAGGTAAGTGCTGCATTCGAAAATGAATATCAATGGATTAGGATGTCGATCTTAAATACGGCCAGATCAGGCAAGTTCTCCAGTGATCGAACCATAAAGGAGTATTGTGAAGACATATGGAAAATAGATCCTGTCACTGTTAAGTTGCCTCACTATAACCCATATGATCAAACTGAGATTACCTTGCCATGGAATCATGCTTAGCTAATTGAGCTGTCTTGGCAGGGTATGGACAAAATCAGTATATTATCAACTAAGCCAAAATGGAGGAAGAGAGATTAATCATTCGATTCCATTAGAATTTGAGTCAACTCTTGTTGCAGGGCAACACCTTTATTTTGATTGTACCACTGCTGCATCGTGATTTGAAACTCAGCATACGGCACATGGTCAGGATCATTTCTCCAATCGTCATATAATTTCTGTGCTTCCGATGGTCTCGGACCCCAGGTAAAAAGCACATTATGTTCACCGTCGAGTGCTATAAGCTTGGGAATGGATCGCCCCCCTCTAGTGAGGAAAGTATCGATCAGCTCAGTATCCTCATCGCGCAGTACTACACGTAGGTTGATCAATTCATTCTCATCTGCCATCTTGGCCAGCATAGGGAGACTGTTTGCTGCATCCCCACACCAACTCTCGCTGATCACCAACCAGGTTTGTGCCTCTTGAATATGCTTTACAGCCTGTGTGGTTAGCTCCTCCAATTTCACTGTTTTAGTGATTCGCTTTGAGCGTTGGGCATTGAGCTTGGTAAAGTTGATCAAGTCATCCTTTTGATCTCCAGTAGTACCGCCATTCGCCGCTAGGTCAGTCACAAGCTCCACGTATTGCGGGTAGGTGATTGACCGATTATATCCTCTTGACAAGGTTGCCTTTAGTTCCATGAGTTTTCTTTGGTTTATCAACAAACTAGCATGAAAAAGGTGCCCAACAAAAAAGATTTTTTTGAGGTGTCCAATACTCACGGATTCATTCGTCACGAAAGAAACAAACGCTAAAACCATGAAAAGAATAATTCCCATTATCATCCTACTTTTTTGCGCTAGCCTTACTTCAGTGTTAGCACAAATCTCTAATGCTGACAGAGAGAAAATCACTAACCAATTGAAGGCGTCTCAAACAGAACTTATGTCCGCTTTAAAGGGTCTTTCAGAGGAGCAATGGCTGTACAAGCCAACAGCAGACGCTTGGTCTATCGCTGAATGCGTTGAACATATAGCCATATCAGAGGAAAACATTTTCGCAATTGTCGGCATGTCGATGCAGAGTGAGCCAGAAGCAGGGATCAAGGACAAACTTAAATTCGATGACAACATGATCATGGGGTTCATCACTAGCCGTGAAGAAAAAGTGAAAACCCGCCCTGAATTCGAGCCTTCGCAGAAGTTCGATGGTTATAAGGGTTCATTGAAAGCTTTCAAAGACAAGAGAAAGTCCAACCTCCAGTATGTGAAGTCTACTTCGGATGATCTTCGTAATCACTATTTCGAGTTTCCATTTGGTTGGGTAGATTCCTATCAGGTGATCGTCTTTATGAGCGGCCATACTCAGCGGCATATTGCACAGATCGAAGAAGTGAAAGCTGCCAGTGGTTATCCTCTCTAGTCACTAGTCTTTGGTAGATAGTCATTGGAGTATGCCTACTTAGCCATCAAGGAATCAGACGGTTTCGAACCGTCTGATTCCTACCAACCTTTGGATTGACATTCTCTCCTGCCTCAGATCTTTCACTAAGCATAAGATTGCTACAGAATGACCCGCTTGGGAGAAGGGTCTAATTGCTTGTTAGGGAAGAACGCTAGTATAGGGCTGATCTATATCGTCCAAATCACGTATTCACTATCACTTAGAAGGTCAAGCCGTATCTAAAGTCAAGTATAAGATCGGTACCGGTCTCTCTATCATCATAGGCGCTGAAGATATTCTCGAATCCCACCGTAAAATCTAAGAACATCCTTTTTCCCAATCTTCGCTGGATACCATAGACAAGATTCCAAGTCACCTGAGAATCATCGTCATGGAAACGTCTGCCATAATTGGCAGTAGAGCCAATATAATTGGCTGAGAAGTTGTTGGCACTTTTACCTTTTAGGATACGACGATTCATATTATAATAATAGCGTCCACCAGCATAGGCTTTAACCTCGCGATACTTGGCTCGGTCTGCGTTGTAGTTGCTTCCTACGATCCATGACCAGTTCGGTGAGAACTTCTGCTCGTAAGCAACATCGATCACCCTATTGATCGTAGTTTTATTATCCCCCCAGTTAGATATTGCATAAAAGAACGGTCCAAGAAGGTCAATTGTAAACATGTTGAGCTTCTCTTCATCCGCGCGTATGATGGTGTTATAACTCTGAACTAGTCTGGAAAACTCGGCAGTGTCCATCTCCTCTTGATGCTCTTCGATCGTCACATTTTCCTGTGCATAGGCTACATCTGTGAGTGCAAACGCAGTAAGGCTTAGAAGTATAAGTCGTTTCATTATTTTGCTATCGTAATTGTCCCAAATGTAGTTGTCGCCTTGATCTCAGGCTGGCCTCTCTTCTTCATGATGTACAAGTCATTCTTATCAGAAATTGCTGCATTCGGTACCATCTCTGGATCCACTACTACCTCCCCGAATGAAGATTTGAAGTACAAGTCATATTTTTCCCATTCCGTCCCAAGAGAAAGACTCAAGTCGGACTTCACAGCATCGATTTCCAATACGAGCATGGTCGAAATATCTGTAATGCTCACATCTCCGAGGTTGGAGTTGATAGAAGCTGTACCGGATAGTCCTGAGATAGCGGTCTTTGTCTTATTCAATGTGAACTCGTGTTGGCCACTCAGTTCAGCTACTTTACAGTCTCCAAAGTAGCTATTGAATACACCATTGCCTCCTATATTTTTCAGCGTCAGATTACCGAAGCGATTGCCGACGGTATAGTTCCCCACCAGTTCCTCCAGTTGGACATTACCATACTCATTATTGACTTGTATTTCCGCATTGCGGGGTACCCATATTTTGTAGGTGGCCAAGAGTATGGACTGAAGCTTATACCCTTTCTCCGGATAGCTGTAGTAGTTGGCCATCCCAATTTCATTCTTCTTCTTCTCAAGTACATACCGCTGAAATTCGAGTTCGCGCTGAGCGATTTCCTTGGTTCTTGCTTTGGAAGTCAGCTTGATCTCGACTTTCACTTGTGGTAGATCCCAACCTACTATCTCTATGTTGCTTTTATTACCCTTGAGAAGTACATAATCCCTGGTTTCATAAGGAAAAGTCTGTTCAATAGTTTTTGTAACCACTTGTAGATTTACCTGTGCCATAGCCGTCTCACTTGCTACCACAATCAACATGATTATCCATATGTAATATGCTTTTCTCATCCTATAATCATTTGAATCAGCTGTTTACCCACTTCATCTTTCTCCTTCTCCACTCGAATCAAATAGCCCGCTAGCTCTTGCTGACCTTGATTCGTCTCCATTACATCGAGGAGTTCAGTTTTAGATTCATCTAGCTCGATGTACAAGTCAAACAGTCCTTGAAACTGTGGCGTATTGCAGGTCAATGCCACTTGCTGACAGTGTGATTTAATAAAGCCCATCACTTCATCCTCCGTGCTCATCTGCTCGACAACAGCTGTCATCATTTCCGGTAGGTATTGAGTCGTCTCTGTATAGGTCTCTACCGTAATGGTCTCTTGACCAGATCCTTCAGTCGAGCTGTCAAACATGAAATAAACACCGAGCAGTAACGCCAATCCAGCCGCGATGCTACCAACCCACGCTATAGATAAGCTCCTGACCTTCGCCTTCGGGGCTTCTTGATCGATGATCTTATCGAAGAAGTCTGGAGCGACAAGCTTTTGCTCCTTATATTCATCAATCGCCTTGATCAAAGGTTGCTCGGCATCCAGCTCAGTAGCTATCTTGTCCCAGACCTCCGATGGAGCCTTGTAGGTCTGCAACTCTTTAATTGCTATATGAATATGTTGGTCTTGCTGCTTCATCCGTACATCACCTCCTTCAGTTGCTTTTGCAAAGCTTTCTTTGCGTGAAAAAGTTGCGACTTAGAAGTACCCTCACTGATCCCCAGCATCTCAGCCGTCTCTTTATGGGTATAGCCTTCTACCTCTATCATGAGAAAAATACTGCGATAGCCATTAGAAAGTCCTCTTATCGCCTTATCAAGATAATCGCCGGTGAGATTGGAGTCCCAATGGATAGGCTCAATCTTCTGTGAGCGTTCATCTATCTCATCAAATTGCAGTTGATTTTTTCGTCGTGCGAGAGCCGTCCTTATCACAATGGTCTTGATCCATGCCCCCAAAGAGGAAATGCCTTTGTAACCTGACAGTCCCTTGAATACCTGAATGAAGGCCTCTTGCAGTGCATCGGCGGCATCCTCTTCATTGTTAAGCATTCTGCAGAGTATGGTGTACATGGCATCCTTATACTTGTCGTACAGCTTTTTCTGGCTCTGCCTATCATACTGAAGGCAGTTGTTGACTAATTCTAGTTCCGCAGGGTCTTGCTTGTAACTCAAGTATTCCTAGTGTTTAGATCAAAGTGATCAAGGACGTCATAATGGTTGTATGGTAGTGAAAAAAATATCTAAAATAAAAAGACCGGTGAGCAATTCTCATTGATGGACAAGCCCTTGCAAAAACCTCGAAGCATATTAGGCTTTGGTACGGGATGAGATTTGCCTATCTACAGTTGATTGACTGAGTGTACTTTACAGCTACCGCAATTGGTACTCTCCGTTCGTTTACTGCGAGTCTCCACTCATTAACTGCATCAGTACACCTGCGTGCGGAAGAGTCTTCTACATTAGCCAAAAAGACTCAGATGAAAAGAACTGCTACACTACTATTGCTTTTGATATTCAGCACGATAGTCATAGCCCAGGAGACTTATGTAAATAGGCCTTCCGCCGAGCATCCCTTTGGCAAACCGCACCCTGAAGCTCCGAAGGAAATCATGGACTATGCTCCGTTGATAGGTGTCTCTGACTGCCAGTCTGTCTCGCGCGTCAGCCAAACTGAGTGGGCCGATACCGTAAGCATGGAGTGGCACTGGAAGTATATCCTGAACGGTTGGGGAATACAAGATGAGACCTTAAAAGCTGATGGCACACATTCTGGAAGTATCCGCCAGTTCAATGCAGATAGTGCCCAATGGTATGTCCACTATTATACTACCTCAGCCGCAACACCGACACTAAACACTTGGGCCGGAGATGGAAGAGAAGGGGGAGATATCGTCTTATATATGCCTCAAAAGGCTCCCAACGGATTTGACGGTTTCTTCAAAATTCGATTCTCGGACATCAGCGATGAGGGATTCAACTGGGAAGGTGCCTGGGTAGATCCAGCAGAGACTATCAACTACTCGTCTTGGAGGATATTTTGTAGGAAGCGGGTAGATTGATAACCAATAGGTCGATATTCGTCGGACGAGTATTGCACGAACTAGGCAGTATGACCCTGCTCATTTGGAACGTCCATAATAAACTCGTCCGACGAATAGTACACTCATGCTGGAGCGCTTTTGCAAAGCGTTGCTATTTACCGTACTAAATCGACAAGGGTTACAGAGGCTGTCCATCTGCTATATTTAACTGGGCAGCAGATTAAGCGTATTTTGAATAATCGATTTTGATGTATTCATCAAGGGTCTTGTAACCCAGTCATAATTGTTTTTCTCCATCGGTTATACCATATCTCAAAATGATTATTTTGATTTCCAGGACGCTGAGAAATGGCAGTGATTGACGAGTTCTGATTTCAGTATCTTGGAGTCTTTCAGCTACGGCATTGTCCCGTCTATTACCCTTCATACTTGCAGACTGCAAGACAGGGAGTTTTTCGAGTTCAACTCTAAAAGCATTCGACGCGTATTGAATACCTCGGTTCAAATGATAGGTTAGCAGCCATCTAATTTGTCTATAGACGAGTGTCATTTTCCATGCAGCCAGTATAGTTTTCTCTATATTCATCCCAGTGCTAAGCACCCATCCAATGTTTTCTGATCTTACAAATCCACGATGTTCTTCGAGTATGACTTGCCCGTTGGCTATCTGACTTTTTATACCAGAAGAGATTGAAATTCTGAAATTTATACCCTTTCCTTAGACGACTTATAACTCAAAAATATGACCAATCACCCATCGGATGATCAAGATCCAAGGTGGTCAAAAGATGGGAAATACATTGCATTTCAGACAAACCGAGATGGACATTGGCAGATCTATGTAATGGACGTAGAAAGCTCAGACCTGATCAACATTTCTAATAATAGTCATAATGATGAACTCCCATCTTGGTCAAACGATGGAAAAGCCATCATCTTTCATTCGAAAAGAGCTGATCATACGCAGATGTTCATAATGGATGCTGATGGGAAAAATCAGCTACCATTGACAAGTCCTAATACTGACAACTTCATTGGGTGTCTTTCACCAGACGGCAGGTCAATTTGATATACCTCTAACCGCAATGGTCGACTTTAGGTATTTTCCATGGACATGGAAACGCTAAAAGAGACATTGATAACAGAGTAGCGTCTACCCAAACAAATCCGAACTCAGGTACCGATCACCCCTATCACAGTTGATAAAGACTATGGTGCCTTGATCTATTTCACTTGACACTTGCAAGGCTGCCGTCAAAGCACCTCCGGTACTCATTCCTGCTAAGAT
>JAVKDO010000071.1:0-70170 GCA_040222235.1 Cyclobacteriaceae bacterium
GACCCCTTCCGATAGGAATCATTGAGTCAATTGCCTTAATACCTGTTTGCAACGGCTCACTAACTGGCTGGAGATAGATTACACCAGGAGCTTTTCTCTCCAAAGGCATCTCATAGAGATCCCCTTCTATCTTGCCCTTACCATCAATTGGGTTACCAAGAGTATCAACCACACGACCACAGATGCCATCGCCAGCTTTGATAGAGGCAATCTTATTGGTACGCTTTACTGTATCCCCCTCTTTTACCTGAGACGATTCACCAAGCAAAACTGCACCTACATTATCTTCCTCTAGGTTAAGAACAAGTGCGTTAAGCCCATTGTCAAACTCCAGCAGCTCACCAGACTGTGCCTTAGTGAGTCCGTAAATTCTTGCAACACCGTCACCTACCTGAAGTACAGTTCCAACTTCCTCAAGCTCTGCTTCGGATCTGAAATTTGAGAGTTGCTCCCTGAGTATCGCTGATACTTCGTCTGGTCTAACTTCTGCCATGGGATAATATTCTTTAGTTATTTATTAATGTATATCTCAATTCTCTCAGCTTACCGCTGACACTATCATCAATCTTGCGATCGCCTATTTTTAATGTAAACCCGCCAATGAGGTCAGCATCAACTTCCTCTTGGAGTTCCACTTTCTTACCTGTGATTTCTTCTATGATCTTTACAAACTGCTTGCGCAACTTGGCATCCAGAGGAATGGCCGTTCTAATTACAGCTTCTTCGATACCCTGATTGATATTATATAGCCTCACAAACTCCTTGGCCATCTCTTCAAGCACGTACTCACGATTCTTGAGAGTCATGATGTCAAATATTGACATGGTCAGCGCATCTACCTTACCAGTGAATATCTTCTTAAGAATAGTCTGCTTCTTGAGGTGAGGGATAATTGGGTTTCTCAGCATCAATGCAAAAGGCCTTTCCTGCTTGCATATAGATACGAATCCATCCATATCTTTCTTGACAGCATCTAGCTTGCCTTTCTCCACGGCCAACCCTAGCAGTGGCTTTGCATATCGTATGGCAATTCTGCTATCAGACATCTTAGTTTACCTTAATATCTTTGACGAACTCTTCAATCAACTTCTTCTGAGCATTGTCCTTAGACAAGTCCTGACGAATCACCTTTTCAGCAATGTCCAATGACAGAGAAGCCACCAGGTTTCTTACATCTTTTAATGCGTTCTGCTTTTCGGACTCTATGCTTTGCTTCGCATCGTCAATCATCTTCTCGGTGATCCTAGCGGTTTCTGCCTTAGCTTCCTCTTTAAGTTGATTTGCTGCACCAGTCGCCTCTTTCAATATCTTCTCTCTTTCGAATCTCGCTTCTTGAAGGAGATACTCATTATCAGCCTTTAGCTGCTTCATCTCCTCTTTTGCTAACTCAGCGGCTCTCAAAGAGTCATTAATAAAGCCTTCTCGAGCACGAAGTGCTTCGGTGATTGGCTTCCACACAAACATGGCTAGCACGGCGAAGACAACTAGAAAAACTACTGTCTGCCAAAATATGAGTCCAATTCCTGGGGTAACTAATTCCACGATAATTCTTTTTAGTAGTAGACCCAGCCCCGAGACCTAATGTCAACAGGGCCAGGCCTAAATAAATTAATTAGTTCCGATAGACAAGAATCCAATTACTGCCGCAAATAGCGCCACACCTTCAATCAAGGCTGCAGCGATAATCATTGCGGTTTGGATTTTTCCAGCGGCTTCTGGTTGTCTAGCGATACTTTCTGTAGCTCCCTTACCGATCATACCGATACCGAGACCTGCTCCAAGTACTGCTAATCCTGCTCCAATTGCTCCCATTACTGTTTAATTTATATGGTTTAAAAAAGATTCTAATGATGTTCTTCCACCGCCTGACCGAAGTACATGGATGATAGAAGAGTGAATACATAAGCCTGCAACAACGCTACAAACAGTTCGAGCAAGTTCAACAACGAAGCAAGAACTGTAGCTGCCACACCCACTGCAATACTCTCTGCGATGAAGGTCAGACTTATAATACTTAATATGATGATGTGACCCGCCGTGATATTCGCGAAGAGTCGAACCATCAATGAAAATGGTTTCGTAAATATGCCTATGATCTCAATAGGCCATAGGATTAGGTAAAGCGGGAACTTGGCAAACCAGCCCATGCTACTACCCATAGGGTCTAGTATGTGTGCCCAGTAGGCTTTTCGACCCGATGCTAGTGTGATTACTAAACTCGCTACCGCAAGCACTAACGTCACTGCGATATTTCCTGTAAGGTTAGCCGCTGCAGGCAAGAGGCCTAGTAAGTTCCCAAACCAAATAAAGAAGAACAGCGTCAATAAATAGGGCAAGTAGCGCTCATATTTCGGCCCTATATTTGGCTTTACAATCTCGTCTCTGACGTATACAATGATCGGCTCGAAGAATGACTGGATTCCGGTAGGTGCTTTTCCTATATTCTTCTTATAGCCGCTGGCCACTGACAAGAAAATTAAAATCATGACCGAAGCATTGATAAACAAGAAGAAAACATTCTTGGTAATCGAGAAGTCCATCACATGCTCGCCACTTGCTAAGGCAATGTGCTCATGCTCCATCACATAGCCATTGTATGGTACTACTTCATGATCTGTATTGTAGAAGTTACTTGAGGAGAAAATGTCCAGGCCCTTTTCTTCAGAGTAGATGATTACCGGTAGGTGCACTGTCAAGCCGTGATAAATCTCCCATGAATGAGCATCCATGATGTGATGATTAATCATCTCACTTGGGTTAAAAGAGCCATCTCCATCAGACCCTTCGGCGTGTAGAACACCACTATTGAACAATCCGAAAATTGCCAATAAAAAACTGACCTTCAAAAGCTTAGTGAACGACACGATTCTATGTAAGTGCATTGGCTGTTAATTACCCCCTCAATTGCGCCGCAAGTTAGACAATACGGTATATAATTCAAAGACTAAATATACCAAATAGACCACCAGAAACTGCGCCATTAGTGTCTTCATATCAGCGAGTTTTGAGACAAACAGCACTGCGATAAAGAAGAGTGATGTCAAGAAACGGAAAGTGATTGTTCCAAGCGCATAAATAGGTGATTCCCAGTTGGTTTTTTCTGCTAAGTCAATCAACCAAGCCACAACTAGTGACTGTAGAAAAAAGAATAGGATCAATGCAGGAAACTGGTCGTGTAATATCGAGTTAAAGACCTGATCATTGGCTAAGTAATAGGCCCCCAGTAACGCCAAGGCGATCGAAATAGATCCGAAAAGATATTGTTTCATGTTCCGAACTTCTTGAGCAAGTAAAAGATCGTAGCTGCAACGGAAAGAAAAGTAGAAAGCAGCAGTATCCATGGGAACTTGGATCCCACGAATTCATTGAGGTAGTAACCACCCCCTATAATGATCAGGTTGAGCGCTAGCAGCTCAAATGTGATCCCGGATAATCGTGCGTAGGTATGATCTGGCTTAGGATTGGGCTTTGAGGAGGGGTGCTTTTTGTTCTGGTTCTCCAATTTTTATCTCCTTTATCTTGACCCCCATCTTACATCCACCATTAAAGGTAGCTCCTGATTCCACGATCAGTTTGTTAGTGATGATATCCCCATTGATTACCGCGGATGGCTTGAGCACCAACAGCTCAGAGACCTCCACGGTACCCATGACTTGTCCGGCGATCTCAGCATTTTGCGCTAGTATATTGCCCTCTACGTTCGAAGAATGTCCCATCACTGCCTTAGACTTGGTCTTGAGGTCGCCGATTATCTTTCCCTCTACCCTGATGTTTCCATAGGTCTCGAGGTTGCCGGTTATTACCGTCCCTTTACCAAAAATATTACTTGAACCACCTGATTCCTCCGACATCTTCTTCTTGTCTTCTTTCGTGTTAAACATCTTAGCTGCTTTTCTAAAAGGATATAAACTCTGATGGATTCAGAGGATTGCCATTATACCATATCTCAAAATGCAAATGTGGGCCAGAAGTCAATTCTCCCGTATTACCAATTATCGAAATAATTTCACCTGCGCCAACAAAGCTACCGACGTTTTTCAATAAATCCGAATTGTGCTTATACACCGAAATCAGGTTGCTCCTGTGCTGAACGGCTATTACGTATCCGGAATCCTGGGTCCAAGAGGAGAAAATGACTGTGCCGTCAGCAACTGATTTTACAGGCTCATCCTTCTTGGCTACCACATCAATTCCATAATGGGCAGTCTGTGCGTTGAACTCATCCGACACAATACCATTATCAATCGGCTGAAAAAGATAGAGGTCCTGCAGCTCCCCGGAATACTCGGCCCTAACGGAAAGGAGTTCTACACCAGCTTGCTCGAACTCTCGTCTAAACTGCTCATCTATCGGATCAATCTGCGGTTGCTCTTGCATTTCAGACATACTCAGATCAGAATCGATGATGGTAGCTTCCAGGGCTATCGTGGAGTCATTTCCTGATAACACACCCTTGATGTTCTGAATGAACTGGTCTTTTATGGCTACCTCTACCATAAGGGAGTCTACCGATTGCGATAGCTCAATCACTTGACGATTGGCTTCCAGCTCAGCTTGCCGTGGATCAAACCATTCTCCTAACACCGTAGTAGCCAGATAAAAGGACAACCCAGCAAGTACTAGGAATGCCACAAAAAAGATCAGAACAACCTTAGCCAGGTTAAAGCTGATGGTTTTCTTCTCCGCGAAGTTCTCTTCGCTTCGAATAATCATCAAATATTTGGTAGTTAACCAGTTAGAAAGGGTTTTCTTAACCACAGGCCTTGATTTTATTCAGCATGAGCAAAAATATATATTTATAAATCGCGTTGAGAATTATTATATTATTTGTCATAAGTTTACTGGCTCCAACTGTAGCTCTTGCGTGGTATTAAACGAATCCAAGTCGTTTTATTTTCTTGTCCTTCTGACAATCCTGTTTTCTTGTTCTCCTTACAAGAAAAACATACCTAGTAAGGTGTTTCATAACACCACTGCGCATTACAATGCTGTCTTTATTGCCAGAGAGAAAATTCTTGAAATAGAGAATACACTCGCCCAAGGATATCAATGGAACTACAACAAGATACTCCCCATTTTCCCGCAGTTTGATTCTACAGATGCTGCTGGCTTTGCACAACTGACCGAGGACTGTATAGAAAAAGCATCTATTGCCATCCAGCGACACCCTAACTCTAAATGGATCGACAATAGCTACAATTTGGTAGGACAAGCACGATTTTACAGTATGGACTTCCCTAACGCCATTGAGACGTTTAAATATGTCAATACCAATGGAGAGGGTGATGATGAGCGTCATGAGGCCTTGATTTCGCTCATGCGGACTTTTGTTGAAGCTGGGGAGCTCAACAATGCAGAGGCTGTATCTGACTACCTCAAGAGGGAGAAGCTCAATAAGCAAAACCTAAAAACACTCTACCTCAATAGAGGGTATCTCTACCAAAAAAGAGAAGACTACAACAGCATGGTCAGTAACCTGAATCGGGCTGAGCCACTGTTGATGGCCAAGGATGAACCGGCCAGAATACACTTTATCATAGGACAAGTCTACCAAGAACTTGGCTTTGAGTCTGAAGCCTACAATAATTACAACAAGTGTCTTAAAGACAACCCTCCGTACGAACTATCCTTTTACGCCAAGTTGAATATGGCACAAGTGACACAGCTCGCCAATCCTGGAGATCTAAAGAAGGTCAGGAAATATTTCCGCGGATTGCTTACAGACGAAAAGAATAAGGAATACAAGGATAAGATCTACTATGAGATGGGCAACTTCGAGATGAAACAAGGCAATCTCAATGAAGCCATTGGATTCTATGAAGCGTCCGTTCAGGCGAGCGTGAACAATAACAGGCAGAAGGCTTATTCCTACCTAAGCCTATCGGAAATCTACTATGATAGCCTCGCCGATTATCGCACCTCCAAGCTCTACTATGACTCTACTCTTCAAAATATGCCGAAGGATGAGGAAATTTATGCCGAGATAGAAGAACGACAGCAGATCCTCGAAGAGTTCGTCAAGCAAATTGATATTATTGAGACTAATGACAGTCTGCTACATTTAGCATCTCTAGACACAGCTTCGCTCTACTCACTTTTAGATGGCTATATCGCCGATCAGGCTGAGCAGGAAGAGGAACGAAAGCGAAGGGAAAAAGAGAAGAAGGACAGGCCCTCCTCATTCTCAGTTTTTGATCAAAATCAAGGCAGTCTGATAAGTACCTCGAGCAATGATGCCACTTGGTATTTTTATAATAGTGCGGCAATCAGCCAAGGTTCTGCGGAATTTAATAGAAAATGGGGTAATCGGGTTCTAGAAGACAACTGGCGCAGGTCCTCTAAAGAACAGAATATCATAGCTGATAATACCCCCTCAGATACAGGAATAGATGATGGTAAGACCAGTGAAAAAGATGAGGACGCTGCGGAAAATAGTTTGTCTAGAGAATCTCTGATTGCAACTATACCGTACGACGAAGCACAACAGGCAAGTTTGTTAGCTGAAGTAGAAGAAGCACTATATCAATTAGGCACAATCTATTATTTCCAGCTTAAGGAAAAGCAGTCGAGCGCTGTGACATTTGAGCAACTCTTGTCGCGCTTTCCTGAGACAGCCTATGCCCCTGAGGTAATGTATGAATTGTATCTCATTTATGAGGACCTTAATCAGCCTGAGGATCGTCAAAGAAACAGAGACTCATTGTTGTATAAACATCCAGAATCAATCTATGCTAAGCTCATACTTAATCCAAACTATCGAGCAGAAAGTCAGGCTATCAGTAGTAAGCTCAAAAAAGTTTACGAGAAAAGTTATGCTCAATACAGGGACGGTCAATACAAAGAGGCTTTAAATAGTGTAAATGAATCCTTGGGTCAATATCCAGATAACGAATTCTCAGACAATCTCGAGCTTTTGAAGATATTGATCATAGGTAAAACAAGTGATATTTATAAGTATCAGTATGAGCTCAATAACTTCATCAAGAATTACTCTGAAAGTGAGCTCACTCCATATGCCCAAACCCTGGTAAAGGCAAGCGAAGATTATCAAATCAACCTCTTCAACAGCGCCAAAGCCAAGTTCATCAAAGACTTTGATCAAAACCATTATTTCGTTCTTGTGTACAAGCCTGAAGGTGATATGGCTGAGACTCTCCCGGAGTTGATGGATCAGTTTATAGAAAGCAATTATGAAGAGGCCAATCTTGTGGTAGGTAATCTAATACTCGATGCAGAGCATTCTATCATCCTTGTGAATGAGTTTCGAGACAAAGCCTCGGCTGAAGTCTTTTTTGTTGATTTCAGTGAAGGCAATGAGCTTTTTGACAATTATGTCAACACAAAATTTGATAACTTCGTTCTTTCTTATGACAACTTCAACATCTTCTATCAAACCAAGGATGTAGAGGCTTACAAGAAGTTTTTCAAGGAGAATTATTAACCTCATTTAATGAAAAAGCATCTCTCTAAAATTATCCCAATTCTCTGGGTAGTGTTTATTCTTGGGGTCTTGTCAGCTCCAGCATTTATCTATTCGGTCAGAGTTGACCTCTTTGGTTTATACGGAGGTCTTCCATCACTTCAGGACTTGGAGAAGCCCGATCCAGAGTTGTCCTCAGAGCTTTACTCCGCAGACGGTGAACTTCTTGGCAAATACTTTAGACACAACCGAACCCCAGTGAACTACAGGGAACTATCACCAAAGCTCATCGAAACACTGCTGGTAACCGAAGACATAAGGTATACCCAACACTCTGGTATTGATTTCCGCGGATTGGGCAGAGTATTAGTATATAGTCTATTGTTGGGTGAAAATGCTGGAGGAGGTAGCACAATAACTCAGCAGTTAGCTAAGAATTTATTTCGCACCAGAACAGAACAGTTTAAAGGTACACTCAGCAATGTGCCTGGTCTTCGCATGCTAATTGTAAAGGTCAAAGAATGGATCGTGGCTGTTCGTCTGGAAAAGTTTTATACCAAGGAAGAGATTATGGCCATGTATCTCAATACGGCGGAATATGGTAGTAATTCTTACGGAATACGAGTAGCTGCGCAGACCTACTTCAACAAGCTTCCAAGTGAACTAGGGTATAATGAATCAGCCGTTCTTGTGGGGCTTCTAAACAAACCAACGCGATATAACCCGGTTTACAATCCTCAGTTCGCCATAGAAAAAAGACAAGAAGTCTTGTACAACCTTCAAAAATATAATCGTATTAGTGCAGCTGAATTCGACTCTCTTAAGGTTGCCGATTTTGGTTTGCAATACAAAGTTGCTGGTCACAATGAAGGCCCTGCCACCTACTTCAGATCGGTCATTCGGAATTTTCTGATGGATTGGTGCAAAGAGCGCGGCTATGACCTTTTTGATGATGGTCTGAAAATATACACTACTATTGACAGTCGAATGCAAGCCTATGCAGAGAAAGCTGTCGAAGAGCATATGTCAGCGCTTCAAAAGACCTTTGATGAACACTGGGAGGGCAAAAACCCATGGATCGATACTGATGGAAAAGAGATTCCAAATTTTGTGGAACAGGCCATCAAACGGACAGACATCTATAGAGGCCTAGTTAAGCAGTATGGAGAAGATTCTGACTCTATAGACGCCATTCTCAATAGAGCTAAGCCCATGACAGTGTTTTCATGGGATGGTGAGAAAGACACAATAATGAGTCCTGTTGATTCCCTTAAGTATTACAAGCGCTTTCTACAGGCAGGTTTTATGTCAATGGAGCCGCATAGTGGCCATATCAAGGCCTGGGTAGGAGGAATTGATCATAAGTACTTTAAGTATGATCATGTAAAGCAGGGTCGTAGGCAGCCAGGCTCAACCTTCAAACCCTTTGTATATACTGCCGCAATAGACAATGGCTATTCACCTTGTTATCCAGTTATAGATGCGCCGGTAGTTTTTGACATGCCGGGACAAGATCCCCCTTTCTGGCAACCTGATAATGCCGAAGGCAGGTGGTCAGGTGAAACTATGACCATTCGAAGAGCAATGGCAGGCTCGGTAAACTCTATAACTGCCTTTATGATGAAAAAAGTCAGCCCAGCAACTGTTGTCAGTTACGCAAAACAAATGGGCATTTTTAGTCCTATAGAAGCAGTCCCTTCCCTGTGCTTAGGAGCAGGAGGAGACGTCTCGATTTTTGAATTAGTCGGGGCATATAGCACATTCGTAAATAAAGGTGTATGGACTGAACCTACCTTTATTACTAGAATAGAAGACGAAAATGGTGCCGTACTTCAAGAATTCGTACCCAAAAAAGTGGAAGCCTTAAACGAGGAGACAGCCTACATCATGCTGCATATGCTCAAAGGGGCGACCGAAGAATCAAATGGCTCAGCTCGGGGTTTAAATTGGGAATTGAAAAATGAAAATGAGATTGGTGCTAAAACAGGTACTACCCAAAATGCCTCAGACGGCTGGTTTATGGGGGTAACTAAAGATCTGGTATCTGGGTCATGGGTCGGTGGTGATGACCGCAGTATACATTTTCGAAGTTGGGTACTTGGCCAGGGCGCTCGCACAGCAATGCCGATTTGGTCCAAGTATATGACTAATGTATATGCCGATAAAGATCTAGGAGTTACCAAAGGACCTTTTGATCAACCTATGCGAGAACTTGGGATAGAAATTGACTGTGATTTTTATGATCAAACCAGTGTGACGGATACATTGAATATAAATTTTGATAATATCAATGAGGATGACATATTCTAGCTATGCCTGTTCCTCCTCAACTCAAGAACGCA
This sequence comes from Cyclobacteriaceae bacterium, assembly GCA_040222235.1. GTDB lineage: Bacteria > Bacteroidota > Bacteroidia > Cytophagales > Cyclobacteriaceae > UBA6059. Next base: position 9,763 of record JAVKDO010000071.1, read on the forward strand.
CTTGGGGTACTACCTCATCAACCCGGCGTTTACAAGTTCTACAACTTAGAAAAAGATTTAATTTACGTTGGCAAGGCGAAAGATCTTAAGAAAAGAGTCTCAAGTTATTTCACAAAATCAGCTGGTCACAACAGGAAGACGCTTAGGTTGGTTTCAGAGGTTCAGAACCTGGACTATGTTGTAGTCAACTCCGAATTTGACGCCCTTCTTCTCGAGAATAATCTGATAAAGGAGAATCAACCTAAATACAATATCCTTCTCAAGGATGACAAGAGCTTTCCGCACATTTTGGTCACTAATGAAAGGTTTCCAAGAGTATACTCTACACGTAGAATAATTAAAGGTAAAGGTGAGTATTTTGGCCCCTACGCGAGCGTAAAAGCAATGAACAATGTTTTAGAACTTATTCGAAAAGTTCACAATGTCCGCACCTGCAAGCTTGATCTTACAAAATCAAATATCAATAATGGCAAGTTTAAAGTTTGCTTAGAATATCATATAGGTAACTGCCTAGGGCCCTGCGAAAACCACCAATCAGTTGAGGACTATTCTGAAGACATTGAACAAGCCAAATACATCCTTAAGGGCAATCTTGGTATGGTTAGAAATCATTATCGTAGTAAGATGATAGCAGCGTCAGAAATACTTGATTTTGAATCAGCCGAATTATACAAGAACAAACTTCACACACTCGAAAAATTTCAAGCTAAGAGTCTTATTGTCAACAATAATCTCACTGAAGTTGACGTATTCACCATCAAATCAGAAGAGAAGAAGGCCTATATCAATTACCTCAAAATCATTAATGGTATGATCAATGCCATGGAAACATTTGAGATAAGTAAAAAGCTCGATGAGGCCGACGAAGACATTTTATCTCTTGTGATTTTTCATGCTCGAGAAAAATATAAAAGTCTCAACGATCTAATATTAACCAACTTACCGATTGACTCTTGGCATCCGTCAATAACCATAACACAACCCAAAATTGGTGATAAAAAGAAGCTTCTTGATCTCTCTATTAAAAATCTACTTCAGTATAAGAAGGATCGAAACGCCCTAGTAGCTAAAAAACCTAACCATCAAGAACGTATTCTCAAGCAGATGCAATCTGATCTGAGGCTACTAACCCCTCCAGCAAGAATAGAATGTTTCGATAATAGTAATATTCAAGGGACCAATCCGGTAGCTTCTATGGTCTGTTTTATCAATACTAAACCAGCTAACAAAGAATACCGTCATTTTAAAATTAGAACAGTCACTGGTCCAGATGATTTTGCATCAATGAAAGAAATTGTTCTTCGACGATACACCAGAATGATTTCAGAAGAATTAGGTCTTCCTGACCTTATCGTTATAGACGGTGGTAAAGGCCAATTGAGTGCCGCTGTTGAAGCATTGAAACAAATTGAACTTTTTGGCAAAATCCCAATTATCGGAATTGCCAAAAGACTAGAAGAAATCTATTACCCTGGGGATCAATTTCCTTTATTCATAAGCAAAAAATCGGAGACACTGCGGATTCTTCAACATATAAGAGATGAAGCGCACAGATTCGCAATTACCTTTCACAGAGATTTAAGAAGCAAAGCCAGCTTAACATCAGAACTTGATGACATCAAAGGCCTTGGACCTGCTACTCGACAACTTCTCCTTACCCACTTCAATGGGATATCTAGTATTAAGAACGCTTCAATCACAGAGCTTTCTCAAGTAGTCGGCCTATCAAAAGCCAAAAAAATTTTTGAGTATTGGCATAAAAAAAGGGGCTAAGCGCCCCTTTCTATATCGTACTTTTCTAAGACCCTAGAACTCCCAAAGCTCGTTTTCAAAATCCACAAAGTCATATTCTAGCTTTTGAGATGCAAGAATTCCATCTCTTTCTGATCTAGAATATATTTCAAATACTCTTTCATCCTTAGGATTGGCGTACTTCACGATATGCGCACTGAACAATCTCAAATTAAACGCATCAGACAAATTGAGATGATTTTGAGTATTCTCCGCGTTATACCAGATTGCCTCATCAGGCATACTTAAAAACAAATCTTGCAAATCCTTATACCTAAAAGAAGCCACTTGCTTCAAGAATCCAGCCGGATTGTAAGCACTCGTTCCAGGTAAGAAGATAGTAATAGACTGTATGTCATAATACATTCGAGATCTCATTCTATCAAAGTAGACATCCTCCTTTATTTCAAGGGAAGTGAATTCTCTTGGGGGAATCATTAAAACCTCAGGTACTGCTGGTTCAGAAGAACCACCAAACGGATCCGAACCACCACCACCGAAGGGGTCAGCAAATGGATCACCACCGCCACCACCGAATGGATCTTCCTCTTCAAATGATTCTTGTTGCACCCTAGTCATGAATTCTTCCTTGGACATGATATTACTATCCAAAACAGAATCACTATTATAAGGAATCAGTAGACCCTTCTGAACAGCTTCAATTAATACTTTAGGCAACTCCGAATTTCTTGAGAAGAAAGGCAAATTCTGCTTTTCGTTCAAGTCCATCTGACGCCAAAAAGTCTTCTTCCACATGATATATGCTTCATGCACGGGACGAACAGACAACTCATTATATCCATCATCTTCTTGACCAAAAACATGGGTCAAAGAACCAACTGACATCACCAAAGTCACACACAATACACAAACAAATTTCTTCATACCTGCTTAATTTATTTCAACGGGATAGTAATGTACTTAGGACCAAAATTGTTGAAGTCCTCAATCTCCTCTCTAAAATTAGCTCTCTTGACACTCTTAATCTCTATCACTAAGTTATCACCAGATCTAGCCTGACTTGAGATTTGTCTTAAATCCACATTGGGACCATTAATCCTCTGACTAGGGCCTCCTCTACCCGCTCTAACCAAGGTCACCTCAGCCTGAGCAACTTGAAATCTCGCGTCTTTTGGTAAGAACTGTGCAAAACTCTCATCTGGCTCAGCAACGAGCTGTATACCTGGAGTATTTGCTGGCATACCACTTTTTCCATCAATATCGCGATTCCTTAGTTTAGCCTTAATCTCTGGAGCAGGAATTCTCTGTACTTTAAAATCCTGGTTACCAATAAGATTGCCATTGCTTGAAACGGATAAAGTAACCTTTGCTGACTTTGGAATAATAGTAACTTGTCCTCTTTGAGACCCAGTAACTGATACACCTCCCTTTACACCGAAGGTTGGATTATAGCTAGTACCTAATTGAGGAACTTGCACGTCAAGCTCATTACCACAATTCAAGTAGAGCGCACCAATTGATTGTGATTGTATTTGAATAACAGGCTTCACGACAAAATATTCCATGGTATCGAGGAAAGTAGTATCTCTTCCGCCGGGAAGTGAAACGCTAATGGCAGAAATAAAAGATTTTGTAGCCACGCCTTCCTTGTTATAAGCCCCAGGAGTAGCAGTGAAAGAAACTTGTCCTCTTCCATCAATCACTTCTATCTCTTCTCCATCAATTGTCATTGTTGGTGTTACAGATGAGCTTGAAGCTGCTAAGAAAAGGGCAGCCTCGTATTTCGTACCTGGTGCTACAATTTTCGACTCAGGTAGCACCATAGGCACAATCACGTCAAATTTCATATCCTCTGCTCCCACTTGTCTTGCTAGGTCTTCAAGAGCCTTGGTCTCCACACTAATAACATCGTTCTGCATTTGACTCAACGAGGCAAGTGCGCCAACCATTGGAGTACTACTACCAAAATTCAGTTCGGCGAATCCTTTCTTAGCTTGGTTAGGATCTCCTTTGAAGACATCAATTTCACTAGCATCCTTAGCAATCTTACCAATTGTTTCGTCACCAGTCGTTTCTCTAACAAAATCAGCATAGCCATTCAAACGGTCTCTCAGTTGATCTCCTTTACCTTGGTTGATCATCAGTGTAGAGGACATATCAATATCCTTCTGACCTAAGTAGGCACCATTTTCATCAATGCCACCAGTTAACTCAACCAATTCATCCTTATAACCTTCCATTTCCGCGAGCACTTTGGCGGTTTCTTCACGAATTAACTTTGCTTTGTCAACAACAGCAAGATCTGCTTCTCTATTTCCAGACTCTTGTACTGTGGTCTGTATACTTTCTATTTTACCTTTATTTTCAACAACCTTCTCATCATTCGTTGCTTCGAAGCTTTTATTAATAAAGATAAATTTCTCCAATACGGAATTACTTACCTGCAATGCTAACAACGCTGTTAGCACCAGGTACATCATTCCGATCATCTTATCTCTTGGGGATTGTTTTCCTCCAGCCATCGTTATAAATTTTGAGTGAAAAGATTAGCCTTTCATGGCTGTCAGCATACTTCCGTATACCTTATTCAATGCGGAAATGTTAGTGGTTAATTGAGAAAGCTCAGCTTTAAACTTATCTGTATCTTTTCCAGCTTGAGCCATGCTCTCCATGGCACCAGTTACATTAGAATAAAACTTATTCATCGCCTTCACATGGCTATTAGCATCTTGCAATTCCATCTCGTATACAGCATTCAAGGCACCTAGATTCTTGGTTACAGCTTGTACCTGAGTGTGAAATTCCTTAGCGTCCTTCGAAGCATTAGCCATTTCTGAAACAGCTGCTGCTGTAGTAGAATAAGACGAGTTCAACTCAACAAGGGACTTAGAAGCCTTCTTTACATTGTCAGCATATTCAGTAGTAGCGACAGATGCATTAGAAACATTTGTTAAACCTTTAGCTGAATCAGCAAGACTTTTCATGCCCTTACCTAAACTGGCTATTAAATCTTCTCCCACATTAGAGCTTTCAAGCATCGCGTCTAACTTTTTAGAGACACCATCACCTTGATTTGAACCACTAACTGCTTGTCTTGGGGCAGCTGCAGGTCCTTCATAATCATCACCTAATTCAGGGTAAACTTTTGACCAGTCAAGCGCTCTATGCTGCGGCTCAAAAGCACTTAGAAAAAATATAACAGCCTCTGTTGAAAGCCCAATTGCAAGCATTTCACCAGCACCGGGTAAGTGGAGGATTTTAAACATCGCTCCTACAATTACTACAGCTGCTCCTATACCATATACTTTCGGCATTATGCTCGAAAAGAGAAGTTCTTGGAATCCACCTTTTTGTGCGCTCATTTTTAGTCAGTTTAAGGTTACGTAATTTTTATTTGGTTAAGTTGATATCTTAAAATTCAGATCCTGATGATCTGCCTAAGTGCGTCATTGCACACCTAAAGCCAATCCCAGCTCTGGTTGAGTCTTTAAATTCGTATGATCTTGTACCCGTCTCAAGGTAATAAGCTATATCCTTCCATGAACCACCTCTAACTACTTTTTGGTCGATTGATTCATCAAAGAATGTAGGGTTCAAATCCCAAACTAGAGGATAAGATGATGGGTGATAGGCATCTTCACACCATTCAGAGACATTTCCCGACATTTCATAAAGGCCATAATCATTAGGGAAAAATGTTGCAACAGGAGCTGTATAAGCAAATCCATCGTCAAAATAATTACCACGTCCAGGCTTGAAGTTAGCCAAAAGACAACCTTTTACATTTCTAATATATGGGTTGCCCCATGGATACTTCGCCATATCACGCCCGCCTCTGGACGCATATTCCCATTCAGCCTCTGAAGGTAATCTAAAATCTGGCATTGGAAATAGTCCTCGATCTGACCTGTAACTATTCCAATATTCTGTTCGCCATTCAGCAAAGGCTTTGGCGGCCTCCCAATCAACCCCAACAACCGGATAATTATCAAAAGCTGGGTGTGACCAATAATACACCATCATAGGATCTCCCATATGATGAGTAAAATCTCTCACCCAAACAGTAGTATCTGGAATGAGGTCTTCAACAGACATCCCCTCAGGAAGCTCTACCTCTGACCCCTCATTGATATACTCAGTAAATTGGCGATACTCATTATTGGTAATCTCTGTATCATCCATAAAGAATGGACCAATGGTCACCTGTTTATTATAGTTAATCTGAGTAGCTGGGACATCTTGATCAGCCTGTCCCATGTGAAATGTACCTGCAGGAATAGGCACCATCCCATAAGGACGTACCATTTCCCAACCTTCGCGACCCGCGACTCCCACTAGTTCACCGCGATCGCCTCCTCCTCCACCTATGCCTAGAAGACCACATGACTGGACTCCTATTAAGCTTAAGGCAAAGAGATACGAGAAATTCTTTAACACACCTTTTCTATTCATAACACCAGTAATAATTGACTATCGTATTTTAATAAACTGTAATACAACTGCAATATTGCAATCTCGCCCTATTATAAAATAGGATCGATTTTGGTTCTGACAATACTAGCAGTTTATATCAAAACACTTTCCAGCCGACAAATTGTCGAATTTATGCCAATATCCAAAATATTTTGTTTTCAAAATATGAATCTAGGGGTGCGAACGATCTTTTTACCTCCAAAGGAAAAAGAGGGTAGATTATATCTTAGAAAAATCTCATGAGAAGTGGGCTGTTTTGCTTCTTGGTTGCTTACAACATAGTCAAAAGAATATCCGACCCTCAACTTATTATCTTCAAGAAAACTATAGCCAAGTAGCATTATAATCGCCTCAGAGAACCTATAGGATAGGCCACCCCATATCCTGTCCTGATAAGTGGCCATGACTCCAGCATCAAAGGTTGTCGTGTTCAAGTCATATCTGATTATCATTGATGGCATGAACACAAAATTGTAAATTGGAGAATATCGATATCTCCAAGTACCCACAAATGATCGAGTATAATTGTTTCCAAGCTCTTCAACACCAAAATTGAAAGACGCCTCCAGAAGATTCTGCGCGGAGATTCCAATATCCATCTTATCAGTAGAGTAGACTATACCTATATCCAAATCTGGCTGTGTTTGCGTCTGTCTGCTTCCAACATTAAATGGGTCGGATGGATCCACAAATCTGAGTTCATTGAAGTTTAGCGTTTGGGTTATGACAGCCGGAGCAATTCCAAAAGTTAATACCCCCTGACGAATTGAGCGAGATATAGCAAGCATAGGTTGCACCTTCAAGTTGCTCACTGGTCCAATATTGTCGTTCAAAACATTCATCCCAACGCCAGATAAAATTCCCTGTACTGGGATAGATATAGAAATGTTTTGACTCGTAGGAGCACCACCAGTGCCGTCAAGCGTCGTATTGTAGCCAAGCCACTGTGATCTGTGTCCAGCACTTATATATGCTGTAGATCCGCTTCCTGAGAAGCCAGGATTATACAAAGTTGGATTCAGCATGTAATGGCTAAAAAGTGGGTTTTGTTGACCAAACGCATCAACAAAAACCATCGCCATAATTGCTAAACTTAATAGTACTCTTTTCATCAAAGCTAAATATAAGGCTATATCACCAATGATATGGTGACTACCACCTATAATTTCATAAAGGTGGATTACCCCTATCCTAACACAAGGAAAGTTTAACTATTGGCTTTCTTAATGTAAAGCTCAATGGCGCCAGTCATAGAAGGAGCATTGGGTAAAGGAGCCTCAATATCCAAAATGAGATTGGCGTCTTTAACAGCCTTCGCTGTGGTCGGCCCAAAAGCCGCAATCCGCGTCTTATTCTGCTTGAATTCAGGAAAATTGACAAGTAAAGAATTTATTCCGCTAGGGCTAAAAAACGCAATCACGTCGTAATTAACATCTGCTAAATCGGAGAGATCACTAGCCACGGTCTTATATATTATGGCTTCCTTATAGACATATCCATTCTGATCTAGAAAGTTTGGGATATCGTCCTTTCGAATATTCGAGCAAGGGAAAATATACTTCTCTTTTGGGTGCTTTTTTATTACTTCCAAAAGATCCTCAGCTGTTCTTTGACCAGTGAATATTTTGCGCTTTCTTATAACTATGTACTTCTGGAGATAGTAAGCGGTCTGCTCTGAAATACAGAAATACTTCATATCCGACGGAATCTCCACTTTACTTTCAGCAGCTAGTCTGAAAAAATGATCAACAGCATTTCTACTGGTGAAAATTACAGCAGTATGAGCAAGGATGTCTACTTTCTGCTTCCTAAACTCCTTAACATCCACTGGATCTATTTGGATGAATGGCCTGAAGTCTATCTTCAAATTATGCTTTTCGGCAAGTTTGAAATAGGGTGAATTAGTATCCGAAGGCTTTGGCTGAGATACCAGAATACTTCCAACTTTGGTCAATCTTTTCTTGTCTGATGTTAGTAGACCTGCGCCCATTCCTTAATCCCTTTTAATTGACAGTTATGAACTATATGAAGACTTTAATGATAAACAGAAGAGGTATAATTTCTGTGGTGCAAATGTAGGAAAATAAATATAGTTTTTTGTCAAGGGTCTTATTTAATAGTTTGATGAAAATCAATGCTACTGACAATATCAATAAGCTCGTTAATAGAGTTTTAGACTCCAGCATGGTCAGCTCATTAATTGGAAAAAACGACAGTAGTACCGCCACGGATAATATCACAAGTGAGAACCTGACAGATTCTCCGTAATGAAATTTGGTAAAAGCGTTTAGTCCAAATAACTCCGCAAAAAAACTAATGGTCACAAACTTGATTAGATGATATGCTGAGGCTAATAAGAAAACAACGAGAAGGGTCATAAGATAACTTGTTGCTAGTGATTCCTTCAATCCAAGAGAATTCCAATTCTTCGAAATAAAGAGGGTCGAAAGTATCGCGAATGCGATGTAGTGAACAAGACTCTGAGCCTGCATAATCTTTAGTTCATAAAAAACACTTTCTCTAGGTCTCAATCGAAATATATCAGAAGCATCGAATAGACTCGAGAATGATTTAGGGTATTTCATTCGATACACTCCCAGAATCAGCCCAAGAAGGAGAAGTAAGATTACCCATATATTCTTATCACTCTTGAGCTGTATTCTTTTATTACTTAAAAGCTGCGTTTCTACCGCAGAATTGATTTTAGTAGACGCGCCTTGGATCACCTGTGCAGTCGTATTGTTAAAACCAGATAGAGATATGAGAACGGAATCAGTTCTGTATTGCTTGGCTAAGCTATCTATAGACCAAGTCTGGTTGATCCGTCTGCTTTCTGGCTGAAACACTAGTTGCCCGTTAATCAATATAATCCCAGAGCCTTCTCCAGCCAAGGTGAAGAAATAGTCAGCGTACTTCTTAGTATCTAGGAAAACATAAACCGTGGATTTTACAACACCTGCTATAGGTTCGTAGGACGATGAAGTACTATTAAAATCGAGCTGGTCAAAACTGAAGTCATGAATTATCTCCTGAGCATGAGTCTTAAGCAGAGACAATAAAACGAGCAAAAAGACAATTAGAACACTATACCTTGATTTCAATACGTTCCTTTTTTATTCCCAATTCTAAGGCTATACTAAAGATAAGGCTAAGTCCTGCCAACACACCCAGCAAGAAGGTGTCACCAAAATCGGCGAGGCTAACTGCTATCACTACCACCATTATATTGACCAATGTGAGCGTAATAACCACTCTAAGGTGTGACATGCCACGCCGAAGCAAATTGTGGTGGATGTGCTTTCTATCGGCACTAAAAGGTGAATTTCCGTTATATATCCTAATAGCAAATACGCGAATCGTGTCGAACAGAGGAATAAAGAGAATAGCCACTGCCATAGAGGGCGCTGTAGGCATGACGTGGTACTCTATAAATTGAATTGCGAGTACGGATAATATAAAACCGCAAACGAGCGAGCCCGTGTCCCCCATGAATATTTTTGCTCCAACCATATTGTACCTCAAAAATCCCAAGACTCCTCCAGCAAGTGAAAATGCCACGAAAGTGTAAGCTGGCAAAACAGGAAAAAAGTAAACCCCAAATACAATGGATGCTATAAGAACAATGCTGCCTGCCAGGCCATCCAAACCATCAATGAGATTGACAGAGTTGGTAATACATAACACAACCAAGAAGGTAAAGGCATAACTGTATCCTATACTCAGTTCATCAACATTGAATACTCCTTGGAAGCTAGTGATTCTTATGTCTGCTATGAACATGATAATCCCGCAGGCCAAAACCTGGACAAAGAATTTCTTAAATACGGAAACATCAATAATATCGTCTTTAACACCAACGAAGAAAATGACCAGAGTTCCCGCAAGAAGTTGTTGCACGCCATTTCCCATTTGGCCAAAAATAGTCACAGCTGTCATGAAGCCTGTGAAAATCGCAACGCCACCTAACCTAGGTATGAGGTCTTCATGAACTTTACGATAATTAGGAATATCTAAAATCTTCTTGCTGTAGGCGACTCTGATGATTGTAGGAACCGCGAACAGCGCAACGAGTAGTGACCAAATAAATGCTAGGGCTATTTGTAGCAAGAAGACTAATTTTCATCAAAATAAAGCAATTAAAACCGACTTGAGAAACCAAAGTGAATTTTGGCTTGATTAAAAGCCATCGGCTGATTGTTTGATTGACCCAATGCGTAAACTAACCTGAATAGACCGGTTTCTGTGGATAGTGTAAGGCCAAGCCCAAGGCCCAATGGATGATCACTTTGATTTATATTGTTAATACTGAGCTGATAAATAGACTGGTCATAAAAAGTAAAGAGGTAGGATTTTTGGCTCCAAAGCCATCTCAGCTCGAGATTGCTTAGAGCATACTGGTCAGCAAAGAATTCTAATTCATTGAATCCTCTTTGGGAGTTCAACCCACCAAACCTGTAGAGGTCGTTCAGAAAGAGCTGATCATTGATAAGCTTATTGAATGCTACTCTTTGATACAACTTGAAACCTTCCCCGATGGGCACTTGCCATTGAAGTGATGAGCCAAATCGATACTGCGTGCTTCGCAAGTCAGTGCTATTGTAAAACTCATCGTCAATAACAGGGTTTCTCAATATGCGCTTGTCGCCAATAGAGGTCGTAATGTCTAGTAGCCAACCTCGATCATCTATCCTACCGGTGAATCTTCCAAAAGTGAGATTGAGGTTGTAGTTGTCTACATTGAAGTCGGCAATATCAGGCTGTAGTTGCTCCTCTAGCTCAGAGGCCAGTATCCTTCCCGAACTGCGCGTGTAATACAGGTACACCTTAGCAGCTTTCCAAGGTAAGGTGAGACCCAGAGAGAAATTACGATTGATGAAAGTGGTATCCTCCTTCAGCTGATTGTAATCTAGCTTCAGTCCTAAGACTGATTTAAAAAGCTGTGGGTGAGCATAGCCCAAATCGAGCGATTGCGACTGCTCCTTTTGTTGTTGCCAATGCAACTCGAGCTCCTGGCCAGTTCCAAACAAGTTGTAAAGCTCAAGGTCAACTATGCCTGTAATAGTCAGCCGATCGTCCCCTTGATTTTGAAGAAACCCAACCACGCCATCGAATGTGCTGACTCGCTCCTCTTCAAGCTCTAATGAAACCTTCGCTTGGTTGTTAACAAAGGCTACAGTGGGTGTGGATTTGAGTGTCAAAAAATTGAGGTCATTGATTCGTCTCTCTATCATCGCAAAGCGGGACTGCTCATAAATCAACCCTGGTTGTATTGAGAGCCAGTTTTGTAGAAATGACATTTTTGTTTGCTTGATGCCATCAACATTAATCGAATCATATGTGACCTTTGGACCCGAGTCGAGGAGCAACTGTATTCCCAGCAGCCCATCTGTGTACTCCGCAGAATCAATCTTGACAACCGCAAAAGGATATCCGATCTCACCGCTATACGTCAATATTCGACTAACCTCTTTGACAAGTGCTCGGGGTGAGTATCGGTTCCGGCGACTTCTAACACCTGCAAGAGAAATAAAATTCTGAGGGAATTTCTTCCAATCGATGAAGGTGAAAGCGTATTTCTCACCTAAGTAGACCTCATAAAGGAGGCTATCTTCGGTGGATACTATCGAATTGATATCAGCCAGCAGATGTCCATCATTGCGGTAGGTCAGAAGGCGCTCAGAGATATCCACTGACCCAGCAGAATCACTTGCAATCTCTCCCAAATGGAGGCGCTCACCAGCCGGCGATCTGACCAAGTAGGTTTTTGATGATTGCGGTAGTGCCTGAAGGCTCATCATCAAGAAGGCAACAAGACTCAATATCGTTCGGCCTTTACTCAGTAGATTTGCCTTCATCCTATCGCAAAATTGGCCGGCATCTACATCCATATTCCCTATTGCAGCAAAGCTTGTCATTATTGCGATTTCCACTTCAGCACCGACCTTAAAAGTAAAAAGGATATGGTTAACGCCATTGTCAGGGAGCTGGAATTACGAGTTGACTACTTGCAGGACGAGTCCATCAAGACAATCTATTTTGGCGGAGGCACACCTTCGCTGTTGTCTATCGAGGAATTACAAGGTCTATTGACGGCAGTCTTTGATCGTTTTGAGGTATCCAACCTAGCGGAAATCACCCTAGAAGCCAACCCAGACGACCTATCTATGGACTCTTTGGTTGGGTTCAAGCAAGCTGGAGTTAACAGGCTAAGCCTTGGCACACAATCTTTCCACGAACCGCATCTCAAGCTGCTTAACAGATCGCACACATCCGCACAAAGCACCCAGTCGCTCGAATTGATCCGATCTGCGGGCTTTACCAACTACAGCGCTGATCTGATTTATGCAATCCCCCACTCAGATCATAATGTATGGCTGGATGATATGGATCAGATGCTCAGCTTCTCACCTCCTCACCTGTCTTGCTACAACTTGACTGTAGAGGAAAAGACGGTGCTCGGGAAGTGGGCAAAAACGGGAAAATTCAAGGAGTCAGGGGATGGTTTTGCTTATGAACAGCTTGACTTACTGATGGATCGCCTATCGGCAAATGGGTACGAGCATTATGAAATCTCCAACTTTGCCAAGCCCGGCTATCACTCCAGACACAACAGCAACTACTGGAATAATCATAAATACCTAGGCCTTGGCCCTGGGGCTCATTCCTACAATCAATCCTCTCGTCAGTATAATATCAGCAATAATGCCTTGTATATGAAGGGTATAGAGAGTGGTAAGGTGCCAACTCAAATTGAAGAGTTGAGTACTGTCGACAAGGTCAACGAGACCATGCTCACTCAGATTCGCACCTCAGCAGGCATTGATCTAAATCTGCTTGTCAATCAATTCGGGTACGATATGCTGAGTGAGCAAAAGGCTACCCTAGACAATCTGATTAATGGAACATACCTTGAGAAAACTGAGAGTCGCTTGAGACTTACTAGGGCAGGGAAATTCCTGGCGGACAAAATCACGGAAGACCTATTTATAGCTTGAAATGAAGATTTTGGTTAATTTGTCCGTCCATTAGGCTATGATGATCGACAAAATCAAAGGAGAAGAAAAAAAGGCATTCATGCTTTTGAAGTCCCTGATACTTCACTACCACGGATTGGATGAAGATGAAGAGCGGATTTTAAAAGATTCTGCTAAGGAATTGGATGCACATGATGAGCTCAAATGGGCCAATGCATTTATAGCGGAAGACTATCTTTCTGCCTTTGAGCGATCCAAGGAATATCTCAATAAGATCATAGGGGCATTATCAGCCAAAAAGAAATTGGGCTACCTAATGGCCGTGTGGGAAGACAATAATAAGAAAGGCTACCTAACAGAGATGGAGGCTACCGCAATGATCAACCTTGCCAAAGACTGGAAAATAGAAAAAGACCTTCTTGCGAAGGTCAATCACTAGAGGCTCATCATGTCCTTGAAGCGGGCGGCTTGTCTGCGGCTTACTTCTATTTTATCCCCGCCCTTTAGCTGTACCATCAAGCCTCCATTAAACCATGGCTCTATAGTCTCTACCCAGCCAAGATTAATGATATGCTTACGACTAGCTCTAAAGAAGGTGCGGTCATCTAATCGCTCATCCAGCGCGTTGAGCGACTTGTGGATCATTGGCTTAAAGTTGTCGAAATACACTTTAATATAGTTGCCATCAGATTCAAACAAACGGATGTTTGAAAGTGTGACAAACCAGCATCTATCCCCGTCTTTTACGAATACCTGATCGTTAGCTCCCAGCTTCTTTGCTTCTCCTCCTGCTTCTTCGCTCACAGCTTGCTCATCCTCATTGAGCAGCTTTTTCATACAGTCCTCCAAGCGGTCTTTCTGAATGGGCTTAAGCAGATAGTCCAGCGCATTGTAGTCAAAAGCCTTGAGGGCATACTCATCATAGGCCGTTGTGAAGATGACCTTAGGCACAGAGTCAAGTCCTTCCAGCAATTCAAAGCCTGTCTTACCGGGCATCTGGATATCCAAAAATATCAAATCAGGATTTAGCTTCAAGATTTTCTCCTCAGCATCCTCAGCGTTCACGGCCTCACCGATGATCTCGATTTCCTTGTAGTCCTCAAGAAGTGAGTTCAATTCTTTCCGCGCCAGACGCTCGTCATCAATTATAATAGCTCTCATATTCTAAAATGTTTCTGGAATTTTTATCTCTGTTAGCACCGTATTATTCTCAATATTACAAATTTTAAAAGAAGCGGCATCACCATAAATTAATTCCAACCGCTTCTTAGTATTAACAAGTCCATGTCCGGTACCAGTTTTCTTGATCTTAGCACCATTTTTATACTTCCCGCTGTTCTTGATCTGAATAATCAAACTGCGATCCACCACAGCTGTGTTGATATCTATAACCCCTCCGGCAGTCAAATTGGAGATGCCATGTTTGATCGCATTTTCCACCAGCGTCTGAATCATCATGGGTGGAACATTGTATTGGGATGAATCGGGATGAAACCTGAATTTTGTCTTAAGTCGCTCCTCAAAACGGATAGTCTCAAGTGCCAGATAATCGTTGACCGTACGCATTTCGTCACTAAATGAGATGAGTCTCTTCTTATCTAGGATAAGCGAATTACGCAGGATATTTGAAAGCTGCGTAATGGCCTCTTTGCATTTATCAGGATCTTCGCCAACTAAAGCTCTTATACTATTCAGGGCATTGAATATGAAGTGCGGGTTAAGCTGCGACTTAAGATAGTTTAGCTCAATCTCATTGAAAGCAGCTTGATACTCGAGTGATTTCTTATACCACTGGAAGTAATGCAGGGTCATGTAAGTCAACGACCATAAGAAATACATGCTTAAAGGGGCAATTATGCTAATAATGGCATTGATCGCCATAAAGTCTTGTCTATTGAGCGTGTCGAGCCAAAAAGAGACTCCCAGTAGGAACACGTAGTTGGAGATACTCAGAATAACGATTGATAAGGCTATGCGCAAGATTAATGTTCCCAGAGGTAGACTAATCCATTTACCGCGCTTGATCAACACCCGAAGTAGGTGAGTGGAAATTATATAGAAAGAAACCTGAAAAATCTCCCCCTCAATAAGCCCTGAAGGGATCTGGCCTTGAACAAAAGAATACAGTAGCACAGAACCAAGGCCATAGAGTGACCACCCTGTAAGCTGAAGTATCCAATAAAGCCTTTCTTTCTTCAAATGTCTAGTGCGTAGCTATCGCAAGTTAGAAAACATAAACAGATGTGCGTTGACGCCATTTCGATTTTACTTCAACGGGTTCAACCTCAAATCAAAATAGTAATATTTCAATCTTAAATTGATCTATACTTGGTTAACGACAATTGGTGAATTGTGAAAAAAGACCTTAAAACACTGGTAGATGGCTTTTCCAATCTATTCGATATAAAAGGTGATCCGTCTCATGATTAGACAAAATGAAGAATCTTCCCGTCAGGTCAATAAAATCTTAAAAACTCCAAACCAGAAATAATCTTCTGCGTTTATAAAGGAAGCAACTTCGGAACAGAATAAACTATTGAGCGAATAGCTTATTCATATTAAGGTTAGGTAGTTGTTGGTTTTGGTTAAGGTTATAAAGCTGTCTGTGGTGGACAGCTTTTTTTATGCCCGTTGTAACTGCTTTAGTGTTTTGTTATCCTCCTGCCATTGCTTGTTAATGGCTCCAATTAGATTATCTGCGATCATTTCGAGATCGAAAAAATCAAAATTCTTGATTGACTTCAGTTCTCTCTGAAAATTGCGAAGAATGTCTATCAATGGGTCAACATCAAGCATATCCTCCTCAATGTTAGTCCTATAGAGGTCTGGAACACTCGGGTTAGCAAACCTAAGGGTTGACTTAATTCCCATAATTATTCTTGCATAAACTGCATTATCTATTGCTAAAGCCTGATGTCTTGATATCTTTCGTCCATTTTTGCTTTTTTCAAGAAGTGCACTTAAAAGTTTTAGCTGATTAAGAAACACTTCTTTGTAAGCCATTAAGCCCTCTTCTGGTACTTTCTTTAATCGACCTTTGAGGAATTCCAGCCTTTGTTTATTCTCGAAATGAGCCTCTCTCTGCCATTCATTGACACCCGGCTTATAATCTTTGTCATCCCAGTCGAATGGGTAAAATACCTCATCCTTCAAGTTCCAATATTCATCAAGAATTATTTCTAGCTTAGTCATTATACGTCTCGTTGAATTGTCTCCAAATCGCTCACCTTTTGTATTAGACGATATCTGTCTAACGAACTCATTTGAGAAAGCGTGCTATCTATATGGCTCACTAGTTCGTCCAAATCTTCTCTTTTCTCAATTATGACATGCTCAATATCAGCTATTTTAAAGTTAAGGTATTTTGACATATCCTCCATGTCCTGGTGATAGACCTCATTGATTTCATTTCTATCACTTTCATAATATTCTTGAAAAAACTCTAGCGGATATTCCGCCTTATACCTCCATTCCCTCTCTCTGTAAAACTCCCCATTACGCCCATATGGTTTACTAAATGCATAGGAATCGAAGATCAATCTATTAATTTTAGATGTTGTGGAGATCAACTTCAAAACAGACTGAGACCCGCTAAGCTCCAACTCCTCTTTATAAAGTTGATCAAGAGTCATCCCTGATGATTTAACACTCTCAATCAATTCAGCAGTCGTTTTACTTATACCTGATCCTTCAATTCGATAGGTCAAAGGTTGAATTCCATTGTTGATGGCCCACTGCTTTTTAAATGCAAGCCCATAGCTACCATATTGATTGATATGGTCTTTACTGACAAACCTCAGAGGAATGTCGCAAAAGCAAACCATAGGAATAGCACAATAACGAAAATCCTTGCCTAAGTCATTAACTCTCTCAAAGTTGAAGCTGGCTCTCAAGTAGCCGGATACAAATATTGTCTTGAGACTCTCAAAATCCGTAAAATGAAATAAGCTACTGGCGATCATTAAGCCAATTTACAATTCTTCCTTCAAAAACTGACCTGTGTAGCTGTCCTTGGCCTTTGCGACTTTCTCAGGTGTCCCTGCAGCCACTATATTGCCTCCGCCATCACCTCCTTCTGGCCCTAGATCTACGATATAATCTGCCACTTTGATCACATCCATATTGTGCTCAATTACCAGAACGGTGTTTCCCTTGTCCACCAATTTATTAAGCACATCCAGCAAATGCTGAATATCCTGAAAATGCAATCCTGTGGTCGGTTCATCCAGAATGTACAGGGTCATTCCCGTATCCTTCTTTGATAGCTCAGTGGCTAACTTCACCCGCTGTGCCTCTCCTCCCGAGAGTGTTGTTGCATGCTGTCCCAGGGAAATGTAGCCTAGCCCCACATCATTTAATGTCTTTACACGACGCAGAATCTTAGGCTGTGGCGCGAAGAACTCAACAGCCTGCTCAACCGTCATATCAAGCACATCAGAGATTGACTTCCCTTTAAACCTTACCTCAAGGGTTTCTCTGTTGTACCTTCTGCCTTTGCAGGTCTCGCAAGGCACATAGACATCTGGCAAGAAGTCCATCTCGATCAGCTTCATACCCGCGCCTTCGCAAGTCTCACAACGACCCCCTTTGACATTAAAGCTGAAACGGCCTGGCTTGTACCCTCGGATTTTGGCTTCCGGTAGGTTAGAAAAAAGCGACCTGATATCTGTGAATAGCCCAGTGTAAGTCGCAGGATTCGAACGTGGTGTCCTTCCGATAGGTGACTGGTCTACCTCAATCACCTTGTCTATCTTCTCAATACCATCAATGGATTGAAACGGCTTAGGCTCCTTATGAGAACGATAAAAATGCTTGTTGAGGATAGGGAACAGCGTTTCATGGATAAGCGTAGACTTCCCGCTACCGGATACGCCTGTAACGCAGATCATCGATCCTAGCGGAAGCTCCAACTTCACATTTTTTAGATTATTCCCTTTTGCTCCCTTGAGTACGATCTTCTCACCATTGCCTTTTCTGCGCTCCTTTGGTACCTCGATGGAGAGTGCGCCACTCAAGTAATCAGCCGTCTGAGAGCGCTGCTTGAGTAGCTCTGGAGGAGTGCCGGCTGCAACTATCTGGCCACCATGTCTGCCAGCACCGGGTCCAATATCTATCACATAATCCGAAGCTAGCATCATGTCTCGATCATGCTCAACCACGATCACGGTATTGCCAAGGTCTCTAAGGTCTTTCAATGCCTGAATCAATCGCACATTATCTCGCTGATGCAAGCCAATACTCGGCTCGTCAAGTATGTAGAGCACGCCCACTAGCTGAGTGCCAATCTGAGTTGCAAGCCTAATTCGCTGTGCTTCTCCTCCGGAAAGAGTTCTCAAGGGCCTATTCAAGGTAAGGTAATAGAGGCCCACATCTATCAGGAAGCCAATGCGTTTCCTGATCTCCTTGAGCACTTCCGCAGCTATGCGATTTTGTCGGTCACTCAGCCTGTCCTCCAGCCCTACAAACCATTGCGATAGCTGCTCGATATTCATTTGCGCTAGCCCCGCAATGTTCTGATCGGCAATCTTGAAGTGCAATGACTCTTTCTTGAGTCTTCCTCCCTCACATTCGCCGCAGGTCTTCACTACCGTGAAATCACTAATCCACCTGCGGATACTCTCCGACCCCTCATCTTTTTGCTTCGCAAGGAAGTTGACAATCCCCTCATACTTCGTATTCCAGTCAGTTCCTGGGTATTTCACAGATTTGACAGCCACTGGCTCAGCATCACCGTGCAGGATCACGTCTAGCACATCTTTGGGTATTTTGTGGATTGGAGTAGCGATGCTAAGCTTGTGCCGCTTGAGAATCGCTTCGATCTTCTTAAAAATCCAGATGTCCCGATATTCGCCGAGTGGGGCTATACCTCCCTGGGTCATAGATTTTTTCCTATCGGGAATAATACTATCCTCTGTAATCTCCTCAATCTCTCCCAACCCATTACAGACCGGGCAAGCGCCATAAGGTGAGTTGAATGAGAAAGTATTTGGGGCAGGCTCATCGTAGGAGAGTCCAGACTTAGGATCCATCAGGTACTTAGAAAAGTGCGACACATTGCCCTCCTGATCGAGCACCATCATCACACCTTTGCCGTGGTTAAGCGCTGTTTTTACGCTTTGATTGATGCGATATTTATCCGTCTCTTTGACTATGATGCGATCCACCACGATCTCTATGTCATGGGTCTTGTAGCGATCGACTTGCATCTTGGGTACCAAGTCTTCTACCTCACCACTGACCCGGACTTTGGCAAATCCCATTTTTCGGATCTGCTGGAATAATTCACGGTAGTGTCCTTTACGCCCCTTGACTACAGGAGCGAGCAGCGTGAGTTTTTGACCATCCAGATTGGTAAATAGGTGATCGAGGATTTGATCCTCAGACTGACGGATCATTTTCTCCCCTGTTATATACGAGTAGGCATCTCCAGCACGTGCATAGAGCAATCGCAGAAAGTCATATATCTCTGTAACCGTACCTACCGTAGATCTTGGGTTGCGCGAAGTGGTCTTTTGCTCGATAGCGATCACAGGACTCAGACCGTTGATCTTGTCCACATCGGGTCGCTCCATGTCACCGATGAATGAGCGCGCGTAGGCTGAGAAGCTCTCCATGTAGCGGCGCTGGCCTTCGGCATAGATGGTATCGAAAGCCAGTGAACTCTTACCACTACCGGAAATGCCCGTGAAGACCACCAGTTGGTTTCGCTTAAACCTTAAGTCTATGTTCTTCAGGTTGTGCTCACGCGCTCCAAATATCTCTATGTACTGATCGTCTACATGTTGGTCGGCCAATGACGGCACTTCCTCTATTACTTCACTATTGGTGCTTTGCGCCATGAATGGTTATCCTTTTTCCGGTAGGTGAATGGTATAACTGTTCCCCGAGCGTACCGTTAATTTATTTTTTCTGAGCCATGGATTGTGCCTGACGAGTAGCTTGTAGTTGATGCCTTGGTCATTGGCCCAGATCGCCAGGTCAGGGATGGTCTCGGTCACTTCCACAGGCTTGGTTTTCTCCGCGCGATAGAGGTGATCTTCTGGTATTTCGTACCCGAATTTGACCGGGTCTTGCAGTATGATTTTTAGCGCTAGCGCCCGAAATAGATAACGTGCGGTCTCCTCATTGATATCAAGGTCATAGTAGCTATCTACTTTTTGTGACTCCAGCCTATCGGCAAGTCCTTTCTTACCGATATTGTAAGAGGCCGCAGCATTCGTCCAGTTGCCAAACTTCTCGTAGGCCTCTTTCAAATAAACCGTTGCGGCTCTGGTCGACTTGATAGGGTCATAGCGCTCGTCCACCTCACGATTGATCTCGAGCCCTAGGTCCTTGCCTGTGCCTTTGAGTATCTGCCAAAATCCTACCGCTTGACTTGGTGATACCACGTTTTGCAGACCGCTCTCGATAAGGGTGATATAAACCAAGTCATCCGGTAAGCCTTCTTCCGACAGAATCTCAGTGATTTGCGGTAGCCAACGGCCTGATCTCTTGATCAAAAAAATGGTGCTGGAGTGAAAGAAAGTATTGACATGAATCTCTCTATCGAGGCGTTCCATCACATCGGGATCTTCCATCGGCACGCGCTCCCTTGCGAAATACAAGGTGTCTGGCAGGTCAAATGTCTTGACATGCTGGGGCACTAGCACATCGTGCACGTACTCCTCAGGGGTCGGTGAGTTATAGACCATGCTCGGCTTGAGCGCTGCGTAGACTGCAACGCCGAGTGCAGCAATAGAAATGGCAAGAGGTAATAGTTGTTTTTGCAAGACTAGAAGTTTGGAGATAGTAAATACTTGCTATAGAAATCGTCAATCACCTTGACGGCTTCTTGTGGAGTGTTGACCAAGTTGACTAGCTGTAGGTCCTCTTCATTGATATAGCCGTCTGTGACCAAAGTGGATTTAATCCAATCGAAAAGGCCACTCCAGTATTCTGAGCCAACCAAAACAATTGGGAACTTGCCAATCTTTTGAGTTTGGATGAGCGTCAACGCTTCGAACATCTCATCCAGCGTACCAAAGCCTCCAGGCATCACGATGAACCCTTGGGAGAACTTGACAAACATCACCTTCCTGACAAAGAAGTAATCGAAGTTGATCAGCTTATCGCTATCGATATAGAGGTTGTTGAACTGTTCAAATGGCAGGTCGATGTTTAAGCCTACAGACTTGCCCTTAGCCTCAAAAGCACCCTTGTTACCGGCCTCCATGATACCTGGTCCGCCACCAGTGATGACGCCATATCCGTGCTTTACGAGCTGTCCGGCGATCTGCTCCGCCATCTTGTAGAATGGACTGCCCTGCTTGGTGCGCGCTGATCCGAATATAGATACGCAAGGCCCGATCTTCGCCAGCTTGTCAAAGCCTTCAACGAACTCTGCCATCACCTTGAAAATCACCCAAGAGTTGGCACTCTTGATCTCACTCCAGTCACGGTCTTGAAAGGCCTGCCTGATCTTATCCTCATCTTCACCGTTCGCTTCGCTGTTGTTTTCGGCTTCTTTGTTACTCATATCTGAAAATTTTCGAGTGCAAATTTAGAACTAATCCTCTACAAACGTGGTGTAGACCTAAATGATCAAAATATCATACTGACAGTTATGTGATCTAGCCATTATCTCACCTCGACGCAGGAGAGGTCTTATTATGCAGTGTGTAGATGGACGGTTTCAGTACTTACTTCCGATTAATGGTTGACTCAACCTGCTACCATTCTTCATAAGAAGATTTTTCGGTCGTGCCTCCCTCAAAATGACAAGGTGGCTTAAACTATCAATTCTGTTTAAATGCTTGCTGATTGATTATTAGGCATTCCGTTCCATCGTCAACTCGACGCAAGAGGAGATTCAGTAAGAAGACTAGTCTCTAGTCAGCACTTCGGCATCATAGAAATCCCATCTCGGATTCATTGTGGCTATAAGGTCTTCCTTTTTTTGTCTTCTCCAACCCTTGATCTCCTTTTCTCTGCCTATCGCGTGATCTACAAAGCCAAAACGCTCGAAATAGATGAGGTTGTAGCAGAAGTATTTGCCGGCATGACTTTTGGGATTGCCTTTGTTCGCCTTATGTTGTCTAATTCTAGTCCTTAGGTCGTTGGTCATTCCAACATACAATGCCGTTTTACCGGGGTTCGTGGTGATGTAGACGAAATAGTTGTAATTAGACATTAAATAAAAGTAAGAAGATTTTTCGCTCGCGCCTCACTCAAAATGGGAAAGCGTGATCAGAAAGTACAACAAATTAGTTGACAATGAATATCTCAAATAGACAGTTGAAATCCCTTGTCACCTCGACGCAGGAGAGGTCTTATTATGCAGTGTGTAGATGGACGGTTTCAGTACTTACTCCTGATAAATGGCTAACTAAACCCACTACCACTCAGCATAAGAAGATTTTTCACTCATGCCTCTCTCAAAATGACAAAGGGACTAAAGTAATCTGACCATTAATACGGGCAGAATTGATCATAATATATAGCTCCGGCTGTCACCTCGACGTAGGAGAGGTCTGCTTATGTAGAGCACAGAAAATCAGGCTCTTCACAAGCTTTCACTCAGAGGCTCAATCTTGTGCTACACGAAGAATTAAGAAGATTTTTCACTCGTGCCTCCCTCAAAATGACAAAGGGATTAAAGTAATCTGACCATAAATACGGGCAGAATTGATCATACTATAAAGCCACGTCTGTCACCTCGACGTAGGAGAGGTCTTCTTGTATAGAGCACAGAAAATCAGGCTCACCACAAGCTTTCACTCAGATACTCAATCTGGTCCTACACAAGGTATTAAGAAGATTTTTCGGTCGTGCCTCCCCGCTACGCACGTTCAAAATGACAAAGGGTATATTCAAGTGACCCCAGCAACTGTTATTGTATTCTTAACACAAGATCAATCAAGAATGCAGCGCATACCTTTAGCTTTGCGACAATGTTCTACCCACTACTTTCCAACTACATTGAGCAGGCCATAGACAATGCAAGCCAGCTCGCACCGAACCGTCGAGAGCTACTCGCATCTTTATCGAAATACATCGCCGATCACAAAAAGCACTGTCTACTCACCTTCATATGTACCCACAATAGCCGGAGGAGTCATTTTGGGCAGATATGGGCGCATGTAGCTGCCGTTCACTATGGTTTATCTGGTGTAGAAACTTACAGTGGGGGCACAGAAGCGACTGCCTTTCATCCCCATGCCATTGCCGCGATTCAAAGAGCTGGCATCCAAGTCGAACCGGTATATGCATCGAGCATTCCAAAAGTCAGGCTGACCTTTGGTGATAATGTCCACCCCATTGAGGTATGCTCCAAGGTTTACGACGATCCAGCGAACCCTCAAAATGGCTTTGCTGCGATCATGACCTGTGCGGAGGCAGATGAGGGGTGTCCAGTAGTACATGGAGCAGATGTCAAAATTCCGCTTCACTACCAAGACCCAAAAATCTCAGATGGTACGGATCAGCAAGACCAGACTTACGATGAGCGGTGTTTTCAGATCGCTACAGAGATGTGCTGTGTCTTCAGCCAAGCTGCTAGTTGAGCAAGTCCTTCAAAGCTGACTCGAGTTCCTCGAACTGATACTTAAAGCCCGAAGTAGCCATTTTTTGATTGGACACATTGTTCCCGCCAAGCACAATATTACCCATCTCCCCAAACATCAGTTTGATCACGAACCCCGGCACATTGGGCAAGAACAGAGGCTTTGATAGCACCTGGGCTGCTGACTTGGTTAGTTCCGCATTGGTGGCTGGGTTTGGCCCAACAGCATTGTAGGTGCCTTCTACCTTGTCCTGAGCAAGCGACCAAAGCATCATCTGGCATAGGTCGTCGATATGTATCCAGCTCATGTATTGCTGACCAGAGCCTAAAGGTGCTCCAGCCCATAGCCTGATTGGCTGCACCATCTTAGGTAGCGCACCACCATCTTCCGCTAGGACTATGCCTATGCGTAGCTTCACTACCCTGATGCCCAGCTCCTTGATCCTGTCCACAGCAGCCTCCCATTGCTTTACCACATCAGCCAAAAAGTCATCTCCTGCGGGACTTTCCTCCGTCATCAAAGTATCACCTGTATCATATCCATAAATACCAATCGCCGAAGCTGACACAAATACTTTGGGTCGTTGTTTAAGTCCCTTTAGCTGATCATATAGCAGGTTGGTCGATTGGATACGGCTGTCCAGTATGGCTTTTTTGCGTGCGTCTGTCCAGCGGCCATCCGCCACGCCTGCTCCTGCCAGATGCACCACGCCTTGCAGTTCTTCCAATGCCCGTTGATCAATGGTCTGCGCCTTGATATCCCAGTTGTATCTCCCCTTGGACAGGTCTGTCTGGCTCCTACTCAACAGTGCTACGTCTTTATTTTGCGCTAGCCATAGCTCCTTCAACCTGGCACCTACCAGCCCTGTACCTCCTGTGATCAATATTTTATTCGCCATTTCAATCTGTCTTTGGGTTTACCGTTAGTTTTACGACTTAATGATACAACCATTATGAGCCGACTTTGCTTGTCGATCGGGCTATTCTTTTTTCTATGCCTTCTCTCCCTACCGGGAAAAGGTCAGGATCTTTCGCTAGCTAACCAAGCGGAGAAGGTCACGATTCAGGAATTTTCCGGGGCTGGTTATCGAGCAGTGCTAGACTTTGACTATAAAAGTGTCAAAAAGGACTTTTGGCGATTTTGTAATGGCTTTGCTAAGCTTGAGAATATGCGGAGGTACTATGAGGTCATCATTCCCCCGGCAACTGAAAATGCTGATGGTGAAATCAAAATATGGATAGAACTCAAGCCGCTTAAGGAAAGCACCCAAATGATAGCGCTGCTTAACCCTCAAGACATGGATGCAAATCAGGTGACCAAGTACACTCCATCTGCAGACAAGTTGCTACGGGAGTTCAAAATCTTCTTCTACCAAAAATGGATTCAGTCTAATATTGAGCTTCTCGAAAAAGAAAATCGCAAACTCAGCAAGAAAGAAAGTAAACTCATCTCTAGACTAAGCAAGGCAAAAGGGAAAAGTGCAAGTGCTCCCAAAATAGCAGCTATCGAGAAAAATAGAAATGATGCTGCTACACAGCTGGCCAAAGGAATTACACAGCTAGAGCAATTAAAAGACAAGCTGAGTGAAGTGAAATGAAAAAGGCCGGTGGGCATCCCCGACCGGCCATCATCAACTACGTACTATATATAGTGTCTTTCCCTTAAAAAGTATAGCTGTACCTCAAGGTGAATCTTCTCTCAGGGCTTAATAGTGAAAATCTGTATTCTTCTAGATAGACTTCCTTCTCACCGTCAAAGGATGCATACCTACTTTCTCTATCGTCTCCCAGTATATTGGAAATACCAAAACCGACGGATTGCTTTTGATCTACTCCAAACCTCTTGGTCATATTGAAGTTCAAGCTATTGAAAGGCATTTCGTATACGTCCGGTGCAGCGCCGATACCTACCACTTGAAGTCTGCGGCCTTGGACATTATAGAACATACCTAGTTCAAGGTTACTCACCAATCCCTGATAGACAATACCCGCATTGATCATATAAGGCGACTGTCCTTGTAAGGGTCTAGTGTCATCTATTACCTGTCCGACTCGTGCATTGTTAAGTCTTGACTCATATTCTCCACCTTCACTTTTGTCCATTTCCTGAATAGATTTTAGAAAAGTTGCATTCACATTAAATGATAGATCAGTGAGTGAAGGTGAAATGAATGCAAGGTTCTTTCTGAGTTCGACCTCCGCGCCATAGACAGTAGCTTGCCCTACGTTCCTGGGCTGAAAATCTTCTGGTGCTGCTTCACTAAATGCTACCAATTCGATGGGGTCATCAAATGTTTTGTAGAATCCACTTACTGCAAACATTTGACCTCTTTCTAGGAAACGCTCAAGTCTTAAATCAAAGTTGTTGATATCCGTTTCTTTAAGGTCGATGTTTCCAATGAAGGTTCGCCCAGACACAGGGTCGAAAATCTGTGCCACTGACGCTTCTTTGAAAGAAGGTCTTGCTATAGTCCTAGAATACGAACCTCGGAGGTTGAACTTCTCATTGAAGCTGTAGATCATGTTCAGAGAAGGGAACAAATCCATCATATCTAAAATCTTCTCATTGTCAAAAAAGCGCCCACCAACCGAGTCCGTCTCGTAAGCCTGATCCTGACCGGAGTACCACTGATCATACTTCTCTACTCTTAAACCAACGATTGTCTTCAATGACTCACTGAATTTTGATTCCAATGAAACATATCCTGCAATATTCTGCTGAGTAGACTCGAATGAGTTGGAAGCATCGGTCGTATTTCTGATAAAGCCGAACTCATGGACTTGATTAGGATCACCCGACCAGTCAGGATTGCCCTCAAATCTCAAATAGCGATAAATGGGAATAGAAAAGTCTCTGTTCTTGTGGGTGTAGTAAGACCCTGCTTTCACTTTACCATCGTTATTAAAAAGGTTGATTTGCTTGGTGATATCCACTCTAGCAACATAATTGGACTCGTCCAATTCTCTCCAGATTCTTGTTGGATCACCTGTCTCGCTAGACTCAATTTCAGGGGTGCCTCCATCTATTCTAAATGGCGTAACTCTCAAGTCTTTGTCCTGGATTTTTGAGAAAGTGGGAGAGAATTTCCATTCTATATCTAAGTCGGCATTTGCATTAGCATGCTTACCCGAAATGAGGAAGTTGGTAATGGCTCTTTGGCTGTATTCTAAATTATCCTTCTTTAGTGTATTGACTTGATTGATAAACTCTTCCTGCTCAAAAACACCCGCTCTAGTCTCGCCATTTTGCAGATGCATAACATTGATGCCAATTTTCGATCGATCAGTCTTGATCGTACCACCGACAAGCCCACTCATCAATACATTATTAGTTCCAAGATCGCCTACCTGAACCCTATTGACCCGCAGCTCATTATTAGATAAATCTTCATTTTTGAAGTATTCTCCATTTTCAAAAGCTTCAAAATAGGTCGTGGTGTTTCTGTAGTTAAATGCGGTGTTGTATCCTATGGAGTAATTCGCCTTGTTAATTTGATTGCCTCCGCTAACACCAAGACTATAATCCACGCCACTATTTTCTCTCATAGTAGCCAACTGCGGACTGAATTCATTCGTCAACCTGCGCGCTTCTTCAGGGTCAACCAGTGAATTGGGAGGGTCAACCTTAGGATCGTCTCTAAGACTGTTGTCAAAGCCCAGCGCATCAGTACTACTTCCCGGATAAGTGACGTAATTGCTATTGAGGTGCATATTCGGATTGTAACCTATGCTACCGTTAATAGTCCATGATTTCTCCTCTGGGAAGTCTTTGGTTTGGATATTGACTACTCCACCCGTAAAGTCCGCCGGTAGATCAGCTGTAGCAGACTTCATTACAAGCACATTGTCTATTAGGTTAGTAGGGAATATATCCATCTGGACAGTATTCCTATCAGGGTCAAGTCCAGGTATATCCACACCGTTAAGGATTGACTTGGTATATCTATCACCAAGACCTCTTACGTAGATATACTTCCCGTCTTGTACGGAAACTCCAGGAACCCGCTGAACTGCTGATGCGAGATTGTTGTCACCGATTCTTTTAAAGTTTTGGGATGAAATGCCATCGAGCAGATTTGCCGACTTTCGCTGTACATTCAAAAGTGCTGCTTCAGTATTAGTAATCTCCTCTGCGGTAATCACTACAGTCTCGAGTGTAGTTGTTTCTTCAGCAAGTGTTGCGTCAAGAAGTGTTATTTCTCCAGCCTCAATAACTACACCTGTGATTTCAATAGGATTGTAGCCAATAAATGTTACTTGGATAGCATAAGTTCCAGGATCAAGTGGAAGTGAATAGTTTCCTTCAAAATCCGTTGTTGCGCCTGTGGTGGTACCACTCACCTGCACATTGGCGAAAGGAAGACCCTCCTGAGATTCCTCCTTTATCTTGCCTCGCAAGGTGCCCTTTTGGGCAAATAGGCCTGTGCAACTTAATAGCAGCACAAATGCCAATGTAGTTTTCAGAAAATTCATAGTCGTAGTAGATGATGATAAAATGCAATGACCCCCTGGTTGTCACCAGGGGGCGTATTATTTGATTCAGTCAAAAGGTTTTAGAAGTCTAATGCTCCTTTTTCAGATGCCATTGTCCAGCCAAATACAGACGTATCAGCTCCGACAGTATTTGCACCTTGATCCACAGTCGAACCGAAAGCATCAATGCCATCTGCTAAAACATCAGTAATCGCAGATGCATCTGCCGGCAAAGTCACTTGCAATCCAGAGAATGTTAAACCATCAAGAGTTGTCGCATCGTCAAGAGAAAGGTCACCTTCCCCTTCAGCGATAGTCTGGAAGCCAAAGAAATAGGCGTTTGAGGTAGTTCCTGTGGCACCATCTCTGTACTGGCCAAGCTCATCATTGAATCCTTTGACTGTGAGGTTTTGAATCGTGAAGCTTCCAGCGAGAGCACCCTCAGGGCCATCTATTTCTAAGCCATGATCTGTACCATCGAAAGCAATCACTACAGCATTATCGATTGTGCCAGAATAGGCTTGATCAATATCTATACCGTCATCATCTGCTGCCCATATGAGTAGGTTAGTAACATTTACGTTACCACCGAACCACTCGACACCATCGTCTTTGTTACCAACTACTTCGATATTGGTAATGCTAGTTCCACTTCCAACTCCACCAAGTGTGATTCCATTAATCTCATTACCCTCTCCAATTAATGACCCGCCATGTCTGACAGATACATAGTTTAAGGAACCTGAGTTATCGGCTGGATTCTCTCCACCATAAAGGCCAAATGAGAAATCAGCAGGAATACCTTCGATCTGCTCAGAAGATGCGTCTGCGGAAATAGGCGCATTCCCTAGGATCAGTAAACCACCCCACAAACCATTTTCATTCTCTGAGAGGTTAGTGCCTACAGTCTGGCCTGGCATGATGTTATCAATTACAGATGTAAATATAATTGGAGCATCACCTGTACCATTAGCTTCTATTTTACCATATCTCGCAATTAGTAAGGCAGATGCAGCTGCACCTTCTCCTTCGCGACCTTTGATTATCGTACCAGGCTCAATAGTTAATGTAGCGGCAGAATCCACTACAACCCGTCCTGCTAATTCATAAATCTTATCTGCAGTCCAAGTAACATCTTCAGTGAAGATCCCACTTACGACAACAACTTCTGGAGCTGCCTCGCCAACAACATTGAATGCTGTGGTGGTAGCTGAGGCAGACTGGCTTTCTGAATCAGTCACTGTTAGCGTTACAGAAGCTGCGCCAGCAGTGATAGCATCAAAACCTACCTCAACCGAACCTCCACTTATATCACCAGACGTTGCAGTCAAGGTTATTCCTCCAGAGGAAGTTGCAGCCCAGGTACCTGTCAGATCGGAATCTATTGAAACGGTGAAAGTGGCAGTTCCAGATTCGCCTTCAATGAGGTCAGCAACAGCCCCAGCCGAAGCAGTAGGTGCATCAAACTCAGATGATGGCGTAGGATCTTCATCTTCTCCGCAAGAGATAGCGAAGGCCATGATGGCAGACATTGATAGAAAGGATAGTAATTTTTTCATTAGAGAGTAAATTTTTAGAATTCAGTCCAACTTTTATTTGTGGAGCAAAATTGCCTCTCTAATGTTAATTGGTCAGGTGGTACCTGTTACCAAATCTTTAAGCTAAGCTGCGACTCATTATGTCAGCTTTACCACTGTTAAGACAGTGTTAAGCACATGCGCCTAGCGGTTAATATTCACCTTATTCAAAATGGTGTTGACGATCTGAGCCGTGGTAATACCATCAGCCTCCGCCTCATAGTTGAGGATGATCCTATGATTGAAAATATCTCCAGCCACTTCTTTGATGTCTTCTGGTAAGACATAGTCACGCTCTTCGAAGAAGGCAACTGCTTTGGCTGCAAGATTCAAATTGATAGATGCTCTAGGAGATGCACCAAACTGAATGTACTGTGCCTCGTCAGACAGCCCATAGTCTTTCGGGTTACGAGTCGCAAAAACTAGCTCAATAATGTACTTCTCTAATGACTCAGATATACTTACCTGATTGATCTCGTCACGGATGGCAAAGATGTCTTCCTTGGTCAGTTTAGTTGATACCTTGTTGTTAAAGCTCATATTGGCCATGCGACGCATCACCTCAAGCTCCTCCTCCTTGGTAGGGTAGTCAACATGGACTTTCATCATAAATCTATCCACCTGAGCTTCGGGGAGTGGGTAGGTTCCTTCCTGATCCACTGGGTTTTGGGTAGCTAGTACCAAAAATGGACGATCTAGGCTGAAAGTGTTCTCACCAATGGTCACTTGTTTTTCCTGCATCGCTTCAAGCAAGGCCGACTGTACTTTGGCCGGAGATCGGTTGACCTCATCCGCTAGAATTATATTGGCAAAGATTGGTCCTTTCTTAGTTTCAAACTTTGCTCCCTGCTGGTTGTAAATCATCGTACCGATCAGGTCAGCAGGTAGTAGGTCTGGAGTAAACTGGATGCGCTTGAAATCCAGGTGAAGCACATCAGCCAGCGTATTTACCGTTAGGGTCTTCGCCAAACCAGGAACACCCTCGAGTAATACGTGCCCATTGGTAAACAAGCCAATCAGAAGACGATTGACCATATATTGTTGCCCAACGACGATCTTCCCAACCTCCGAGATTACCTCTTTGATCTTACGCTGGTGTTCTTGCTTGATATCGTTATTTACTTCAGCTTCCATTCAGGCCATTTTAAATGCTGCGCAAAAATACCCTAAGTTTTAAGTTATTCAAACCACTTGTGTAGACATTGGGGTACCCAGGGAGTGTTAAAAAATGTTAAAGCTCAACTCTCTTTAAGAATAGTCTCCACTACGATCTGGCCATGGAGCGACCTGTGCACCGGGCACCTATCGGCAATCTCCAGTAGACGTTGACGCTGCTCCTCAGTCAAATCTCCGGTAAGCCTTAACTCCCTTGAAATATGATCTATCTTGGTTTTGGATTCCGTTTCACAGTCTTCTCGATGTTTTTTCTCATGTCTGAGTCGTACCTCCACTTCCTCCAGTGGCCACTTCTTCTGGTCAGCATACATCCTTAAGGTCATGCTAGTGCAAGCGCCCAATGAGGCGGATAAATACCCATATGGTGTAGGCCCTAGGTTGCTACCGCCAACAGAAGTCGGTTCGTCTGCGATCATACGATGCTGACCGATGGCGATCTCTGTAGTGTAGCCTTGCGCGCCCGTTCTGGTCATTACCTCCTCGTCATCCATTGTCTCTTGATATTGGCTCAGGTCTATATATCGGGTCACCCAATTGGCGATCATCAGGCCCACATAGTTGGAGTCTTCTTTATTGAATAGTAGGTGGTCGGCACCATCCAGCGTGATGAAACTCTTGGGATGCTTGGCGGCAGTATAAATCTTAGCGGCATTCTCTATTCCCACTATTTTGTCCTGAGGTGAATGCAACACAAGCAGTGCTTTTCCCAGTTGTCCAATGATCTCATCACTATCAAACTGATCTATATCGTCTAGGAATTGCTGCTTGATTTTGAAAGATCGTCCCCCAATGTCCACCGTCGCTTCGCCACTCTCCTTGATGTCTTCTATTTTCTCCTTGAGTAGTGCCTTGACATGAGGTGGATCGGCTGGAGCACCAATAGTAGCTACCGCTTCTATACCAGATAGTTGGCCTGCCGTATAGAGCACTGCCGCTCCGCCCAGTGAGTGACCAATTAATATCTTGGGGGCCTCATGATGCTCTTCAAGGTATTCATAAGCCTCCACGAGATCATTGATATTGGTGCTGAAGTTCGTATCCGAAAAGTCCCCTTCACTCTCTCCAAGACCTGTAAAATCAAAGCGAAACACGGCGATGTTGTGCTGTGTCAGTGCCCGGCTGATGTTGACCACAGGGGTTAGTGTCTTGGAGCAAGTGAAACAATGGGCAAAAATGGCATAGGCAGCAGGTCTGCCATTAATAGGCATATCAAGAATTCCGCTTAAGTGCTCTCTCTTCTTATTTTCAAAACTTATTTTTTCTGATCGCATGGGCTTTATAATTTCAAATCAATCAATACCAAGTTAATACAACATTTGAGTCTGGATGCTGAACCAATGATTTCTCCGATAGGAGCTAGTATTCATCCAGTTTTCATCTCATCGAAATTTCAATCCAATGATAGTTGATTATACGATTTGTTGATTTTTGGTTAGTTTAGAAGAAACCTTTACTTGCCCGAAGTGTCTTTGGGCTACTACTTACATAAAAATACTGTGCTTAGAAGGTCTATTTTCCCCATTGTCATCCTCACTTTATGTGCTCACCTAGGGGTAGATGCTCAGAAGCTCTACTATGATGTAGTCAAGGGTAATAAGACTTTGGGTTCGATGGTGGTGGAGCGGAGTAAATTAGGCTCAGAAACTGTGTTCAAAGTGGATAGTAAGGTTGATTACAGACTACTACTCTCCTTTAAAATTGATTATCAGGCCGAGGAGCGATTCGTCAATGGTATACTCACGGATGGTTCTGCAATCAATACCTTGAACGGCAAAGTGCAGAAGCATTCGGTAGTGAAATGGGACGGTGATCAATATGTGATCAACCTGAACGGGGAATTGACTCATTTCAATAATAATGGGATAGTTTTCAGCATTCCGCACCTCTACTACAATGAGCCTGTCAATCAACAACGCGTATTTTCTCAGCAGTTCGGAGCATTTGTGCCAATGTATGAGGATGAGCCCAAAGTCTATGTGCTGGATTCCCCAGATGGCAAAAACTATTATACCTACAATGCAGAAGGAATCTGCGAAGAAGTCAAAGTCTCCAGGACTTACGCCACTTTCTATTTTAGACTGAAAGAGAAGGTCGATGATCGCAAAGGCCCAAAAGGGAAAAAAATCTCCGACTCCCAGTGAAACGCAATTCGCTTTAGTGCGTCTTAGAGTATATGCTTAAGCAACTACGCAGTATTCTCCTACCGCTCAGTATTCTCTTCATTCTGGGATTTCTTCTATTTCTTTTCAATCAGGTATCCCAAATCTATCTAGTGCTTTTGAGCATCAATACGACATTGGCGTATGTGGTCACAGGTCTGCTTGCAGCCACACTTATCTTTCTCATGGTGCTACCGGTAGTTCTTTTTCTTAAACTGCCTTCGCCCTTGTCCCCTCCAGCGTCGTTGGCAGAAGTAGAGCAGTTCAAAGTGAGGCTTAAGAAGCGTCTGGCAAGTAATCAGTTTCTAAAGCAAAATAATATTGGCAATGAATCTCTAGAAGAAGCACTCTCTGCACTCGATGCAGAAGCCAATATTAGAATCAAGAAAACGGCGAATACCGTATTCCTGGCTACCGCAATCTCGCAAAACGGAAAGCTTGACGCGCTGACCGTCCTTATTACTCAATCCAAGTTGATTTGGGATCTGGCACACCTTTACTACCAACGTCCAAGCTTACGCGACCTATCTCGCCTGTATGCCAATGTAGGGGCTGCTACATTCCTGGCAAGTCAAATCGAGGAGATCGACATTTCTGAGCAGATGGAGCCGATCATAAGATCGCTATTTAAAGGAATGACGACCCAGTCAGTTCCGTTAGTCGGAAACTCTGCGACCATCATTATCGATTCTTTGCTGGAAGGTTCAACAAATGCCTTCCTCTCCCTTAGGGTGGGCGTCATTGCGCGCAACTACTGTAGCGGCCAATACTTTGCTACGCGCAAGGAAGCCAAGCTATCAGCCTTTAAGGAAGCATCAGGTATGCTCGGGGCGATAGTGGTTTCTGCTTCTAAGAATGTCATAGCTGGAATCGTAGAAGCCACGAGAAGAACTGGGGTCAAAACAGTGAAAAGCGGTATCGATGCGGTGAAGCGAACCGGTGAGAAAATCAGTGGACAGGTTAGGAAAGCGAGCAGCAGGCTCAACCCTTTCACAACCACCATTAAGGAAATTCCAGCCGATACGCCTTCTCAGTAAAACCCTCCTTCTTATCGTGCGTACGATCCTTGGACAGAACCATTTTTGGTTTTCTTTGTATATCAAACTGAACTTATCATAAAGTCAAATGCATAAATCTATTCTGACGGCATGTCGCCGAATTAGCCTGTTAGCCCTCATCGCATTCTCATCTCAGTTTGTATTCGCACAAGAGACGAGTATTTCTGATAATCTCGAAGAAGCCATTCCGGTAGATGAGAATGTCAAAATCGGAAAATTGAGCAATGGGCTCACCTACTATATCCGTGGCAATGATCGCCCGGCTGAGCGCTTGGAGCTCAGACTGGTGGTCAATGCAGGTGCCATATTGGAGTCGGAAGATCAGCTCGGACTTGCGCACTTCCTGGAGCACATGGCCTTCAATGGTACTAAGAACTTCGAGAAGAATGAGATCGTCAACTACCTGCAGTCCATAGGAGTAAGGTTCGGCGCTGACCTCAATGCCTACACCAGCTTCGATGAGACCGTCTATATGCTACCCATCCCTACAGACAATGATACGATTATCGACCAGGGTTTTCAAATACTAGAAGATTGGGCACACAATCTCTCCTTTGATCCTGAGGAAATCGAAAAAGAACGTGGAGTGGTCATTGAAGAATGGCGATTGGGCCAGGGTGCAGATCGGAGAATGCTGGACGAGTTCCTGCCTGTACTCTTGAGAGACTCGAGGTACGCTGATCGTTTGCCGATAGGCACTAAGGAAAACCTGGAGACATTTGAGCACAGTAGCCTGACCAACTTCTACAAAGACTGGTATAGGCCGGAGCTGATGGCAGTCATTGCGGTAGGAGACCTGCCTGTGGATGAGATTGAAGCAAAGATCAAGCAGCATTTTAGCAATATCCCCACCGTCGAATCTCCAAAACCAAGGGAAGAATATGGCGTGCCGGATCATGAGGAAACGCTAGTCAATATATCCACGGACAAAGAAGCGAGCTACACGATCTCCAGGCTTTTCATCAAAACTGATCCTACGACCGATGAGACTTTAGGAGACTACCGCAATTGGCTGATGAACAGCATTTATACTGGCATGCTCAACCAGCGACTTAGTGAATTGACGCAACAAGCTGAGCCTCCATTCTTGTTCGGTTCCGTTTCCTACGGCTCATTCTTCGCAAGGACAAAGACCGCTTTTCAAGCCTTCTCTGTCACGCAAGAGGACGGGATTGAGCAAGGTCTATCGGCGCTCTTAGCAGAAATAGAGCGTGTCAAGAGGTTCGGCTTCACGTCTACAGAGCTTGATCGCTATAAAATGGACATGCTGCAGAGCTATGAAGTGGCCTACAATGAAAGAGACAAGACGGAATCAGAAAACTATGTTAGCGAGTACCTGGGCAACTTTCTGGAAGCAGAGCCCATCCCTGGTATAGCCTTCGAATATGCCTTTGTGCAGAAATATATGGCCGGCATTTCGGTAGACGAGATCAACAGTTTGACTGATAAGTTGATTCGCGATGAAAACCGCGTTTTGGTCGTGACCGGTCCAGAGAAGGAAGGACTTGAATATCCGACTAAAGATGAATTGCTTGCAATACTTGACCAATCAGCCAGTATGGAACTCACGGCCTATGATGATGGGGATGTGGGCACAGAGTTGATGACTGACCTACCGGAAGCTGGAAGTATCGCGAGCACAGACTATCACGAGAAAGTTGACATCACTGAGCTCAAGCTCTCAAACGGAGTGACAGTGTACCTCAAGCCGACCGACTTCAAGAATGATCAGGTTATGATGACCTCCTTTAGCCCAGGTGGTCATTCTCTCGCTGATGACGCTAACTATATGTCGGCATCCAATGCCTCGTCTATCATTAATGTAAGCGGGGTAGCTGGATTCAGTAATGTTGATTTGCAAAAAATGCTCGCCGGCAAGTCGGTGAGCGTATCTCCTTTCATTAGGCAGCTTTCCGAAGGAGTACAGGGCAATTCTACTCCTCAAGATCTGGAGACCCTACTACAACTCACCAACTTGTATTTCACTAACCCCACATTGGATGTGGATGCCTTCCAGTCCTTCATTACCCGTAACAAAGGCTTCCTTCAAAATCTAAACTCTAATCCGCAATTCTACTTTAATGACCAAGTGGCGCGCATCATGTCGCAAGGTCATTTGCGAGGTGGCGGCTTCCCAACAGAAGAGCAACTCGACAGTATAGACCCAGAATGGGCCTTAGATTTTTATAAGGAACGATTCGCTAATGCCAGCGATTTCACTTTCTGGTTTGTTGGCAACTTCGACGTTGAGGAGATGAAGCCATTACTAGCAACCTATCTTGGTTCCCTACCGACAATAGAGCGTACCGACGAGTGGAAAGATGTAGGTGTTAGACCACCTAGCGGAATGGTCAGCGAAACGATCAATAAAGGAACAGATCCCAAGAGTATGGTCATCATGAATTTTACTGATGCCTTTGAGCGGACTAAAGAAGAAAACTTCTACTTCGGTGCATTGGCTGATCTTATCAATATCAAACTCATCGAGATCCTCAGAGAAGAAAAAAGTGGTGTTTATGGCGCAGGATCAAACGGCAGTACGACCGGTTTGCCTTATGAACACTATACATTCAGGATACAGTTTCCATGTGGCCCAGAAAATGTAGATGATCTCGTTGAAGCAACAAAAGGAATCATTACCTCCATCAAAGAAGAGGAGGTCACTGAAGAAAACCTTCAGAAGATTCGCGAACAAAGAAGACGAGCTTTTGAAGTCAACATTAAGGAGAACAATTACTGGCTCAATACACTTCGATCGTACCATATCAATGGCTGGGACTTCAACGAAATACCTGAGTCAATTGAAAAACTAGATGAGTTAGAAGGAGATAAGATTAGAGAGGTCGCCAAGAAGTACCTTTCTACAGACAAATACATTCAGATTGTATTGATGCCAGAAGGTGAATAAAAGCGTTCCGGCACCCAGCAACAAAAAAGGCTCTGAAACTAATCAGAGCCTTTTTTGTGAAGTACCTCGGGCGGGACTTGAACCCGCACGGACTTTAAGGTCCACAGGATTTTAAGTCCTGCGTGTCTACCAATTCCACCACCGAGGCGTTACCTACAGCGTAGATACTACCTTCTAAAAACAAGTATGCCGCATAAATGCGGCATGGACTTGAATCTTGAGCGGGAGACGGGATTCGAACCCGCGACCCCGACCTTGGCAAGGTCGTGCTCTACCAGCTGAGCTACTCTCGCATTCCTCTTTCGTTCAAAAGGATTGCAAATTTAATTGAAGCTTAGAACTTTGCAACATGCTACAGCAAATATTTAGCGTGATATTTCGTCGGGTTAATATTGATTTCCCGTCCTTTGTAGAAGCATGAAGATATTGCCCACATTGACATTCGTGATCCTTGCTTTTGCTAGCTGCGAGCAAGAGGACAAAAGAGATTTTCAAGTAGCAATCGACAACACGCTATTTCAGATCGGTAAACCACTGGCTGAGGTGACTGACTCGAGGTTAGATGAGGTCAGTGGCATGGTGGTCAGCCGCAAGAATCCGAGCCATCTCTGGGTGCATAATGATAGTGGCGATGATCCAAAACTCTATCTCATCGACTTGGAAGCTCAAATTAAAATGACTGTCATATTAGAAGGTGTTGAAGCAATTGATTGGGAGGACTTGACTTGGCGGAATCATAATGGCAAAAGCCAACTCATCATTGGTGATATTGGTGACAATAAAGCGCTGCGAGACAACATCAGTCTTCATATAATAGATGAACCTCTTTTCCAAGGTCAGGACAAACTCTCTATTCCAAATGCAGAGATCACTACGGTCAACCTTCGATACCAAGAAGGCCCACGGGATGCAGAATCTCTTGCCTATGACCCTACCAGTGATCGGGTGATCATCATTACTAAGCGGGAAGAAAACGTCATGGTATATGAGTTCAAACTAGAAGGCCAGGATGAATTGGTGCTATCATCAAGTGGGAAAATCAATTGGAGAAACTTCACCAGTGCAGACATCAACAGCGATGGACAAGTCCTTGTCAAGAATTATAATGTAGTCTTTTACTGGCCTACGGGTTCCAAATCGGTTGCTGAAAGCATCCTGCAAGAAGATCCAGCGAGAGTTCCTTACATCATCGAGCCACAAGGCGAGGCGATTGCCTGGGACAGCCTCGGTGGATTCTATACCCTAAGCGAGCACAATATGAATACCAAACAGTTGCTCTACTATTATGCTCCCATGCAGAAGGACTAACCCTTTAGTATCGTCTTGATTTCGTTGAGCTTGAGCAATGCCTCCACTGGTGACATACGATTGATATCTATATCATTGAGGATCTTTCGCACCTCCTCAAAGTGAGGATCAGCTTCAAAAAGACTCATCTGAAAATTGCTCTTCGGTAAGTCTTGCAGCTTATCGTGATCTTTTTCCTTGATCTTATCTTTTTCAAGATGCTGCATGATCTCATTAGCACGAATGACCACCTCATTGGGCATACCTGCCATCTGAGCTACGTGAATACCAAAGCTGTGCTCACTACCCCCTTCGACAAGCTTGCGCATGAAGATCACCTTGTTATCCATCTCCCTAACGGAAACATTAAAATTCTTGATTCTCGGAAAATCATTGGTGAGCTGATTGAGCTCATGATAATGGGTCGCAAAGAGCGTCTTGGCCTTGAACTTGGGGTGCTTGTGTAAGTACTCGACGATAGACCAGGCGATCGAGATGCCGTCATAGGTACTTGTCCCTCGCCCAATCTCATCCATCAGGATTAGGCTCCTAGAGGACAGGTTGTTGAGGATAGAGGCGGTCTCGGTCATCTCCACCATGAATGTCGACTCTCCTTTTGACAAATTGTCCGAGGCGCCTACTCTTGTAAACACCTTATCTACCAGCCCAATTCTTGCATAGGTGGCTGGTACGTGGCAGCCCATTTGTGCCATAAGTACGATTAATGCCGTCTGTCGGAGCAGTGCAGACTTACCTGCCATGTTCGGGCCGGTAATCATCATCAACTGCTGTGAAGTATCATCCAGGAACACATCATTGGGTACATAGGACTCTCCAGGCGGAAGATGCTGCTCTATCACTGGATGTCGACCTTCTTTGATGTCAATCTCCATTTCATCGGTGATATTGGGCTTCCCGTAGCTATTCTTTCGCGATAGCACCGCAAAACTGATCAGGCAGTCCAGTGTAGCGATTACCTGTCCATCTTGCTGTACCTGCGGCACAAACTCAACGGCATCCTGAATGAGCTGAAGATAAATCCGAGACTCTATGGCGACCATCTTGTCCTCTGCGGAGATGATTTTCTCCTCATAGATCTTCAACTCCTCAGTGATGTAACGCTCGGCATTGACCAGCGTCTGCTTCCTGATCCATTCCTCGGGCACCTTGTCCTTATGCGCGTTGCTCACCTCCAGGTAGTAGCCAAAAACCCTGTTATAGGCGATTTTGAGTGAGGTGATCCCTGTGCGCTCCTTCTCTCTTGTTTGTAGCTCTATTAAGTAGTCCTTACCAGAATAGGCAATCTTGCGGAGTTCATCCAGGTCATCATCAATGCCATCATTGATCAAGTTTCCCTGATTGCTAACGATTGGCACCTCCTCTTTCAACAGTGTATCAATCTTTGAAAAAAGAAAATCACAAGGATCGATCTGACTGGCAATCAGTTGTAAAGCTTCATCTCCCTCGGCTAGGAGCAATTCCCTAATCGGTCCAAGAAGACTTAACGCTTTCTTGAGTTGGTTAAACTCACGTGGATTGATACGTCCAACCGCTACTTTGGAGATGAGCCGCTCCAGGTCAGCCATCGGCTTTAGCAAGTCGACCAGTTGTGCCACCAGTTCATCGTTTTCCGATAGGGCATTGACAATACTAAGTCGTCGATCTATCGCCTCCTTATTTTTTAACGGTAGGATGACCCACTTCTTCAGCATACGGGAGCCCATCGCCGTATGGGTATGATCAAGCACATCGATGAGTGGAATGCCATCGGACTGCTGAGAGGTAAGCAACTCAAGATTACGGATCGTAAACTTGTCCAACCACACATATTTTTCCTCTTCGATCCTGGAGATAGATCGGATGTGGCGTATATCCTTATGCTCAGTATCCTCGAGATAATAGAGGATAGCACCTGCAGCTACCACCGCCTGATTCATTTCTTCAATGCCAAACCCCTTCAGGTTGGCAGTACCAAATTGTGCGGTCAATTTTTCATAACCATACTCTGTACCATAAACCCAGTCTTCAAGCCCATAGGTATTGTAGGCGTCACCAAAATGCTGCTCGATATCAGCGCGGTTGCCTTTGTTGAAGATGAGCTCCGAAGGCAAGAAGCTCTGGATTAGCTTCTCGATATAAGGCCAGGCCCCCATCGACACCATAAATTCGCCAGTGGAAAGGTCTAGAAAGGCAATACCAATGCTCTCACCTTGCACACTCAAAGAAGCCAGGTAATTATTGGTCTTTTTGTCCAAGACATTGTCATGCATGGAGAGTCCTGGCGTCACCAGCTCAGTGACGCCTCGCTTGACAATCCCCTTCACTGACTTGGGGTCTTCCAGCTGATCACAGATCGCCACGCGATGACCTGCACGCACCAATTTCGGTAAATAAGTGTCCAGCGAGTGGTGCGGGAAGCCAGCTAACTCAATATGACTAGCGGCTCCATTGGCGCGCTTAGTAAGCACTATGTCTAGTGTGCTACTAGCCCTAACTGCATCCTCCCCAAAAGTCTCGTAAAAGTCGCCCACCCTGAATAGCAACAGCGCACCTGGGTAGCGCTTCTTGATCGCATTATACTGCTTCATCAAGGGCGTTTCGGTGGCAGATTTAGACTTGCTTTTGGCCATGGAAAGTAGAGGAAATGGAAATGTTTAGCTTTGCTAAAGGCATCATTACAATGACCTTGCAATAATAAGGTGAGTTCGGAAAAAATGTGTTCAAAATATGCTGATATTCAATTGATTAATATTTCGACAGGCTCAATATGACAGCTTTATTAACCTTGCTGTCACGTTGAGGCTCTCGAAACGATTCCTAGTAGGTACAAAGGCACAAATCAATTGAATATCAGCATAATAGATGATTGTTTAAAATTGAACTCAGTCTAACACTAAATAGCATCCCGAATTATGCGGAAATTAAAAAATGAAGAGCTAGATAGGCTAAGTCCTGAGGCATTTCGGCAGAGTCAAAAATTGCCCATT
Source organism: Cyclobacteriaceae bacterium (assembly GCA_040222235.1). Lineage (GTDB taxonomy): Bacteria > Bacteroidota > Bacteroidia > Cytophagales > Cyclobacteriaceae > UBA6059. The sequence goes on from JAVKDO010000071.1 coordinate 51,127, forward strand.
CGGGTATTGCTAGATAATGTCAGAAGCTTAAATAATGTGGGGTCAGCTTTTCGGACAAGTGATGCTTTCAGAGTCGACCAGATTATCCTAACGGGAATCACCGGACAGCCTCCACATCGCGAGATACAAAAGACTGCTCTAGGAGCTACCGATAATGTGGATTGGTGCTATGAGAAGACCACTGCTGAGGCTATCGCCAAACTCAAAGCTGATACCTGGACGATAGTCAGCATTGAGCAGGTAGATCAGAGCGTGAGTCTTGATATTTTCATGCCTGATGCAGACCAGAAGTATTGCTTCATCTTCGGTAATGAGGTGTTTGGCGTGGAAGATGAGGCAGTGAATGCATCAGACATATGCATCGAGATCCCTCAGTTTGGCACCAAGCATTCGCTGAATATCTCCGTGTCTATCGGAATTGTCCTTTGGGATTTTGCAGTTAAGTCAAAGTTCAGAGGAATCAGCTAAACTGGCTCACAAAGTGACGGAATCACTGCCTTGAAGGCTTTGTGAATCACATCGAATACTTCTCGCTTGTCTCGGATCGCGCGACCATCAATTTCAACAACAGGTGTGAGCTCTCCCATCGTACCGGTGGCAAACACACAGTCCGCATTATAAAACTCAGTGATGGAGAGATTGCGCTCCTCCATGGTCAAGCCCAGCTCTCGAACTATATCCATTGTTGTACCCCTTGTGATTCCCGGTAGGCAAGCATCCGCATAGGGTGTGAACACCTTGCCTTCCTTGATTATAAACAGGTTCACATCATTGAGCTCGGCCACAAACCCATTTTGGTCATACATCACAGCCGCATCTTTTCCAGCTGCATTGGCTTGAATTTTGGCAAGTATGTTATTGAGCAGGTTGTTATGATGAATCTTCGAATCGAGATACTGGGGGCCATTGCGACGGATTGCAGAAGAGATCACCTTGATGCCAGTAGCATTGTCGTAGACGAGTGGCTTCCATTCTGCTATGACAATCAGACAACTGCCTTTGGTATTGACTCTTGGATCCATGCCTGAGGTGACCTTCTCACCCCTCGTCAATGTCAGGCGAATATGTGTATCCTGCTTCATGCCATTCGCTTCCAAAGTCGACTTAATGGCGGCCTTCACCTTCTCATGGGTGGGGATATCTACAAAGGCCAACGCATGCGCCGACTCCTTGAGCCTATTGAGGTGCTCGGAAAGACAAACGATACCCTCTGGGTAAACGCGCAAGCCCTCCCATACTGCATCCCCTCCTTGCACGACACTGTCAAATACGGAGACTTTGGCCTCTGCTCTTGGCAAGAGCTCTCCACCTACATGAATAATTAGATCTCTGTTCTTCGGGTTGTACTGTTGTAGCATAGTCGGCTTCTAATGAATGGCAAACTCAGATAATTTTTGATAATAAGGCAAGGCTTCCTCATAAAGTGGTCGGCAGTGATCTGGTAAATCTCTCGTGCTTGATTCCCTCCTTGCAAAGCCAGTCGAGCTATGCACACCTTTGTACCAATATTTGGCCCAGGTGCCGTCTTCAGGACGGGCCCCTGCAGTCCAAGAGGCCATTGACATGTCTATTGGCAATTCCAACGCCTCACATAGCTTTGGTAGCATCAGCTCTGGATCAGCCAATAGATCGCCTGAGTCCAATACGACGGGTGGCTTTCCGTTCGTCTGGCTGATCTCCTTGAAGAGTTCCCACTCCTTAGCCAAACCAATATCCTGCATTGTAGGTGTATGGATGACCTCTGCAAAGGATGCAATCAACTGATGAGGATCTCTTATCAGAAAAAGGTTGGTCACCCGATCCAAAAAACTCAAATCCATGTCAATCAAGTGGTGCGCCATATCCTTCAAAAAAAGTACAGGCGTCCTGTCAAAGTCGAAAAACGATTGCTGGATATTAGTCGTATTGGTGGACATGGATTGGATGGTCTCCTCTCTACCCGGATGATCAATTCCCGTCGACACGAGATAATGTGCATAGAAAGGTTCATCGATCACTGAAGCATCCTCGCGCTGTGCAAAAGAATACATCAAAGCCGTCGAAAGATTTCTTGGTCCAGAAATAAGATGAATGATTTTTTGTGTCATGCGACCAATGATCGTTGTTCTTATTGCATTCAAAGTAAGAAATTTCTAGCGAGAATAGCCCAGTCAACTCATTTGTAGAAATGTTCTCAAACCTGAGAAGTTTGACAATGATTATCAAGGCAAAAAACACCCCCTATAGTCTCCTCCAATGCTTTTAAGCTAATCAAATTTCTCTCCCACCTCTCCTTAACCCTCTCAGCAAGAGGGATAGTCGGCGTTTAACTCAATAGCATTGTAGTCTCGATATTCCGCTTTGATTTTATGCTCCTACCGGAAATGTAAAGCCGTGCATTCTACTTTATTGATTGGCTGTTTCTCACTAAATTCACCACACGGAAATCGAATCGTTTTGGAAGTGCTCAATCGACACCACGGTTCCATTTTCCGGTAGGAAATCAACACAGAATAACTAAAATAGATAGCGATGGATATCAGGATCGAAAAAGACACGATGGGTAATGTAGAAGTGCCTGCGGATAAGTATTGGGGTGCTCAGACGCAGCGTTCGCGGGATAACTTCAAGATCGGCGGGGAGCACATGAAGATGCCCATGGAAATCATCCGTGCCTTTGCTATCCTAAAAAAGTCTGCCGCAGAGACTAATCAGGCCCTTGGTATGCTGTCCAAGGACAAATCTGATCTCATTGGACAGGTATGTGATGAGATCTTAGCAGGAAAACTTGATGACCAGTTCCCACTGGTGATATGGCAGACAGGAAGCGGTACTCAGTCCAACATGAATGTCAACGAGGTAGTGGCCAATCGTGCGCATGTAATTCATGGTGGTGATTTGACTGATGAGAAGAAATTTATACATCCCAATGATGACGTGAACAAGTCACAATCTTCCAACGATACCTTCCCAACCGCCATGCACATATCTGGCTACAAGATGATCGTCGAGCATACCATCCCCAAGGTACAGCTGCTTAGAGATACCTTGGATGCCAAAGCCAAGAAGTTTAAGGATGTGGTAAAGATCGGTCGTACGCACTTCATGGATGCCACGCCACTAACCCTTGGGATGGAGTTCAGCGGGTATGTGGCTCAGCTTGACCATGGTTTGAAGGCGTTACGCAATACATTGGATCACTTATCAGAATTGGCGCTGGGCGGTACTGCAGTAGGTACTGGCCTAAATACACCTGAAGGATATGCTGAGTTGGTCGCTGAAAAAATTGCCGGGCATGCAGGTCATCCATTTGTAACGGCTCCCAATAAGTTCGAATCATTGGCGGCACATGATGCAGTGGTAGAAAGCTCCGGCGCACTAAAGCAGCTAGCAGTGAGCTTGATGAAAATAGGTAACGACGTACGAATGTTGGCCTCCGGCCCAAGGTGTGGCATAGGTGAAATCATTATACCTGAGAACGAGCCCGGGTCATCAATTATGCCTGGAAAGGTGAATCCTACCCAATGTGAAGCTTTGACTATGGTATGTGCTCAAGTAGTTGGAAATGATGTAGCTGTAAGTCTCGGAGGCATGAACGGGCACTTCGAATTGAACGTATTCAAGCCAGTCATGATCTACAACTTACTCACGTCTGCCAGGTTGATTGGAGATGCTTGTCAGTCTTTCAATGACAACTGTGCGGTAGGTATAGAGCCAAACGCGCCGGTAATAAAGGAGAAGCTTGAAAAATCATTGATGCTTGTTACAGCGCTTAATACCCACATTGGCTATGAGAATGCTGCTAAGATTGCCAAGAAAGCACATAAAGAAGGAACTACTCTCCGCGAGGCGGCCATTGCACTAGATCTTCTTACAAATGAACAATTTGACGAGTGGGTAGTGCCAGAAAAAATGATTGGTAGCTTAAAATAGTGCAATTGTCTTTGCAGCCCAGATTTGATTTAAATCAAGTTCTTTTATAGCTTTAGCCAGATTATATTCTAAAAAACTAATACCATGAAACGAATAGCCATTGTTCTTACCGCTGCAATCTGCTTGATTGGCGTAGTAGAAGTCAACGCGCAGATGTCCAAAGCTGAGATGAAGGAATGGAAAAAGCGTATAAAGCAGCTTCAACCTGAGCAATACAAAAACCTTCTAGACGAGAACAAGGCCATGAAGGCTGAAGCTGCCGAGCTAGAAGATAGAGCAGAGACCGCAGAGGCTGAGTCAGATGAGAAAGAGGCTCGGGTAAAAGAGCTTCAAACACAGGTACAAAACATGAGAAGTGAAGTAGCCGCTGCTAAAGAGGAATCTCAGAAAGCTGTCGCTCAGCAGGGTGCTGTTGTTGGGACTGATGGTGTAGTCTTCAAAGTGCAGATCGGTGCTTTCACCAAGAAAGAAGATCTGACTAAGTACTCTGCTAACAACGCTAACTTTGATGCAGAGAGTAACGACGGGGTTCAAAAGTTTACCATTGGTGCTTTTCGCGACTATTGGGAAGCTGACACATTCAAGAAATATCTGCGACAAATGGGCGTGAAAGACGCCTGGATTGTGAGCTTCAAGGATGGTACGAGGGTGCCGATCAAGGACGTGCTTGAAGGCATAATTTAGAAGAAATTGATTTCTACTTAAGACCCCTGCCCATCTAGGCTGGGGTTTTTTATTTTATGAGCATCATTCAAGACCTTTTTGCTAGTTTTGCACCTTTTGCAAAGAAGTATATGATACAGTACAAGAGTAAAGAGGAAATTGAACTAATGAGGGAAAGCGCTCAGCTCGTCTCCAAGTGTCTAGGTGAACTTGCACCACTAGTGAAGCCTGGCGTCACTCCTCTTGACCTTGATAAGGTAGCTGAAGAGTACATTCGTGATCACGACGCTGTACCTGGGTTTCTTGGCTTGTATGATTTCCCTAATTCGCTTTGTATTTCTGTAAATGAGCAAGTGGTTCATGGTATCCCTACTAATAAGGCACTAAAAGAAGGAGATATTATATCTGTTGACTGTGGCTCCCTTAAAAATGGTTTTTACGGAGACCAAGCCTACACATTTGCGGTAGGTGAAGTAAGCCCCGAAATAGATCAGCTGCTCAGGGTGACTAAAGAAAGTCTGATGCTCGGTATCGAGCAAGTAAAAACAGGTAATCGAATCGGTGACGTGAGCTTCGCGATACAGCAGCATGCTGAGAAGTATGGCTATGGTGTAGTGCGGGAGCTCGTTGGTCACGGTCTTGGTCGCAAGATGCATGAGTCTCCAGAAGTGCCTAACTACGGCAAAAGAGGAAGAGGCCCAATGATCAAAAATGGCCTGGTCATCGCTATTGAACCGATGATCAACCTTGGTACCAAGCGTATCAACCAACTCAATGACGGCTGGACGATCATCACCTCAGATCGAAAGCCTTCAGCACATTATGAGCATGACGTGGCTATCGTCGATGGTAAAGCTGATGTGCTGACCACCTTTGAATACGTGGAAGAGGCACTACACGCAATCGTCCACTAGTCCCACATTCCGGTAGGTACAATCTCCAGCACATGACCATCAGGGTCATAAAAGTAGACCGACTCGTACTTTGTCCCCCATGGCTCAGTATGGATGAGTTCTATTCCAGCATCTAACAACTCCTGCTTAGATGGGTCACAACTGCGCTTTGGTACCTCCAGCGCTATGTGCTGTCGCCCAATCGCATAATGCGGTGGCAGGTTTTTCTCCATAATGGTCGCCTTGTTGAGGAAGCATAGCAATACCGACTCGCCACAACGGAAAAAAATATGGCGTCCTTCCACTTTGGAAATGACGGGCAACTTGAGCAAGACATGGTAGAACTGCTCGGACTTATCAATGTCCTCTACGTACAGACAAGTCTCCTTAATCTGTGTGAACTTCATTTTGACTATATCATGGTACGACTATGTGATGATTATTTTAAATAAACTTATCACACTTTTACCTGAGCCACCTTCTTTTCAGAATCGCGGGTGCTGTTTTCGTTAATTAGGTCAAAATATTTAAAAAAAGTACCCTTATCAATCAATTTGGTAGAATGACCGCTACCCCACTTCGGAGAAACCTCGAAAAATCCGTTGAATGCTCTTCCGGTATACTCCTTCTCTTCAGTATAGCCATCTAGTCCCGCACTTCCGTTAGGCGACTTCAAACACTTATATATTATTTTATACTTGTCCATTACTAGAAAAATTCAGGGCGCAAAGATAAAGCTAATGTCAGTCGCATCAAGCAATTAGTTACGAATCTCACGTAGTTCTTTTCGTACCCGAAATCAATCTTCAAAGCCCATATCGGTAGATTTCTACTTAAAATCACGGTTTAGCTGCTTCGCAAACGTTGGCAGATTCAACGAGGCGCTGAGACACTTATTCTTTATCGATCAAAAAGAATTTTGTAAAGCAGATTGCACGTTTAGATTCTTACATTTGCCGACATGCAGAAGAGTAGCCTGCTATTAAAGTTCCTTACCTGGAGGCTGAAACACGTCAGCGAAGACAATTTTATACTGGTCGTCAGTAGCCTTGTAGGTATCATAGCAGGCTTTGCGGCTGTTACCCTGAAGACGACTGTCCACTTCATTCAAGGGGCTTTAGCCACTAATCTGGATGTTACAGGAGTCAACTACCTTTATCTTGGCTATCCCCTAGTAGGGATTTTGCTCACGGTGATTCTCGCCAAATACATTCTCAAGGAGCAATTGGGTCATGGGATCACGAGTATTCTCTATAGTATTTCTAAGCGCTCCGGTATCATCGCTAGGAGTAAGATGTACTCGCGAATGCTCACCAGTGCGATTACAGTAGGCTTTGGTGGGTCTGTAGGGCTGGAGGCCCCTATCGTCGTGACAGGCTCTGCCATAGGCTCCAATCTCGGTCGTCTTGTACATCTGAACTATAAACGCAGGACACTACTCATAGCTTGTGGCTCTGCGGGTGCCATATCTGCCATATTCAACTCTCCAGTGGCTGGTGTCATTTTCGCGGTAGAGGTCATCCTCACAGACATTACGGTATCCCAGTTCATCCCAATATTAATTGCCTCCGTATCCGGATCGATCATATCACTTACGCTGCTCGGTGATGAAAGTCTGTTTTCTTTCACACTGCATGACAGTTTTGAGGCCATTCATGTGCCCTACTACCTATTGTTGGGACTAATGTGCGGCTTGGTCTCTCTCTATTTTACCCGGTTGACCATTTTCATTGAGAACAAACTCCTAGCCATTGAGAATGATATAAAAAGGGCATTAATAGGCGGTGTTTTGTTGGCGGTCATCATCTTATCCTTTCCTCCAATCTACGGGGAGGGGTATGATACCATTAGAGCATTGATCAACGGTAATGAAGAAAGTATTTTCAGGACTTCATTTTTCTACCAGTACAGTGGTCAAGTCGGGGTGGTGATCATCTTTATTTTGGCCATAGTGCTTATCAAGCCAATAGCCTCAGCTATTACCATAGGTGCAGGAGGTAGCGGTGGGATATTTGCTCCATCATTATTCCTTGGTGCGGTCACGGGCTATCTTTTTTCTAGAGTCACTAACCTCATTTTTCCTGACGCGACTAGTACCAGCAACTTTACGCTTGTTGGCATGTGCGGAGTAATGAGTGGGGTGCTCCATGCGCCTCTGACTGCTATCTTCTTAATCGCAGAAATCACCCAGGGCTACACGCTGTTTTTACCACTAATGTTAGTCAGTGCCATTTCTTTTACGACCATCTCGTACTTTGAAAAGCACTCACTCTACACTAAGCATCTGATAGAGCGAGGAGATCTAATCCAGCATGATAAAGACAGGCAAGTACTTAGCCTAATTAACCTACCGAAAATCGTAGAGAAAGACCTGTTGACCATCGACCCAGAAGCCACTCTAGGGGACTTGGTAAAGCTCGTTCAAAAGTCTAAGCGGAATATCTTCCCTGTTGTCAATGAAGAAAGAGAGCTCCGAGGGATTGTTACACTCGATGACATCAGAGAGATGATGTTTAACGAGGAGGCAAGGCAAAACATCATCGTTCGCTCAATAATGACCATTCCGCCTTCAAGCGTATCCTCCAAGGAAAAAATGCAATCGGTCATGAATAAATTTGAGGTAACACAGGCCTGGAACCTGCCAGTCATCGATGATGGTAAATATGTAGGGTTTGTATCCAAATCACGAATATTCAACGCCTATCGCACCAATTTAAAGCGACAAGCTATCTCCTAAGGTGATATCCTCAAGTCGCTGATTTTCAAGGTGATTAGTGCCCTCATTTAAAGTTATCCACAGGGTCTGAAAATGAAAGACTTCCTCTAAGTGGTTGATTTTCAATATTATATGGACTGACCACCAAAATCTGTGGATAAGTGTACCTGAATGTGGAAAAAGCCCGATTTCCAAAGGTCATTGGATTTGATGCGGCTTTTTTGGCGTGCAAAGCTTTGCACATCTTTTAGGGATCATTACTAAAGAGTAGCGTTTAGTCCGGTTAAATTACATATTACCAAAATGTTAAACCGTAATCCTTCATATAGGCATTTTACCTATGTATGACTTGGATAAGTACAATTGTCCGCTTTTCTAGTATTTTAGCATCACCCGTAATAAGGTAGTACATCTATCATTGACACTTGCATAGATTGTTTTCTCACTTCTGCTTAATTTGCGCAAGCACACTAGCAAAATCTAGACCCCTTTGAAACGTCATCCAGCACTGATATCCATTTCACGAGAGCATCATCAACTACTTTTACTAGCGCAGTTACTGAAAAAAGATGCCCCTGCCTACAAAGGCATGCCGACGAACCTGGAAGGCAAGGCTAAGTACGCAGAAAACATCTGGGATAGTCTATTCAAACAGCACATTGAACTTGAAGAAAAAGTGCTTTATCCAATGGTTTTCAGCTACGCTTCTTCGCTTTCAGATCTCATCAATGAGCTACAGAAAGAACATGAAGAGATAGCGATTGCTTTCAAGAATTTAAGCCCTGAAAGTGAGGGGTTGGATAGACTAGGAAAACTGATTGAAGGACATGTTCGAAAGGAAGAGCGCGTGCTATTTCAGCAAGCTCAGGAGCTGCTGACCGAGGAGCAGCTGCATCAACTTAAGACATTACTTTCAGTAGGCTAAGGATGTCGTCCAGGTAGTCGCGATTGTTGGCCAACCTGGGTACTTTATTTTGGCCTCCAAGTTTACCTCTTTTCTTCATCCATTGATGAAAGGTACCCTCCTCGACAAAGTGTATCAAGGGTTCCTCTAGTGCAATATTGCGGTAGCGCTTAGCGTCATAGTCAGAATTCACCTCTTTGAGTTTTGCGTCCAAAATCTCACAAAACTTCTCTCGGTTATCCGGCTGCCTGGCGAACTCGATGACCCATTCGTGACTGCCTTTTTGCTCACTACCGAGGTATTTCGGTGCAGCAGTAAAGTTCGTCATCATCGCTTTGGTCTGATGGCAGGCCTCTTCTATGGCATACTCCGCATTTTCAATGATCAGCTCTTCTCCAAATGCATTAATAAAATGCTTTGTACGACCCGTGATCTTAATACGGTAAGGACTTGTGGAGGTAAACTTGATCGTATCGCCAATCATATACCGCCAAAGGCCTGCATTGGTGGTAATGACTAATGCGTAGTTTTTCCCGATTTCGACCTGATCTAGCGTCAATACAATCGGATCTTCCACATCCATCTGCTCAAAGGGTATGAACTCATAGTATATGCCATAATCAAGCATGAGCAACAACTCGCTCGAGCCGGGTTGATCTTGTATCGCAAAGAAGCCCTCAGAGGCATTATAAGTCTCTAGATAGTGCATATCATCCGAAGGAATCAGAGAACGGAATAGATTTCGATATGGGGAGAAAGCCACCGCGCCATGGACGAATAACTCAATATTAGGCCATACATCAAGGATGCTTTTCTTACCAGTAATCTCAAGTATTCGTTGGAGTAGCACGAAGGTCCACGTCGGCACTCCAGACATGCTAGTGACATTCTCATTGAGCGTCACCTGTGCCATTTTCTCTATTTTCTCTTCCCACTCATCCATGAGCGCGATATCAAGGCTTGGTGTACGCACTAGCTGCGCCCATAGCGGTAGGTTCTTAAGAATTACTGCTGACACATCCCCGTAGTAGGATTCCGAGTTTTGATCAAATTGATTGATCTGGTGACTGCCGCCGACTACCAGCCCCTTACCAGAAAACATCTGCGTTTCTGGATAATTGTTGATGTAAAGCGAAAGTAGGTCTTTGCCTCCCGCATAATGACAATCCTCAAGCGCCTCCTCAGAGACTGGAATGAATTTGCTTCTCGCATTTGTAGTACCCGATGATTTGGCAAACCAGCTAATTTTTGTTGGCCAGAGCAGATTTTGCTCACCCGCCATTGTGCGCTCTACATAAGGAAAAAGGTCTTCGTATGATACAAGTGGCGCTGAACGCTGAAAACTCAACGGATCACCCACATCGCTAAATCCATGTTTTCGGCCATATTCTGTATTTCTCCCCTCCTTGATGAGATTCATCAGGAGATCCTCCTGAACCCCCAGCGGGTTGATCATGAACTGCTCTATCTGGCTAATTCGCTTTTTTAAGGCCCAGGTCAATATGGAGTTAAGAATACGCACGCTAAATCTTCCGCTTCAGTTCAAAGTGTTTTCCAAGATACACTCTTCTGACCTGTTCATCAGATGCCAATTCCTCAGCAGTACCTGCCTTCAGCAATTTCCCTTCAAACATGAGATAGGCTCGATCAGTAATCGAAAGTGTCTCATTCACGTTGTGATCAGTGATGAGGATGCCAATATTCTTGTCTTTCAGCTTAGCCACAATCGACTGAATCTCCTCCACGGCAATCGGATCCACACCAGCAAACGGCTCATCTAGCAATACAAAGCTGGGGTCAACTGCCAACGCTCTTGCAATCTCTGTTCTGCGTCGTTCCCCCCCTGACAGTACCATGCCTAGATTTTTCCTTACATGAGTAAGGCTAAATTCCTCCAATAACTCCTCAGCCTTTTCCTTTTGAGCAGTTTTAGAGAGCTTAGTCATCTCTAGTACAGCCATTAGGTTTTCTTGTACTGAGAGCTTTCGAAAGACGGATGCTTCTTGCGCCAGATATCCTATCCCCAGCTTGGCTCGCTTGTACATGGGGAGCGCAGTGATGTTTTGATCATCAAGATAAATTTCCCCGCTATTAGGTTTGATCAAACCCACGATCATGTAGAATGAAGTAGTCTTACCTGCCCCGTTGGGTCCAAGCATACCGACGATCTCACCTTGACCTACCTCTACAGATATCTGATTGACGACCGTCCTTTTTTTATACTTTTTAACTAACTCTTCTGCTCGTAGGATCATATGGGCAAATACTATCTTAGTCGAACTTAATGTCCTTCACATTGAGCTGCAAAGATACCCTATCCCGGTAATTGTTTTCCTCGATTGTGTAAGCAACGCTGAAGCTCATACCAGCAGCAATCATATCATAGTAGGCAGCCAACCCAAAGCCAATAGCCTCCATGACTTTGTTTGAGCCATTTTGTTTCAAAAACAGTTTCAAATGCTCCCCTTTGAGTACTCTCGTATTGGCGGTAGCAATGACTTTATGCGTCGCAAAAACAGGCTGCATATTCTGTGGGCCAAATGGGGACATCTGCTTCAGGATATTGAAGAACTTCTGATTGATCATGTCAAAGTCGATCGACTGATTGATCTCTATTTGGGGTACCAACTGATCATCAGTGATGCGCTCACTGACGACCCTCTCAAACTTGTCCTGGAAAGCGGTGATGTTCTTGATATCCATAGTCAGGCCGGCCGCATATTGATGCCCTCCAAACTGATCTAGCAACTCTGCGCATTCGGCGATAGCCTCATAGACATTAAAGCCGAGTACCGATCTAGCTGAGCCAGTCGCCTTGTCGTTTGACTCTGTTAAGATGATCGTCGGGCGATAGTATTTTTCAATGCATCGCGAGGCAACTATCCCGATCACGCCCTTATGCCAGTCCTTGTTGTAAAGTACGGTGGACCTGGCTGTATGATCGCCTTCATTGCTCTCGATCATCTCTAGTGCCTCTTTTGTGATCGATGCGTCATAGTTTCGACGTTCTACGTTTTTGCCTTCGACCTTCAATGCAAACCCTTTCGCCTCCTCTTCTGTTCGACTAAGCAACAGCTGGATAGAGCCGCGGGCATGCGAGATGCGCCCCATGGCATTAATCCTTGGGCCTATGCCGAATACAACTGCAGAAATATCCAGTTCACCTCTATAGCCGCTATTGTCCATAATCGCCTTTAGGCCTGGCAGGGGCTGATCATTCAGTTTCTTAAGGCCGTAATAGGCCATGATCCGATTCTCATCTACGATAGGCACGATATCGGAAGCAATACTCACTGCGAGCAAGTCCAGAAAACCGAACAACTCCATGTGATCGATGGTCTGCTGCTGACAGAAACCCTGCATGAGCTTGAAGCCGACTCCACAGCCACTCAGTTCAGTAAAGGGGTAGCTACAGTCGACGCGCTTGGGATCAAGCACGGCATAGGCAGCTGGTAAATTCTCTCCTGGAAGGTGATGGTCGCAAATAATGACATCTACACCCAACTCGTTGGCCTGGTTCATCCGATCTATGGCCTTGATGCCACAGTCGAGGGCGATGACCAGCGAAAAGCCATTGTCATGCGCCCAGCGGATGCCGGTCTCAGAGATCCCATATCCCTCTTTGTACCTATCGGGAATGTAGTAGTCGAGCTGGTCGTAATATCGCCGCAAAAAGCCATAGACCAGAGATACAGCCGTCGTACCGTCTACGTCATAGTCTCCATAGATGAGTATCTTTTCTTCATTTGCGATAGCCTCGGTCAGTCTATCCACAGCTCGATCCATATCCTTCATCAAGAACGGGTCATGGAGATCCTCTAAAGACGGTCGGAAGAAATGCTTGGCTTCATCGAAGTTATGAATGCCTCGTTGTACCAGGATACCCGCGAGAGAAGGGTTGATGTTGAGGGAAGCACTCAGCTCCGCCACATTATCATCACCGCCACCTCTGGCATACACCCATCGCTTCTCCATATTCTTAAATTTAGGAAGAAAGGCAGTGATAAGTTGCGAAAAGCACTGGGCCTAGGACTTTATTCTAAGAGATGATAGAGTCAACCCTAAAAACTGGGGATGCAGTCAGGTTAGTGGTTGGCCAAATATGTATTGTGAATAATTAATCTCCCAGGCTTCTAATCCATGCCTCGATCAATGCTACCCCTTCATCATGAACGAGCTTCCTTCCCATCTCAGGCATCATAACACCCGGATCAAGCGACTTCATCCTGTGAATCAATATTGACTCCTCGGGATGTCCTGGAAACACATCATATTTAAATCCCCCGGACCCTCTACCGGCCGCTACTGGGGATTTTCTAATCCCTAGAGCGGCATCATTCATTTCATGATAATGCAGAAACAAGCCCGAGGTATTTCCTGAACCTTCTGGTCGATGGCATGAGCCGCAGTTTACATCCAAATAGGCTCTTGCACGATCATCAATGGATTGCTCCTCAGGCGACTCCCAGCTTGCCAACTTGGGCCATTCTCTCTGCTCAGGGCTGCCTTCTAAGTAACCCTGACTTGTCAGATATGCCAACTGATTATGGCTCTCATTCTGGAAGTCATTCTCCCGATTGAGTTGCCGGACAGTTGGGCCAATCGGCCTTATCTCATTGTTGTAAGCATGGCAGTTCTTGCATTGGTTGAGGTTGGGGATAGAGTAAGCCACATTTCTGATAAGGCCATCAGTATACCGCCATGACACATCTACCGTACCTCCTGTCACCTCGAGATAAGCCTCGGTCTGCTCATCATTCCATATATAACTCAACGCTTCCCAGTCATCTGCTTCCTTGAGCAAAAGCCGAGTTTCGATGATCTTTCGGGCACCTTCTGGCTTGCTGAAGTCTTCAGGATAGTAGAAGTTCTTAATGAGCACCGTGCCTGTTGGAAAGTCCAGCACTTCCTCAGCGTTGTAGCCCGCAGATACTCCTACCGGAAATTTGATAAAACGTGCCTTGTGTGCATAGTCACTAAATAGTGGGGTATTCAACTCATAGGGTACGACATCTCCTACCGGAATAAGATCCTTCATTGGAGCCGCGAAAAACTCATATTCTGAAAGCTTATCCAACCCAATACCCAGGTCGGTTCGCTCTGTCCGAATATTATCATTTGCTGATAAGCGCTCTCGAGTTTTCTTGCCCTCTGCCGTAGGTCTATCTCCTTGACCGCAAGCGGGCAGCAGTAAGTAGATCAAGCCGAGTATCCAAAACAGATTCCTATTCACCGGCCAAAAGCATTTCTTGCAACCTCACTTTCGGCAATGGCTCCATGGTGCACTCATGTGCAGAAACATCCTGGCTTACGTTCTCAAATTCATTGAAGGCATCTAGGTTAGCAAAACCAACACTTCCATTATTCTTCATGCAAAGAATAGATGTGAGATCTGGCGATTCCCCCAAATCCGGATCAATGATGCCATCAAATAGCAGCTCTGGTTTGTCAAACCAAAAGGAGAGGAAAAGCAGGTAACCAATATCATTTTCGAAGGTCGGGAGGGTGTATTTATTAGTGATCTCATTGTCATGGATATAGATGCCAGATGGATAGGGGTCATAGTTTTGATCAGCCTTGTAGGCCGCTATATTTCCGGCCATAGACAAGTCGCGAGACTCGTCCGCTGGGACAGGCTCACTCGTGGCTTCCACAAACAAATAAGAGATCAATGCCACACTACCAGTCTTGTTGTCTTCAATCTTGTTATTGAAAATCTCGACATCTCTTGATGCCAACACCATCATACCTGTACCGGGAGGCACAGAACCGACGATATTTCCTTCAGGAGCAAAATTCGTGTAGTTGTTCCGGTAGACCTTATTGTCAAAAACTCGGGTGCCCCTCCCGAGTTGACTCAATCCTGGAAGGTCAAAGACAAGGATACCGCCAGTATTGTCATGCGCCTCATTGTCGTAGACATCAGCGTTGATCGTATTTTCAATTTCTATGCCGGCTACATTATTATAGGCTTCAGAATTGCGCACAATCACGTTAGTCGATTGCCCCACATAGATGCCTGCATCACTCGCACCAATCGCCACACAGCCCTCAATCAATACATTTTGACACATGACAGGGTATAATGCATATGCCCCATTTTTTTCATCTGGCTTACCCGTCCATTCTGACTTCACATTAATGAAGCTGATGCCGTTGATATCATTGGTTTTGATGTTGTCACCTTTTGCATCCTGAATCGTGAAGTCTGCCATGGATATGTTTGCTCCGTTGGACACTCTCATACCTTCAGCACCCTCTTCTTGATTTTGGAAAGTCAGGATAGTCTCATCCATACCTGCTCCTCTTATCAGAATGTTGGATTTACCTTCAAGCAAAATGCTTTTGGTAAAGCCAAAGACTCCCGCTGGGAGATTGATCGTATCACCATCATTAGCCAGAATCAATTGGCTCTGAAGTTGCTTTTGAATATCCTGAATCTCCCCTTGAGGTGCTTCGGCGGTGCTTACCACATAGTCCTCACCACAGCTGGACAGGCCTGCGATCAATATTGCAGTAGCTAATGAGTTCGTTAACGCTTTCATGATAGAGTTCTCTAAAAATAAGAAGATAGTAAATCTAGCATTCATTTCATTTTCTGATGAGGACTTAGGCTGATTTTGATATTGGCTTATGCCTAGGTAAATTCAAGAATATCCTTCAATACAATCTATGTCAAAAGCCCTGCCCGATTTATCCACTTTACGAACTAGAATGAGTGAAAAAGTGGCCTTCACAGATGAAGAGTGGAATGCTTTTGTTGATCTCATCGAAATCCGCACACTTGAAAGAGGAGAGCACTCAATACGTGCTGGGGACATGGAAAATCATCTCTACTGGATGATTGAGGGGGTGGTTAGGGGATATTATATCAAAGATGGCGAGGAACTGGTTGCTGGTTTTGGCTTTGACTACTCGCTCTCGGGTGCCTATGACAGTTTCATCTCTCGACTACCGACCAATGTGTTTGTGCAGGCGATCTCCGACGTAACTATGGTCAGCCTCCACAGAGATCATTTGGAGTCATTGTATGATAGGTTTAAGAATTTTGAGCGCTACATGCGCCTGACATTAGAGGGTATGCTACTGAAGAAGGTAGATCATGAGATCGCCGTACTCGGCTACTCTGCGGAGGAAAGGCTTCAGCGGCTCACGAGAGATACTCCTCAAATTTTTCAACTCGTCCCTTTAAAACATCTGGCGTCTTATCTTGGCATGAAGCCGGAAACCCTGAGTCGACTGAGAGCAAAAATTCGAAATTGATCTAGATCAAGTATAGCCGATTTTGGGCTACCTAGCTTTGAGCCAAACTCAAAGCCATGAACGCAACACAACTACTCAAAGATGAAGGCCAGCGCACTCAGGAGATCATCGACACGCTCTCCAATCAACTGAAAGAGCTATCTGAAAGCCAACTCAACTGGAAACCTAGTCCCAAAAAATGGAGCATCTTGGAGTGTGTCGAGCACATGAACACTGCTTGCAGACACTACATCCCTGAAATCAAAAAACAAATTAGCGCTGCGTCAAGAGATGCAGCTACAGATGAGTTTAAACCAGGCCTTCTTGGCAACTATCTCACTAACATGATGCAACCTCAGTCCGACGGCAAAATTAAGGGGAAGATGAAGACCATCTCAAAGTTTGAACCCACAGCTTCTGCTCTCATTAGTCACGAAGTTTTTGGGGAATGCATCCAACATCACAAGGAGCTCCTCGGGTTCATACAAGAGTCAGCAAAGCTAAACCTCAACAAAGTCAGAGTTACCTCAGCACTTGGCCCTGTCATTCGATTCAAGCTTGGTGATTGCTACCGATTTAATACTGCACATCATCAGCGACATATATTGCAAGCTCAAAATGTGATGAAAGCCCAAGGATTTCCTTCGCATTAGCCCGCTCTATGTTTTTCGTTCCTGCTAAATCAATTAATTTGGCAGGAAATGAAACTGCCGTTAACGGAAATATGGGAATTCCTCGATCTGCTTGATGCAAAGCCTGGCGCTTGGCACTTTGATCTGATCGCGGGGCATGTGAAGTATGAGAAGTTGTCGGTAGATGATCTGATCAGTCTCAATGAGGAAGCTGACTATGATACGGAACTCCTCCCCTCCATTTTCACCTATCGGGAAATACTCTGGCAACCTAATGTGTACGCCGAACCTCAGAATTGCCTTCCCAGCCTCAATTTGTTGAATGCTTACTGCAAGGAGTTTGTCGCAGAGCACCAAAGTGAAGACGCACGACATGTGCTATACAACCATATGCTGGGAGAACTTTCATTCCTCGCCGAACAAGCTGTGGAAGCCATCAGCGCTCAAGAAAGGCCTGATCTTGCGAGGATACTTGGGGATTTTAGGAACAAGTCATTCCCCATTGTCAAATTCTTCATCTGGCATCCACGCAATAGAAAAGAACATGTACAAGATGCATTGAAGCGTCTGAATTATACTGTCAAAATCCTCCTGACCCAGTATCACAATGACTATGGACAGCTCAGTGACCCTTATTGGGAAGTCACAAAGTCAAGCCTGATTCCAGAGAAAGACTTAGCTGAGGAGAAAGACGCACTTGAGGCGCCATCATCTAACGGTCATGCCGTAGAAGAGGACATGGTATCAGCTACCGTCACTTCAGCACCCACTGAGATCACTCCGTCAGTTACGACCTGAGCGGTGATGCCGCCGTGCCCGCGCATGGTATTCCAGCCACCAGGACCAAGATTCTGCTCCATTCGAGAGCACGGATGACAAAGACCAGTATACTTCAATACTGCGGTACCAATGTTGAACGACTTGTCCTTGAGCGCCAACAGGTTAATCCCTGATACGACTATATTTCTACGAAGCAGGTCAGGTTCGACCTGCTTTCCGATGATAGAAGAGACCGTATCAATATGCTCAGCTTGGATAAGGGTCACTTGGCGTTTTTTGCTAAACTGACCATTAAAACGATCCCCTTCCAGTGCACCTTTTTGAGAAGCGGATACTTGATTTACGGATACGAGTGGTTCTCTTGATGCTGGCCGCAACCCAATCCAGGTAACCGTACCCTTTTGCGGTAGCGTATCTTGCAAGTTTTTAATAATGGGTTCTGACTTCATGCTTACATTTGTGCGTTACCTGAAATATACAACAGACAGGATTATGAATAGAATACTCGCAGTTTTGCTGCTATTGCTTAGTCTCAATACTTATGCTCAGGAGGAGTTTCAAGTACTAGATCAGTATAAATATCTCATTGTGAATACCTCGATGTACGAAGGTGCTCGTGATCCTTACGATGCTTCCACCTATCTCCGTCAAAAGCTTTTCGGGCTGAAATACCGTGTAGTTGCTGAAAATGAAATCTCATGGCCAGAAGAGCTTGCGGACAATAAGTGTCTCGGCCTTTGGGTCAATGTGGTTACGATCCCAAAAGCCTTTGGAGACTATCAGGTAGCCCTAGATTTCTACAACTGTCAAAATATTACCGTACTCGAACTTAATGGGAAGGGTGATGGAGCCAATAGCTCTGAAGCTTTTCATCGTGCCATTGACAGATCGCTACGCGACTTTAAGTCCTATCCCTATGTGTTTAAGCCAGAGCTTGCATTGCTACCGCCAAAAGGTAGATCCGTAGAAGTGGACTCACTCATACTGTACCTTAAAGGTGGTGAACTGGAGCCACTGGAGGGACTTTATGGGTTCAATTCAGGTATGTATAACTACGAGATGGGTATCAAGAAACAGGATAAGGAATATATCGGATATGTCATCACCTCCGATATGTCCACGTGGAAAGGTGGAGAGGTCAAAGGGAGGTTCAATAAGTCCAACAGGCCGGGTCTCTTTTCTGTCAAATGGTTCCTCGATGACAAAGTGGAATATGACACTTTCGGCTATATCAATGAAGACGAGAGCCTCACCATAGAGTTTAAAAGACCTGGAGATGAGTACCAGCCATTGACGATCAAA
>JAVKDO010000072.1:0-31046 GCA_040222235.1 Cyclobacteriaceae bacterium
TCTCGATCGCATTGGCATCTACCTGGGCGCCAAGATCAAGGTCTTGGAAGTCGTGGAGTTTGACGGCTCAGTAGAGATCGAAATAGACAATAGATCAGCAATCTATATTTCAAAACAAACAGCAGATAACATTCTGGTTACAGAAAAATGAAACATACTTATATATTCATATTGGCCGCCTTGATTCTGATAAGCGCTTGTGCCTCTCCTACACAAGAGCGACAACCGGGAGACAAGCTCAATATAGTGGCTACCACCGGCATGATCTATGATGCCGTCATCAACATTGCTGGCGACTCTGTAAACGTCCTGGCATTGATGGGCCCGGGGGTTGATCCACACCTCTACAAAGCCACACAAGGCGACTTGTCAAAGCTCACTGAGGCAGACCTCATATTGTACAACGGCCTCTACCTGGAGGGTAAAATGGGCGAGGTATTTGGTAAGCTTCAGCGGATCAAACCTGTTGTTGCGGTAGCGGAGGTACTTCCTAAAGAACTCCTTAGGGACAACCCGATCTACGATGATGCCAATGACCCCCATGTATGGTTTGATGTATCACTCTGGCGACAGGTCGTGACGAATACGAGGGATGTATTGGTCAAACAAGACGTTGAAAATGCGAGCTATTATCAGCAGAATGCTAAAGCCTACCTACAGTCATTGGATACACTCCATCAGTGGGTGAAGCGGGAGATTGCTCTCATACCTGAAAATCAGCGCGTGCTCATCACAGCACATGATGCCTTTGGGTACTTCGGTGATGCGTACAGCATAGAAGTGATTGGTCTGCAGGGAGTCTCTACCCTATCGGAATTTGGCTTGAAGGATATTTCGGAGCTGGTCAAGCTAATTGTGGGCAGACAGATCAAAGCGGTCTTTATAGAGACGTCTGTTTCACCAAAGGCCATCGAAGCGGTGGTCACTGGCTGTAGGGAGCGAGGGCATGATGTGGTCATCGGGGGTAATCTATACTCGGATGCCATGGGTCCATGGGGAACCTTCGAAGGCACCTACATCGGGATGGTCTCCCAAAATGTCAATACCATTACTAAAGCACTAAAGTAAGCTGCCATGATACAACAAGTTGATAATCCAGTACTTGAGGTCCATGACCTCACGGTAAGCTACGATAAGAAACCTGTGCTCTGGGGGATCGACTTGACCATTCCTCGAGGCAGCCTTGTAGGAATCATTGGCCCTAACGGGGCGGGAAAATCTACACTAATCAAATCTGTTATGGGGCTGATTCCGCTAGGTAGTGGCTATGCTGAGCTGTTCGGAAAATCATTGGATGAGGTAAGGGATCAGGTAAGCTATGTGCCTCAGCGCGGCACTGTCGACTGGGATTTCCCTGCTTCTGTCATGGACGTGGTACTGATGGGGCGGTATGGCAAGCTAGGCTTGTTTAGCAGACCAAAGAAAGCTGATCGTGAAGCGGCACTCACAGCATTGCGACAGGTGGGCATGGAGACATTCGTCAACAGGCAAATCTCCCAACTCTCCGGTGGTCAACAGCAGCGTGTGTTTCTAGCCAGAGCACTGGCACAGCAGGCAGATATTTACTTCCTCGATGAGCCCTTTGCCGGTGTGGATGCCGCAACCGAAAAAGCGATCATTACCCTACTGCGGAAGATGTCCGATGAGGGTAAAACGGTGATTGTTGTTCACCATGATTTGCAGTCTGTAGAAACTTACTTCAACTGGATCATCCTACTCAACACGAGGCTTGTCGCTTCGGGACCTACAGAAAAAGTCTTTACCCAACAACTGCTACAAGAAACTTATGGAGGCAAGCTCACGCTACTATCGGAAGTCGGCAACCTACTGAAGAAAGGAGAATTCCCTAATAGGGAGAAAACCATATGAACGATCTATTGCAATTCCTATCGTTCGAGGATCCCAACACTAGATACGTTGTTACGGGTACTGTACTACTGGCTATCAGCTCGGCAATCGTAGGCTCTTTTACATTTTTGAAGAAAAAAGCGCTCGTAGGTGATGCTGTGGCCCATGCCGTACTTCCCGGTGTATGTTTGGCCTTCATGCTAGCTGGAAATAAGAATCCGGTGTATTTGGTGGTCGGAGCATTCATTACTGGCTGGCTTTCGCTGGTCATCATAGATCAAATCGTGGCACGCTCAAGAATCAAAGAAGACACAGCCATTGGCCTAATACTATCTACTTTTTTCGGGCTAGGCATTATGCTCCTTACCAAGATTCAGCACTCTGGCAATGCGGCACAGAGCGGTCTTGATTCTTTCTTATTTGGCAAGGCTGCAGCACTCGTGGGAACAGATGTGATCGTCTTCTCGACAATCAGCATCATCCTCCTGGTGGTAGTCTTCATCTTCTTCAAGGAGCTGACCTTGATAGCCTTCGATGAAGACTTTGCAAAGTCCATCGGCTTCCCTGTCAGAAGGCTAGAACTCGTGCTGACGACACTTACTGTGATGGCCGTGGTGATCGGCATCCAAGCGGTCGGTGTAGTGCTGATGGCCGCCATGCTGATCACTCCGGCAGCAGCAGCCAGGTTCTGGACAGATCAGCTTAAAGTGATGCTCCTACTCGCCGCGATCTTTGGAGCGTTCGCAGGAGTTTTCGGAGCGTATGTGTCCTATACCGCCCCTGCCATGCCTACTGGTCCCTGGATCGTAATGATCATATCCATCATCGCCATGTTCTCTTTCTTCTTTGCGCCGCGCAAGGGTATTCTTTACAAAATGGTCAAGCAGCGACGCATCCAAAAGAAGATTAGAGATGAGAATATTCTTAAGATGTTTTATCAGCTGGGAGAGGTTGATGGTGACTTTTTTTCCAGTCGTACTTCCGATATACTAGCTGAGCGACGTGAGTTGGCAAGTGGCCAGCTGTCCTCAGGCCTATCGCGTCTCAAGCGACACGGTTATCTTAAGTCTGAACATGGTAGTTGGCAGTTGACAATAGAAGGGAAGAACAAGGGTCAGCGTACCATCAAACTCCATCGTCTCTGGGAGCTTTATCTTACTCAGTATCTGCACATTGCACCCGATCACGTGCATGATGATGCAGAGACCATTGAGCATATTATTACCCCTGAGCTTGAAGCAAAACTTGAGAAGCTACTGGAGTATCCAGATGTAGATCCGCACATGTCTAAAATCCCCTACGAATCATGAACGAACTCTATATCATCGCAGCGGGGAGCATGGTCGCCATCTCGTGTGGCTTACTGGGCTGCTATCTTATTCTACGAAAGATGGCTATGGTAGGAGATGCTATTTCTCATGCTGTCCTACCGGGAATTGTAATTGCCTTTCTGATTGCAGGTAACCGAGACTCAGTCACTATGCTGCTCGGTGCTGGGCTGATCGGTGTATTCACCACTTTCCTGATTGAGTTTCTTCATCGAAAAGGCAAACTCCAGTCCGATGCTTCTATCGGTGTGACCTTCACCTGGTTATTCGCGTTAGGCGTAATTCTCATTTCAGTATATGCGGGTCAAGTAGACCTTGACCAGGAGTGTGTGCTTTATGGAGAGATCGCCTATGTCCCACTCGACTTATGGATACTTGAGGATGGCACTAACCTAGGGCCAAGAACATTGTATGTCTTGTCCTTTGTATTAGTAGGTGTGGTTACATTTATTCTGCTAGGCTATAAGGAATTGTTTCTTACCACTTTTGACCCAGCCTACGCGGCGGCCATAGGTATTAGTGCTACACTTTGGCATTACTTGTTGATGGGTGCGGTATCGTTCACTACGGTGGCGGCATTTGAGTCCGTAGGAGCAATACTGGTAGTGGCCTTATTGATCGCTCCACCAGCTACTGCCTACCTGCTAACAGATGACCTCAAGGTGATGCTCTTGATTACGGTAGGTCTCGGCGTGGTAATCTCAATATTAGGGTACTACCTTGCAGCATCCATTGACGCCTCCATAGCAGGTGCTATGTCTACTGTCGCAGGCTTGCTATTTGCGCTTGCCTTTTTGTTTTCACCGAGCCACGGCATTATCTTCAAGAAGCAAATCGCAGAACCAACTCCAGATGCTCTCTCCAGCTAAGTCCATACTCTTTGTCATTCCCATCCTTTTACTAAGCTCCTTTTCTACAAGGAATCGAGTGATTGATTGGAAAGAAGTAACTGAGCTTAAGGCGCTGCAGGCAGCAGAGCCAAGACCTGTGATGATCGAACTCTACGCCGACTGGTGCGGGTGGTGCAAGAAAATGGAAAAAACGACATTCGTTGATTCGGAGGTAGCGGCTTATCTGGATGAGCACTATTATACCACCAAGATCAACGGTGAGCACAAATACCAAGTCAACTTACTTGGCAAGAGCATGACGCCTATTGAATTGATCCGAGAACTAAAAATTGAGGGGTATCCCACACTCCTATTCTTGGACGAGGAACTACAGGTGCGTAAAATAGAACCTGGTTACAAAACTGCTAACCAACTCATTAGGGTACTGAAAAAGAACAGAAACTAGGCAATCCCTACTGCAGCTCGAAGCTCAAGCTATGCTCAGCTTGCTGCTTCCCATCGAGTCTCATAAGTATAAGCTCATTGATACCATCCCTGAGGAACACATCCTTGTCTTCGATCTCAATCGTGAAATCCTGCATGTCTTTAGTGCCTTCTTCACCAGGGCTTACCACCAACCTCAGTGGAGAAAGGTTAATGGCAAAAAGCAATCTGGTGCTATCTGTAGCATTTGAAAGTACGCCAGGGATAACGATCTTCTCTCCTTTCGTGAATGTGCCCAAATCCTGACCATCTCCTGACATCAACTGCACGCCGAGATCATTACCAGACTGACATCCGACCATCCCAAAAGCAAACAACACTACAAAGGCTAATACTACTCTCACGTTCATCTCCATTTAAATTGAACTGCAAAAGAAGAAAAATCAATGGTAGCAACCAAGGCATGATCATTACTTTGCGCAAAAGTCTATGTCCTAATCACATTACTTCGCTAAGCCTTAACTGTTGCCAATAGCTTAGATTTGTCTTCAGTTATGAATCAGAGTCATCAAGACACCATCGTTGCATTATCTACACCCTCAGGAGTTGGGGCCATCGGTGTGATCCGCCTATCGGGAATGGAAGCATTAGCCCTCACCAATAAGGTTTTTAGGGGGGCTGATCTCAGCACTGTGGATAGCCATACCATCCATTTCGGAACCATCAGAGATGGTGATCAGATTATTGATGAAGTGCTGGTGTCCGTATTTATAGCTCCTAAGTCCTTTACCAAGGAAAATGTAGTGGAGATTAGCTGCCACGGCTCTAACTATATACTGAAGCAGGTTATCCAATTGCTGGTAAGACAGGGAGCGAGACTGGCTAAGCCAGGTGAGTTTACACAGCGGGCTTTCTTGAATGGTCAGTTCGACCTAGCACAAGCTGAGGCTGTCGCTGACCTGATCGCGTCAGACTCAGCCGCCAGTCATCAAGCAGCGCTCAACCAAATGCGTGGTGGCTTCTCTCAGGAGATTCGAGACTTAAGAGAGCGTTTGGTTCACTTCGCCTCAATGATTGAGCTCGAGCTGGACTTTGGTGAAGAGGATGTAGAGTTTGCTAGCCGTGATGAACTTAAGAAGCTGGTCAATGAGCTGCTCGTCGTAATCAATGCCCTGATCAGTTCCTTCGATCTAGGCAATGTGATCAAGAATGGCGTGCCCACAGTGATTGCTGGTAAGCCCAATGCGGGTAAATCCACGCTGCTCAATGCGCTGCTCAACGAGGAAAAGGCTATTGTCTCTGACATACCGGGTACAACGCGGGATTTCATCGAAGACGAGATGATTATCGAAGGGGTCAGTTTCAGATTCATAGATACGGCTGGTATTAGAGAGACGCTAGATGCTGTAGAAAAGATTGGCGTAGAACGTACGCACTCAAAGATGAAGGAAGCTTCTTTGATCCTGTTTATGTTTGATCTGGCCAATGAGAACCCACAGGAAATTCATCAGCAGATTAATCGACTGGAAAACGCAGGCATCCCCTACTTGCTTGTGGGTAACAAGATTGATACTGCTGATCCTGAGTTAGTGGATCAACTCAAATCAGATAGCCGTTGGATCTTCATCAGCGCTTCACACAAAACGCATTTATCAGAACTAAAAGACCGGATCGTAGAAGTGATCCATCTGGATAACTTCAAAACCGGGAATACCATCGTCACCAATCTCCGCCACTATGAAAGCCTGCTTCATACCAAGCAGTCGCTAATGACGGTCATTGAAAGTATCGATAAGCAGGTTACCAATGACTTTGTAGCGATGGATATACGTCAATCACTGCATCACTTGGGAGAGATCACCGGAGAGATCACTACAGATGACCTATTGGCAAATATCTTTTCGAAGTTTTGTATTGGAAAGTAGAACCACTGATATTCACATGAATGGAACAGGATATTAGATGGCACCAACGCTTTAGCAATTTCAATAAGGCATTAAGTCAACTAACAAATGCCGTAAGTATATCTAACGATCGGGGGCTTTCGGATTTAGAAGAGCAAGGACTTATACAAGCTTTTGAATTTACCCATGAATTAGCCTGGAAAACCATCAAAGACTTTGTGGAAGATCAGGGTACAGTTAAAATTTATGGGTCTAAGGATGCTACTCGAGAAGCATTCCAAATGGGGCTAATAACAGATGGTGAAGGTTGGATGGAAATGATTTCGAGTAGGAACGAATCATCACACACTTACAATGAAAAGACCGCAGACGAAATTTCGGAGAAAATTCTCAATTCTTATTTTCATCTTTTCATGACTTTCAAAAAAAAGATGGAAGAAATTATATCTGGTGGGAAGGAGTCAAAACTGACGCCAAAATGAACTTCGGACTAAAAGAATCTACAATTCAAAAAATAAATTCAGTATTTGAACGCTATTCTCAAGTAGATGAAGCTGTGATTTTTGGGTCACGTGTAAAAGGCAACTATGAAAATGGGTCTGATATTGACCTTACCTTAAAAGGGAAGAATTTATCTCTTCAGCTACTGTTTTCCATCGAAAACGATTTGGACGACCTCCTCCTACCTTACAAAATCGATCTTTCCATTTATAATAAAATTGAAAACCAAGATTTGATAGATCACATTTGCAGAGTTGGTATTTCATTTTATAAGAGAATCCAAAAGAATGACTGATTTACGATTACTCTGATATCAATGGGAAATGAAACCAGTCAGACGCTCCAAATTAGTCTAACTTATCTGTCAACATGGAAACATTCAAACTAAAATCAGGTGAAGAATACATTGAGCTCAACAACCTTCTAAAGGTTCTAAATTGGGTCGCTAGTGGCGGAGAAGGTAAAACCGCGATCAGAGAAGGCAAAGTGGTCGTCAATGGCGAAGTGGAATCTCGTATTAGAAAAAAGATGCGGTCAGGAGATACTGTTAGTTTTGATGGTGAGGAAGGTACAGTGCAGTAGCAGATCTTCCGATAGCGTTAGATTATCTGATTAAAGTTCTGAATGTACCCTTTAGCTCTTCCCTATTTCTCACGAATCGACTTAAACTCTGAGCCTACTTTCCACTTTGGCCATTCATTAGAGTTGGCGAGCTGCCAGCCTACATTATACATCAACATACCGTCCAAAGCCATACCGTCGAATGTCCATGTAGCGGGATCATACTCATCTTGAGGTCTGTGATATTGAGAGGAGAGATAAACCCTGGTCAAACTGTCTACATAGTCTACCCCTTTGGTCATGTGCTCATATTCTCCGGAGGCATACAAAGCAGGGATTCCAACTTTGGCAAATTCAAAATGATCAGAGCGGAAAAAATAACCTTTGCCCGGATTAGGGTCTGGAATAATATAACGTCCTTGCTCTTTTGCATATATTTCAGCTATATCCTCCAATTCAGACTGGCCATACCCTACCACAGTGAGATCCTTCATTGGTCCGTAAGCCCTGATTCCATCCATATTAATATTAGCCACCGTACTAGCAACAGGGTACAAAGGGTTCTCCGCATAATACTTCGACCCTAGCAAACCTTGCTCTTCAGCGGTCACGGCTAGAAAAATTACAGACCGTTTCGGTTTCGCTGATTTTGACATAGCTTCCGCAATACCTAGTAGCGTGGCTGTACCTGATGCATTGTCCAACGCCCCATTATATATAGAATCTCCATCAATTGTATTTCCGATACCCAAATGATCCCAATGTGCTGAATAAATAATGTATTCATCTGGTTTTTCAGTGCCAGTGATTTTAGCAATCACATTTTTAGACATGTCCTTTCTTATTTCATTTCCAACAGCAACAGTGGCTGATAACCCCAGGCTAATTGCCTTAAAATCAGCACTTCTTGATCGTTGGGAATAGTTTTTCATGTCCTGATCGGATGCCTCAAATATTTTGATGGCAGCATCACGTGTAATCCATCCCATTATATCCGACTGAAAATCGCCTCCTGATTTCTCTAAACTCAGGATAGCACCTGACCAGGAATTTCTCACTACCAACCAAGGGTAGCCAGCTGGAACCGTCTCGTGAATGATCAAACATCCTGCGGCACCTTGTCGAGCCGCTTCCTCATATTTATAAGTCCATCTACCGTAATAGGTCATGGTCTCTCCTTTGAAAAACGTAGAATCTCCCGACGCAAAACCAGGATCATTCACCAGCACAACTACGGTCTTGCCTTTGACATCTATTCCTTCATAGTCATTCCAATCGTACTCTGGGGCAACCACCCCATAGCCAGCAAATACCAAATCAGAAGCGTTTAGACTTACATTATCGACCGACTGTTCACTGAAAGCCACAAAATCTTCCGAAACATTCAGCACTAAATCGTCAGATCCTCCAGATATGATCATGGTGGGTGAAGGGTTAGCAGTTATTTCCACCATTGGTACATCTTGAAAATAAGAGTCCCCATTTCCAGGTTCTAGTCCATACTGTTTGAATTGCTCTTGTAAGTAATTGATCGTTTTAACCTCCCCTTCTGTAAATGGCTTTCTACCTTGAAAATCATCCGAGGACAATATCTCCACATGAGATCTGAGTGATGTCTCCGAGATTGATGGTTCTGTTTCCTTAGCTACTTCAGTACATGACCAAAAAACGATTGGAAGAGCAATTAGTAATAAAGCCTTTTTCATTTCTTCTAGGTTGGGTGTTACGAATCTGCAACTTAAAACAAAACGTGCTATTCATTTGAATCAAAGTCGATAGCCAGAGTATTTATTCTAGAGATTCCTGGATGCTCCATCCCAGGGTACCCATAAGCCTCCACCCTCGCCAAGACGCGGATCTATGTTAGAGGTTTTTGATCTGAAGATTACAACGTGTACTCAACTTGATTGGATTGAAACCAGCGAAACCTAACCGTCGGCAATTTAAGCACCTCGATGACCTACATCAAGTGCTAGACCAGGAGAAAGTGGGCATCATCTTATAATTAAACTGGCAGTTTAAACTTCATGGTAACTTCGCCAGTCTCCTTATCAATCTCGATAGATTGACCTGATGTGCCCAGTTCCTTACCCGTAGACATCTTAAACATCCCGGTTAAAAACTGCATGCCGTGGTTCATCACCTGCTCCAGTTGCTGCGCGTCATCTTCACTAACGCCTGCCTTCTTCTCTTCTGGTGTGGCTTTCATTGTGCCATGCTCAGCATCATCACCTGAAAAATCCAGTTCTTGCTGCCGCTCAACAGATTCATTGGGTGTTGTTGCGACTTCCCCCGAATCAGCCTCGACTTCCATTGGCGGTAGCTCAGATTGTCCTTCCATCTCCTCCACAAATTCTTCCAGCTGCTGAATAAACTGAGACCTACCCTTCGTGGTGAAATCCACATAATCCCTGTTGGCCGTATCACCTAGCACACCATCAAAGAGGCTCTGCTTGACCAATAGGCCTGAAGCGATCTGCTGTTCAATCGAATTGCTAGTGATCAAATTAATGACCGTCAACTGATCACTCTTCTGCCCTAGCCTGTCTATTCTGCCTATGCGCTGATTCTTTTTTGCTGGGTTCCAAGGTAGTTCAAAATTGATCAGGGTGTCCGCCACCTGTAAGTTGAGGCCAGAGCCGCCTGCTTCAGTGGAGAGAAATATCTTGTAATTGGGGTTTTCCTCAAACTTTCTGATCAGTTCTCCGCGTGACTTTACGGGTATCCTACCGTTCAATTCAACGAACCCTATGCCTTGATCACGCAGCATTCTACCTATGAGTTTATGCACTTTGACCCACTCTGAGAAAATGATAATCTTGCGGTTCTGATTTTTGACATCCAGTTCATTGAGTAGTATACGCTCCAGTTCGTCAAGCTTAGGAGACTCATGGGTCTCATCATCTATCAGATAGGTAGAGTCACACACCATGCGCATGCTTGCCAGTAGTAGCTGCATACGCTTGAGGTCATAAGGTGTCAGGAACTTCTTTCGAATGATTTGAGCCAGCCCTTTGGCATAAGATGCGTGATAATCAGCCTGGAGCGGAGATAACTTCAAGGTAACATCCTTCTGTTGGATGTTGGGCAATTGATCAATGATTTTCCGTTTTTCGCGCCTGATGAGCACCTTATCCAACCTTTTATTGAGACGCTTCAAGTTGTAATAGCCGTTGATTTTATTTGGCCGCTCAGGGTCGAATAGGCAATGCTGATAAGAAAACTCCCAAAGCGGGCCGAGGAAGTCAGGATCAATGATCCCCATGATTGAATAGATGTCGATCAGCCGGTTTTCTATTGGGGTACCAGTGATCACCAGCTTATGCTTGACTGCCAGACGCTTGAGCGACGCGGCTGTTTTGGTCTCAAAGTTTTTGGCGCGCTGAGCTTCATCTAAAATAAGGAAATCTATACCCGCTTTGTTGATGGCTACCTGATCACGCAGTACAGTTTCATAGTTGACAATGAAAAAGAAATGGTCCTTACTTTGATATTGCAGCGCCCTTTCATCAGGATTGCCCTGAACAACCATTGCCTTTTCGTTGCAGAATTTTTCGACCTCATTTTTCCATTGCTCCTTGATAGAAGCAGGACATACCACGAGCGTTTTGCTGAAATTGAAAAGCTCTTTTTTCAATACGGCTGTACCGATAGCCTGGATAGTCTTCCCTAGTCCCATCTCATCAGCGATAACTGCCGCCTTCCTAAAAAGCGCAAAGGAGACCCCATCCTTTTGATAATCAAAGAGCTTCACCTTCAGTGCTGTAAAATCCAGCACTTCCGTTTCAGCCAGTTTATCAAGCATATTCTGCTCGAATGCCTTCTCTAGCTTCTCCGATACTTCAGCACGGATATGGATGAGATCACTCTCGCCAGCCTCATCAATGAAACCCAGAAAACCTTTTTCATTGCCAGGGGCGATGAAGTTGGAGCCTTTAAAATACTTGGAAATTAACCGCTGCTCTTCCAGCGGCATTTTATGCGGATAATACCATGTGATCGCATAATCATTGAGCGGGTCGCAATAAACCTCTATGAAGGGGCACGTTTTATTCAAACGCTTGTACAGCGACTTATTTTCTTTGATCTGTCTAAAGGTATACATGATATGCTTGGTCGTGCCCAGCTTATTGTACTTCGCATCTTCGCTATCGCTGTAGCCCGTTTCCTGGTCAAAGTCACGCAGAAACACTTTGTATTTCACTCCTACTTCATTCGTGAGTACATGGTCGCCATATATATTATCGGCCCATTTGATCTTATATTCAGCCTTGTCTGCTTTGAGCCATCGCTCTTTCAGCACACGCTTGATCATGCCTTTTCGACTATACTTTTTATACTCTGGTGGTTCTTTATCATCGAGTAACCTCAATTCGTGCTCCACTTGTAGCAAGCAGGCCACAGCGTACCGGTCCCAACCGCATGGCTGTTTATCAACAAGCGGCACAATATTTTGATCTTCTTCGATAACCAAGGCATAAGTACCCGCGGCATCTTCTTCCTCATAGCTCAGTACCAGCTCGTACATCATGGCGGACTGTGATAGTATTTGGCAGGCACCACTGTTAAAAATGATTTCACCCATCGCCAGTTCTTTTGCATCTAGCACCTGACGAACTTTCTCAAGTTGATTTAGTATGATTTGTTGAGCTTTCATTAGGTGTTTGATTTATCCACTATAAATCTAGGTACTACCTATGTATTGTCCTGAAAATATTCAGTATTTCCAACCCATCACCATTGTGATAACAGCTCCTTCTTGCCTGCTCTTAGCCAATTCACGGTAGTGTCGCCGCGTACATTTTGAGCAGGTATAAATAGCCCAGTCCAATCGTAATGGCCAAGCCAAAACTGATGAGGGTTCCTATCAGAATGTATTCTGTTAAACGACGGTTTTTTGCTCTGGAGAGGTCACTGAATCTTAACACAGATTTAGCGGCAATCAAAAAACCTATGGCTTGCCACTGATTGAGCACGATGAACGTGAAGGTCAGCAGTCTCTCGAGTATACCAATATTGAACCCGGCTCCTGGTAGTGAATCATCTTTGCCGTCTTCATCAATCACCCATTGACTCATGACTACCTTCATAATGATACCCGAAACAATCGAAACGGTCAATAATGATGCGATTAGCATCAAAGAAGGAGGTTCGAAAAATGTATCTATCGGAAACTTGAACGGCTCATAGCTGTACACTACCCATCCTATCACTACCAGATGGAGCACCTGATCTGAGAAAAATAACAGCCTGCGGCCAATTTTGCCATTCAGATAGAGCTTTATCACATCTATGGCAAAATGTGAACTTAGTACGACCAGTACTCCTTTTGCATAGTCCATCTCAAATTGTAGAAAAAGCGCCAGTAAAATGGCATGAACCAGCATATGCCAGTATAAAAATGGAGAACGAAGTTTTTTGGATCGTTTATCTTCTACCCAACGGGTAGGTTGAAATAGAAAATCTCCTATCAGGTGGGCGATGATGAGCTTTAGACTGAGTTCAATCATTGACCAGCATCGTCTGACAATAACCGATTAGCCTCATCATCTCATCAAATCCCGACTTTTGTAGTGACTCGCTCACTGTGCTCTGCGATTTCAACCCGAGCCGTACCCTGAGCTCCTCCTGATTATCATCGGGATTCTCCAGACTTATAAGTACTGCTTTAGCAATTGACGGGCTCCAATTGTTGAAAGTGAGGTTGGCCAAATCCAGCATGAGGTTGAGGGGTTCATCGAGTTTTGAATCCCCTGTAGATACGCCCAACGTTCTTTTCTTAAGTCTATCAAAGCAATCACCGGATCGCTGGTACGCTTCGCCATTGGAGTGTGTGATGTTACTCATGTCGTGTTCCACTTCACCAATACCTACCGCAATTCTCACGTCTAATCTTGCATTTTGCTTTATAACGGCCTTTATATGATATGCCGCCAGAAGTGCTTCATGGGGTGATGTTAAGAGTTGAAAACTATCCCCTCTGAAGATTTCCCAGTCCTTTGGACTTTCACCATACTTGCTCAGTACAGTCTTTAAACTCACAATCCATTCTTCGGGAACCTGACTTCTTGAATTGACGATATCACCAGTAAGGATAGCTTTCACAATACGAATATCGGTAAATACACCGATAATACCAATTATCGGCTCATAAACCGATAATCCAATTTATCGGTAAATACACCGATAATTAGTTTCTAATAAGAGGCGGTTCAATACTCCCCTCCCTTCTCACTCAAATACTTCCAATACCGCTTAGGCACATGCTGGACATGCAGCCGAGTATTTTTTCTCGCTTTGATATTGGTATGGTCGAAGTAGTCCTTCCAGAGTTGCTGAAATTCGAACTCAGACGGGTCGAAAATCAAATCACAATTCTTTGACGCAATTGCATTCTCTGTTAGGGTCAACTCAACGGTCTCCACCTTTTGAAGATCGTAGTAGATGCCATATTTCCTGGTAAGGTCGTAGATCATCCAGCGTTGGTCTGCGTAGCGGCTTTCGAAATGCTTGGAGATCAACGGAATCACATCAAAATCAGGGGCAATATTTGCAAAGTAGAGGCCGTCTTTGGTCAGCTTGAATCGTACAAAGGCCTCCATCCGATGCACCTCCCTGCCAACATTTTTAGCAAATTGAGCGACTTTTAGTATGGTAGGATCAGCGTAGTTTCCAGCTACAGACTTGTCCGATTCGAAGACAATTCTAATGTAGTCCAGTAACAAATCCTCGACATTCGGCTGCTCACTCAAGAAGGCTGCATAGAGTCGTGGAGCTTCCCGAGCGGATAGTTTTTTCTTCAATCCTATCCATACTCGTCGGGCATGCGCTTCATTGGTTGTTACGGGATATGAGGTCGAAAACAACGAAGTGCTGGCCACCCCATTTTTCGTGATCTGGACAGCTCCCAGCTTACGATCAAACACATGAAAAACACAACTCAAAAAACCATCGAATAACCCATCATAGACCAATGTGTGATGCGCTATATTCGTCATTGAAAAAGCGGAAGTTGCTGGTTGTAGAAGCTTTGATATTTGCTGGAAGACTCCTGTAGTATCATCCCTTTGATCTGCTCTCCCGATCGGTCTCTCCGCTCAAAATCCATGGAGTCACAGACCAGAAAATACTTGGCACGATTGAGTGCAATCCCGATCTTACGCAGGTGCTCCCAGTTGAGTTTCCTAAACTTCCTCGCAGAAATAATCTTATGCACCGACTTCATCCCTATTCCGGGTACGCGGGCGAGCAGCCATCGCTCCACACGGTTCACATCGACGGGGAAGTAGTGCATATTCCTAATGGCCCAGCCCAGCTTCGGGTCGATAGCCACATCCAGATTGGGATGCTCCTTATTGAGTATTTCGGTTACGTCGAATCCATAAAATCGCATCAGCCAATCGGTCTGATAGAGCCGGTTTTCGCGCAGCATCGGCACTTGCGTACCTATGGCCGGCAGACGGCTATCATCGCTTATAGGCACATAACCGGAATAATAGACCCTCTTCATCAAGAATTTCTTATAGAAGAACTGCGACGTGTACATGATCTGTTGGTCGGTCTCACCACTCGCACCTACGATCATCTGAGTGCTTTGTCCTGCAGGCGCATATTTCGGTAGACTCTTAATGATTTTCTTTTCTGATTGGTAGAGTAGTATCTCATTTTTCACCTTCTTCATCGGCTTGATAAAGTCACGGTGATCTTTATCAGGTGCCAGTCGCTTGAGCCCTTCCTTCGTCGGTATCTCGATATTCACGCTGAGTCGATCAGCGTAAAGGCCTGCCTCGCGCATCATCTCATCCGATGCTCCGGGGATCGACTTGAGATGAATGTAGCCATTGAAGTTTTCCTCCAGCCTCAGCTTTTTGGCAACTGCCACCAATCGCTCCATCGTATAGTCAGCATCCTTAAAAATCCCCGAGCTCAGGAAGAGCCCTTCGATATAATTACGACGGTAGAAATTGATCGTCAAATCTACTACCTCTTTGACCTTAAATGCTGCTCGCTGGATGTCATTGCTTTTGCGCGTGACGCAGTAGGCACAGTCGTAAATACAGTGATTAGTCAGCAGTATCTTGAGCAGCGAGACGCAGCGCCCATCTTCGGTGTAGCTATGGCATATCCCCATGCCCGACGAGTCACCCAGTCCCTTGTTCGTATTGGTTCGCTTGCTGCCGCTTGAGGAGCATGACACATCGTACTTCGCCGCGTCTGCGAGTATGTTCAATTTTTCCCTTATCCTATCCAATTCTTATTCGTCTTTCAAAATTTGAAAGCTAAAAATAATAGTATTAAGAATACTATATACTAAATTTGTTAGTATAAAATTAATTCGATGAACAGGTTAATCATGCACATGGATTTGGATACCTTCTTTGTGTCCTGCGAGCGACTGCTGGATAGCCGCCTCATCGGCAAGCCTGTGCTGATCGGAGGCGTCACCGACCGGGGGGTGGTCGCCGCTTGCAGCTATGAAGCCAGGAAGTTTGGCGTGCACTCCGCCATGCCGATGAAGCTCGCCCGTGACCTCTGTCCGGAAGCCATCATCATTCGTGGTAACACCGGCAACTACACTGCCAAGTCCAATGAAGTCACCGAGATCATCAAGGAGCGCGTGCCCCTCTATGAGAAGACTTCCATCGATGAGTTCTACGCCGACCTCTCCGGCATGGACCGCTTCTACAGTAGCCTGAAACTCGCCGAGGAGATTCGCGATAAGATCGTCAAGGACACGGGGCTACCGATCTCTTTTGGCCTATCGGAAAACAAGACCGTATCAAAGATCGCCACCAATGAGGCCAAGCCCAGCAACCAACTCAAAATCGACTATGGCCAGGAAAAACCCTTCCTAGCCCCCCTATCAGTCAGGAAGATCCCTATGGTAGGTGACAAGACGCATCAGACTTTGCTACAGCTCGGCATCAGGAAGATCCATACCGTACAGGAGATGCCCATAGAGCTACTGCAAACGGTGCTGGGCAAAAACGGCCGGATGATCTGGTCAAAAGCCAATGGTATCGACCGCTCGCCGGTGATCCCCTACTCAGAGCGAAAGTCCATTTCCACAGAGCGTACCTTCGACAGGGACACCACCAGCATCACCAAGCTCAAAGCCATCTTGCTAGCCATGGCGGAAAACTTGGCTTTCCAGCTACGCAGAGGACAAAAGCTCACTTCATGCGTGACCGTCAAGATCCGATACTCCGACTTCAACACCTATACGCTACAGTCGGCCATCTCCTACACCTCCGCCGATCATATCCTGATCAAGAAAGTACTGGAGCTATTCGAAAAGGCTTACGACAAGCGCCTGCTGGTCAGGCTGATCGGTGTGCGATACAGCGGCCTGGTTGGCGGCAACTATCAGATCAATATCTTCGACGATATAGCCGAGACCATCAATCTCTATCAGGCCATGGACAAGATCCGCGACAAGTACGGCGACCGGGTGATTATGCGCGCCGCAGGCATTGAAGCCAAGACCATCAGCCGCTTCAACCCCTTCACCGGCGAGCCACCCCCACTCCTAGCCAACCGCCGCAGCTGATGTACCTCAACACCCACTCGGCCTATAGCTTCAAGTACGGCACCATGAGCCCGGAGGTGCTGTTGCAGGAGTGTCAAAAGCGCGGTATCCACAGGGTCGCGCTCACCGACATCAACTCCACGGCGGGCAGTCTCAGCTTTGTCCGCTTATCAGCGAAATATGGCGTCAAACCGATCCTGGGCATAGACTTTCGCAATGGCGCCCAGCAGCAATTCGTCGGTATTGCGATGAACAATCAAGGCTTCTATGAGCTCAACAGCTTCCTCTCGCCACTCTTACATGAGGGACATCCCGTACCCGAATTTGCGCCTCCATTTGACCATGCTTTTGTGATTTATCCATGGCGCAGTTTCAAAGACCGCCCTCTCCGTCACAATGAATTTGTAGGCGTACGACCGCAGGACCTCACACGGTTGCGCTTCTCCGAATGGAGAGACCGTCAGGATAAGCTGGTCGCCCTGCCTACCATCAGCTTCCGCAATAAGCGTGACTTCAATGCGCATCGCCTGCTCAGGGCCATCGACAACAATACCCTGCTGAGTAAGCTTCCGCTCACCGAGCAGGGAGCACCTACCGACCTGCTCGCTACCGCAACAGACATGCTCCGGTGGTATGAGGACTTTCCTACCATCCTGCACAACACCGAGCGCATCCTGGAGATGTGTGAGATACAATTTGAGTTCGGGGAAGAGATCCCGCACAAAAACCAGAAGACCTATACCGGTACAGAGCAGGGCGACTTTGAGAGGATCAGGCAGCTCTGCCAGGACAACCTCTCCTACCGCTATCCCAATCCTACCCAGCAGATTTACGATAGGATCGATACCGAGCTGGACATCATCCAAAAAAAAGGCTTCCTTGCCTACTTCCTTATCAACTGGGATATCGTGCGATTCGCCAGGGAAAACGACTACCCCTACGTGGGGCGTGGCAGTGGCGCCAATAGCATCATCGCCTACCTGCTACGGATCACTGATGTCGACCCGATCGACCTGGACCTCTACTTCGAGCGCTTCATCAACCTCTACCGGAGAAATCCACCCGACTTTGATATCGACTTTGCCTCCAGGGATCGCAATGTCATCACCCAGTATATTTTCGATAGATTTCCCAATACTGCACTACTGGCGACCTACAGCACTTTTCAGTACCGCGCCGTGATACGCGAGCTGGGCAAAGTATTCGGGATGCCCTCACACGAGATCGACAAACTCAGCGCTGGCAAAAGCGCTACGGACCAACTCTCAGCACTAGTGCTGAAGTACGGCGACTGGATACAGGGCTTGCCCAGTCACCTAAGCATCCACGCTGGGGGTATCCTGATCGCTGAGCAACATATCCATCACTATTCGGCGACCAACCTTCCGCCCAAAGGCTTCCCTACAGTGCAGTTTGATATGGTCGTCGCAGAGGACGTGGGGCTCTATAAGTTTGACATCCTCGGTCAGCGCGGCTTGAGCAAGATCAAGGATACTCTTGGCATCATCAAGGAAAATCATCCGAACGATCCTATCATCGATATCCATGATGTTAACAAGTTTTTTGAAGACCAGAAGGTGAAGGAGATACTCAGTCAAGGCAAAGCCATTGGCTGCTTCTATGTAGAGTCGCCGGCGATGCGGATGCTGCTCAAGAAGCTTAAGGCTGACCACTACATGGGACTGGTGGCGGCCAGCTCCATCATCAGGCCTGGGGTAGCCAAGTCGGGCATGATGCGGGAGTACATCCTGCGTTTCCGGCAGCCCGAGCGTATGAAGGATGCCCATCCTGTGCTGCTCGATATCATGCCAGATACTTTCGGTGTGATGGTCTACCAGGAGGACGTGATCAAAGTGGCCCACTATTTTGCTGATCTTACCCTGGCGGAAGCCGATGTACTCCGCAGGGGCATGTCCGGCAAGTACCGCTCACGGGAGGAGTTCCAGAGTGTGAGAGAAAAGTTCTTCGAAAACTGTGCAAAAAAGGACTACCCAGAAGGTCTGGCAGCTGACGTCTGGCGTCAGATCGAAAGCTTCGCGGGCTATGCCTTTTCCAAAGGTCACTCCGCTTCCTACGCCGTGGAGAGCTATCAGAGCCTTTACCTCAAAGCGCATTACCCCCTGGAGTACATGGTCGCTACCGTGAATAATGGCGGGGGCTTCTACCGACGCGAGCTCTACCTCCATGAGGCGCGCATGCATGGTGCCACCATCCAAGGCCCCTGCATCAATACCAGCTTCAACGGCTGTCATATCCATGGCAAGACCATCTATCTGGGTTTTGGGATGATCAAAGAGCTCGAAGATGAAATGGTAAAGCAGATCCTATCGGAAAGGGCTGAAGGAGGTGTCTTTTTTACGCTTGAGAGCTTCATCAACCGGGTGATCATCTCACTGGAGCAACTCGTCCTGTTGATCCGTATTGGAGCCTTTCGCTGTACGGGCAAGCCAAAAAAAGAGCTGCTCTGGCAAGCCTATCTATTATTAGGTAAAAACAAGAAGGCGGTATCCACCAAAAAGCTTTTTGAGACGTCTGCCAAATCGTATGAGCTACCTCCGCTGTATGAAGCG
The DNA here is from genome assembly GCA_040222235.1 of Cyclobacteriaceae bacterium. Taxonomy (GTDB): domain Bacteria; phylum Bacteroidota; class Bacteroidia; order Cytophagales; family Cyclobacteriaceae; genus UBA6059. The sequence continues at coordinate 19,516 of JAVKDO010000072.1, forward strand.
GACTTTGAAGACACCTTCGAGGAGATTGAGCTATTGGGCTTCCCCCTCGAAAGCCCATTTGAATTGCTCAAATTGCCCATCACCTCCAATGTGTTAGTGAGGGACTTCCCAATGCTACTTGGCAAGGAGGTGACAATATTTGGCTATCTCATCACCGTAAAAAACACTCGTACCACTTCTCAGAAGACGATGCACTTTGGCACTTTCCTGGATTTTGAAGGTGCTTTTATTGATACCGTTCACTTCCCACCCGTAGCTGCGAAGTATCCTTTTCGTGGTAAGGGCATCTACCAGATCACCGGGCTGGTAGTTGAGGAGTTTGACTTCTACAGTCTGGAGGTCACCGCTATGATCAGGCAAGACTACATCGACGATCCGCGCTACTTTGATAGCAGCGGCCGTACGATGGATAGCAAAAAGCGGGTGACTAGCCCGAGATCGGCTTAGGGCAAGAGGTCTTCAAGGACTGGTCCTTTAGGACGACTATTGCTGCGAGAGGTAATACAATCCTCTCACCATACAGCTACTGGGTTGAAAAGTCGTCTGACCAGTAGCCTAAGATCTGTTTCAACCGACTCTTTGCTAAGCAACTCTACCATAACTAAATTAGCCATATGGCTTCAGATCAAAATGAGGATGTCAGATGGAAACAGCGCTTTCAGAATTACAACAAAGCACTCAATCAGCTACGCAAGTTTTTTGATAAAAGGGAGTCCTTGAATGAACTTGAAGAACAAGGCCTCATCAAGTCTTTTGAATACACTTACGAGCTCGCCTGGAATACGATTAAGGACTTTTACGAAGATCAGGGCGAGGCTAACATTCAGGGAAGTAAGGATGCCTTCAGATTAGCTTACAAAAGAGGACTCATCAAGGATGGTCAGCTATGGATGGATATGGTTGAAGACCGTAAATTGACCGTTCATACTTACAATAAGGAAACAAGCACCTCTGTCTCTGAACGAATCCTTTCTAGTTATTACCAGAGCTTTCGATCTCTTGCAGATAGATTAGAGTCTTATAGATCTGGAAATCAATTAAATATCAAATAGTTGATACCTGGACTGACGAAATCGCACAACAGCATCGTGATAAATATACTATCGCAACTTTCTCATATCGAGCGTGCCATACTATATGGGTCACGGGCAAAAGGGGATTTTAAAACTGGAAGCGACATTGATTTGACATTAGTTGGAAGCCAGCTTGACCATCACGATTTGATCACCGCAACCAGGCTTTTTTCGGAATCCACACTACCCTACATTATTGATTTGTCACTTAAAGAAAATATAGAAAATCAAGAACTGCTGGATCATATTGACAGAGTCGGCACTATTATTTTCCAAACAGAGGAGGCCTCTACCGTAATGTCCCACAAATAGCAATCATTTACTAAAACAGCCAATCTGCATTCTTGACGAATAAGATTCCTACGGAATGACTTGTGGGACGCGTGTGCGCAATCAGTGCTCCAAATAGGAAAGTAAGATTAGTCTTCGAAAATTGGTCGGACGACTATTATAGCGAGATGGAGTGCGATCCTATCATAGCACAGGTGCTTCATTGAAAAGTCGTCCGACCAATGACACTTGTTACGTTTCTAGCAGACCTACGAAGTTTCTAAAACTTCGTAGGTCTCGCTACTTCGAACATTCATCCATCATCGTTCAGTTATAATCTCACAACTAGATTGTAGCCATATCATTAACCCTAGATCAATTTGAATTATATGGGGTAGATGTCTATCTTGTCAGATTATTATAAACGCGTAACAACACCAACCTTTTTGGTTATGGGCAACAGTCTATCTAGTCTCCGAAATGCTACACTTCTTGAACGACTAATGGCTATAGGAATATTCGTATGCAAAACGGTAATTGTAGCTTCATTCATCTCAAATTATGCTTTCGCCAACAGCTCAGGGACCTATTCATTTTTTGGTACTGAGGCAATCGTAACCGTAACCAATACTAACTCTTCAGGAGCAGGATCTCTATCACAAACTATATTTGATGCTAGTGCTGGTGATACAGTGACATTTGATCCATCGCTCGACAATGGTACCATCTCAGGTTTAGGTATTAGCATCAATAAAGACATCACCATTGACGCTAGTGACTTACCAAACGGAATAACCCTGGTGGGATTTGGTGGAGGCCCAGTCTTTAACGTGAGTTCAGGAACCGTCACCTTTAGAGGTTTAACTTTAACCAATCCATCGATTGATGACAATTTTACTATAGGTGGTATTGCTAACTTCGGCATTACCACTATCGAGAATTGCCATTTCACCAACATCGGAACCGGAGATGGCCCTACACTGACCGCTGGGGTTTACAATGAAGATGGGGCATCAATGACGCTCATCAACACTTCTTTCTCAAATATCACGGGAGCTAGCGGCATAAGAAATGAAGGCTCTTTAGTGATGCTCAACGTCACACTCAATGATGTAGACACGGATCAGGGTGGCGGTGGTTTAGATGTTCTGCTCAATACTGCGACGGGAGTTGTTTCAGCCAATCATATCACTATTTTTAATAATGCGGGGGTAGCCATTAGGAATCTGGCTCCAAGAGAAGATTTCAGCATCAATTTCTCAGTAGTTGATGAGTCCTATGATCTGGGTGGAGAAGCTACGGTCTATGGCAATGGTATTGAAGGAAATCAAAATGTTTTCGGAGACTCGCCTGTAGATATTACGGGTACTGGTAACTTCTTCGCTAATCCTGGCAATACAGATCTGTTCATCTCCGCTATCGCTGATAATGGAGGGCCTGTACCCACTTGCGCTATAGCTAGTAACAGCCCGGCCCTTAATTTTGCAAGTAATTCCACTGTAGCACGCGATGCTCAGGGCTTTTACTTAAATGGCACACGAGACGCAGGTGCCTTTGAGTTTAATGCCATCACATCCTTCACTCCTTTCATCACCACCTGGATCACCTCTGATGGAGAGATCACGATACCCACGATCGGTGGCGACTATGCCTATGATATCACGTGGAGTAACATCACAGGTGTTGGTGGAGATGGCTCAGACACCAACTTGGGCAGTGGCGACTATACTATCACAGGCCTTAATAACGACGATACCTATCAAGTAGAAATCTCAGGGAATTTCCCCAGGATCTACTTTAATGACGGTAGCAACTCACCGGTTCCTGGCTCGAATTCTTCTAAAATACGTACCATAGAACAATGGGGCGATATCGCTTGGGAGTCTATGGGCTCGGCGTTTCAAGGGTGTAGAGAACTCACCTACAACGCATCAGACAGCCCTGACTTAAGTAGCGTGACTGATATGAGTTTTATGTTTAACAAGGCCACATCCTTCGATGGTGACTTAAGTGGTTGGGACGTGAGCACCATTACCACCATGCAGAGTATGTTTGATGAAGCTACCACGTTCAATCAGGATATCAATGGTTGGGAAGTCACCTTGGTAGAAAATTTCAATAGAATGTTTGCCGCAGCTGATAATTTTAATCAACCGCTTGATTCCTGGGATGTTGTAGGGGCCACCGACATGAGTGGCATGTTCGCCTTTACTGACGAGAGTTTTAGCTTTAATCAGCCGCTAGACGGATGGGGTACAAAACTCAACGGTCTAATTACTGTCCAAGGTATGTTTCAACAGGCGGATGCTTTCAATCAGGATCTCAACAGTTGGGATGTAAGTACCGTGCAAAACTTTGACAGGATGTTTACCTCTACGGACCTGTTTGATGGCAACATTAGTGGTTGGACACTCACCGCTGCTGATGGCATGAGTCAAATGTTTTCAGGAGCTGAGGCTTTCAACTCCGATATCACCGGATGGGGAGTTGGGAATGTAACGAACATGAGCGGTATGTTTTCTAATGCCGCAGTATTTGATCAGGATATCGGTGGCTGGAATGTGAGTAGTGTCACAGATATGGGAGGTCCCGATTCAGATCCATTTCAAGACGGCATGTTCGAAGGTGCAGTGGCCTTCGATCAAGACTTGAGTGGCTGGGACATAAGCGCTGTAACAGATATGGAGTCGATGTTTGATGGCTCGGGCATGTCACAGGAAAACTACGATGCTACTCTGGCAGGCTGGCTAGATGATAATAGCAGTACTGAAACCATCCCTACCGGAATAACCCTCGGAGCAGATGGCATCAACTACTGCGACCCTACAGCAAGAGATGCGCTGACCAGTACTCCACACAACTGGACAATCAATGATGCCGGACAGCAATGCCCTCCTCCCATTGCCTACTACCCCTTCAATGGCAATGCCAATGATGAAAGTGGGAATGGGAATGATGGAACTGAAAGTGGTGGTGTTGCCCTCTCGACAGACCGTTTTGGAACTGCTGACGCTGCTTACAACTTTGACGGCATTGATGGGCTGATCTCAGTGTCCACATCTACCTCCCTGGAAAGTCCAATAACGGATATAACTATCTCCGCTTGGGTCAACATAGAAAGCTTTCCAACGAATAACCAGGCACCTGTACTTACAAAAGGAACTGTCAACGAACAATATGGTCTGATGCTATCATCAGATGGTTTTTGGATATTGGCCGGAATAGGAGGTTCAAACTTAGGTACTCCATCTCTCGATCAATGGACAATGGCAACCATAACCTACAGCGCCAATACTATTTCATTTTATGAAAACGGAGTATTCTTAGGGAGCCTTCCAGGTCAAATTAATCCACCTGTAGTAAGTGAACCACTTGAAATCGGCGCAAATAAGCCAGGTGATGTGGAATATTTTGATGGCTCCATCGACGACATCCGCATCTACGACCGTGCCCTACCCCAATCAGAAATCGTCGAGCTCTATGCCGAAAGCAACTGGCTGCAGGTGTCACCGGATGCTTTTGTTACTACCTGGGAAACGACCAGCCCCGGAGAGACTATTATACTGCCTTTGACAGATGGGTCAGGGTTTGGCCAAAACTATACCTATGATTTCATCATCGACTGGGGTGATGGTACGGTCGAGCACAATACGAGCACTGACCTGTCTCATACCTACGCCACCCCAGGCACACACCGGGTAGCTATTACGGGTACGTTTCCCTTTATGTCTTTCAACGCCTCAGGTAAAAACGGCAGTATCGACAAACTCATGTCTATAGAGCAGTGGGGTGATATCGAGTGGGAATCACTCTCCATTGCCTTCTACAACTGCACTAATCTAGTCGTCAATGCTACCGATGTTCCGGATCTTACCAATCTTACTACCACCAGTATGACCTTCACTTTTGGCAATACCGCCATCGTCGATGGTGTGGGCAACTGGGATGTAAGTACAGTGACCTCTTTTGATTTTATGTTTTATCAGTCAACTAATTTCAATGAAGACCTGGGTGGCTGGGATATTAGTAATATCACTGATATGAGTGATATGTTGGTCGATGTAGGCATGTCCATAGAGAACTATGACGCCACGCTTACCGGTTGGGCTACTTTGGATGCTGGAGAATCGGGCGTACCATCGGGTGTGACACTAACTGCTACAGGTCTCTCCTATTGTGCTAGTGAAACTGAACGCCAGAGTCTTATTGATAGCCCAAATAATTGGACTATCACCGGTGATATTAAAAATTGTATCCCATCCATAAGCTCTTTCGGTCCAGCCTCTGGTCCAGTAGGCGCATCAGTGACCATCACCGGCACCAACTTCGACCCTACTCCTACTAACAATATTGTATACTTCGGAGGAATGAAGGCGGAAGTCACCGCCGCTAGTGAAACTGAGCTGACGGTAACGGTACCTACTGGAGCAATGTACGACTACATCAGCGTACTGACTAGTGACCTGATCGCATATAGTCCATTAAAGTTTACCCCAGCCATGCCTTTGAGTAATACCTTGGATGTCAATAGCTTTAGTCCAGCGGTCAATATCACAGGTGTGAATGGTCCTAGAAACTTGCTCTTGGCAGACATTGATCTGGACGGTAAACTTGATATGGCAGCAATCAGTCAGGGCGATGCTGAGGTAGCCCTGTTTAGAAACATATCGAGCAGTGGAAATATTGATGCCACATCTTTCGAATCAGGGATTACCTACTTCTCAGGAAGTAATGCAGTTTGGCTGAGTGCAGCGGATTTGGACAGAGACGGACGACTTGACCTGGTAAGTAATCATGCATCGGGTGGTTCTATTGGTATATATAAAAACAACGCGTCCACGGGCAGTTTCAATGCAGCCACCTTGGATGCTAGGGCAGATATATCACTCAACGCCTTGAGTGAAGAACTCTCAATCGGCGATCTTAATCGTGATGGCCAACTGGACATTGTGACCACCTCCAACAATAACACCCTCTTCCAACTATTCAATAATACCACGACTATTGGCGCATTGACCACAGGATCTTTTGATGCACCGCTTGATTTCACAGCAGGTGATGACGCTATCTCCATTGCGGTAGGCGACCTGGATGGCGATGGTCTGGTCGATGTGGTGACCGGCAATAGAGGAGATGTAAACATTACCACTATGCTCAATACTACTTCAGGGTCCTATAGCTTTGAATCGCCTGAGACTCGCTCGGCCGGCAACAATCCATGGGGACTGGAACTGGCCGATATTGACGGTGATGGAAGGTTGGATGTTGTGGCATCCAGCCAGTTGGACAACCAACTCTATCTGTACCGTAATACATCTGCGATTGGCATTATAAATCTGGAGAACCCCGTCAGCTTTGCGCTCCCCTCAGGCTCGTTTCAGTTGGCCATAGGTGACTTAAGCGGAGACGGTAAACCAGAGATTGTGGTCGCTTCGACAGGAGGTGGTATCTCTGTGTTCCAAAATCAGGCAACCTCAGGAACGATCAATAGCAGTAGCCTGGCGACTCGAATAGACTACCCCTCTAACAATGGAGAACTACTCGCCATAGGTGATCTTGATGGAGATGGGGCTAATGACATTGCGGTAGCGGCAGCCGGAGGAACCATCTCGCTCCTACGCAATACCCTTCTCGACGGTCCTTTAGCACAATATGATTTTACTGCTGGTAGTACAGCAGATCTTTCTGGCTATGGCTTTGACGCTACTGCCAATGGAGTACCAACGCAGACGCAAGACAGGTTTTTAAATTCCAACCAGGCCTACAACTTTGATGGCAATGATGACAACATGCTGGCGAGTGGCTTTGATGTAGAGCCCGCGACCATTACTGCGGTTAACTGGTTTAAGTTCCCAGAAGGTGGTGCTGGTGGCACGCGACAAATGATAGACATAGAAGGTGTGGGAGCGTTGGCTTTGGTTGATCAGCAATTGATTGGAGTCCTTAGAATCAACGGTGGTTTTAGCACACCCCTTTATCCAGTCACGTTATCGCCTGACCTTTGGTATATGGCCGCTCTCACCTTTGATGGTAATGACTTAGACCTATATCTGAATGGAGAGTTGGTAGCAAGCAATGCAGATGCCGGGACTATTGATTTAACTGGTGGTACTAATAATGTCATCATAGGAACCAACTTTGATGGCACCCAAAACTTCAATGGTGAACTGGATGACCTTAAAATCTATGGCAGAGCATTGGATGCCACGGAAATACTCGAGCTCTACAACACCGATGGCTGGGATGTTACTAATATTAACGAGTTCAGCTTTGCTGAAGAAAACTCTGAGGCAGTCATTGATACGGCTGCCAACACAGTAGAAATCCTTGTCAACTTCGGTACAGACCCATCTAGTCTCACACCTACTTTTAGTTTATCTCCTCAGGCTACTGCGAGGATAGCGAGCATAGTACAGACAAGCGGTGCTACGGCGAATGATTACACTAATGCCGTCACCTACGAAATCACTTCTTCTGATGGACTAACGGTAGAGAATTGGACCGTTACAGTATCGGTCGACAATGGCCTGATAGTAGATATGCCCTTCAATGGAGATGCTTCTGACATTTCTGGTAAGGGAAACAACGGAACGCTACAGGGACCAACATCAACTACTGACAGATTTGCCAACGCTACTTCAGCTTATACCTTCGATGGCAATGACCAAATTAATGTACCAAACAATGCCACTTTACAGCTTACTGATCACATCACTCTATCAGCATGGGTAACACTTAATGAAACCGCTGATGATCAGTCCATCATTCATAAAGGTGAAGATGGCTTTATTGACTACTTGCTCAATGTATTTGGGACAGGTCGACCAACGCCGGGGGTTGTAGAGTTTGGTTCACAGACCTTTCCTCAGTTTGTCGAAGGAGTCACCAGAGTAGATGACGGTGAACAGCACCATATCCTCGGCACCTATGATGGCGCTACACTCAGTGTTTACGTAGACGGTGTGCTTGACAACAGTCAGGCGGCCTCTGGAAATCTATTTGTAGGAGATGGGTCGCTCAACATCGGCGCATTTGCAACTTTGCCTAGCACAATGCGCTTCGCAAATGGTACTATTGATGACGTGAAGGTTTTCAGCCGTACGCTTGACGCTACCGAAGTACGTGAGCTGTACAACGAACAAGGCTGGGATGTCACCAATATCAATGAGTTCAGCTTCAGCGAACAAGTGCAAGAGGCAGATATAGACACAGCCACCAATACAGTCAACATATTCGTGAGTTTTGGTACTGATCCGTCTAATCTCACGCCTACTTTCCACTTGTCAACAGGAGCCACTGCGCGCATCGCTAGTGCAGTGCAGACCAGCGGTGCTACCGCCAATGACTATACCAATCCAGTTATCTATGAGATTACTTCAGAAGACGGACTCACCATGGAGAATTGGACGATTACCGCCGCGGTTGACAATGGTATCGTCGTAGACCTTCCTTTCGCTGGTAATGCGCTGGATCAATCAGGCAAAGGCAACCACGGTACCATCAATGGAGCCGCAGCACTTACTGTAGATAGATTTAGTGTTGCCGACAATGCCTATCTTTTCGATGGCGTGGATGACTTTATTGATGTTTCTGGAGCATCATCTACTGAGTTTAGCGCTAGCTTCTGGTTCAAGGCCAATAGCATCACCACAGAAAACAACAGCCCCGATCTTCAGAGCATCTATTACCTATACAATACTGACGGTGGTACCACTGCTCACTCAACCACAAGACTTAAAGCGAGTAAGATCGATGTAGTACAGTTACGCCAGGAAAGTCCCAATGCCTTTGAGTCATATAGCGAATCATTTAATGATAATGTACGCTGGCATCATATGGTGGTGACAGGTAGTGCAACACAAGCCACGACCATCTATGTAGACAATCAACTCCAGTATACCGGTGAGATGGGGTTCACAGGTTGGACAGACCTAGTATTAGGCTACAGCCGCTTCAGCGGTGGCACAGACTTCTTTGATGGGGCAATAGATGATGTCAAGGTCTTTAGCTATGTCATAGACGCTGATCAGGTCGATGATCTCTACCGAGAAAATGGATGGCCGCTCTTTTCTGACGAAACAGATATCGTCAGCTTTAGCGTACCTGGCCAGTCAGGCGATGCATTGATCGATACTGATGCACACACCGTGGATATTGAGGTGCAGTTTGGTACTGATCCTACCAACCTATTGGCAACATTTGAGCTATCAGATGGTGCTACCGCAACGGTCAACGCTATAGCTCAAACCAGTGCTGTTTCAGTAAATGACTTCACCAACCCACTGGTCTATCAGGTATTAGCTGAAGACGAATTCACCTCACAGAGTTGGTTAGTGACAGTGACTGTTCTCCCAGACATGATCGCCTACTACCCCTTCAATGGCAATGCCAATGACGCGTCGGGCAATGGCAACAATGCCACCCAAAACGGAGGAGTCAGCCCAACGCAAGACCGCTTCGGCAATGTGGATCGGGCCTTCGATTTTGACGGTGTGGATGACAACATTTTCGTTTCTTCTGTCGAATTGAAAGATGCCTTTGCAACATCAATTTGGTTTAAAACTGACGTGGATTTCAATTCCACCTACGCCTTGATGATGGACGTGCAAGGATATTTTGGATTCGTTGCTGTAGATAATTCCACATCCAGAATTCTGATTCGAAACGAAGCTGCTAGTACTAGCTATGAAGTTATTAACGGAACGTCCACCATCGTCGACAACAGCTGGCATCACGGGGTAGCGTCTTTTGACGGAACTTCTCTGGAACTCTATATTGATGGAGTCAAAGAAAACGAAGCTTTAACCGATGATTTCAAAGAATTTGCGAATTTCGATATTTTAATGGGTTCAGGCGATGGCGGAGCATATTGGAACGGATCATTAGACGACATCCGTATCTATGGCAGAGCCCTCACCCCACAAGAAATCACTGACCTCTATGAAGAAGGCGGTTGGCCATTGACACCAGATGGTACAGAGTCCATCCTAGCGCGGCAAGGTGCTGGCGGCATTGAAGCAGATGGCGTCACCTACGAAACCCTAACTGTGCAGGTTAAAGATGCAGAAGGTAGAGACATCTCAAGGGCTGGCATAGCAGTGGAGTTCTCGGCCTCCGAAGGTACCACAGATGATGACACTGATCTTTTCACCGATCCCAATAGTATCGTTACTGCCGCTAGCGGCAGTATGACCGTAGTGACTGACGCGACGGGATTGGCCACTGTCCGGCTCGCCAATAGCGAAATAGAGCAGTTATCAGTCACGGCACAAATCGATACCGATGATGATGATGTGGTCGATGCGCCAGTCTCGGGAGGGACTAGCCCACTTTTGATCAATTATATTATCGGCGAGCCAAGCGTTACGTCCACTGGATCCGTCACCTCCAGTAGTGGGCCCTCTACAGTTGCTGATGGCAGTTCCACCATTACGGTTAGTGCACAATTGAAAGATGCCAGCGGCAGGGATATTGCACAATCGGGAGTGGAAATTCAATTCGTTACAACCGGTAGTGCCAGCCTATCAGGTACACCTGGCACCACTACGGTCACTACCAATGGTCTTGGCCAGGCCAGTGTCGAGGTAACCAACGCTGTAATAGAAACCATCACGGTAAGAGCTTTTGTTGATGTTAACAGTATCAATGGTTTCGAGGATCCAGATGAGCAAATTTCGGTCGGCGGCAACAGCAATGGCATAGTACAGATCGACTTTACAGCAGATCCGACTTCAGCACTCTTATCCGATGTTGCTATCGTTCAGGTCAATAAGGCAGATGGCCTGGATATTGAGCTTCAGTCTGATGAAACGGGCACCATCTATTGGATCATCAATTTGACAGGCGTTTTTCCAGAAGCAGCAGCAATCAAAAGCGCCAGTGCAGCAACAAATGGCAGTGGCAGCTTCAGTATTTCCTCTGCTGATGTATTAGTTCAGCAAACCATTGCTGGCACTTCTTTGACAGATGCTACCAGATATCAGCTCTATCTTGTACACGAGGATGAAAATGGCAACTTCTCTGCTGTAGAGAACCTGAGTTGGACAGCAGATAGTGCGGCTCCAGAGATATCCAATGCGACCATCGATCCAGCTACCCCCACAACCGTGTCATTAGTCTTTACAGAGGAACTGGTCTTTGATGTAGTCGCCGGAATTACTTTGACTGATGACGATGGAGCTGTGGTGC
>JAVKDO010000073.1:0-4043 GCA_040222235.1 Cyclobacteriaceae bacterium
CCATACCCTCTACTCTTCAATATCGCCGTATAGAGCAAACCTGAGATAATCGCAAAATAGAGTGTGCTATCATGGAATAGCACTTCATTGGCAATCACCAAGGGGTGTGTAAAGTCCAGCTCAAAACCATTAGCGCCTAAAAAAGCCGCCACTATAGAATGTATCAACACGATCTGAATGATAGCAATACCCCTGAAACTATGAAGATATCCTAAGAACTGGGAGTGAGCGTTTTCTGACATAATAAGTAGTAGGCAATTAGGTTCTACGAAAATAACAGAAATAACACGCAGGCTCCAATTTTCATATAACGGTTCACGACAAAACGTAAACAAGACAATTTCAGTATTTCTGATAAGTATATCCCAGTCTGGCCGAACCAAACCGATGGCCTTATTGGTTTACCTTTGAGATCAAAGATCATGATATGAAGAATACCAAGGAACTGATAGATCATCTTACGCTGGAGCCCATAGAGATCAATATCTTCAGAGGTCAAAGCCATAGCATCGGTAGCCCTAGGGTATTTGGTGGGCAGGTGCTCGCTCAAGCACTGGAAGCCGCCAATCAGACAGTGCCCGAGGATCGCAACGTTCACTCCCTTCACGGCTACTTTATCCTGGCAGGTGATATCGAGCGGCCTATTGTCTATCAGGTTGATCGCATACGTGATGGCAAGAGCTTTACCACACGCCGGGTAGTCGCCTATCAGCATGGTAAAGCCATCTTCAATATGTCTGCAAGTTTCCATGTACAAGAGGACGGGTTCGATCACCAGCTGTCAGCACCAGATGTCACGCCACCTGATGAGCTACAGGACGATCATGAGGTAGTCCAGTCCTATGCAGGATCGCTACCGCCAAAAGTGCAAGCATGGCTCAATGTGCCAAGGCCTATAGAGTTTCGCTCTGTGGAGCCTCCTACACTCCAAAACATGATCAAGCCAAGTGAACATCAATATGTCTGGTTTAAGGCCAAGGGCGAAGTACCCGATCTACCCAGACTCCATCAGACCATATTGGCGTATGCCTCGGACTACAACTTGCTAGGAGCGGCGGCAAAACGCCATGGAAAGACATTCCTAGATATGAAACTTACCGCCAGCCTAGACCATGCCATGTGGTTTCACAGAAGCTTTAGCGTGGATGACTGGTTACTCTACTCACTCGATAGCCCCAGTGCCTCCAATGCTCGCGGCTTTACCAGAGGTAGCATCTTCGATCAGCAGGGTAATCTGGTGGCATCAGTAGTGCAGGAGGGCTTAATCCGACCGAAGTAAGAGCTAGCGCAATTGGTCTAACTCCTGCAAGGTCAAAAAGCCCCAGTCAATTATGCCATCAAAATGGTTGACTCCAGGCAATTCAATATAGCTAGCATCTTTACCTTGGGCGGTTGCGTTTTGCGCCAGATCACGGCTGTTGAATACAGGTGCCACTCCATCTTCATTACCATGAATGATCATCAAGCGAGCATTGGGCAGCTTGGAGATACTATTCTGCTCCAGCAAGTTTTGAAAGACTTCTTCTTCTTCGTTTTCATATCGAGCAACAAACGCTTCATCAAACAAATCAATTCCTGAAACGGGCAGGGCCGCAGCTATTTCAGCGGCATTATAGTCTCCATTCAACAATCCGCCTTCGATCAGCTCAGCGAATGGGGATTTAATATAGGTTGACAATGCCCCTCCTAATTGATGATAATGCTGATAAGCGTAAACGAAAAAGGCGTTGCAAGCTATACAAGCCATGGGTTGATCGATGCTCCCAACAAACTCACTCACTGTGGCTTCAAGATCGTAAGCCCCTGAACCTAGCGATAAGAGTCCAAGGTCTAGGTCAGGCTCCTGAGCTTCAATCAAATTGGCAAGTGCTAGGGTAGCATAAGCACCTTCAGAATAGCCAGCCAAATGCAAGGGTTTATCAAAGTCAATACTTGTTTTAGATAGAAGGAACTCTCGCCCCGCTAAGATGAAATCATAACTTGATTGTGCTAGTGAGCTCTTCTGAAAATAAGGATGAACCAAATCTCCGGTCTCTCCATAGCCTATGTAGTCCGGCAGGAATACCACATTGCCAGCTGCAGCAAAAATCGACTTGCGCCTAACAACCGAAAAATCACCGTTCTCAGATGGTGCCTCTTCATCAGCAAAGAAAGTAGCATGCTGTATGGAGAGCACGTCAGGGTCTGTGATTCCGATAGGAATGAGAATAGCTCCAGATGCTATGACTCGATCTCCGGTAACATCAACCGTGTGATAGACCACTCTATGTACTTCACATCATATATTATAAAAACATCCGCAGCGCTATTATTACCCCAGTAGGTCGATATATCGTTGATCGATAGCTGATCGATCTTCTGGCTCGAGATAAGGAATACATCGGCCGCAGTATCCTGATCATCGCAGGAGGTCAGCCATAGAGCAAAGAGAAGCATAAGAACGTGTGTCCTTTCTTTCATGTCTTGTGTTTGTTCATTTGATTTACTACAAAAATCACTTGTGCACTCGCAATGGACGCTTCAATCAATACCAAACTGATGAGCGGTACCCTATTTAAGGCTAAGCGGTACCTGTCAAGTCACTATGATATGACACTGGTGGGACTAATCGTACCGGTGATCAGCGTGCTGATGTGGTATCTGGGCAGGATTTCACCAGAGTATCAGACGTCATTTACCCTCGGTACCTTCCTGATCAATACACTGTACACAAGTTTGATTGTCATAGCTGTGAAAGTCATTGTCAGTAGTCTTTGGCGCAAGCTGATGATATCAAGCAAGCCAAAAAAGGCAATGATTGTACTAGCCACGGCACTTGTTGCCTACCTGTTAATACACACGCTGATCCTAAGTTTCATTGAGCAAAAATCCGAACCGACCCTACTTATAGTACTTTATGCCATCGGCGCAAGTCTGGTGATTGCTATGGTATTCCTCTTCATATCCAAGGAGATCTCTCATGAGCAGATTAGCAAAACAACTTTCCTAAAAGTGACCTGTCAGGGTCGCTCAACGAAGCTAAAAGCAAGCGATGTGAACATCGTAGAAATGAAAAATCAGTTGGCAGTATTGACAGACACATCTGGAATAATCTATCTCTCGACTCAACCATTGCGCACTATAGAACGCGCCCTTGGCACTGACCGCTTCTACAGAATCAACCGACAGCAGATCATCAAAAGCACGGCAGTTGAAAAGTGGGAGAGACAACCAAATAAGACCTTCAAGGTTTGGCTAACAGGCAAGGACAGGCCTATGATCGTGAGTAGGTCAAGGGCTACAGCATGGAAGGCTTGGATGTCTACTACGACAGATGTCCAAAGATGAGATTGCCTCGATCAGAGGGTTCATCCGAGGTGAGGAATACCTCGATCGCATTGATCAACTCGTACTTTGACAGCCTATCATCCGCAAACACATCAATGCTGGTGAATGCTTCATCGACATTCTTGTCATCTATTCCGTAGATTTCATACATCTCGCCATACTCCTCTCTGGAGATATAGCCATCATTATTATCATCGAATACATCAAATAGAAAGCTGTAGATAAGTGTCTTGTAGTCCTCTACCAGTTCTTCCTCCCTATCGGAATCCAGTACTTCGGTGAAGTAGTCCAGCCACTCCCTAAGGGCAATCGTTCTCTTCTTGGGCTCGCATATCTCCTCACGGAACTTCTCGTAGAGCGCTTGACAGCTACCGCAAAGAGTCTGATAGCGGCTGCTGTGTTCTGACAAATTCATTTTCTTTCTGAGCGTACCCGCAATGCTCAAAAAGTCTCCCAGTTGGAGATAGCCATTTTTGTTTACATCGAGCAACTTAAAAAGGTGGACAAGCTTTCGCTTTTGATAACTGGAAATCATAGCGGTTGATATTGAACTTTCGAAAATAGGGAAAAACTACAATAAAAAATTTCTTGAAACCAACTATCCCCTGGTCGGGCACCCCGAGGCAAGCCGTCGGGGTATTTCGCTGGTTTCATTTTGATCTGAAGATCAAAAACCGAAATTATTTATTTGGATCCCCGCCTTCGCGGGGATGACG
>JAVKDO010000074.1:0-37374 GCA_040222235.1 Cyclobacteriaceae bacterium
TGGCAAACATAGGGGACGATAATGAGCTCTCCAAGGCACTTTCGCACTACCCACGAATTTCAAATTGACCGCAAAAACAGCTTCAATTCACTCCAATCGCACCTCACATCACGAAATTGAAATTATTTTGTCAAACTCAAGAGGATGCCCTCGGCATGGGGCCAGGGTTGATGGCCTGGTTGACGATCAAAGAGCTGGAAGCTTAAACCAACCATTTCACCAAGTATACGAGACCGACACTAATAGCCAAACCAAAGAATACTTTCAGTAGATCCTTTCCTAGGTCTAAGAGTGTACTATTCTCCACTTTCTGGTAAGCAAAGTACCGAATGCCTAGCTCCCTGCCTGCCAATAGGCCAATAAATACCCAGGTCGTGCTCATAGGCACATTGTTCAGTTCTTTGAAGAAAAATAGGATGATCGCAAAGGTCAGGTCTATGATAGTCGCAGAACGAATGTCAGTGGTGTTGGATTTGGAGAGAACAATAGATTGGATGGCTCCACCCTTAGAGTAAAAAATATAACCGATCAATGCCCAAAAGATGATCAAGGTGATGGCAAGGGTCAGAAAGTCCACTTGCCTAGGCAAATAGACATAGATATTGGCAAAGTCCTGGATTAACCACTGTGACCATAGTAGACCTGTGGACAGCCACTGAGCGATCGTCCAACCTCTGGCTTCCATCTCTGTCGGCTCAGTATTTGCGAATTTCTTTTCTAAGGCCTTAGAGATCAGCATGTAGAGAATCAGCGCCGCGACAAACGCCACCAAATAACCCGACATGGACTTAACCACCATATCATAAAGGTTCTTTGGGTTAAAGAAGGTAAGTATCATAAAGGACGTACTCACCGGTATACCTATCCTTGTGACAATCAAAAGGATCAAAGGAGGAAGCAGGTAAGGCCAGCCAAACTCAGGAATATTAGAGGGCTCCTTGTAGACGGGATTGTCAAAGCCATTAGTGACAGGGTCACCAATGAGTCGACCATAACTTACATCTCCATTGTGGACATACCATCCATAGACGAGTACTCCAGTCAGGATAACGGATGCAAAAAGTGCTAATGCCCACCAAGGACGGTTTGCGTTTGAGGCAAGGAAAGTACCAAGGGTTTGGATGGCGTCATTACCAACTACCGAGTATGCCGCAAGCACAAATCCGGTATACATGATGATTTCCGTGGAGGTCATTCAGTGGTGTTCAACTTGGTGCCAAAAATAGGATCATTTTCGGCAAATGGAATTTGAATCAAAATTAAATGTCGATCGGAGGTCGATCATTAATAATCTGTTCATTTTCAGTTAACATTCCATCATCCGGATAAAGGTAACGGTAAGTCAATTTGAGGCTATAACTACACCCTAGCCATGTTTGAAATATTTCATGATTGAGTTTCAGTAAATCATGATTGATGCACTACCGTCATCGGCTTAGAGTTAACAATGGCTTTACAACAAAAGATGACAGACCGCTGGCATTATTATTACTTTTGCATCTTGTTTTTTGCCAGTATCGATATAAGTGACTGAAAATCTGATACATAGAAACACCTATAAGAAAATACCATTCATCGTTCTGGTGATCGGGGTATTTCTTATTGCTATTAATCTGATGGCAACCGCCTTCTCCTACCTTGGCGAGGATATAGCACAGTCCATCCTTTTTGCTACTGCCAATCCGTTTATTGGACTGTTTATTGGTTTGCTGATGACTGCCATCATTCAGAGCAGTTCGACGAGCACCTCCATGACAGTTGCTGCGGTAGCCTCCGGCTCAATTTCCTTCGAAGGTGCTATCCCGATCATTATGGGTGCCAACATAGGAACGACCCTTACGAGCACCATCATTGCGCTAGGTTACATCACCAAAAAGAAGGAGTTTGAACGTGCTGTATCTGCTGGAGTGATACATGACATATTCAACATATTCTGCGTAATCCTGCTCTTCCCACTGGAATACAATTATCAATTACTCTCTCGATTTGCGACTCAAATCACACGAGTGTTCTTTTATGACGCCAATAAAATGGCCACCGAGGAAGTCGAAGGTTTGGGCAACATCATATTCGATCCAATATCGAGCATACTGTATGAGTGGGTAGGCAATCCCTATATTATGCTCATCATCGCCTTCCTACTCATATTTGGAGCGATCAAAATGCTTTCGAAGATTTTCTATAATCAAGTCTTTACCGATGTGGAGTCCAATATAGAGAGCTTCATTTTTCCTAATCCATTCAAGTCGTTTGCGATAGGTACCATCTTCACGGCCATCATACAGACGAGTTCCTTATCAACTTCACTCATGGTACCGGTGGTGGCTACCAAACGAGTAAGCTTACAAAAAGCATTTCAGTTTATCATGGGAGCTAATGTCGGCACTACGATCACCGCATTGATTGCCGCTATATTCAAGTCAGAAGAGGCCATTGCGATAGCAATAGTCCACCTACTTTTCAACTTGATAGGCATCTTGATATTCTTACCCTTTAAATCCATGAGGCAGATTCCAGTACAATTGGCTAAGTGGTTTGGTCATTATACTGCTGAAAACCGAATCATCGGTTTTCTTTATATCCTGTTCATGTTTTTTATCATCCCCTTCACGTTGATATATTTCAATAGGGGGCAATAATCCTTAGCTTTGCTACAAAGCAGATGAGCAGAGGTTCATAGAATAGGAGAAGAGTTTGGCTAAAATTTTCAATATTGATCGGCTGATAGATACAGTAACTGACTATGCAAAGGTCAGAATTGACTTGCTGAAGGTTGACTTGATCGAGCGTATTTCTGGACTTGCGGCGCTGATCATTACCTTTCTCATGATCTTCATGCTTGGTCTTTTTTTGATGGCCTTTGCCAGCCTTACACTAGGCAGTTTCCTTAATGAAGTGATGGAGAGTAGCTATTTGGGCTACCTCATTGTGACTGTTTTCTATGTCATCATATTGACGATAGTGGTCATTGTGCTGAAATCTGGCAAACTTCAAGGCATTCTTGAAACCATCGTCGCAGAATCGATGCAAACCTCAGAAGAAGATGAGCAAGAGTGAATCATTTGACACGTTGAAAGCTCAGCTCGTCCGCAAGGAAAGGCTATACAAGAGTAAGATCAGCGAACAGTCGGACGAATTAGAAGTACAATCCAAGAAGTTTTTGAAGTCCTCAGCCATCGTTGGTGGAGGGTTGATGCTAGGCTTTGGCCTGTTCAAACTCCTAGCTGGAAAGAGCAAGGAACAAAAAGTCGCTCCGCAGAAAAAAAAAGTTGAAGAGGTAAAAGCGCCAAGTAAGAAAAATGTCATTTTAAGAGCCGCCATTATTGATAAATTAGTGGCGTTCGTCATCCAGCTTGGCTTCAGATATCTTTCTAAAAAAATTAAATCCAGTGATGAGGGAGATTCTCAGTCAACTACAAAATAGCCGAGTCACTAAACAGAAGCGTTTTGCCGTACTTATCGATCCAGATAAAGTCGAAAATAGTAGTGAGTGCCTTAAACTGGTCAATCTCTGTGTAGAGAATAAAGTAGACTACTTCATGGTCGGGGGTAGCCTCATTACAAATAACAATTTCAGTGAGGTCATCTCGGTGATCAAGAGACATAGCTCTATTCCCGTTATTATCTTCCCTGGCAATAACATGCAGATCGACTCTGCCGCTGATGGTATATTCCTATTATCGTTAATATCAGGGCGAAACGCTGAGTTTTTAATTGGTCAGCATGTAGTAGCCGCTCCGGTCATTAAGCGCACTCAATTGGAAGTGTTGCCGACGGGATATATCCTAGTGGATGCTGGGAATCAAACGACCGCTGGCTACATGAGTAACACTACCCCTATACCAGCTGACAAGCACTCTATTGCGGCGTGTACAGCGTTGGCCGGTGAGATGCTCGGTCTACAGCTCATCTATATGGATGCGGGTAGTGGAGCGGAGCAGCCTATTTCTCAGAAAATGATCTCTACAGTGC
This sequence comes from Cyclobacteriaceae bacterium, assembly GCA_040222235.1. Lineage (GTDB taxonomy): Bacteria > Bacteroidota > Bacteroidia > Cytophagales > Cyclobacteriaceae > UBA6059. The sequence continues at coordinate 3,973 of JAVKDO010000074.1, forward strand.
GCAAGAGCATTGACCTACCGCTAATCGTCGGTGGTGGTATCAACACGCTGAATAAGGCTCAGAAGGCACTCGAAGCGGGAGCTGATGTAATTGTGGTAGGTAATGCGATTGAGGAGAATCCTGACTTGTTAATTGGTATTGCCGATAGGATTCAGTCGATCAACACCTCATCAAACGTTCATCAGTGATTCTCTGCGGCGCATCTTGCCTGCAGGTATCCCAAACATCATCTTGAACCTTCGGCAGAAGTAAGCAGTGTCCTTGTAACCCACATCTCTGCCAATCTCTCTGATACTCTTTTTGGAAGTGCGCAGTAGGTTAACAGCCATCTCCATACGCTGATATTCGATATAGTCCTGGGGGTTGATTCCCGTGAGCATTTTGAAATACTGCCCCACATAGTCTTCAGATACATTGGCTACATTGGCTAAGATCTTATTGGAAAGGTCATCACCCAAGTTGTCCTTTATGTAACCAAATATGTCTATCAATCTTGGATCCTTGAAGTAAGTCACATTGGTGGCTAGCTGCTCTACAAACAGGTTATTCTCAATCACATGACGGATCACTTCTATCACTAGTTGCTCTGTCTGAATCTTGATTACCCTGTCCTTACCAGGAAGTTCTGAAGCAGCCTCCTCACTTATCTGTCTCATTAGTGAGACCACCTTGGCATTCTTGGCGATAACAAATGGTGGGATATCCAGTGATGCAAAAAAGTTGACCGTATCGAAAACCTTCGCATCAAATGCTAAATAGGAGAAATTCTCATATTCGCTATCCTCGGCTACACCGTTGACCTGCTCAAAGTACTTCTCTTTATTATTGATAAAGTCGTCATTGGAAAGACCAACAGCTTTACCGCTTCCGTAAGTCAACGGTACAAGTTTGCCTCCGGGGACAAAGAGAATTTCATTGACCTTCACGAGAGTCTTCTCACGCCCGTATCTCACCTCCCCTTGCAATGGAATGATAATCGTATTCTCTACATCGTAATAGTTCTCAATCGTCAGCGATTGTAAAATATTAATATTCCTAGCTTTCTTGAATCGAATCCCTAACGACTCGATTATTTTATTGTAGTCTTCCATTGCACTTTTTTATCAGCTATGGTCTAAAAACCAAATAGGAGATACTATTAGTTGTATAAAACTAATAGAATTATTCTTTAGACACAATAAGGACTAATAAAAGAGCAACAGTCGATTTTGACTATTTCAATAATTCGCGACTGATGACAATCTTTTGGATTTCAGATGTGCCTTCATAGATCTGCGTGATTTTGGCGTCACGCATCAATCGCTCGACGTGGAATTCTTTGACGTAACCATACCCTCCATGTACCTGAACAGCCTCTACGGTCACATCCATGGCTACTTGAGAGGCATAAAGTTTAGCCATTGCACTCTCTTTGGAGTACGGCTTGTGTTGATCCTTGAGCCAGGCAGAGCGCAATACGAGCATTCTAGCCGCATCAATACTAGTAGCCATATCTGCCAACTTAAATTGAATGGCTTGATGCTTACTGATCTCCTTACCAAACGCCTTTCGCTCCTTAGAGTAAGCCAATGCGAGTTCATATGCGCCAGCAGCGATACCTAAGGCTTGAGCCGCGATACCAATTCGACCACCATTCAATGTAGACATGGCAAACGTGAAGCCAAACCCATCTGATCCTACTCGATTTTCCTTAGGTACTTTCACATCTGTGAACATAAGAGAGTGCGTATCAGAACCTCTAATCCCTAGTTTATCTTCCTTCTTACCTACCACGAAACCCTCCTGCCCTTTTTCGACGATCAAGCAGTTAATGCCTTTGTGACCAAGCTCGGGATTCGTCTGAGCGATTACCAAATACACGGAGGCGCTATTGCCATTTGTGATCCAGTTCTTTGTGCCATTTAGTAAGTAGTAGTCTCCCTTATCCTCAGCCGTGGTACGCTGAGAAGTAGCATCAGATCCCGCCTCCGGCTCGCTTAGACAGAATGCGCCAATCTGCTCTCCAGTTGCTAATTTGGTGAGGTATTTCTCCTTTTGAGCCTCACTACCGTAAGTCTCTAATCCCCAGCAGACCAACGAATTATTTACAGACATACAAACGGATGCTGAGGCGTCAATCTTTGATATCTCTTCCATCGCTAGTACATACGATACGGCATCCATACCGCCACCATTGTACTTTGGATCAACCATCATACCCATGAATCCAAGCTGTCCCATCATTTTTACTTGCTCCATCGGAAAGCGCTGTTCATTGTCTCGCTCTATTACTCCAGGAAGCAATTCCTTTTGGGCAAACTCTCTTGCAGCCTGCTGTACGGCTACCTGCTCTTCTGTCAATTCGAAATTCATACTAATGAGTTAATGTGTTTGAGATATTCAAAGTTAACTATTTGTTAGTATGCATGCATACTATATTAAGCCAAAAAAGGGCTCAGATGAGCCCTTCAAATTTTCCTTTTATTGATCAGAGGTTAGTCTCTACTTCCTCCCATAAATAGCATTACCCAGTAGAGTAAAGTGGTCACTGCAGCCAGCGCCGCTACTACATAGGTCATGGCTGCCCACTTTAGCGCATCTTTCGCCATGTCGTGCTCGGCAGTATTGACGATATTCCTTTGTTCAATCCAGGCTAGTGCCCTGTTACTAGCATCAAATTCCACCGGCAAAGTCACCAAGGAGAACAAGGTGATTACCGCCTGCGCAGCAATGATGACCAGAAGAATATTATTAAAACCGAGGTTGTACATAAAGCCGCCACCGAATATCATTAGCATCACCACTATGTTCATCACCTTACCACTCAAATTTTGGATAGGAACCATCGCGGACCTAAACTCAAGCATGCTGTAAGCTGTGGCATGCTGCACCGCATGACCACATTCGTGACTCGCCACTGCTGCTGCTGCTGCTGACCGCCCATGATACACATCAGGACTTAGGTTAACCGTTTTATTTCCCGGGTTATAGTGGTCTGTGAGTTGCCCCTCGACAGATACTACACTCACGTCATGTATACCATTGTCTCTCAGCATAAGCTCGGCTATCTCCCTACCGGAAAGGTTGCTCTGAAGCCCAACTTGTGAATACTTCTTGAATTTGCTTTTCAGTCTGGAGCCTACCGCCCAGCTGATTATCATAAAAACTATGCCTATTACGAAAATCATCTTTTTGTCTATTTATAAATTTCTTACTCGCTCAATTATATCTGTTGTAGAGAAGCCATCAACTAGGTCAATTGTTTCAACTTTCCCTCCGGCCTCTATTACGATATCTGCACCTACTATGTTGCTAATAATGTAGTCATTTCCTTTGACTAAAATATCTGGTAATACCTTCTTGATCAAGTCCAATGGAGTATCCTCATCAAACAATGTTACCCCATCTACAAAAGCCAAAGCAGACAGCATTCGCTGGCGTGCATACTCATCGTTAATCGGCCTTTCCGGGCCTTTTATTCTTCTTACCGAAGCATCTGTATTCACGCCTATCATCAATATGTCTCCTAGCGCCTTCGCCTTCTCCAGATAGTCTATATGACCAAGGTGAAGAATGTCAAAGCACCCATTGGTGAAGACTATTTTATAATTTTGAGACTTCCATTTATCGACCGTACTAACTAGGTCGGCTGAGGGAATGATTTTATTGTATGTCGCCATGTTCCTGAGTTCTCTTTTGCATGAATACCGAAAACAGACTAGCGATACCCCCAAAGACTACTATTGCTCCGACTTGAGAGGTATGAAGTAAGGTAGCCAGAAATATACCGCTCTCTTGATCTACACCATAGGATATCAACATCGCACTAACAAATAAATGAAAGGCACCTATGCCTCCCTGCACGGGTGCTGCCATGCCAATTCCACCGGTTACCAAGAGTGCCAAACCTGCCATCAAGTCCAGATGTGAGGTTTCCGGTAGGGTGAAGACTATAATATAGGACATGAAATAGTAGGATATCCAAATGCCTATCGAGGACAATATGAAGGCTATAGGGCTCTTGATCTTCCTAACGGAATCCAAGCCTTTAACAATCTCACGAATGAAACCCACCACCCTATTAGTTGATGTGCTTTTGAGCAGTCTTCGAGCGATGATTACAAAAGCGATTGTCCCCACAAGACCTATTACGATCAGTGCCACCCACCAACCAGCAGATAATTGAATCTTGCTAAAGATATTGTCAATGAAAAAATCCGCTAGTCTATCATATTCTAGCAGGAAGGTGACACCAATGATACCCAGCAAGGTGATCGCATCAATGAGTCGCTCCGTGATAACTGTGCCCAAGCCCTCACTGAACTTTACTCCTTCTGTTTTCTGCAGTACAGCACATCTGGTCATTTCTCCCATTCGCGGTAGCGCCAGATTAGCTAGATAGGCAATGATCACAGAAACCGTGGTGCGAGGTGTGGTGAGTCCTGTATATCCTACGCCCTCAAGAAGCAAGTTCCATCGATAGGCTCTCAAAAAATAAGGAACAATAGAGAGGGCAATAGATAGGTAAATCCAAGTGTAGTCCACCTCTTTGGTTTTTGCCAAAAAAGACTCAAAATCGACATTGCGAAAGGCTAAGTAGAGTAAGCCAAAGGCAATGACTAGGCCCACTAAATATTTAAGAATTGATAAGAGGTTTAGCTTCAAAATACGGTTGAGATTAGATTTTGATCATTAGCGAATATGGGCACTGGTTTAGCGTCTTTTGTTTCTTCCAGGATCATCTGACAATCTCTTATGACGACCGCAATATCGCCAACTTGGACTTTATCATTTTCAATGGGAGTTGACGCTACCAAAAAATCTTCATAAGCGGCGATATAATCAGTATTGTACAACTTCACTGGGATAGCCTTTACCCTGCGAACTCGAGAAGTTAATAGTTGGATGCTCATTCTAATCAAACAGGTATATGTTGTCAATCAGCCTCACGTTCCCAATGAATGCTGCTATACAAAGTGAAGTTTGCTCTCCTTCCTCAATTATTTTGATGGGTAACAGGGTTTGACTACTAACCACTTCAAAGTACTCCAGGTTCAAATCCTTATGATCCTTGAATCTTTGAATTACTACTTCTTTAGTCTCCGAAATAGAGTTGGTCTTATCAAGCAACATATCACGGGCGGCAGAAAGGATCCCATGAATATCGCTAGCAATGATTCTTTCTTCCTCGGTGAGAAGCAGATTCCGAGATGATAAGGCTAGGCCGTTTTTGTCGCGAACCGTTGGCACAACTCTAATATCGACTGGGAAATTGAGATCAGCAACCAGTTTCTTTATCACGGCACACTGTTGAATGTCCTTTTGACCAAAGTAGGCTCTATCTGGAGTAACAATATTTAGCAGTTTCGATACTACAAGCCCTACTCCGCTAAAATGCCCAGGACGAAACTCACCTTCCATCACTGTCTCCAAAGGCCCAAAATCAAATCTCAAAGGTGTGCTACTTGGGTACATGATAGCATCTGTAGGTTTGAAAACCACATCGCATTTGAGAGCTTCTAGTATTTGCAAATCCTTTTCAACTTGGTCGGGGTAGTTGGAGTAATCATCCGGATTGTTGAACTGTGCCTTATTGACAAATACGGACACGACCGTGCATTCATTCTCATTAAGGCTATTTTGAACCAGCTCTTTATGCCCATCATGTAGGGCCCCCATTGTGGGTACTAAGCCGATAGATTGGCCTTGTGACTTGAAAGAAGATAGATACGAACGTAGAGGATTGATTGCTGAGAAAGACCTCATTCGGAACCCCAAGTTAAAAGGAGCACAAAACTAGAGGGTCTACCTTGAAAAATGTGGTAAAAAGGTGTATTTTTGTGCTCATTTTGAAAAAATCATAATTAACCTGTGATAACTATGTCTAAACTTAGAATCCTTTATGTAGCAAGTGAAATTAATCCTTTTCTTAAGACTACTGAGGTTGCTGATTTCGTAAGAAAGCTACCGCAAGCAATGCAAGAAAAGGGGATGGAGATTAGGATCTTAGTTCCAAGATTTGGACTTATAAACGAGCGTAAAAACAGACTTCACGAAGTGGTTCGCCTATCAGGAATTAATATTTCGGTAGGTGAAGAGGAAAAACCGCTCGTGATCAAAGTTGCCTCAATTCCAAATGCCAAACTACAAGTATACTTTATAGACAATGAAGACTATTTTCATCGGAAGTCAGTGTTCTTTGACAAAGAGGGCGGGTTTCATGAAGATAATGACGAGCGAGCCATATTCTTCTGCAAAGGTGTACTCGAAACAGTAAAAAAACTGGGCTGGGCGCCAGATATCGTACACTGCAATGATTGGATGACAAGTCTTGTGCCCTTGTATATCAAGACTACTTATAAAAATGATCCCATCTTCCAAAATACCAAGACCGTATTTACCGTTTATGACAATGCGTTCTCACATAAGTTTGGTGATGGTCTGCTAGAGAAGGTCAAGATGATTGATATTGATGATCAAATGCTTAACCATTTGAAGTCAGGTGATTATGACGGCTTTATTAAAATAGGGGCTCAGTATGCCGATGCTGTTATTAAAGGCAAAGAAGATGCCAGCGAAAGTCTTAATAAGCTTTTGTCTCAGATAGACGAGGAGAAACAATTTGAAGTGATGGAGAAAGACGAAAACTATTTAGATTCATACTATAACCTTTATAATGAACTTGTTGGATAGAAATGTAGTAAGCGGGTTGATGTTATCAGCTCTTTTACTTTTTTTTAGTTGTGAGGATCCGGGTGAAATTGGCTTGACAGTCAACCCGGACAGGGATGAGATAGATGTAAAACTTAAAAGATTTACCCTTCCATTTAAGAATGTGTTTAATGACAGTGTTCGCACTGATATTAGTGGTAGACTAATTGTAGGGGCAATTGATGATCCTATCTTTGGTAGGACTGTTGCGTCTTCATTTACACAGTTTAATCTTGATTTTGATGGTGATCCCGCTTCTTCAACAAGCGCGGAGATGGATTCAGTGGTCTTACATCTGGCTTATTCGTATTGGCATGGGTTCGATTTCAGTCAGCGGCAGACTTTCAATGTATATCAGCTAGCTGATACGTTATTCAATACAGTGACATATTTAAATAATATGTCTACGGACATTGATTCTCGATTATTGGGAACAGCGACAGTAGAAGTAGTTCCAGAACAAGACACGGTACTCTCTATCAGAATTAGCGATAGGTTTGCCAATATCCTCTTTGAAGAAGCGAGAGAATTCATCGCTGAATCAATTTTTAGAGATGAACTGAAAGGTCTGGCGATTATTCCAGATGAGAATAATACAGTAATTGTTGGTTTTGATCCATTTGACGAATCAACAAGAATGTCGATATATTATAGTATCCCGGAATTTGAAATAGACAGTCTCGAATATAGATTTGAATTTTCAGGTGATAATACAATTCGTTACAATCGATACCTCAATGATCGCTCGAATTCAGTAATGGCTGATGCTCAAAATAAAACCGTCTTTGACTCTCCAGATGGATTAGTTCATTGGCAACCTGCCACTGGAATCATGCCTGTGATTGATTTTAGCCCTTTTAAGGAGTTTACTGATAGTCTGGATCATTTGGTCATCTCACGAGCTGAAATCGAGATTGGACCTAGCCTACTACATGGAATATATCCCTCAATTAACCCCCCAGCGGAAACTCGATATATTTTCGCAAAAGATGGAAATATTGATGGTCCGGGAACTGTTTTTGACCCAGCAAATAATGCAATATTGGATAATAACTCTTATTTGTCGGGTACTTTTAATGTTGACTCTCATGGTTATGATGAGATTGTGACACAGTCATACCGAGGTACGCTCACGATCTACCTAGAACTGCTGGCTACTGGTCAGATTGAGTTTGGGGAAGTGGCTATGCTACCAAGAACAATCTCCACATTCGATCAAGCTTCATTTAGCAAAGAAGGCGTTGAGCTCAAGGTGTACTATACCACGACCTCTAACCTTTAGTTTTTCCTAGTTACAAAATAATATCTTTACCACATGTGTGGAATAGTAGGTTATATAGGCCATAGAGAGGCCTTCCCGATTTTAATAAAAGGGCTCAAGCGGCTCGAGTACCGTGGCTATGACAGTGCTGGAGTAGCACTGCTAAATGGCTCTTTGGAGATTCACAAAAAGCAGGGCAAAGTGTCTGCACTTGAAGAGTCTATTGAGGGTACCCCGATGAATACCACTGTCGGCATGGGGCATACACGATGGGCTACCCATGGCGAGCCAAATGACAACAATGCCCATCCACACTACTCTCATAGCAAGCAATATGCTATCATTCACAATGGTATCATTGAAAACTATGGCCCTCTGAAAACGGAGCTTCAGAAAAAGGGGTATGAATTCAGAAGCGATACGGATACAGAAGTATTGGTCACTTTCATTGAGGACATTATCAAGGAATACGATTGTAGCCTTGAAGAAGGCGTACGAATAGCACTTTCAAAAGTGGTCGGCGCTTACGCCATCGTAGTAATGTCAACGAATGACGAGTCTAAACTAGTAGCGGCTCGCAAAGGCAGTCCGCTGGTCATTGGAGTAGGACAAGGAGAATATTTTCTAGCATCGGATGCAACGCCAATAATCGAATACACCAACGAGGTAATCTACCTGAATGATGAAGAGGTAGCAGTACTCACACGTGATAGTCTTGAAATCAAAGATTTTGAAGCATTGTCGCAAACTCCTTACATACATACGCTTGATCTGGCACTGGAGTCAATAGAGAAGAGCGGCTATGAGCATTTTATGCTGAAGGAAATTTTCGAGCAGCCCAACTCCATCGCCGACTGTATGAGAGGCCGTCTCAAAGCAGCTGATGGCCATTTAGTATTAGGAGGAATAAGAGAGTACACTAATGCCTTAGTCAATGCCAAGAAGATCATTTTCGTCGCTTGCGGCACCTCCTGGCACTCATGTCTAGTGGCTGAATATATCATCGAAGAACTCTGTCGTATTCCGGTAGAGGTTGAATACGCATCTGAATTCAGGTATCGAAATCCGATCATTAACGAAGGTGATATAGTCTTTGCTGTATCTCAGTCTGGTGAAACCGCTGACACCCTTGCTGCCATGGAATTGGCCAAGTCAAAAGGGGCAATTCTTTTTGGAATTGTCAATGTAGTCGGCTCATCCATCGCACGAGCTTCTCATGAAGGAGCTTATCTACACGCTGGACCTGAAATCGGAGTAGCCAGTACCAAAGCATTCACAGCGCAGCTCGTGGTACTCACTATGATTGCCCTCAAAATGGCTCATTTACGAGGAACTATCGCAGAAAATAGGTACCACGAAATGCTCGTAGGTCTTGAGCGCATTCCAGAGAAAGTAGCTTCCGTGCTGAAACAAGCCAAGAAAGTTGAGGAAATTGCATACATCTTCAAGGATTCCAGCAACTTCCTCTATTTGGGTAGAGGGCTTAATTTCCCAGTCGCTCTAGAGGGTGCATTGAAACTCAAAGAGATTTCATATATCCACGCTGAGGGTTATCCGGCGGCTGAGATGAAGCATGGTCCAATAGCACTGATTGACGAAAATATGCCTGTGGTGGTAATTGCCACCCGTGACAAGTCTTATGATAAAATCGTATCTAACATACAGGAGGTGAAAGCCAGAAAAGGTAAAGTGATTGCGGTAGTAACCGAAGGAGATGCGCTTATACCAAAGATGGCGGATTATATCATCGAAGTGCCAGATACCAAAGACGCCTTTATGCCAATGGTATCAGTAATCCCTCTTCAGTTACTATCTTACTACATCGCAGTGATGAGGGGTTGCAACGTAGATCAACCACGAAATCTTGCTAAATCTGTAACTGTAGAATAATGAAGCAAAGAGTCAATACTACAAACGCACCAGCTCCAATAGGCCCTTATAGTCAAGCTATCAAGAAAGGTGACACACTTTATGTCTCTGGTCAAATCGCTATCATTCCCGAGACCGGTGAGATGAACACAGGCGAGATCGGAGCTGAGACCGAGCAGGTAATGAAAAACCTGAGTGCGATTTTGAGTGAGGCTGGTATGTCATTTGACAATATTGTGAAGACCACCATCTTCATTAAAAACATGCAGCAGTTTGCTCAGATCAATGCTGTTTATGCCAAGTATTTTGGAGATGTGCCCCCAGCACGTGAGACGGTAGAAGTTTCTGGCCTTCCGAAGTATGTGAATGTAGAAATCGGCTGTATCGCTATCGATTAGAATGACCTTCTTTCCATCTAGGGAGGAAACATTAGTCTATCCATTTTCGGCAGAACGGGCAGAAGCCTTGCTATTCAACCGTACAAAAGATCCTGAAATAGAAAAAGACGAGGTAGAGATAGTCGGCAAAGAATACCTCTTCAATGGTATAGTAAAAGATGGTAAGTACAGAGTTTCTGTGATTATCAAGCACCCTCAAAACTTCATTCCCTTTATTGAAGGTCAATTTGAAAAAACAAGCTTAGGCTGCATCATCCATTGCAAATACAAACTGTTTTTCAGTACACGAGTACTGCTTGGCTTCTGGTCTGGATTAACCTTTGGCCTTGGGGTCCTGTATCTCTTTATTAACCCTCAGCTAACGCATGCAATATTTGCTTTTGTTATAGGAATAGGGAATTACATTATCTCCTATTCCAACTTCAAACTACATCAAAAAAGAAGTCGAAGGGTACTGCTCTCAGTGTTTAAAGAAGAAGGTGATTTGAACACTGCTTGAAACTGCTTTAGCATTAAGGATTTGACTAAATTTGCAGCCTATTTTAGAATTCAAGATGAGTCAGGAAGTTAGAGTAAGATTTGCACCAAGTCCCACAGGCCCACTTCATATAGGTGGTGTCCGTACCGCACTTTACAATTATCTATTTGCCAAAAAGCACAATGGATCAATGCTCCTACGCATTGAGGACACAGATCAGTCTAGGTATGTTGAGGGAGCAGAAGATTACATCAAGCAAAGCCTAGCATGGTGTGGCATTATCCCAGATGAAGGTCCCGACCAAGGTGGTGAATTTGGCCCCTATCGTCAATCCGAGAGAAAAGAGGTATACCAGAAGTACGCACAACAGCTGCTTGATCAAGGCAAAGCCTACTACGCCTTCGACACCCCAGCAGAGCTTGATGCCATGAGGGAAAAACTTAAGGCAGCCGGTGTGGACAACCTCACCTACAACTCGGTCACACGTGTGACCATGAATAACTCACTCACCTTGAGTGCAGAAGAGACTGAATCTAAAATCAAGAGTGGTGAGCCCTATGTGGTCAGAGTAAAGATTCCGAGCAAAGAGGAAGTCAGAATGAATGATCTTATCCGTGGTTGGGTAATGGTACATTCATCCACCCTTGATGATAAGGTGTTGATGAAATCTGGAGGGCTACCCACCTATCATCTGGCAAATGTGGTAGATGACCACCTTATGAAAATAACACACGTGATAAGGGGTGAGGAGTGGTTGCCATCCGCACCGCTGCACGCACTGCTGTACCAATACCTTGGATGGGGTGATGAGACTCCTCAATTTGCCCATTTACCACTGCTCCTGAAGCCGGATGGTAATGGTAAACTCTCGAAACGTGATGGTGATAAACACGGTTTTCCTGTATTCCCAATTACATCGGATCAACTAGGTGAGCAAAAGATCGACCGGGGCTTTCGGGAAGACGGTTATCTACAGCCTGCATTTGTAAACTTCCTTGCGCTGCTTGGCTGGAACCCAGGAGGTGATCAAGAGTTGTTCAGAATGGATGAGCTGATTTCAGAATTCTCGCTAGAGCGAATCAATAAAGCTGGCGCCAAATTCGATATACAAAAGGCCAAATGGTTTAACGAGCAGTATTTGAGAGCTACCTCAAATGCCATCTTAGCTGAAGACTTCTTAGCTCAATCAAGCAAAGCTGGCATCAACTGCTCCTTGGACAAAGCCATAGCTATCGTAAAGGCGATGAAAGAGCGAGTGACCTTCTCTCATGAGATACTTGAAAAAGGCAGTTACTTCTTTGAAAACCCAACTGAGTATGACGACAAGATAGTCGCTAAAAAATGGACTACTGAGGCAGTTGAGGTGTTTGCTGCTTATGCCAATGAGTTGGAACTATTGGAAACCATTACTGTCGAGGAAGCTAAGTCGCTACTGACCAAGATCCTAGAGGAGAAAGGTGTGGGTATGGGCAGAGTGATGCAAGCCCTGCGTATTGCCATGACTGGTGGAGCAGGTGGTCCAGACCTGATGGATATTATCGAGATCGTCGGACCGGCAACCACCGCCCAAAGAATTAACATCGCTATTGAGCAATTACCCGTAAAAGCCTGACATGAGTAAGAAAAAACAACCTCAGTCCAAAGTGAAGCCAAAAGTCAACCCAGAGTTGGAAGGTTTTAATATTGAAATCGACTCCTTTGGGGAAATAAAGTCTTCCCTAAATATTGAAGACATCAACTCCTTTCTCAACAAGAATGTAGAAGACAAGAAGTTGAAAGATCGGCATGATATCGATGATCTTAAGAAGGGAAAGGGTTCTTCCAAAAAGGATTAGAACCGAATTTTTGGGATCAGCATAGGCACGTCTTTACGATAGTCGGCGTACTGATCGCCAAAGGTCTTCAACAGTTTTTTTTCTTCAAGGTGTATGCCTATGCCAAGGTAAGCAAAGGCCAACAGCATAGTGATCAATATCTCATAAGTAGGGCTGTATAGGAACAGGCCGAGTATCACCAGTATCGTTCCTGAATAGAGCGGATGTCTTACCTTGGATTGAAGCCCATCAACTACCAGTTCTGTAGGTTCCTCCTTCCTAATCCCGAGAAACTCGCGGAGTGAATAAGCCTTGAAGCTTCTCTTGATTACGATCACACCCCAGGTGGCCAGTACCATTCCGGCATATTTTGCGGTAGCTAATACAGGCCATACCGGATGGGACGGGACGATGCTCATATATGCCGCGAATAAGACCATGCCGGCCACAGAGAAAAAAGAATAAATCACTCGATATCTCCGATAGATGAACGGTAGCGAACGCTCAAACCAAGATTTGACTCCATCTGCAGCAAAGAAGCTGTGAAGGCCGAAGTATACCACCCAAAAAATCCCAATTATCAAATAACTTTGACTCATATCTAAATCAAAGATACATGAGCAAAATCAAGATCGGTATTATCAAAGAGGGCAAAGTACCCATAGACAGAAGGGTACCTATTACGCCATTCCAGGCAAGATTGATCAAATCACAATATGAAAATGTAGAGATCGTATGCCAGTCGAGTGATATCCGATGTTTTCCTGATGAAGACTATCTATCGGAAGGAATTGAGATCGTAAACGATGTGTCAAATTGTGATATTCTTTTTGGGGTAAAAGAGGTACCCATACCTGAGCTCCTAGAAGGGAAGACCTACTTTTTCTTCTCCCATACCATCAAACAACAGGAGTATAACCAAGAGCTTCTTAGAGAAATACTCAAAAAGAAAATCGACCTTATCGACTATGAGTGTCTGACTAATAGTGAAGGTCAGCGTATTATAGCCTTTGGTAGATACGCCGGTATAGTCGGTGCTTATAACGGTATTTGGACGTATGGTCAGCGCTACAACCTTTTCAATATCCGAAGATCCAAGGATTGCTTTGATCTGGAAGATCTCAAGACCGAGTTTCCTAAGGTCAAGCTCCCACCACTCAAAATCGTCATTACAGGTGGTGGGCGTGTCGCACGGGGTGCTATGGAGGTGCTTCATGGTATGGGAGTTAGAAAAGTGACACCTTCTAAGCTCCTCTCTGGGACTTACGACGAGCCAATTTTTGCACAACTCAGCAGCCGTGACTACCATGTGCATTCGGAGGATCAGGAATTCAATCGAATAGAATTCTTTCAGTATCCCGAGAAGTACCGTTCCACATTCCTCGATTACGCTCATGAGGCCGATATTCTCATAGCGGCGGCCTTCTGGGATCCTAACGCGCCTGTGTTATTTACTCGACATGACATACTGAAGAAAGATTTCGGCATCAAAGTAATCGCTGATATTACCTGTGATATCGAAGGCTCTATACCGTCTACAAAGCAGCCCTCCACCATCGATGACCCGATCTATGACTATGATCCGACGACTGATGAAGTCGCGCCTGCCCTAGCGGAAGAAGGTAACATTACGGTCATGGCGGTAGACAATCTACCTTGCGAGCTTCCTCGAGATGCCTCCACCGACTTTGGTGTGGAACTACTCAATAATGTACTTCCCAGCCTCCTAGGTGACGTGGATAAAGATGATACGATCAAAAGGGCTACCATTACCCAAAAAGGTAGCCTGACAGAAAAATATAGCTACTTGCAGGGGTATGTCGATGGGGAGTAGTGTGGCTATTGTTTCAGTCGATCATCAAAAGGCTCAGGCAGCACATTGATCAATCGGACATCTTCGTTAAACCTTGGGTGATCCACTTTGATCAGATAGTTGTGCTCTCGATGGCTTTGTGCTGAAGGTACTTCCATAAGCAGGTGGTCTGATTCCAGAAAGGCTCTAGTCATTAGATGCAAGAACTTTGGGTAGGGCTTAGCAAACCAGTCATTGGGCAACTGCTTCTTCTTTATCTTATACACACTTGGTTGGCCTGATACCTCAATGGTCATGCAAACACGCTCCACGGGTAAGTAACTCTCATTCGCCAAAATCTCCAGCTTGGCCAAGGCTATAGAGGGCGAGCAGTAGATCACCCATTGCCCTGCCCGGTTCCAGCGACCCTCGCCATAAAGGCTCCCGCGAGGAGGCCATGCATCACGGTACTTGTATCGATCAAGATGATAAAGTATCACCCGTACAGGCTATGCTCTATCCGCAGAAATGCCTTTTCCAACTCTCTACGACCTAGTCTAGAGCCTAGCAGCTCCACAGGGAGAATACCCCCCAGGTTTTCATTGTAAGTGTGAAGCCACTCCAACAAGTGTTCTTTATTATCATCAAAGGCTTGTAAACCAGCTTCCCATAGGTTGGCAAAGTCAGCCAAGGCATCAACATTCTTAGCTCCCAGATCAGCCAACTTGAGTAAATCATAGTACTTACTCTTACCTACACCGATCACATCAGCCATGACCTGGGCACTCAGTGAGGTGTGCCGTTGAATGTCAGCCAGCGCCCTCCCTGGCAAAGGCTTTTCTTGAACCTGCTCTGGATGCAAAGTCGCCAGAAAAGACATGGGCTCAGTATGTCCGCCATAGACCACCATCGGTTCTTCTACTTGAGATGGTGATTCTTGCTTAGGTTGATTTCTTGATTTTTTATTTTCCATATATGGAATATAAATATCCAAATATAAACATTCGCTCTAAAACAACCTACTACTTACCGCTTTTTCTCCAAGGTTTTCAATGATTATCTTACAACCAAAAACTTAGGAGTGGCTAACATTCGTATACTTGCCGTTGAGGATGACCCAATACTTGCAGAAACACTGGAGCTGTTAGTTGAGGAGTTAGGCTATCTAATGATAGCGGTAGTGGACAATAGTGCAGAGGCGCTACGCATGCATAAGGCTACCCTGCCAGACCTGGTGCTCATGGACATCCAGATCAAAGGAGATCTTAATGGCATTCAGGTGGCAGAGAAAATGATAATCGAACGTTCAACTCCGATCATCTTCATCACGTCCCTTCGTGACAGGGAGGTTTTCGAACAAGCAAAACAACTGGGGCCGCATGCATTCCTCAACAAACCGTTCGATGAGTTAAGCATTCAAAATGCCATAGAATTGGCTATCGCCAGAATAGGATCGCCAGATAGCTCTATGGCTGCCAGTCAGTGGCACGAGGAGGTAGTGACAAAGAAGGAGCTATTCGTGAAAGTGAAACGTCGACTGGTGAAACTGGATTTTGACGAAGTGCTTTGGTCAGAGGTAGAGGGTAAGTACGTACTTATCCACACCAAGGAGGAAAAGCTAGAGCTACGCATTTCACTGAAGGACTTAGCCGCCAAATTACCTGCTGGAATGTTCGTAAGAGTCCACCGCAACTACCTCGTCAACCTCTCCAAGATCTCCGATATCGACCTGGAAAGAAACCTCATCAAAGTAGGAGGTAGCGAATTACCTCTTGGTACCAGCTATCGCGAAAATGTACTCAACAGGATCAGTACGCTGGGCTAGACTAATCATAGCAGTCTCACAAACATTCAATATTTCACGACAGTTTTGGTGATATTCATAGGTGTCGTATTAATTTACCTCTATTGGAAATCCTTTCCTTGATTACCAGCTAGCTACGGAATTTCTTGTTCCTACTTATCTAATGCTTAGAGATGATCCAAAAGATTCTTAGACTATCCGTATCACTCATAGTTCTTCTTCAGCTCACTGCTCGCTCTCAATTAGTGGAAACCCGTGATGCGGATTTGGTAGATTCACTGCTCAACCTCGCCACTGACCCTAAAGAGATTGCCGATCTGAGCATTGAACTCTACAAAGCCTACAAATACAACAAACTCAAGGAGTTACCAAATGAGGGTGCCTATCTCATTCAGGCCTTGCAGATTTACGATAGTCTGGAGCTATTGGAAGAGGCCGCCTATACGCACAATTCCCTAGCGGGAATGTACTATAACCGCGGACAGGTACAGGACGCCAAAGAAAACTGGGAGAAGGCTCTGGAGCTGTACCAGCATCTTGGCAACACCAAGAGAATAGGTGTGATGTACAATAATCTGGCACACGCCTACATCAAGGACTCAACCGAATACGGACAAAGCATGCGTCGTAAGTATTTGGAAGATGCGATCGAAATCCATATGCAAACTGGTAATGATAGGAGCCTTGGACTCACCTACTCTAATGTTGGAGATATCTATGTGGACAATCAAGAGTACGAAGAGGCTGAGAGATACTACATGCTCGCACTAGAACTCGCTATATCAACTGAAACACCATATTACGCCCAGTCAGCCTACCGCCATCTAGGTGAAGTGGCCCTATTGCAACTAGACTATAGGAAGACAATAGACTTGACCAAAAAATCGCTTGCCTATGGCGAAGTAAGACCAACTGACCCAATAGTTAGCCAGGCACACTTACAGTTAGCTAAGGCTTATCGTGCACTTGGAGATTACAAGTCTGCTGATCAAAGCCAACTGATGTATACGAGCATCCAAAAGGAACTCTACGAAGTACAGAAGATTCGTCAGCTTTTGGACCTGGAGACCAAATACAACACAGAAAAGAAAGAACAGGAGATAGAGTTGCTGAAAGAGCGGGAAGCCATCCAGGCACAAGCGCTACAAGCCGAACAACAAGTAAAGAACTATCTCGCCATAATTGTAATCATTTCAATAATAGGTCTGATTGCCATTGGGATACTTTATCAAAAATCAAAAAGAAGATCAGCCGAAATAGCCCTTCAAAAAGTAGAACTTGAGAAACTCAATGCCACTAAAGACCGCTTTTTCGGTATCATCGCGCATGACCTGCGCAATCCAGTCATTTCATTCCAGGGTATCGCACGGTTGATTGACAGCTATCTCAAAAAGGGCAAGATGGATAAGATCGAACAGCTGTCTGACAAAATCCAGCACTCTGTCAATAACCTTAATCAACTACTGGACAACCTGCTTAACTGGGCCTCAAGCCAAACCAGCGCACTGCCTTATCATCCAGAGCCATTGCCCATCACCCAAGTCATCGATGAAGCGATAAGCTTGTTTTCTGATACAGCGGAGGCAAAACAGATTGGCATTGCCAATAATGTGAACAATGACATTGTCATCTATGCTGACCGCAATGGGGTGAGTACTATCTTCCGAAATCTCATCAACAATGCCCTTAAGTTTACTCCAGAAGGAGGTGAGATCGATATTGCAGCAGAGCTAGATGGCGATATGGTTAAGATCGTTACCACGGATAATGGAGTCGGCATAGACCAAAGCAAAATTTCATCGCTATTTCAGCTATCCAACGAAAAGAGCACTGAAGGCACAAGTGGAGAAAAAGGCACAGGTCTGGGGTTAGTGCTATGTCAGGAGTTTGCCAAAGTCAACAAAGGTCTGATCTGGGTGGAAAGTGAGCTACGGAAAGGATCTTCGTTTTATGTAAGCATGCCTACTTTCAATAAGCCCACGAGCACTAACCATACATCTCAGGCCTAGTGTTCTTGCTCGATAAAATAAACTGGCGTTGGAGCATCTTGTGCTTGTGGTTTGCCTCTTTAATACCTACTGGCCTGGTCGCAGGCCAGGGTCAACAACCTGAAGCAAACGCAACCAACAGCCCCAATACCGACATGGCCATGCCCAACGACCCGAGCGTCAGCTTCTCGCTTTATACTCAGCTAGCCCTTGAATATGAAAATATCGACATAGACTCTGCCATTAGTTACGCTCAGGCAGCATTGGATATAGCAGGGGAAGCAAACGACAGCTCGGCAATGTTTAATGCATGCATTCAAATCGGTGATTTATATCTCAAACGTGGCTACCTCCAAACAGCCAACAATTTTTTCAACCAAGCGGCTGAAATAGTTCATTCGGCCACCGCACGAAAGGAGCATGCCATTTTGAATATCCGATTAGGCGTGATCAATCAAGATGAGGGAAACTACTATGAAGCTTTGAATCACTTTTTGGAAGCACTCAACGCGAGTGAAGGCATTGATGAACGACCACTTGTGAATTTGGCTCTCAGCCGGGTGGCAGAACTACACAAAAACCTGGGAAACCTGAACAAATCAAAGGAGATATCTCGTCGTGCACTTAAGGGGTACGAAGAATCTGACGATTATCTGGGTATGAGCATCGCCCTGAGCAACTTGGAGATCGTACATCGCCAACAGGGCCAATTCGACTCTGCCTACCAACTAAGAATGAGGGCCATCGACATATCTCAAAGCATTGGTGATAACTATAGGCTCGCTATAGACTACAACAATCTGGGCGACTGGCACAAAGCTACTGGAGACTATGAAACCTCCTTAATATGGTACCTAAAGTCGCTTGACCTCAAAACCAGAATGGATAATAAAAAGGGGATGGCACATACCATGGAGGAGCTGATGGACAGTTACAAGGTGCTTGGAAACTTGAGACAAGCAGAATACTACGGCCTGAAAGGATTGCAGATTTCCGAAGAATTAAACCTGCGTGAAAAGACCCTCAGATTGCTAGAAACCATTTCTGAAATGTACGCCGAATTTGGGAACTACAAAGATGCTTTCAACTTCAGGATAAAGTTTGAAGAAGTCAAACAGGACATATTCAATGAGAGTAAGTCACTTCAAATAGCCGATATGCAGGCGCATTATGAAACTGAGAAGAAAGAGGCCGAAAATGAATTACTATAAGTTCAAAACAGTGAACAAGAAGCCACCATTTCATTCCAAAAAATTATACTGGTCAGCGCTATAGTCGGTTTGGTAACCTTTACCTTACTCATGATACTCTTGTACCGCTCTGGCCAACAAAAGAAGAAGATCAACGCACAACTGGTGCAGCGCCAAAACGAACTAGAGCAACTCAACGCCACCAAAGACCGCTTCTTTGGCATCATCGCCCATGACTTACGTAATCCTGTCATTTCCTTTCAGGGGATTTCCAGATTGATAGAAAGCTATCTCAAAAAGGGTAAGACGGAGAAAATAAGTGAGCTTTCTGATAAGATTCAGCAATCGGTCAATAATCTCAACCAACTCCTGGACAATCTTCTCAACTGGGCTTCCAGCCAGACCAGCGCACTTCCCTACCACCCGGAGGCTCTGCCTGCTAAGCAGATCATTGATGAAGCCATCAACCTTTTTTCGGATACAGCGGACGCGAAGCAAATTGCTATTAGCAACAAAGTGGACATGGACATCATGATCTATGCTGATCGCAATGGTGTAAGCACCATTTTCCGCAATCTTATCAATAACGCGCTCAAGTTCACACCTGAAAACGGCTCAATACAAATAGCCGCTGAGCAGGATGGCGACAATGTCAAAATTGTCACGACGGACAATGGCGTGGGTATCGATCAAAGCAAGATCTCATCGCTCTTCCAGCTTTCTAACGACAAAAGCACTCAGGGCACCTCTGGGGAGAAAGGTACCGGCCTGGGATTGGTCCTTTGCCAGGAATTTGCCAAGGTCAACAAAGGCCTGATATGGGTTGAGAGTGAACTTCAGAAAGGCTCTTCCTTTTATGTCTCTATGCCCAAGTACATGGCATAGCAACAGACGAGCTGCGCTAAGGACATACTTTGATCTGCATTCAGCAAGTCCGATGGAATAAAGCACTCTCAACCTCAAGGCTTCATGGCGCAATATCTGATTTTTCAATCCTTCATTTTCCATTCTTTTGTTGGCGCGCGTTTCCGAACGCGTGCCCCTCTACTTACAGCCATTTCCAAGGGCATACCTCATATTTCAGCACTACATTTTTTTCAATTCTCCATTTTCAATTCCCTCTCACATCTCCGCTTAAAAAAACTCATGCCACCATTCCTGGTACTTATACCACTATGGGCCTCACTCATGCCAACGTTTTGCATGGAGTAAAGAAGATGCTGAATATAGTACTAGAAACATTTACTCGTTCCTATGTCAAATCACCAACAGGTAAGAGCTTTTTATGGCACCAAGTATGTCTTGTTGGTGATATTAATCCTTTGTAGTTTATCGAAACCACAAGCACAGACTGCTGATTTCATCACCAACCCAGTCACAGGATGCGCCATACCCCATACGGTATTCTTCACTGATCAATCAGTTATACCAGATACATGGTTCTGGCAATTTGGGGATGGCAACACCAGCACCTTACAAAATCCTGTTCACAACTACACCTCTACGGGTAGCTTCACCGTCTCGCTTACGATTGTCGATACCATTACGGGTATTTCAGATATGCACACCGATCTCGTCGAGGTTTCAGTCGTGAATGCAGAATTTACTGGCGCTCCTTTATTTGGATGTGGGCCATTGACCACCACATTTTCAGACGGCTCCTCGATCAACGGCCCAGGCACTATCGAGTCATCGGCTTGGAACTTCGGAGACGGCAGTACCTCTACCGATCAAAACCCTTCTCACACCTACAATGACCCTGGTGTTTATACAGTAAGTCTCACTGTCACCAGTAGCACCGGATGTAGCAATACACGGACGCGTACCAATTATGTACAGGTCATTGGTCCTGATGTAGACTTTCAGATCGATCCAGGCTACACGCCCGAGACTTGCCTTCCGCAAAATATTCCCTTTAAGGATCTAACCATATTCGGAGCTCCTATAATCTCTTATACCTGGGACTTTGGAGATGGGGGCACTTCAAGTGATTTTGGGAATACCTCTCACGAATACACTACAGAGGGGCAATTTGACGTAAGCCTCACCGTTACTGACATTGATGGCTGTAGTAGAACCCTGACCAAAGAAAACTTGATCGATACCAGAGATCAAGTGGCTCCCAGCATCACCTGCCCAGGCACACAGAGCGAGACAGCCAATGCATTGGGCGAGTTTGCGATCCCAGATTATACCGGATTGGCTACCACCTCCGATGATTGCGATAGCGGTCCTACCCTCACCCAGTCTCCGCTAGTAGGCACTATCGTGAATGGCGGAACGACTGAGATCTCCCTAACCTCAACGGATGCTTCTGGTAATCCGGCAAGTTGCTCTTTCGATCTTGTTGTCACAGACAATATTGTTCCCACGGTCACCATCACGACAACAGCAGATAGTCCTACGAACTCATCCTTCACGGTTTTCATTGTTTTCTCAGAAGCAGTTCAAGGATTTGATGCCGCTGATATAGTAGTGTCCAATGCCAATAAGAGTGATTTCACAGTCGACAATGCCCTGGAATACAGCGTCCTCATCACCCCGGTCACAGATGGCACGGTCACTGTAGATATACCTTCCGCTACCGCAATAGACCTGGCCGGTAACGACAATACAGCCTCCAAGCAAATCTCCCTCACCTATGATACGACTGCACCAACGCTGGAGATCACAGATGCTCCTGGTACTGCCAATAGTACCGCTTCGTTCAACATCACGGTGCAGTTTGACGAGGCGGTGGAGGACTTTGTCGAGGGAGACCTGCTTGTCACCAATGGCGGCAAGAGTGATTTCCAATCCGTCGACAGTGATACCTACACGGTAGACATTACGCCAAATGGCAATGGCAATATGACGCTCAATGTAGACGCAGGCGTAGCGGCAGACCTTGCCACCAATCCCAACATAGCTGCTTCGGAAGTAACGATCATCTACGACGACATTGCCCCTTCCGTGACCTTGACCACCCTGGCGGCCAACCCTACCAACGTCTCCTTTGAGGTGATCATCCAATTCTCAGAAGCCGTCACTGGCTTTACTGTTGATGATCTCGATATCACCAATGGAAGCGAAGGAGCGCTGAATACCGTCAATGCCAGCGAATATCGTACCACTGTTACTCCGTCCACAGACGGTGAGGTAACCATTGAGCTACCTGCTGACGCGGCATTCGACATTGCCGACAATGGTAACACGAGCGCCACACCACTCACCATCACCTATGATGCCACCCCTCCTACGGTGGCCTTTGACAATGTTCCCGCCACGTTAAACTCTACAGATCCGGTAACCATCTCCATCCAATTCTCTGAAGCGATTGAAGAATTCATTCTCGACGACATCAGCTTGACCAATGCTACAGGCAGTTCGCTAAATTCGACCGATCAGACCAACTGGACTTTTCAGCTGACCCCAACAGGTGCAGGAGATATTACCATGAACATCGGCATTGGAGTCGCTCAGGATCCCGCTGGGAATACAACCAGCAACGCCGACCAGGCCAATATTCTCTTTGACAATACTCCGCCCACAGTGAGTCTGAGCAGTACGGTGGACATTGCTACAAATAGCCCCTTCCAGCTCAATATTGATTTCTCAGAAGACGTTTCAGGCTTTGAGCTAGCCGACATTGACCCGACCAATGCTGCACTCGATGATTTTAGCATAGTCAGCGCATCGTCCTACTCAGTGTCAGTCACCCCTACCAATGAGGGCTTGGTGACAGTCGGCATATCTGCCAGTGTCGCCCAAGACATAGCCGCTAATCAGAATACTGCTGCCACACCTTTTACCATCACCTACGATATCACCGACCCACAAGTCGAGTTCGGTGGCACACTCGACATTGTAAACTCCACAGATGAATTTTCAGTCAGCATCGTGTTTTCGGAAGAGATCACGGCATTTGTGGAGAGTGATATCAGCATCACCAATGGCTCAGTCGCTGATCTCCAGTCCTTGGATCAGATCACGTTCACGGTAGGGATTACGCCGAGTGGCTCAGGTGACATCACCTTGAGGGTCCCCGTCAGTATCACCCAAGATCTCGCTTCCAATCCTAATGCAGCTTCCGTGGAAGTAGTCATCATATTCGATGATGAAGCGCCAGTCTTCACCTCCCTTGCAGACCTCTCCCTACCGGAAAACGGTACTGAGGTAGTATCCGTGATAGCAGAGGATCGACTCGACATCACGCTATCCATTGACGGAGGAGAGGATGCAGCGAGGTTCACCTTAGATGATGCTACGAACGACCTGTCATTCGCGGTAGCGCCGGACTATGAATCTCCTCAGGATCAAGGTGCGGACAACACGTATGTGGTCATCATCAAAGCCACCGATGAGGCTGGCAATGAAAGCACCCAGGAAATCACCGTGACTATCACGGACAGGGACGAAAATGCACCGGTAATTACCTCTGCCACGGCATTTACCCTGCTCGAAGGCGAGACATCTGTTGCCACGCTCTCAGGTACAGATGAGGGCTCCTTTGCATTCTCTATAGTCGGTGGCGCGGATGGCGATGTGTTTGACCTTTCCCCCGCAGGTGTGCTTACCTTTCGGGAAGCGCCCGATTTTGAAGCGCCAAAAGATACAAACGCTGACAACACCTACGTGATCAATATCTCCGCCGCAGATGTCGCAGGCAACAGCACCAGCCAGGTGATACGTGTCATCATTACCGATCTTGACGAAATCAAGCCGCTCTATGAAGGAGTCACGGATTTTACCATTGATGAAAATATCGCGGAAGTAGGCACGATCACTTTTGAGGATGCCGCCGAGGTGAGCTATACCGTGGAGACCACAGATGGCGGTGAGCTATTTAGTATTGGAGCAGCTTCCGGAGCATTGGCCTTCGAGACAGCTCCGGATTTTGAAGCACCAGGCGATCAAACGGGAACTAATAATTATCGAGTCACGGTCACAGCTACTGACCTTGTGGGCAACAGCAGCTCGGTAGACCTATCTATTGCGGTAGCGGATGTAGATGAAAACCCTCCCGTGTTTAATGCCACCGGCACCCTCAGGATCGACGAAAATCAAACGGCGATTACCACCATTGCGGTAGCTGATGAAAGTGAGGTCACGCTGAGCATCGTCGGTGGTAGCGACAGGGACTTGGTCAGCCTCAATGCGGAGACTGCCGAACTGCAATTCGTCAACACGCCGGATTATGAGGTGCCGCTGGACACTGATGCCGATAATACCTATGAGGTCGGAATAGCGGCGGTAGATGCGCTGGGCAACACGTCGACCGTCATGTTGGAAATAGCGGTAGCTGACCTGGACGAGAATGCGCCAGTAATCCAAACGGAAAATACGATCAATCATCCCGAGAATGTCAGGGAGGTCATCAGCATTGAAGTCTCCGATGAAAGTGCCGTCACCTTTGCGGTAGCAGGAGGTGCCGACGCATCGCGCTTCCAAATCGATGCGACATCTGGAGCACTTAGCTTCGTGGATACCCCGGATTTTGAAAATCCCGTCGATGCTAATCTGGACAATGTGTATGACCTGGCGATATCCGTGACCGACGAGCCTGGCAACAGTGCCAGCAAGTCCATTTCGGTAGTCGTCAATGATGTATTGGAGCCGCTGGCCGTGGAGATATCTGCGCCGGATGCCATCGGTGAGGGCGATGGGCAGCTTGTGTTTTTATTCACGCTACCTGAGCCCGCGCCGGTAGATGCTACCCTCTCCTACGCCCTATCGGGAACTTCCTCGGCGGAGGTAGACTATACTGCTCCATCTGGGTCGATATCGCTGGCTAGAGGCGCATCAAATGTTGCGCTGACCCTCGATCTGATCGATGATCTATTGGCCGAGGTGCCCAAGACCATCGTGCTCTCCAGCGTGACAAGTACTTACGAGGGGCTCGTGTTTTCTGAGGAGCTCGTGGAGGTGACGCTGATTGACAATGATCGGGCAACCCTTAGCCTGGCTGTCGTCAATGATGGCGAAGAAGGCGTGACCAATCCGGCATTTGTGCTGTCCACTTCCATCGCTTTTGAGACGGATACCCCCATAGCGCTCGACCTTGACGGATCAGCCATCGCAGGTGAGGATTATGTGCGGTTCTCCACCTCGGTGACGATGCTCGCTGGTAAGTTGTTAACACAGGTCAATGTAGAACTCATTGACAACACTACTTTCGAAAATGATGAACAGCTAGAAGTCAGCATTTTGACTGTCCCCGAAAGCACCGCCCAGGTTGGCGAGAATGGATTCATCACCATCCTCATACTCGACGATGACGAAGCTCCTCCACTGGCTGTGCCGACCCTATTTACGCCCAACAATGACGGTACCAACGACCAGTTCATCATCAGGGGTGGTGGGGAAGTGGCAGAAATCAGCTTTACCATCATGTCACGAGAGGGGCATGTGGTCTTTGAGTCAAATAACTGGGATCAACTGTCCACCACAGGCTGGGATGGTGCCACCAATGGTATCGATCAGCCTTCCGATCCCTATATCTGGACGGTGACAGCAGTGAATATCCACGGCGAACCGCTCAAAGTCAATGGTGCTTCAAGCGGTATAATTCAACTACTAAGATGATGAGAAAACCACAATAACTTATGAAAACAGCATCAGCCCTCATCATGGCGTTGGCACTATTGTCACTAACTGTCCGCGCCCAGGATATCAACTTCTCCATGTACCACCACTCGCCTATGGCCAGCAATCCGGGGATGCTGGGCATGCAGCATGGGACTGAACTACTCGTCAACTATCGCAATCAGGCCATAGATGTAGGTGCAAATTTTCAGTCCTCGCAGTTCTCTTTCTTTCATCCATTCAATGTAAGTGGTAATCGATTGGTCGTAGGCGCCAGCTTTGTCAATGACCAGCCAGGCAATGCGCTTAGCAACAATGGTGGACTTTTGGCGCTGGCATATAGCGTACAACTTACGAAATACAACGAGCTAAGCCTCGGCCTGCAATCAGGCTTCTTCGGTCGATCAACTGGAGGCACCTTCACTACCGACGACCAATTTGTCAATGGTATTTTTGATCCAAATAGTACCTCCGGCGACCCCCTACTCAACCGGAGCACCAGCTACATAGGCATCTCTCCCGGCCTTTTTTGGCGTATGTATGATGAGCGTCACCATCCACTGGCATTTGTTGGGTTTTCCATCTTCAACCTCAACCGACCCGATATTGCCTTTACCGATCAGGCCATGGACAGACTACCCATGTCAGCCAAATTCATCGGAGGGTTCACCTTGTTCCAAGGACAAAAAAGTACCATTACCCCCACCATGCGCTGGATACATCAGGCGGGTCAAAACGTACTCAACATTGGCTCAAGGTTCGGCTATACGATTGTCGATCACCACCACAATTTTAAGCAGCTAGGATTTGGCCTATGGTACAATACCAACAAGCTGGCCGTACTCTCAGCAGAGTACAGTCAGTCAGGGGTTACTGTGGCCATGAGCTATGACCTCCCCTTAAGCAATCAGCTGAGCATGGGTGGCGGTACGATATTCGAGTTGGCACTTTCCTACGCGCTACCGCAAAAAAGTGGGTATCACAGCACCCTGCCGTGGCGTAGGAGTTTGCGGTAGTAGAATATAAATCGTTGAAACCATTCTATAGCCCACGGTTTAAACCGTGGGCTATGTGACCTACCTAACCAGACAACCGTTTTAACGGTTTATTCTTCCACTGTTCACTGGGAGATCATTCACATATCCGGTCGATATTTTTCCGATAGGAAGAGACAAATATCGGGTCATTCTAACTACCGCCGACAGCAAGGTCATAAGCTAACCTCACCCATATTTTTGCAAATGGTTAAAACCATTCGGTCGGGGACAATGATTTTAGCCCACGGTTTAAACCGTGGGCAATGCGACCTACTCTCCTGGGCAAACCGTTTTAACGGTTTACACATCATATCTAAGGCTATCAATATAAAACGCAATGCTCGTGCTTGATAAATTGATCATAGGCCATTACATTTAGTTGGTATGTCACATTCATTCAACAAAATTTGGATTCATGCCATTTGGGCTACCAAAGAGAGGCGCCCGCGTCTAAGTGTAGAGATCGAGGCTAGAGTCTACGCGTTGATAACAGACGAATTGAAAGAGTCAGGATGTCCACCTATTATCATTAATGGCATGCCGGATCATGTACATGCGTTATTTCTTCTCAACCCCAAGAAATCTATCTCTGAGGTGATGAAACAGATAAAAGGTGCTAGTTCCTATCAGATCAATCAGTCCAATCTCATGTCTGAAAAATTTGCATGGCAAACCGGTTATGCGGCTTATTCAGTTAGCGAATCTGCAAAGCAAAAGGTCATTGATTATATCAAAAACCAAAAATCCCATCATGCCAAAAGGACATTTCAAGAAGAGTATGAGGATTTCATTAGACTTTATGGCTTGAATACCTAATCGCCCCAATCGGTGAAAATGTAAATGGTTAAAACCATTCAACCATCGATTGCCAACATAGCCCACGGTTTAAACCGTGGGCTGGGTGATTGCGCTCGGCCATGAACCGTTTTAACGGTTTCCTCCTGAAAACCAATAAAAAAAGGCTCCCTTGTGGGGAGCCCTTGGATTAGGTTGGTAATCCGGTAAAGCGTTTATCCATTCATCGAGATAAGGAACTCCTCATTGTTGCGAGTGCCCTTCATTTTCGATAATAGGAATTCCATCGCCTCCACACTGTTCATGTCTGCCATGAACTTACGAAGTATCCAGATTCTCTTAAGCTCTTCTTTATCAAGCAGCAAGTCTTCCCGACGAGTACCAGAGGCAGGCACATCCATAGAAGGATATATCCTTCTGTTAGACAGCTTACGATCCAATTGCAGCTCCATGTTGCCCGTACCTTTGAATTCTTCAAAGATCACTTCGTCCATCTTGGAACCGGTCTCGATCAATGCTGTGGCGATGATAGTCAGTGACCCACCATTCTCCACGTTTCTTGCCGCTCCGAAGAATCGCTTAGGCTTATGCAATGCGTTAGCATCGACACCACCTGAGAGTATCTTACCAGAAGAAGGAATGACAGTGTTGTGTGCTCGTGCAAGTCTGGTGATAGAGTCAAGTAGGATCACTACATCATGACCACACTCCACCATTCGCTTTGCTTTCTCAAGGATGATGTTAGCCACCTTCACATGACGGTCGGCTTGCTCATCAAAAGTAGAAGAGATTACTTCTGCTTTTACGCTTCTTGCCATATCAGTCACTTCCTCAGGACGCTCATCGATCAACAAGATCATAAGGAATACCTCAGGGTGATTATCGGCAATAGCGTTCGCAATATTTTTCAACAAGACCGTCTTACCCGTCTTAGGCTGTGCTACGATCATACCACGCTGACCTTTTCCGATAGGGGAAAAGAGATCAAGTATTCTTGTAGAGTAATTATCTGCCTTGTGACTAAGGTTGAGCTTCTCTTCGGGGAATAGAGGGGTCAAGTACTCAAACGGTACTCTATCACGAATCTCTTCAGTAGTTCTGCCATTCACAGACTCCACTCTTAGTAGTGCGAAGTACTTCTCGCCATCCTTTGGAGGTCTGATCTGTCCTTGGACAGTATCTCCTGTTCGGAGACCGAATAGTTTTACCTGTGAGGGAGAAACATAAATATCATCAGGGCTGGCTAGGTAGTTGTAGTCACTGCTTCTTAGGAAACCGTAACCATCCTGCATCATCTCAAGTACGCCTTCGTTCTCGATGATACCATCAAATTCCTTGACGTTGTTATTATAGTTCTGACGCTTGTTACGCTGCTCATCACGACGCTGCTGACGCTGGTCATCATTGCGCTCAGGTCTTCTATCGGCTCTCTCAGGCTTGTCCGAAGACTCCTCCTTTTCAGCATCACCTGCATCTGCATCTACTTTTGCATCCGCCTTCGGGCGTGGAGGGCGCTTTTCTGATTTCTCATTGCGGTCATCTCGGCCTCTGGCTGGTTTTCTTTCCTCTTTCTCCCTTGCGGGAGCGCTTTTGTCGTCAGTCTCGAGGTTGAATGAGGCAAGCACATCTTCTTCTGCCGACTTCTTGGCAGGAGCCTTGTCTTCTTTAGCCTCGCCTTTTTCCTCGGGCTTAGCCTCAGACTTTACATTTTCTCGTTTTACTCTTGGAGCACGTTTCTTAGGCTTTTCAGCTGACTCGGTTTTCTTAGGAGCAACGGCAGGTAAGTCTTTTTCAGGTGTAACGGCCTGTTGATCGAGGATACTATAGATCAAGTCTTGTTTGGCCTGTTTTTTAAAGTTTTTGACACCCATCTTCTCGGCTATATCTCGCAGTTCGGAGAGAAGCCGATCATTTAAATCTTCAATGTTGTACATGGATTTACTGGAAGTAAATTAATTGGATACGAAATTATTTCGCGGTTGGAATTGAATTATGAATAAGTAAGTATTGTGAACGCGTAAGGGGAGAGTTGAAAAAAGATTAACTCAACTGGTTCTTAGACACCACAATGATATTATAACCACTATTGATTAACAAATAATTAAATAAAAAACTAGAAGGCTAATAAAGCGGCATTGATCCCCCTAAAAGATTCTAAATCAGTGGATAATTGGCTTATTTTGCGGCAAATAGAAAGGCATGCTAGTACTCAACGATATCCGCGACAACAAGACCATGATGGCCGAGCGACTGGCCAAAAGAGGCATCCAGGATGGGGCAACTCTACTGGATCAAGCAATCCATCTTGACGACCAGCGCAAACAGACTAAGTCAGAACTCGATGCAACATTGACTGAATCCAACACGCTAGCTAAGCAGATCGGCATGCTGATGAAAGAAGGAAAGCGAGATGAAGCTGAAGGCATCAAGACCAAAACTGCCGAGTTAAAATCTACCTCCAAAGGGCTATCTGAGCAGTTGACTAACATAGAACAGGAGCTACAGGCTTTATTATATAATATTCCTAACGTGCCTAATGAGCTTGTGCCAGCTGGGAAAAACGAGGAGGATAACATCACAACCTTTACGGTAGACCACCTGCCGGAATTGCCAACGGGCAGTCAGCCACACTGGGAGTTGATCAAAGATTATGATATCGTAGATTTCAAGCTAGGTGTCAAAGTCACCGGCGCAGGCTTTCCATTTTACAAAGGTCAGGGTGCTCGAATGCAGCGTGCCCTCATTAATTTCCTTCTAGATGAAGCTATCGCAGCAGGCTATTTTGAGGTACAGCCGCCAATTGTTATTAATGAGGCATCTGGCTATGGTACTGGCCAACTCCCTGATAAGGAAGGCCAGATGTACCACGCCACAGCGGATGACCTCTATCTGATCCCCACTGCAGAGGTGCCTATCACCAATATGTATAGAGATATGATCCTTGACGAAAGTCAGTTGCCTATCAGAAATGTGGCGCACACCCCCTGCTTCCGTAGGGAGGCAGGATCTTGGGGTGCCCATGTGAGAGGTCTCAACCGTCTGCACCAGTTCGATAAGGTGGAGATTGTCCAAATCCAACATCCAGATGAATCCTATAAGGCGCTGCAAGGGATGTGTGATCATGTGGAAGGCTTGCTCAAAAAGCTGGAGCTACCTTATCGTATCCTAAGACTATGTGGAGGAGACCTTGGATTCACCTCGGCAATCACCTATGATTTTGAGGTCTACTCAGCTGCCCAAGATAAGTGGCTGGAGTGTAGCTCGGTTAGCAATTTTGAGACTTATCAGGCCAATCGACTAAAGCTCCGCTTTAAAGACAAAGACAATAAAAAACAGCTGCTGCACACGCTGAATGGCTCTGCGCTGGCGCTACCGCGAATATTGGCAGCACTCTTGGAAAACAACCAGCAGGCTGACGGTATCACGGTACCTAAAGTATTGAGACCCTACACGGGCTTTGATAAGATCGTAAAATAATAGAGATGTGGTATATTCATGGTCTTCAAACTGAATGACCATGAAACAACTAGTTGTACTTATATGCCTCGCGCTGCTTTTCTCATGTGGAGATCAAAAGGCAACCACAGAAAGCACCAGTCTCGTCTACCCTGTCACCAACAAAGTCGACACTGTCGACAACTACTTTGGGAAGTCTGTACCTGATCCCTACCGATGGCTGGAGGATGATCGCAGTGAAGAGACCGGTGCTTGGGTGACCTCCCAAAATAAAGTAACGCAGGGCTATCTATCGGCCATTGACTTCCGACAAGAAGTAGCCAAGCGTTTGGCAGAGCTAGAGAACTATGAGAAGATCTCAGCCCCCTCCAAGGCTGGTGACTATTACTACTACCGCAAAAATAATGGCCTCCAAAATCAGTCGGTAGTCTATCGCACGACCAACCTGGACAATGATCCAGAGGTCTTCATAGACCCCAATACCTTTTCGGAAGATGGCACTACTGCCCTATCCACGCTCAGCTTCGACAAGGAAGGAACCATGGCAGCCTATTCTATCTCCATTGCAGGGTCGGACTGGCGAGAGATCTACGTGATGGACGTCAGCACTGGTGAACGGCTTTCCGATCACTTGAAGTGGGTCAAATTCAGCGGCATCTCCTGGCATGAGGATGGCTTTTATTATCAGGGATTTGATGAGCCGGATGCAGATGATGCGCTCAAGGGGACTACCACAAATGGTAAGATTTACTACCACAGGGTAGGTGCTGATCAATCTGAGGACGAGCTGATCTACAGTAATCCAGACAATTCTGAAAACAGATTTGGGGCATACGTAACCGACGATGGGCATTATCTGATCATCAGATCGACTGAAAGTACTAGTGGTAATGCGCTATATGTTAAAGACCTCAGCAACCCAGATAGTCAATTCATTACACTAGTTGATAATTTTGATAATGATCATGAAGTAATAGGCACCAATGGCGATCAGTTGCTGATTGAAACTAACCTTGATGCACCCAACAATCGGTTAGTGGCAGTAGCGCTTGATGCCCCCAGTCCCTCCAGTTGGCAAACCGTCCTATCTGAAAAGGAGCAGGTACTCAATGCAGCTGTTGCGGGCAATAAGATTATGGCCAGCTACTTGGTCGATGCTAAAACGGCCATTGAGCAGTATGCGCTGGATGGAACGTTTGAAAAGAAGGTTGACCTACCGGGAATCGGTACGGTTTATGGGTTTGAAGCCTCACCCGAAGAAAATGAGTTCTACTACACCTTCACCTCATTTACTGAGCCTGCCTCGGTGTACAAGTACGACATTCCGGTAGGTGAGTCTACCCTGTGGAGGCGACCTGAAATCGACTTTGATCCTGACCTGTATGAGACTAAGCAGATTTTCTACACATCTCAGGATGGCACAGAAGTGCCGATGTTCATCGTGCATAAGAAAGAAATTGAGCTGAACGGAAAAAATCCGACTTGGCTCTATAGCTATGGTGGATTTAATATAAGCCTGAGACCGTCATTCAGTGCTTCACGCATTGCATGGTTGGAGAATGGTGGTGTGTTCGCAATGCCTAATATCCGTGGTGGTGGAGAGTACGGTGAGGCGTGGCATGAGGCTGGTACAAAGCAAAAAAAGCTTAATGTTTTCAATGATTTTATTGCTGCTGGGGAGTATCTCATCAACCAAGGCTATACGTCCAGTGAATACCTCGCACTCCAAGGCGGGTCGAATGGCGGCCTACTTGTAGGTGCCACCATCAATATGCGGCCTGATCTTGCCGATGTGGCATTCCCCATGGTGGGTGTGATGGACATGCTGCGTTACCAAAATTTTACGGTAGGTAGGGCATGGGCGACAGACTATGGCACGTCCGAGGACTCCCAGGAGATGTTTGAGTACCTCTACAGCTACTCCCCCGTCCACAACATTAGTAAAACAGCCGAATATCCAGCGGTAATGGTGACAACAGCTGATCACGATGATCGCGTAGTACCAGCCCACTCCTTTAAGTATGCTGCGGCCTTACAGGAAAAGCGAGTCAACAATCAGAATCCATTGCTGATAAGGATAGAGACTAATGCTGGGCACGGGGCGGGCATGTCTATGGAAAAACGCATTCAACTTACCGCTGATATGTATTCTTTCGCCTGGTACAACATGGGCATCATCCCACCGATGGTTCAAAAAAATATGTGATCATGACAATAAGAAAAGGCAAAGAAGAAGATTTAGAGGCTGTTTTTGAGCTGGTAAGAG
>JAVKDO010000075.1:0-47046 GCA_040222235.1 Cyclobacteriaceae bacterium
CTCAAGGTCAGCCTCGGTAGCCACCTTCTTATCAAGAATGATATTTTTTATCTGCTCGATAGGGTCTCTTTGGCGATAGCCCTCAAGTTCTTCTTTGGTTCTGTACTTAGCAGGATCCGACATGGAGTGACCCTTGTATCTGTAAGTTCTGAATTCCAATAATGTTGGGCCGTCACCTTTACGCGCTCTTTCGGCTGCCTCTGCCACCGCATGATGCACTTCAATCACTGACATAGCATCAACTGCTGCCGAGGGCATATCATATCCTTCCGCTAGGGTATGAAGCTCATGTACGTTAGACACGCGCTGCACGGCTGTACCCATGGCATAGCCATTATTCTCTATCGCAAAAATCACAGGAATCTTCATGTGCATCGCCATGTTGAGTGTCTCGTGAAACGCCCCCTGACGAACAGCACCATCACCCATGTAGCAAATGCATAGATTGTCAGTACCCTTGTACTGCTCAGCATAGCCAAGTCCGGCACCTAATGGAATCTGGCCACCCACAATACCATGTCCACCGTAGAAATGTCTCTCCACATCAAACATGTGCATTGATCCGCCTTTGCCCTTGGATACGCCCGTCACTTTCCCATAAAGCTCCGCCATGATCCTGTTAGGGTCTGTGCCGAGGGCCAGTGGGTGTGCATGATCTCTATAGGCAGTGATATACTTATCTCCGTCTTTAAGAGCTGACACAGCACCAGCGACGCAGGCCTCTTGACCAATATACAAATGACAAAAACCTCTAATCTTTTGTTGACCGTATAGCCTTCCAGCCATCTCCTCAAACTTGCGCATGAGCAGCATGCTTTCATACCAATACATGTAGGTCTCTTTCGAAAAATCGTCTTTCACCTTTGATCTGGATTGCTTCTTTTCCTTTACACTTGCCATAGTTTTCACTTTATTTCAGACACACTTTGAGCATATGCTTTTGGGTCTGTCAAGGACTTGCGAAAATAAGGGAAAAACCCCCACTCGACAAATTACATGGTGGCCATGATACAATTAAAGAGAATGTAGCTTCTGGAGGCTCCAATATAAAATCAACGCGCTACTTGAAACCACACTTTACATAATGCATCTTCAAAAATTACGGTTGATCAACTTTAAAAATTATGCTGACCAAAGCATAGAATGCTCCTCAGATGTCAACTGTCTTGTCGGTAAAAACGGAAGCGGAAAGACGAATTTTCTTGATGCTGTTTACTACCTGGCATTCGCCAAAAGTGCTTTCAACAGTGTAGATAGTCAGAACATAAGGCATGGGCAGGAGTACCTTTCTCTGCTAGGGAAAATAAGTCAAGATGATAGCAAGATAGACATTCAGTGTAGCCTTCCCAGTGGGCAAAAGAAGATCCTCAAATGGAATAAAGCTCCGTATGAAAAGTTGAGTGAGCATATCGGCAAGTTGCCCGTAGTGCTCATTAGCCCCTACGATACGGATCTCATCAGAGATGGAAGTGAGCTGCGTCGTAAGTTTTTTGACATGATCATCAGCATGTTTGACAAGGTCTATCTTGAAAAACTGATTAGATACAACCGCTTTTTGAAGCAACGTAACTCATTGCTCAAGGAAGGGGCGATAAATAAGCGATGGGATAAGACACTTATAGATACCTATGATACTGAGATCATCACTTTGTCAAAGTTCATTGCAGGTATCAGGCGAGAGTTCGCTAAGTCGATGATTGAAAACTTCAATAGTCACTACCAAAGGATTAGTAGTCAACAGGAGCAGACCAATATTGCCTACGAGACAGAAGTGGAACATAAAGATTTTGAGTCTAAGTACAAGGCACAAATAGAGAAAGACAAAGCACTTCAACGCACTACCATGGGTATCCATCGAGATGACTATTCATTTCTGATAGGAGACCAACCCATCAAGAAGTTTGGCTCGCAAGGACAGCAAAAGTCGTTTGCCATCAGCCTGAAGCTCGCTCAGTTTCAACTACTTGAAGAAAAGCTTGGGCTCAAACCCATTCTATTGCTCGATGATGTCTTTGACAAGCTGGACGACTATCGAATAGCCGTGCTAATTGAACTGATTTCTGATAAGTCCTTTGGCCAAATCTTCCTGACAGATGCAAGACCAGAGCGGACCAAAGAAATACTGTCTAGCTATGAAGGTGATGTCCAGTTTTTTGAAGTTGAGCAAGGACAGATCACACCAATGCTGCTATCTTCGTAGACCTTATGAAAAAATCCTACCGTAATCAGAATACTTCGTCACTGAAAGATGTGATGGGACAGCTATTGGAGACGTATAGGATAGATCAGAAATTTTCTGAGACCGAGCTGGTTTCAGCATGGGAGCGACTCATGGGTAAACCGATTGCCAACAGGACAAGTCAACTTTTTGTCCACAGAAAAATCCTTTATGTGACGCTTACTTCGGCTCCTCTAAAGCATGAAATGACCTTATCAAAAAGTAAGGTGCTGGAGATCATAAGAAGGGAGTTCAACGATCAGATTCTAGACGATATCGTGTTCAAATAGCGCCAAGCTATTCTTCATTCTCTATGTATTGCTCTTGTAGATCAGGGGAGACAGCCACATTATCATCTTTCTTCTCTTCATTGAAAAACTTGTGCTGGAACACCAGAATGATAGCCACCCCAACGAAAATGGAAGCATCCGCAATATTGAATACTGGCCATAGCGCCATGTAATCCCCGCCCCAGAGCGGAACCCAGTCGGCTATGCGACCTTCCCATATATCGATGTAGAACATATCGACTACCTGGCCGTGAAACCATGGCGTAGGAGCATTGTAGGGAGCATTATTCAAGAAAACTCCATAAAAAGTACTATCGATGACATTGCCTATCGCTCCTCCAAGGATGAGTGCCACGCACCAAAGTAGACCTTGATGCACCTGCTTTTTTGCCAAATAGTAGAGGTAATAGGAGATGAGTACCATAGCTACCAATCGGAAGAGTGTGAGAAAGAGTTTTCCATACTCAGAACCCAACTGCATACCAAAAGCCATCCCAGGATTCGTCAAATAGTGCAGTTTGAAATACTCGCCAAAAATCTGAATCTGGCCGTTGACTCCCATATCCATATTATAATGAACTAGGAGTTTCACTGCCTGATCAAGTAGGATAATGACTAAGCTGAGTATGTAATATTTGCCGTATTTCACTTCCTGTTTTTCTAATTGTTATTGTACAACGTGACGATCCAGTTATGGTTTTATCAACAATACTTACTTACTGATCTTCACTTTTATTGTAATCTCATCAATCTCCAGTGTTAACCCATCGGTCAAGCTATCGACCTGATCAAGGCTGCTGGCCTGTGTCTCTATACAGATGTAATCTCGATAGTCCTCCACAGCACCATCCACCCATTCGTTACCCTTCTCTATTGCGATTTTGATCTTATCCTGAACTTCCAGTCCCTGATCCTTTCTCACATTTTGGATACGGTTGACCAAGTCTCTTGCTACACCCTCCCTGCGGAGGTCATCTGTGATAGTAACATCAAGCGCCACTGTCAATCCATTCTCACTAGCTACTTGCCAGCCAGGTATGTCATCTGAGGTAATTTCTACATCCTCCAAAGTCAGACGAATCGTTTCATCTGCTAGCGCCAAATTATAAGTCCCTTCCCGCTCAAGCTTAGCAATATCCTCTGGGCCAAACTTACCAATCGCCTGAGTAATAGCCTTCATCTTAGCGCCGTAAGTAGCCCCAAGCTTTCTGAAGTTCGGCTTGATTTTCTTCACCAATACAGACGATGTATCGTCTATATATTCGATCTCCTTAATGTTCACTTCGCTGATGATCACATCGGCTACCGTTGAAATCTTTTCGCGATCACTCGCATTCAAGATTGGTACTAATATTTTTGAAAGTGGCTGTCTCACCTTGATCTTTTCTTTTTTGCGGAGCGAGTGCACCAACGAAGAAATACCCTGCGCCAAGTCCATCTTGTGCTCAAGATCCTTGTCTACAGCGGCTTCATCCATCAGTGGGAAATTGGTGAGGTGTACCGAGGAGGAGATTTCCAAATTGCTAATGCTGTTCAAGTCTGAGAATATCCGCTCCGTATAGAACGGCGCAATAGGTGAGGCTAGCTTCGCAACACATTTCAAGCATTCATAAAGCGTCTGATAAGCCGCCTTCTTATCGTCATTGTACTCGCCTTTCCAGAACCGTTTCCTGTTAAGACGAACATACCAGTTACTCAAGTCATCAATCACAAAGTCCTGAATAGCGCGTGCGGCTTTTGTTGGCTCATAGTCATCATACGCGGCATCCACCAATCCAATTAGACTGTTGAGTTTGCTGATGATCCAGCGATCACTTTCCGTTCTTTGCGATAGCCCTATGCTGTCCCCCTCGTAAGTGAACTTATCAAGGTTGGCATACAGCGCGAAGAAATTGTAGGTGTTGAATAATGTGCCGAAGAATCTCCGTTGCACCTCCGCTACCCCATTAAGGTCAAACTTCAGGTTATCCCAAGGATTGGCATTGGAGATCATGTACCAGCGCGTGGCATCTGGCCCGTAGGTCTTGATTGTTTCGAATGGGTCGATTGCATTACCCAGTCGCTTAGACATTTTGTTGCCTTTCTTATCGAGCACAAGGCCATTGGCGATCACATTTTTGAAGCTCACACTATCAAACAGCATTCCAGCTATGGCGTGCAATGTGAAGAACCAACCTCTCGTCTGGTCCACGCCCTCCGCAATAAAATCAGCAGGGTAACTCGTCTCAAAGGCATCCTTATTCTCAAAAGGATAATGAAGTTGCGCATAAGGCATGGCACCAGAGTCAAACCATACGTCGATCAGGTCAGGCTCGCGGTACATCTGCTTTCCGCTAGGGCTTACCAGAAAAATGTTGTCTACATATGGTCGATGAAGGTCAAAATCATCAGCCAAAGACGCGGACATGCAGCCCGCTTTAACCGCCTTGTCGACTTCCTCTCTCAACTGTGCCATGCTGCCAATGCAGATTTCCTCCTTTTTGTCTTCAGTACGCCAGATAGGCAAAGGAGTACCCCAATAACGAGAACGGCTCAGGTTCCAATCGACGAGATTCTCAAGCCAGTTGCCAAATCGGCCCTGTCCTGTGGATGCTGGCTTCCAATTGATGGTGTTATTCAGACGCACAAGTTGCTCCTTGAAGGCCGTGGTTTTGATGAACCAACTCTCCAATGGATAGTACAATATCGGCTTGTCCGTCCTCCAGCAGTGTGGATACGAGTGTTCGTGCTTTTCTACTTTGAAGGCTTTATTTTCCTCTTTGAGTTTGATAGCGATAAGGACATCCGTAGGCTTGAAATCAGCCTCCTTTCGGACTTCATCACCGTAATATTCTTCCTTTACATACTTACCGGCAAAGTCCGTTATCTCCTTTACAAATCGGCCTTGCTTATCGACGATAGGCACTTCCTTGCCTTCATCATCTTTTACAAACACGCCAGGCACATTATTCTGCACTGAGACTCGGTAGTCATCCGCACCAAAGGTTAGCGACGTATGTACGATACCCGTGCCATCCTCTGTAGTGACAAAGTCACCTATCACTACCGTGAATGCTGGCTTTGGAAGTGATACGTAAGGCAAAAGCTGCTCATAGTCCACACCAGCGAGCTCACTTCCTTTGAAGCTTCCAGTAACCTGGTAGGGTATCAGCTTGTCTCCTTCCTTGTAGTCCTCAAGTGCCAATTCTTTTGCCTTCGCAGTGAAATAGGCTGACACCCGATCCTTTGCTAGGATCAATGTGACTGGTAAAAAGGTATATGGATTGAAGGTCTTGACCCTCACATATTCGATATTCTTACCTACCGCTAAAGCATTATTTGCCGGTAGGGTCCAGGGTGTAGTAGTCCATGCGAGGATGAATAAGTCCGTGTCGACATCTTTGAATAGATGAGAAGACTTACCATTGTTCTCCACCTTAAACTGAGCCACAATGGAGGTGTCTTTCACTTGCTGATAAGTACCTGGCTGGTTAAGCTCGTGAGAGCTAAGTCCGGTTCCTGCAGCTGGTGAGTAGGGTTGTATCGTGTAGCCTTTGTAGAGAAGGCCTTTCTCATAAAACTTGCTTAAGAGCCACCACAGGCTCTCCATATAGTCTCTTTCGAAAGTGATGTAAGGATTATCAAGGTCTACCCAATAGCCCATTTTGACCGTGAGATCATCCCACTGATCCTTAAACTTCATCACCGCCTCCCGGCATTTATTATTGTACTCCTCTACGGAGATTTTAGTACCAATATCTTCCTTGGTAATGCCAAGCTCTTTCTCTACTTGTAGCTCTACCGGCAATCCATGTGTGTCCCAGCCACCCTTACGCTTGACTTGGAACCCTTTGAGGGTCTTGTACCTACAGAAGATATCCTTCACTGTACGGGCCATCACATGATGGATACCCGGTGTGCCATTGGCGGACGGAGGTCCTTCGTAAAAAGTGAAAGTGGTCTGACCCTCTCTTTCGTCTATAGACTTCTGAAATATCTTCTTGTCTTCCCAAAATTCTAGGACTTCTTCGGCTACTTCAGCGTAGTTAATGCCTTTATACTCTCTGTACTTCACTTGAATTATTTTTTCGAATCTTCCGAAACTTTGATGCGCTCAAGGTCGATTTCCTCATCTTCCTCCTCATCATAATCGGCATACTGCTCTATCAATGGATGATTTTTGCCGCTGCGCTTTCCGCTATCAAACCTAATCAATAGCGCTGGCAGCAATGTCAAATTGGTCGTCATGGCCACTAACAAGGTGATGGAGGTCAACGTTCCCAATGCCACGGTACCACCAAACTCCGAAGCTCCAAAGATCACAAACCCAAAGAAAAGGATGATCGAGGTGTAGATCATACTGGCACCTGTCTCCCTGATACTCTTGCTGATCGCAATCGGCACAAAGAAATTATTGGCATAAAGCTCTTGTCTGTACTTCGCCAAAAAGTGAATGGAGTCATCCACTGATATGCCAAATGTGATGCTGAACACTAGGGCCGTACTAGGCTTAAGCGGTATGTTGAAATATCCCATAATCCCAGCCGTAATCAACAGCGGTATCATATTAGGAATTAATGAGATTACGATCATGGTAAAGTTGCCAAAGAGCATCGCCATGATAATAGCAATAATCACAAATGCGATGGCCATGCTTTGAATCAAATTCCTGATTAGGAATTTGTTGCCCTTGATGAACATCAGTGTGGTGCCAGTCAGTCGGACCTCCATTTTGCTATCTGCAAAGATCTCGTCCATACGAGGCTTGATTACCTCATTGATTAGCGAATCCATACGATTGGAGCCAATGTCTGCAATCTTGAGCGACATCCTGAGCTTCTGGCCAGTGGAATCCACGAAAGAGGTGGCTATGTTATCCTGATCTGCATCTTCTGATAAGTACCTTAGAATAAATGCCTGGTCTCTGCTGTTGGGCAGCTCATAATACGCTGGCTTCTGATTGTAAAAGGCCTGTCTTGCAGCCTTCACAAAGCTCACCACTGACACAGGCTGAGAAATATTCTCCAGAGAGTCAAGGAACAGCTCAAACTCATTGATCTTACGAAGATTTCGAAGGTTCTGCACCCCCTTTTTTACCCCTGTATCGATGACTACCTCAAGAGGCATTACCCCAGAAAAGTTGTCCTCGAAGAATGTCAGGTCTGTCTTTACATTACTATTTTCCGGTAGGTCGTCTACCATGTAAGACACTGAGGTAATCTTGGTAAGCCCAAAAGCCGCTATTATGATGATTGTCCCGGTAGTGGAGAAAATATAGTAGGGATGCTTGTGTACGACAACATCGAGCCACGACAGCACCTTATCCAAGGGCATAAAATCCAGATGCTTAAGGTGACGCTCTTTCGGCGGTGGTAAAAAGCTGTAGAAAGAGGGTATCAGAATGATACTCACAAAGAATGTCGCGAGGATATTGATGCCGGCTACTATGCCAAATTCCTTAAGAATAGTGATGTTGGTGCTCGCTAATACAAGGAAACCAACTGCCGTTGTAAAGTTGGTGATGAAGGTGACGATACCGATCTTCCTGATGATCCTCCTGAGTGCTTGTAGCTGGTCGCCGTTAGCCTGATACTCCTGATGGTACTTATTGAGCATGTACACAGCATTCGGGATACCGATGACGACAATGATCGGCGGAATGAGGCCAGTGAGTATGGTGATTTTGTATCCAAATAATGCCAGTGCTCCCATCACCCAAACCACAATCACTCCGATGATCACCATGGGCACCAGCACTGCATTGAATGCTCTGAAGAACAAGAACAGTATGAGTCCGGTAACTGCTACCGATAGCATCAAGAACATGTTAAGTTCTTTCTTAACCTTGGTGGTCATGATCGACCGGGTGTAAGGCAAGCCAGCGTAGTGTAGCTTGATACCGGTGTTTTTTGAGAAGGCTTCCGCAGCAAATATCACGTCATCAACCAGGGTATTGCGTGCCACGCTATTAAGAATGTCCTTAGAGATAGTGACCAAGACAAGGGTAGCACCATTATTCTCATTTAGTAGTTGACCAGCATAGAACTTCAGGTTATAAGCTGCTGCCAATAAACTATCGAGCTCTTCCTGGTCGGCAGGGATTTCTGGAAAGACTTTCACCAGCTCAAATTTCTTGAGCTCTGTGTTCTTACTCAGCACCTTCAAGTTGGGCAAGCCAAGCACTCCGTTAACGCCTGGAAGTGAAGCAATCTCCTCCACCAAATAGTTAAACTTCCTGAAGTTTTCAGCCTCGTAGACTGCACTATCCTTGAGGCCCAGTGCCAGGATATTTCCATCCTCACCAAAGTCCTTTTTAAATTCCTGAAAATAGATCATCTCAGGGTCGGTGGAAGGCACAATATTGGCCAAGTCGAATGACCATTGGATATACTTCGCCTGATAGCCCATGAAGGCCGTAATGCCAATCAATAAGATGATGAGGGGTATCCTAAAACGTAGGATAATATGAGCGAGCCAATTCCACATGTCAAAACAGCCCCAAAGGTATATGTTTTTAGGTTTCTGGTTGGGGTGCTTTCCTATTAATTATGAGGCACTTAAAACCTCCATTTTTGGCTTTCTATCTGATTCCTGGCAAGGAAATACCCTTAATTGTCTGAAAGAAATTGAGGGCTGCCGAGTCAGTCATTCCGGATACGAAATCTGTGATGATCAACAGTCGCTGATAAAGGGTCTCAGCGGACATTAAGTTTGCCTGATATTCTATCGGAAGAAGCCGAATAATATTCTTGTGCCGACTAGTAGCCTGAGTCGGTTCATGATAGCTGAAATAGACCGCTTTGGTAAAGGCTTCCATCGTGCCATCGAGCACCTCAAATCCAGCCGCCTCTCGCTGAAGCACCTGATGAGATCGGTAAATGCGATTTACAGAAATCTTGGTGATCTCCTGAAGGGTATCATTGCTACCAATAATGTCAGTGAGCGCCGTATCAAACTCCCCAGAAAGTATCTCGGATTCATGAGCTAAAAATATCTCTGCGGACTCATCTACGAGCTTGTTGATGGCTAGCGCTCGCAACACACCGACTCGCTCCGCGTCACCATTCATCTTTCGAAGTTTCTCGGGTTGAAAGCCCTCTTTCAAAATGGCTTCCAGTAGTTCCTCCGTTTGCTGATAAGAGACTAAGCCAAGCTGATGTCCATCCTCCAGATCAATAATGCTGTAGCAAATGTCATCAGCTGCCTCTACCAAAAATGCCAAAGGATGTCTCATCCTGACTGCTCGCTCGCCTTTATAGCTTAGCAACTTCAACTGCTCGGCCATCTCATCAAATAGCGTAGCTTCGGATTGAAAGTAGCCATACTTCTTATGACTCTTCCGAGTCTCGTCTGCCTTCTCAAACAGAGAGCCGTGCGGATACTTTGTAAAGGCCGCTAGTACGGGATAAGTAAGGCGCAATCCGCCATTGATCTGGGTCAGTATCCTGAAGCCCTGTGCATTGCCCTCGAAGTTGGTGAGGTCTGCCCATTCATTTTCAGATAGGTGAACCAACAGCTTGTCGCGGAGTGGGCTAGACTTGAAATAGTCGGAAATACCCGACTCTCCCGAATGCCCGAATGGCGGGTTGCCTACATCATGCGCAAGGGCCGCAGCAGCTACCACGGCTCCCAGATCGTGATACGTAAATCCAGCGTCAGCCAGGTCTGGCGACCTTTCGACAACAGTACGCCCCACCTTCTTCCCAAGCGATCTGGCGACACTAGAGACCTCCAAACTATGCGTGAGACGGTTGTGGACAAAGTCATACTTGGGCATAGGGTGAACCTGCGTCTTGTCCTGCAATCGGCGAAATGCCCCCGAGAAAATAATCCTGTCATAATCCCGCTCAAATGCACTCCTAATGTCTTCATGGTCACTTGCGCCAGACTTCTGACGAACAGGCTGCATGAGGTCAATCCACTTCATCTTATCCATAATCAAGCACCTAAATTATACAATTTGATAGGATCTTGGTTGAGCAGTTTTACCAAGAGACCATAAGTCTGCGGCATTGCATGCTTGAGTTCTTTTGGCCTTTCGAAAAAGTACTCCACCGCTACCGCAAAAAACTCATAGACATCTGTAGAGGCATAGGCCCTCAAAAGTTGATTTTGACCAATTCTTATCTCTTCCATGGCTTTATGGGCATGTTCACGCCATGACTTGAAAGCGGCAGGATCAAGGAATCCAAACTCTTCATTGGGGATTCGATTTTCCAGATGCAGGGCATGTGCCATCTCATGTAGTCCAAGGTTACGGCCAGAGTCGTGCTCGATATAACCCTTCACAAAGCTGGGCCATGACAACACAATCAACTTTAGTCTTGGGTTGACTTCTCCCTTGTGATAGCGATTATTGATCGTCGAGTAATAGTCATTGGGGTATACCAGGACCTTGCTAAAATGTGATAAGTAAACATTGGGTAGCCCAAAAGTCAACTGAGCGGCCGAAGCACTGATCAGCACCTTGACCTCATCGGTAATCTGCATGCCTCTCCCAACAAACTGCTTGGTATGAAGAAAACTCACCAGTTTACGCTCAAAACTCTTGCGGTCTATACTAGAGAGGTGCAGGTAATAAGAGAAATACTGCTTGAGTATTGCCCTATATGACTTTTTAAGGGGTGGCAACCTACCAGGAACTTTCAGCCCTAAGTTTATTTTGCCCGTTGCCTGCAATACATATAGCAGTGCTAGACTCATAAAAAAGATCAGAATGTACTCCCCCAGAAAAATTAGCAGGCGTTCACCTTCCTGATCCTCCATTGAGCATAGATGTCTATAGCTGCTTAAGCAGGCTGGTCATAG
This sequence comes from Cyclobacteriaceae bacterium, assembly GCA_040222235.1. GTDB lineage: Bacteria > Bacteroidota > Bacteroidia > Cytophagales > Cyclobacteriaceae > UBA6059. The sequence goes on from JAVKDO010000075.1 coordinate 11,296, forward strand.
AAGTAGATTCACGAAGGTTAGCTTTCAATTCCGCCACTGATATACGCTTCTGCTCCATGGTGTCACGGTTTCTGACCGTGACTGCATCGTCATTCAGTGAGTCGTGATCAATAGTCACACAGTACGGCGTACCAATCGCATCTTGTCTCCTGTAGCGCTTGCCAATACTGTCTTTCTCCTCATATTGAAGGTTGAAATCAAACTTGAGGTCTTCCATGATCGCTTTGGCCCTTTCCGGTAGGCCATCCTTAGCGACCAATGGCAAGATAGCTGCCTTGACTGGAGCCAAAGCAGGCGGAATCTTCAAGACAGAACGCGTACTACCATCCGCAAGCGTCTCTTCTTGTAAAGCAGACGAAAGAACGGCTAAGAACATACGATCCAAGCCGATAGAGGTCTCTACCACGTAGGGTACATAGTTCTCATTGGTCTGACTGTCGAAGTACTGGAGTTTCTTACCAGAATGCTCCTCATGGCTTTTGAGGTCAAAATCCGTACGGCTATGGATGCCCTCAAGTTCTTTGAAGCCCATTGGGAAATTGTATTCTATATCACAGGCCGCATTGGCATAGTGAGCGAGATTCAGATGATCATGGAACTTATAGTTACCGTCACCTAGATTCAGGTTCTTGTGCCATTTCATGCGGTGCTCTTTCCAGTATTCGTACCACTTCATCTCCTCACCTGGCTTGACGAAAAACTGCATCTCCATCTGCTCAAACTCACGCATACGGAAGATGAACTGACGTGCAATGATCTCGTTTCTGAATGCCTTACCTATCTGAGCAATGCCAAAAGGAATCTTCTTACGCCCCGTCTTCTGGACATTCAAAAAATTGACGAAAATGCCTTGAGCTGTCTCTGGTCGGAGGTATATCTTACTAGCACCTTCGGCAAGTGAGCCTAACTCGGTTGAGAACATCAAGTTGAATTGGCGGACGTCTGTCCAGTTCTTAGACCCACTCACAGGATCCGCAATGCCTACTTCCTCGATTAATGCTTTGAGATCATCGAGCACACCAGAATCCATGGCAGCCTTAAGTCGGCCATTGGCAGCATCAATTTTCTCCTGATTGGCAGTCACTCGTGGATTAGTCGCTCGAAACTGAGCCTCATCAAAGGCATCTCCAAATCGGCCTTTCGCCTTTTCAACTTCTTTGGTGATTTTCGCTTCAATTTTTCCTACATAATCCTCTATGAGGTTGTCCGCACGATACCGTTTCTTCGAATCCTTATTGTCGATCATCGGATCGTTGAAGGCGTCCACGTGACCTGAGGCTTTCCAGGTAGTTGGATGCATGAAAATCGAAGCGTCGATTCCCACAATATTCTCGTTGAGGTGTACCATGGATTTCCACCAGTACTCCTTGATATTATTCTTTAATTCTGAGCCATAAACGCCATAATCGTAAGCTGCGCTTAGACCTTCGTAGATCTCACTAGAGGGGTAGATATAGCCATATTCCTTGGTGTGGGCTATTATATTTTTTAACGGATTATCGTCATTCTTTGCCATGGCCGCAAAGATATATAAAATGGTATCTGATCAGTTCGTTGGACAAATAATTGGGCTTATCGTTATCTTTAATGATTGATACTTCAGTACGTCAATTCAATTAATTGAAATAAGATGGTAGAGTCTAATACAATTATCAGTGACCCTAAAATAATGCTTGGGAAGCCTGTGATTAAAGGCACGCGAATTACAGTTGAACTCGTTTTGAGAAAGCTAGCAGAAGGTATGACCGTAGATCAAGTCATCTCTGCTTATTCTCAGCTTACTAAAGCCAATATCTATGCTTGTCTCCAATATGCCTCCGATACAATCGCCAATGAGGAGATTATTACTTCATGATATTGGCAGATTAGAATATTGATGCTGATATTGTATCGTCACTTAGAGCTAAATCGATAAGTGTTTACCACATCAAAGAGCAGGGGCGAGGGTCAACAGATGCTCAAATCATTGAGATATCAAAGTACCCACCAAGAATAATACTTACAGAAGATAAGGATTTCGGCGAGTGGGTATTTGCTCATCGTGAGTATGGTATAAGCGTCATTTTGCTTAGATATAGCGTTAAAGAAAAAGCCCTCATTATATCCAAACTACTTGATTTGATTGATGAAAGAGGTCAAAGTTTGTTCAGCAGATTCACCACAATTACGGCAAAAAAAGTAAGGATACGATCACTTCGCTAGCCTTTTGAGAACAACACACGCCTAACCCCAAAATAGAACAATCAATTATCAAACCTGAGTGTCAGCTCATCCAGACTTTTATTAGATCCGACGAAGGTCACTACATCACTTATCCTGAGTCTGGTATAGCCGTGGGAGATAATCACCTGGCCACCTCGCTTGATAGATAGGATCAGTACATCTGCGGGTAATCTTAAATCTCGAAGCGTAATGCCATGCAAGTTCGGATCGAGTACCTCCAGATCGCGGGTATCCTGGTCGCCTTCCATTCCTAGTAGCAGAGAAGTAGCTTGAGGAGATCGCACGAAGTGATCCATTAAACTCACCATCGCCGTAGAAGGATCTATTATTTTAGCTCCAAGCTTTAAGAAGCGATCATAATTAGTACGATCATTGAGTCGGATGATGACATCACGAGTGCCAAATTTCTCATAGGCCAGCTCGGCCACCTCAAAATTCACCTGATCTGAAAGCATGCAGACAATGGCTTCTGTCTTATCCGCATCCATCTTCATGAAGGTCTCAAAGTCAATTTTATCAATGTAGCGGATAGGTATACCATCAGGCTCCTCGAAGGAGCCTTCTTTTTTGAAAGTAGCTATTTGCACCATCCAATCTTTAGAAACCAACTGGCGAGCCAGTGCCACCGCCTGTGGCTCGAATCCAAAAATGATGGCATCTCTAATACCATCAAACTCAGGAGTGGCAGCTCGGCTATGATCTTCGCCGACCTTTTGCAGCGCCCACTTAAACAAAGGGGGTCCAACGAATTGGTTAATGACAATCACGGCGATGATTACTGTCGAAAACTGAGTACCCCATTCGGGAAATTCATTGGCGACAACTGTAGAAAGGCCAAGAGCAACACCAGCTTGCGTGACATAGGGCATCCATCCATAATGACGATAGTTCATTGGATCACCGGCCAAGGTGCCTCCGACATATCCGCCCAGCACCATCGTAAGCAGTCTAATCGCAAAAAGGATAAGTGCAACGAACCAAACACCGAACAGCACATCGATGGACATTGATGCCCCCGTCAGTGTGAAGAAAGCGACATAGATAGTAGGCCCTGCATCATGCAAAATCTTGAGAAATTCCGGACGGTATCTGGTATAGTTGGTCACAAAGACACTAGCAATGATACAAATCAGTAAAGGCTCTAGAACGATCTCATGTCCCATACTCTCCAGCGTCACTCCTCGAACAATGCCGGAAAGATAATAAGCACCATAGCCCAACAGCAATACAAGAATAAGCTTGTAGACCGTACCAAACTTGAATGAGAGTACGGTAGCAATAAGTCGTCCCAGCACATATCCGAGACCTGCTGATAGCAGCAGCTCTAGTAGAATTAGTGCAATGCTCAAAAATCTAAAGTCCTCCCCGTCAATGAGCGTTTTGGCGATAGACAGATTGATTGCAAACAGAATGATGACCAGGAAATCCTTCAGTACAGTCACACCCATTACCGTCTGGGTAAATGGCCCCTTTGCACGCAACTCATTGACTACCGCAATGGCTGAGGCCGGAGAGCGCGCTACGAAGATGGTACCTGTGAGAATAGCTACAGAGACTTGAGCTGGAGTGCTGAGGTCTGACATGTACTCGATGTATGGAGACATAAAAAAGACCCCAAGACTACCCAGCACAAAGGTCACCACGAGCTGACCGAAAGTATTCCACTTAATGCTTTTGATCCTTGATCTCAGCTCACGCAAATAGAGCTCTGCGCCTGCTGCGAATGCGATAAATGCCAGAGACATCTCATTGATAAAACTCAGTTTTTCTCGAGAGATTATAGGGATGAGTCCAAGGACATAGGGTCCCGCCAATATCCCGGATATGATGAGCCCCGTGATTAGCGGTAGCTTGATATGCTGAAATACTTTGGCAATCTGATTAGCCGCCACAGCAATCACCAAAAACCCTCCTAAGAGGATCAAAAGCTCCTTATGTTGATCAAAAAATTCCAAGTACAGTTTTCTACAGTGTATTAATATTAAGTCGTAATTGCCTCAATTGCAATGAAAGTTGCCTCTGCTTCAGACCATCTAGGCTAAGTCTCTGTATGCCAGCCGACATAAGTTTTCCATATATTGAGGTATCAACAACCCACTCAGTAAATGTGCGTCTTACAGCCTATGAGGTATTTCAATATCACTTTTTTATTGATTGTATTACTTGGCTGCTCAAATGTAGCGGTAACACAAGGGAGTGGAGATCCCATCTCACACGAGATTTGGGATACATTGCTCAAAAAGTATGTCACCAAAGACGGCTTTGTTGACTACAAAGGCATTCAAAACGAAAAGATTGAGTTCGACAGTTATTTGAGGTTACTAGAGGCTAACCCACCCAACAAAGAAACCTGGACCGAAGAAGAGCAAATCGCTTATTGGATCAACGCCTACAACGCGTATACGGTAGATTTAATTCTACAGTACTATCCGTTGGAAAGCATCAAGGATATAGGGAGTAGCATCCAAATCCCATTCGTCAATACACCATGGGATGTCGAGTTTATCAAGATCGCAGGTGAGGAATATGACCTCAATGATTTAGAGCACGGCATCCTACGTGGGGGTTTTGAGGAGCCACGCATACATTTTGCGGTCAACTGTGCCTCATTCAGCTGTCCGGAGCTAAGGGCTGAAGCCTACACAGGAGAGAAATTGGAACAGCAGCTTGACGAGCAAGCCAGGATATTCGTTAATGACACCAGAAAAAATCGCATTACGGCGGAGAAGGCCGAGCTATCCAAGATCTTCAGTTGGTATAGTGGTGACTTCAACGATGATATGTCTGTAACGGAGTTCATCAATCAGTACACTGACGTCAAGATTACCAAGTCAACTGATGTGGACTACTTGGACTACAACTGGGAACTCAATGACCTACCAAATTAATTGTAATCTGGAAATACCAGATTAACACCGAGTCCTTCCGATTCGACGAAAGGCACTTTATCTTGGAAGAAAAATTAGCCCATGAAAAGTGTCTGTGTCTTCTGCGCCTCTAGTAAAGGTTCCGAGCCCTATTTTGTCGAGCAGTCTTATGCGCTTGGTCAGTACCTAGCGGGAAATAATATAAGGCTGATTTTCGGTGGCTCCAAGGTAGGTCTCATGGGAGAAGTGGCTCGAGGGGTGATTGAAAATGGGGGTGAGGTTACGGGGGTAATTCCAGCGTTTCTAGCAAGAAAGGAAGTTGCTCACGATGGCATTCAGGAACTCATCACAGTCGAGACGATGCATCAGCGTAAAACAAAAATGTCCGAGTTGTCGGAAGGGTTCATCGCTTTACCTGGCGGTTTTGGTACGCTGGAGGAGCTCTGTGAGATACTCACCTGGGCGCAGCTGCAGTTGATCAAAGCACCAGTAGGCGTACTGAACTGGAAAGGGTATTATACGCATCTGGTATCCCAAATTAATAGAATGATGGAAGATGAACTTCTCAAGAAGGCAAATGCCGAACTTCTATTAATAGGAGACAATCACAAAGAACTGGTTGACCTCATGGATCAATATGAGCCTCCTAACGAAAGCTTTTGGGCGAAGCTCGATCTGACCTAATTATAGCTTTATTCTTTGGCCCTTTTTAGCGCTTTCCTTGGCTGCTTCCAATATTTCTACGACCAGCATATTGTTTTCCAAAGAGGATAAGTCGTAACTCTCCGCCTCAATATTTCCTCTGATCACTGCTGCCATGTAACCAAACGGGTCATCTAGTGGGGCTTCTCTTTCCTCTAGCGTCAGTGTTGTGGGTTCTTCCCCTTCGGCATACTGGTAGGTCAGTTCGTTGCGATTGTGCACCAATATCTGACCTGACGCTCCGTAGACTTCCATGTCCTTTCTGGAAATCGGCCAATTCCAGCTGGCTTGAATGATTACTTGAGCTTTAGGGTACTCAAGCAGGATAGTCGCCTCATCGTCTACATTGGGATAAATGTCAGGCTTGATCTGCTGTGTCAGCGCCATTACCGATAGGGGTCGTTCTCCTTTCATTAGCCAAGTGGCCAGATTGGCACCATAGCAGCCAAAGTCTGTCAAGGCACCAGCACCGTTTTGTACAGGGTCGGTTAGCCATTCTAGAAATTCATCGTTGACACCAATCTCTTTTGGTCCGGGGTGGCCATCATGGATGACCAGTTTTCTCAGTTCACCGACCTTACCTTTGTCTATCTCATCCTTTGCCCAAAAATGCGTCGAGTACCATGTAGTTTCATAGTTCGTCAGTAGCAGGATGTTATGCTCCTCTGCCAAAGCCTTCATTTTCAGGGCATGTTCGTTGCTGACGGCCAGTGGCTTCTCGACCATGACATGTATACCCTTAGGTGCACAATACTCCACCACCTCTAGGTGCTCGTAAATCGAGCCGAAAGCAGTGACCGCCTCTGGCTGAGTTGCTTTCACCATTTCTTCCATGGTAGGATACCACAGGTCAGGGTTCAACCCATGCTGGGCTATATATCGATCAGCCAGGTCTTTATTAGGCTCTGCAATACCGACGATCTCCACATCTCCTCGATCTGGCCGGCCTAAGAGCCAGTGAACATGGGTGTGAGTAAGCCCAACAACTCCAATTTTGAGTGGCTGAGCCTGGTTATTGAGTATTAACATTAGCGATAGGGACAATATCAGAAGGGTGAGTTTCATAGACGCAAATTATTCCGCCAAAATACTAAATACGTCATTACTGTCAATCCTTACATGCTAAATCACCATTGTGCTTATGATAAATCAAAAAGTAGTAGAGGAGGTAAGACCAACAGAAGCATTTTAAAACCGGTCAGGTATTTCCCTGATACACCATTTGTCCTACCACTGACATCAATTTTCCTAACTTGTCTGCTGGCCGAGCGTATCTATGTCAGAACTAGCATAAACTTATGAGATCACTAATTCTACTCACCGCAATCCTCGCTATCATATCAGGCTGCAGCCCTGAGCGGCAGCAAATGATCGACGAAGAAAAAGCGGCCAATGCCAACCCCGCTCAGACCTATATCGATAATGCCATCCTAGTGCACGGTGGTGACAGATTCTTGGGCCGTACAGTCGAGTTTGACTTCCGCAAAATACACTATAGCGTAGCACGAACGGAAGACAAATTTATCTACACCCGCTCTTTCCAAAGCGATAGTCTTGGATCCGTACAGGACACACTGGTAAATAGTTCTTCTTTCACAAGACACAGAGACGGACAGCTGGAGGAGCTTAGTGACAATTGGCAGGGACGCCTTGGCAACTCCGTCAACTCTGTGCTCTACTTTACCCAGCTACCTTTCGGGCTCAACGATCCCGCAGTGGTGAAAAAATATCTGGGCGAAGCGACTATAGAAAGTCAGCGCTATCACAAGATTCAGGTTACTTTCAAAAAAGAAGGGGGCGGTGATGATTTTGATGACATCTACATGTATTGGATACATATGGATGAGTTTACACTCGACTACCTAGGCTATGAATTTAGTGTAGATGGGGGTGGTTCTCGGTTCAGAAAGGCCATTGATCGGCAAGTCATCGATGGTATCGTTTTCCAAAACTATATCAACTACAAGGCTGAGGACAAAGACACCCCTATCGGGAAACATGATGAACTCTTCGACAAGGGTCAGTTAATTGAGCTATCACGGATTATCAATACTGATATTACGGTAGTACCCAACTAGCTTCTTTGGGCGGACAGAAGCAGAAGATAAACCGTTAATACGGTTCTCAGCAGTGCAATCCATAGCCACGGGTTTAAACCCGTGGCTATCGATGATCAAAGCCACGAATGGTTTCAACCATTTTAGTTCGATAGGAGGGCCCTCTCTTGCTAAATAGAAAGTAAGTTAGCTGCTTTCTATCTACCATAAATACAGCGGAGTTATTGGCTAACCTCCTTCTTAGGCCCTAGTGCTTTGATAAAGACTATCAGACCAATGGTGAACATTGGGATGCTGAGCCATTGACCCATGTTGAGAGGAATATCCGCCTCCCATGCTTCCTGATTTTCTTTGAGGAATTCATCCAGGAATCGCAATGACCAGAGCATCATCATGAACAGACCGAAGATAAAGCCGTCGTTGAGCTTGTCCCGGTGGTAGTACCAGATATGTGCAAATAGGAAAAACATGATCAGGCAATAGAAAGCCTCGTAGAGCTGTGCTGGATGCCTGGCTATACCTAGCGTATGTATCTCCGCATAGTAATGCCGGTTTAATTGATAGAAATCTATAATGAGCGGTTTATCTGGATTTTCATAGATATGTGCGTTGGCTTCTTTATAATTGATAAAGGCGTTTTTGACACTAGTCTCATAGTAATCTACAGTCTTGATCTCGTCAATGGCTAACCCACGTTTGTATTTTATGATGATCTTCATGGGTACATGACCCGGGTGCTCAGCAACAGCACGTCCACCTCTTTCGAAGTTGACCTCTTCGATATTATCAGAATTCCGGTAGGTGAGTAGGTCTTCAACATCCTTGGCGAATACCACACCATAGCCACTCCCCGTGGGCATTCCTAGGATTTCAGAGTTCATGAAGTTGCCCATACGGATACAGGCACCCGTGATACAAGTCACAATGGCAATCCTGTCCAGTATCCAGAGGTATTTGATTTTTTGATCCCGCGCAAAAAGCCAAAGGGCGACAAGCATACCAATGGCACCCCCGTGACTAGCCAGTCCGCCTTTCCATACTTTCAATATCTCCAACGGATTGGATAAATAATAGCCTGGGTCGTAGAAGAGACAATGTCCCAGTCGCGCACCGACCACTACCGCAATGACAAGGTAGAGTGTGATTTTGTCAACAGCTCGTTCATTCAGTCCTTCCTTGCGGTAGACAAAAAACATGATCTGCTGGCTGATGATAAAGCCAAGAGCAAAAAAGAACCCGTACCACCGTGGCACATCAAGTCCAGGAAAGATGTTGGGATCAGGACTCCAGATCAGAAAGAAAGAAAGCATAGAAGACATGGATCAGTATTTTCTCCAAAAATAGGGTGTCAATATCATTAATACCGTAAACAACTCAAGTCGGCCGATTAGCATCAAAAACGTCAAGAAAACCTTACCGGCCTGTGGTATGTGAGCAAAGTTATCAACCGGGCCTACTGTGCCAATGCCAGGGCCAATATTACCCAAGCATGTGGCCGTAGCTCCAATAGCCGTCATGAAATCTACTCCAAGTAGTGCCATGACGAGCGAGCCAAGGGCGAAGATACTAATGTAGATCATGATAAAAGCGAGGATATTAAACGTAATGTCTCGGCTTACGGCTTGACCATTGAAACGCACGGGAATAATTGCCGACGGGTGCAGCTGTCGCTTGAGCTCCAAAAATGAGTTTTTGATCAGGATAATGTGTCTCACGAGTTTGACACCACCCGCGGTAGAGCCAGCAGATGCTCCCAAAAACATCATAAGGAAGAAGAGCACCGTAATAAAACTCGTCCACTGGGTATAGTCAGTAGTGATATAGCCCGTAGTAGTAATCACTGACACAACTTGGAACAGGGTAGTACGAATCGTCTCCTCAATCCCCAGATCTGCATCGATAAAAAACAGCGTCGTAGAGATCAGCACGGTCAATGCCATGCAGACACCAAGGTAATATTTGAGCTCTTCGTTTTTGGAAATCTTCGCCCAGTTGGCCTTAATAATGAAATAGGCCACAGTGAAGTTGGTACCGGCAAACAGCATGAACACAATCATCACGTACTGAATAAACGGAGAGGTGAAATATGCAATACTGTTGTTCTTGGTCGAAAAACCACCAGTGGCCATGGTCGTCAAACCGTGATTGATAGCGTCATAAAAGCCCATACCACCAATCCAGAGTAATACTGTTTCCGTTAGGGTCAGTCCAAGATAGATCAGCCATAGTCGCTTAGCCGTTTCTTTGATCCTCGGCTGTAATTTGTCAGGGGAGATACCTGGCGCTTCTGCCACAAAAAGCTGCATGCCACCAATTCCCAAAATAGGCAAGATCGCTACGGCCAATACAATGATCCCCATACCACCAATCCATTGGGTCAAGCTTCTCCAAAATAAGATGCCCTTGTGCACTGCCTCTATGTCCGTCAGGATACTTGCTCCAGTAGTACTGTAGCCAGAAACAGTCTCGAAAAAAGCATCTGAAATCGAAGGAATCGCACCGCTCAAAAGGTAAGGAAGCATCCCAAAAAGCGACATAGCAAGCCAACCCCCAGTCACAATCAGATATCCATCTTTCTTCTTCAACTCTTTGGAGGATGGATTTCTGGTAAGGAAATAGAGTGTGCCACCAAAAGCGGAGGTAATCACACCTGCGAGAAGTATGGGAATAAGGTCACCCTCAGAGTAGTAGATACTAAAGGGGATGCACAGGAGCATAAAAGCACCATTGAGCATCAGCAAGAGACCCAGAATATTGCCTATTACAGGGTAGTTAAATCTCATTTGAAGAAGCTTTCCACTTTGTGGATACACTCTGGTCGAGACAGTACGACCACTCGATCTTTTGGTTGGAACATGAAATTGCCACTCACGGTGTAGCCTTTGCCATTGCGGATGACGCCCCCTACGATGGCTGTATCAGGAAACTCGATATTTTGGAGCTCATGATCGAGTATTTTCGACCCCTCCTTAACTTCAAACTCCAATATTTCAGCATTCACTCCGTGAATAGACGTAAGGTTGAGTACCTCGCCTTTCCTAATGTATCGGAAGATAAAGTTGGCCGCAATCAGCTTCTTATTGATCATGGTATCCACACCAATATTTTGAGATAGGTGGATGTAATCCATGTTCTCTACCAGCGCAATGGTCTTATTCACGCCATGATTTTTAGCCACGAGAGAGGAAATAATATTGGTCTCGGAATTACCCGTCACCGCTATAAAGGCATCCATGTCCTTGATACCCTCTTCCGATAGGAGTTCTACGTCGCGTCCATCTCCGTTGATGATCAGCGTATCTGGAAGGCTATTTGCCATTTCGAAGCACTTCTCTTTATCTTCCTCGATAAGCTTAATATTATACTTCTTACTGAGGTTCTTCGCTGTATTAAATCCGATCTTACTACCTCCAAGAATCATAATATTCTTGATCGGCAGACGCTTCTTTCCAGTCAGCTCCAGCACACGATCAACTCCGTCTGGCTGTGCTATAAAATAAGCATGGTCACCAACTCTAAACTTGTTCTCTCCGTAAGGAATGATCGTTTCTTGATCCCGCAGAATGGCCACCGTGGTAAAGTTATGGTCTGGGTTGAGATGAGCAGTTTCTGTTAATGTCTTGCCGTTGAGCTCACTCTCCTCCTCTACCGTTATCCCCATTAGCGATAGCGTCCCCTTCTCAAATTCAAAGGAATCTGTGGTGGCGGTCTCTTTGAGCAGTCGCTTGATCTCCCGTGCAGCTAGTGACTCTGGAGAGATAATCTCATCAATACCAATGTCCTTAAGATCCAGTTTGTCCTTCCTGTGTAAATATTCTGTATTGGAGATTCTGGCAATTGTCCTCATCGCACCAAGGTTCTTGCCAATAATACAAGTCGCAATATTGGTCTCCTCTGACTCAGTCACTGCGATCAGCAGGTCTGCCTTAGCTACTTTGGCCTCCTCCAGTACCCTAAATGATGTGGCGCTACCGCGAATCGTGCCAACGTCAAGGTGGTTGGCCGTATATTCAAGCCGGTCAGCATCTAGGTCGATGATCACAATGTCATGTTCCTCGTAGGCTAGCAACTTTGCGAGGTGAAAGCCAACATCACCTGCCCCAGCAATAATAATCCTCATGCAATTTTGCAGCTAGTTATAAGCGTACAAATATACGAAAACTAGTACCCGTCCAACGTTGGGGGTATTATTTTTCGACGAGCCGAGGAAGCATCCGATCAAGCGACGGATATGTGTCACGAATGGCATATTAAATTCTATTGAAGCCGGTATCTTTAGCTTATGAATAGGACACTTCATATTCTAAATGGGATGTCATCGCTCACTATTTTCAACAAAAGTGGGCTCGATGGTGAAGTGATCGCTTGGAATGAGATATTGTGTGAGGGTCCCTCCCTATCGGAAATATCAAGCCCAAGCCAGGACACATTGCGCGGGGACTTCACCGAAAATCAGTTTTCTGGACATGACTATCATGAGATCGTTTGGGGTATATGGGACTTGCTGGAGAGTGACGAGCCCTTCGATGAAATTGTCTGCTGGTATGAATACGACCTCTTCTGCCAGATCAACTTCATGGCCATGATTCATTGGCTGACTAAAAACCGAGCTGAGGACAAAGTTTCAATCAATTGCTCCGGTTTGGATGATTCTGGTAAGCTAAGGGGGCTGGGTGAGCATGCTCCGGAAGACTATCCCAACTTGTTTCAAAACAGACAACTATTAACGTCTCCTCAAAAAGAGCAGGCCTCAGAGATCTGGACTACCTACTGCTCCAGCTCGCATGATCGGCTATTATCATTATCACAGACAGCTGATTTCCCGTACCTCAAGGAAGCAATGGAAGCACACCTGTGCAGGTTTCCATCGATGACTGACCACTTAACTGAACATCAGAGGCAGATACTGAGTTGGGTAAATGATGGCACTACGTCGAATCATGCGCTGGTCGGAAAATGCCTAAGAAACAACGGATATTATGGTTTTGGTGATCTTCAATACTTCAATATGATCAATGCGCTCACACCGTGTATCGATTGGGAGAAAGGACAACTGACAACCTATGGTAAATCGCTTATGGCCGGGGAAGGTGATGCTGACAAGCTGCCAGTGTCAACCTATGGAGGTGCCTCGACTGACCAATTCAGGTATGATCCCGTCAAAAAACAACTAATCACATGGCCACAGTAGAAGTCTTCTTTTATTCACTAGGTGCGGCACTCGTCTTTATGACGGTCTTCTATCTTGTAGCTCTTTACAAGGATGATTATAGCATTGTGGATGCAGCTTGGGGGCTCGGATTTGTTGTTATTAGTCGCGTGAGCCTTGGCACGTTGGATGAGGCCAATACATTTCACTTTATCGCCAACCTCCTCGTGCTGATTTGGGGACTCAGGCTATCAGTCTATCTCTGGTCCCGCAATCGCAAGGTGGGAGAAGACTATCGATATCAGGCCATGCGCAAGGACTGGGGTAATACTCACCGCCTACAAGCCTTTTTTAAGATCTTTATGCTTCAGGGCGTACTCATGTGGGTGATCTCCTTCCCGATCATGATGATCAATGCACAAGCTGATCCAATTCCGCTCAATAGCATCATTCACTACCTCGGACTCGGCCTTTGGGTGATCGGCTTCATCTTCGAGGTAGGTGGTGATTGGCAGTTAGCAAAGTTTAAGGCTGACGCTGCGAATAAAGGTTTGGTCATGGACAGAGGCTTTTGGCGATATACCCGCCACCCAAATTACTTTGGAGAAACAGTGCTATGGTGGGGGTTTTTCCTGCTAACTGTCACTAGCGTAAATGATCTTTGGACGATCATCGGGCCGATACTCATTACAGTGCTATTACTCAAAGTGTCTGGGGTGACTTTACTAGAAAAAAAACTAGGCAAAAACGACAAGTACGCTGATTATCAACGCAAGACAAGTGCTTTCTTTCCGCTACCGCCAAAAGACTAGAGCTTGCTTGAAAACGTCCTACATGTATGCGAATACAACCTCTAGTTCGCTAGGATAGAAGGCACGACATTTCGACCTACTTAACGGCATTCATCTTCTGAAAATAGACCTTCGTGGCTTCCATTACTTTTGGCGCTAGCAGCACAGCGGAAATCACAGTGGGAAACGCCATAAGGCCATAGACCATATCTACAAAACTCACTACAACAGCCAAACTAGAAACAGACCCGATAAGGATCAATATAATTGTCCAGTAGTTGAAAAGGTAGCTGTGCTTCACGCCAATCATAAAAGCTAACGCCTTCCGACCATAATAGGCCAGGCCAAAGAGTGTCGTGAAAGCAAAGGTCAATACACATATTACCAAAATGTAAGGCCCGAATCCAGGCATTGCCATTTCGAAGGCTTGAGCCGTGAGGGTGATGCCGTTGCTTTCTGTAGTCTGCCACACTCCTGTAATGAGTATTGCCAAACCGGTCATTGTGCACACAATGATAGTATCGACCACTGGCCCGATCATAGCGACCAATCCTTCGCGAATCGGTTCGTCAGTCTTAGCTGCTCCATGCATCATTGGGGCTGTACCAATTCCGGCTTCATTCGAGAAAGCTGCCCTCCTAGCACCTGTAATGATTAATGCACCAACGGCACCTCCCAGTGCGGCTTGTGCAGTAAAAGCATCTGTGATAATTAAACCAAGTGTTGGCAGTATCTGATCATAATTCAGCAACATGATGTAGAGTACACTAGCGACATAGACTATTACCATAAAGGGTACCATTTTGCCTGCCACTGCACCGATTCGCTTGATTCCTCCGAATATTACCACAGCCACCAAAATGGCGATCACCACTCCTTGAATTAGGTTGCTCATGAACATATCTTCACCAACCCAGCCATTTGGTGCCATCACTACATCATTGAAGACTTGGACGATCTGGTTGGTTTGGAAGATGGGTGTCATACCAAAAAAACAGGTGATCGCAAAAAAGTAGGCCATTGGCATGTATTTCTTGCCTAAGCCCTCTTTGATAACGTACATCGGGCCACCCTGCATTACCCCCGCTGAGTCCTTACCTCGATACATCACCGCGAGCGAGCAGGTGAAAAATTTGGTGGCTACACCGAAAAAAGCACTCACCCACATCCAAAAAATAGCTCCTGGACCACCGGTTGCGATCGCTACTGCCACTCCACTTATATTACCCATTCCAATAGTAGCGGCCAGATGACCCGATAAAGCCTCGAAATGGCTGATCTCACCATCACTGTCTTTCTCGTCATACTTGCCGCGGATTATGTCTATTGAATGTTTGAAGTACTTGAAGGGTAAAAAGCGAGAGTAGACTGCAAAAAAGATCCCTCCTCCTAGTAGTACTATAAGTAGTGGTGTGCCCCAAACGAAATTGGCACCTTGGACAATCAGGTTTTCTATCATGCTAATGTTTTGATTTTAGCCTAGTGGCTAAGATAACAACTTACTTTACGTCGGGCTTGGTGGCTTTTGTCGACCGCAACAAACAAGCCGTCTCCAGTCAGCCCTGCAAGTAGGGGTGTCGAATTATGAAATGTTCAGAGAGTAACGTCTTATGGGGGAATAAATTCACCTCAATTCACGGATCCATTTACTCAAGTGATGGTAATAAAACCTCAAATAAAGACTATCAGGTTTGTTCTTGAGAGAATGCAAAGCTCATGATAACGGGAAAGGTATAAATTTGAAGTTCATGCTAAAGAGACATTTTTTAACTGTCGCTTGCTTTTTAATATTTTCTCAAGCCTACACCTATTCACTGCTGTCAAAACGGGGTTTTGAATACTTTTTTAGTACCAGCAGAGACTATCTGGACAATAATGTCCATTTGGCTGCAGTTTATCTCGATTCCGCGTTGGCGGTAGCTAGCGCAAATGAGCACAGAGATCAACTGGGGGTTTGTTACAATCAACGTGGCTTGATCTCTTTGAGAACAGGTGAGCTGGACTCTGCTGAACACTACTACCTAAGGGCACTCGACTACTTCAAAGGCAGTGCAGATTCACTCAAGGTACGACCACTAAAAAACCTTGGGGTGCTTGCTTATTTCAAAGGTGATATGGAGACAGCTATTGGAAGGCATCTTGACGCACTGGAGTATTATCTCGAGGCGGAAGACGCGACTGAAATTGCCCGTACCTACTCAAACCTCGGCGTATTTTATAAGAATAGCGGGCAATTCATTGCAGCGTCCAAAAGCTATATCCAAAGTCTTGAATACTTCGAAATCAATAAGGATCAAGTAGGCCTTGCCAATACTTACAATAACATAGGCTCCATATATGTGGAATTGGAAAGGTATAATGAAGCCCTGGAATACTTCCAGCGTGCTCTCGGTCAAAGTGAAAATGGAAGTGCTGAAGACATGGCCATCTGGCACCACAATATGGCCCTCTCGCTTAGAGAGCTCGGCATGCTGGACAGTGCGCGTCACTATCAGCGTATTTCTCTCGACATGCGCAGACAGCTGGGTGACTCCTCCGGTATAGCCCAATCGTATCATGAACTAGGGTCAATCAGCTATGCCAAGGAGGACTATGCGACGGCCAAACACCACTTCATAAGAGCACATCGGATTGCCCAAAGAATGGGAGATGTTAAATATCAGGCATTGACTCTCAACAATTTGGCAGAAACTGAGCTAGCTACAGGTCACCCGCAGAAGGCACTCGATCTACTTAGAAAACATGATCATATAGGTGCCCAGGCTCAAATACAAAGTCAAATGACAAGGCGAAAACATGAGGCTCGAGCCAACTACCTACTAAGCAACCACTCGTTAGCACTCGACCTACTTAAGCAATACCAAATGCTTCATGATAGCATTAAGAATGTCACGATCAACATGCAGCTAGACGAGCTCAACACGATTTACGAATCCAACGAAAAGGAAAAAATCATCAATGAACAACGACTAGCACTTCAAGTATCTCAGGCGGAGTATCGAGCAGAGTTGAGAGTGATCATACTGGCTGGTGGAGCTATACTAATCGTGATTGCGATAGCTCTGGTTTATCTTAAGTACCAAAACGTAAAAAAATCAAAGCTACTGCTCGAAGGACAAGTGCGTATAGCCAAAAGTCAAATGTCCCCAGAGTTCCTCAACAAATCACTGGATATAGTCAAACGACTCCTTGACAAAAGCCCTGAGGCATCAGAGGAAGCAGTGTATAAACTCAGCAGCCTCTATCAAAAAATGGTCGAAAACTTTGACGAAGACCTGATTCCCCTGGAGGAAGAGCTCAATCTACTGGAAAAATATCTGGAACTGGTATCAATAGGTAGTGCTGCTACTATCTATATTAAGAATGACATCTTGAGCCCGGAAAAATATGCTGTAGTACCATTTTCGCTCCAAGTACTATTCGATAGCACCCTTGAAAACACCGCTGAAGACTTGCCACAACATATACGACTCTATGAAAGTGGTACATACATTGTTGTGGAGAATCAGTCTAGTGGCCGCCAGTACAAGACAAGGTCGAGTTTTACGCTGATCGATCAAAAGTACCAAGTGGTCTGTGGCAATGGTATCACTATAGAACAGCCCGACTATGGCACACTTATCAAACTACCAAAAATAGAATGGGCATTATGACAAGGTCTTGGTTCATCTTCTTAGCCTACCTGAATCTTATCTGGGCATGTGCTCCTGTCAGGCCACAGCACGACTTTTCCGAATCAATAGATAAGGGACATGAACTCATTTTTAAAAACCTTGATCAGGCCATCATAAATGCGGATAGCCTGCTATCTGAAGCTAAGATAAGTGGCAACTCTATCAAGCAGGGACGGGCTTACGACTTGCTCGGCCGGGCTCAAACTTTTGCTGGCTTTCTTGAAGAAGCCAAAGATAACTACGATATGGCGCTAAGCTTATTTGAAGACGCCCATGATTCGCTCACCGTCAAGACTATTCGTAACATAGCCGTGCTGCATTTCCATGATGGTCAGCTTGACTCGGCTATTGCCCTGAGCCACAAAGTACTAGAGTACTACATTAGTCAGGGCAATGACTTGGAGGCCGCCAAAACCTGTACTAATCTGGGATCATTTTATCAATCTATAGGTAGGCTAGCCGCAGGAATAGAATATAGCCAGAAAGCGATTGCTTTTTTCCAGAAGACACCTGACCCTGACATGCACATCAGCAGGCTCTATGTCAATCTCGGAGTTGGTTTGACAGAACTCGATAGGTACGAACAGGCAAAAGACTACTATCTCAAATCAATCGACACCTGGTATGACAGCATTAATGTTGCTAACAATACTATAACAGTTCACAATCTTGGGGCCGCCTACTCTGTGCTAGGTGATGGTGACTCAGCACGGTACTACCTGGACATTGCTTTCCAAATGGCAAAGGAAGCTGCAATGGTATCCATAGTGGCAAGATCTTATGATGAATACGGCCTACTTGCCATGCGCGAAGAAAACAACGAGGGGGCGTATTCTTACTTCAAAATGGCGATACAGGAGGCAAATAAGGTTGATGGATCCAATCTACAGCATCTTTATAGAATTCATATGGCTCGATCGTGTATGAAGCTTGGGCACTACCCGGAAGCCAAGGCACTACTCGACGAGCCGATTGCCGATAGCTACGCCATTGATGCAATACTCAGAGAGCTACTGCTGGAAGCAAAAGCAGAGCTGAATGACATGACTGGGAACAGCTATGAGGCCTACGCCTATCTCAATGAATACCTCGCCTTGAGTGACTCTATCAAAGGGGCAAGGCTTCAAGGGCAGCTTGATGAGCTTAAGCTAAAGTATGATACTCAAGAAAAGGAAAAACTCATCACTGCCCAACGGCTTGAGTTCATGACACAAGAGGCCGGATATCAGAGCCGGGTCAACTGGCTGCTTGGTTCATTCTCCTCGCTATTGGTACTACTCGGATCGATGGCGATTTACCAGCGGTATCAGGGACATAAGAAGTCCCGGCTACTTGTTTCTTCTCAGATCGACATGATTAAAAACCAACTTTCACCACATTTTCTCTATAACTCACTCAACATACTGAGCAACCTTATAAGCCGTGATAAAGAAAAAGCAGCATACGCAACCGACCAATTGCGTCATCTGTATCAGAAGATGGTCGAAAGCTTTGGTCATGATGTAATCACGATTAGAGAAGAGCTGAGCGTACTCAAAGCCTACTTCGATCTTATGGTGCAGCGATTTGGACATTCCATCTCCTTAAAGACAGACATTGAGAGCTCAAGCGAGCATCTGATAGTCCCTTTTACGCTACAAATGCTGGTCGAAAATGCCATCAAACACAACACAATGGCTGAACCATTGGTCATCACACTATCGGAGGATGTAACCCATTTTATTATAGAAAACCCAGTTAAACCTAACCAAACATCCCCTTACGCCAGTACGAAAAGAGGTCTTAAACTGCTGATAAGTAAGTATCGGCTGCTCAATCAAAAAAGTTTGGAAATAGAGCATACTGTAGATAAGTTCACGGTGAAGATACCCAAAATACGACCCACTAATGACAGTAGTCATCATTGAAGACGAAGAGCCTTCACAACAAAAACTCATTGATTACTTACATCAGTACGATCAAAATATTGAAATACTTGCAGTACTAAGTTCTATTCAGGTTTGTGAAGAGTGGTTTCGGCTTCATAAACACCCTGATCTGGTGATATCCGATATCGAACTAAGCGATGGACTAGTGTTTGACTTCTTTGACCAGGTCAAAGTGATGTCGCCAATCATCTTTACCACTCACTTTGAGTCATTTATCAAACGGGCTTTTGAGGAGTTTTCGGTGAGCTTTATCACCAAACCCTATGCTTATGAGGATCTGGTGAGGGCACTGCAAAAATACGACTCTATGCGTCAGGCTTATCTGATCTCTTTTTCAGACTTAAAAAGCCACGCCGACACACGCTCTTCCTATCGAAAGCGGTTTATTTCTAAAGTGAGCGGTCAGTACTTGTTCGTCAATAGTGAAGACATACTCTATTTTAAGTCACAGTTCAGGGGGGTTTATCTCTTTGCCAAGAATGGCAAAAAGCATCTTGTTGATAAATCACTCTCTCAAGTAGAATCCGATTTGGATCCCACCTTGTTTTTCAAAGCTAATCGCAATTATATCGTATCCGTAGAGTCTATTGTCAAAGTGATCAATCTGCCGGACGGTAGCGCTATCTTGCTCATTTCTGATAAGGAAATAGAGGTGAAGATCACTCGTACCCGTGTACGCGAGTTTAGGCAGTGGCTTGATAAGTAGATCAGCCCACTCACAACTAAAGTCGTACCTCAAGTCAGGAAGCTCATCTGACCAGTCGGTAACACCTACCCTCATCTGGTGAAAATGGCCGTTTTTAACCATCCCTGATTTCACGAGATTCGATTAACCAACTAATCGGGAATCATGAAAATTACTCTGACGATACTCTGCCTCGCGAGTGCTGTCTCGCTGGTCACTGCCCAGACTGGTCCTGGGGATGTTGGGACTACAGATGGCTTGGGCAGCCTCATCTTGTGGTTGGATGCTAGCGAGCTTGACATCAGTGATGGGAATAATGTCACTGTCTGGACGGATCTATCGGGAACTGGCTCGGACCTCTCACAGTCCAATGTGAATGCTAAACCCAATCTTATTGAAAATGTAATCAATAATAAACCAGCAGTCCGCTTTAATGGAGATGATGAACACCTGTCTGGGTCGCATACGCTGACAGCAGCACCCACAACGATATTCTGTGTTTTTAGCTTTGATAATATTAGCCAGACTGCCGATAACAATGATTACGTCTATAGTATAGGGAGTACCAACTCGGCCAACAGACAGCTAAGTCTCTCTCGGCGTAGAACTGACGATGTTGGCAATGAAAACAAGTACTATTCCTGGGATGGTGCCAGCGCGAGGTTTGGGCCAGTACTTGATGATCAAAACTACATCTCCACGCAGAGGTTTGACGAGGCAGCTCCCTTCCATAGTGTCAATATCAATGGGCTGAGTGCCTTACCTACGGACTATGCTGCGGCTCCATCGACCTTCACTTCAGACATAAGCTTAGGGGAATGGACCCAGTTTTCAACCACCAATGTCGAGTTGGATGGATACATCGCTGAGTTCATATTGTACAATACAAAGCTGAACGAAGTTGAAATCAAAATCATAGAAAACTACCTCAGCGAAAAATACGCCATTGCTATCACAGGAGACCTGTATGCTGGCAATCTGGAGACTGACGTGACGGGTGTTGGTACAGAGGCTGATGGTAGCAAAAGCCAAGCCTCTTCCGCTGGCATCTCAATCGAGCAGGTATCCGGATTTGAAGACGGTGATTATTTACTAATAGGACATGAGACCCCTACCAACACCATCAACACGAGTGATATAGCAGATGTCAGTGCAACCCTCACAGCCAGGTGGGATCGCTATTGGTATTTTGATGTGTTGGACGCATCAACAGCCGCCACTGTAGATATTGTTTTTGATCATACGGACGCAGACTTTTTCAATACCATAGATGGGTCTGCAGCAGAGTATAATTTGCTGTATCGATCTACAGAATCTGGCAACTGGACTCAGTTGATGACAGCTTCCTCGCTAGATGGAGATCAAGTGACGTTTGAAAATGTGGCCATCAGCAGTGATGGCTACTATACGTTAGGTACTACTTTTGGAGGCTCACAACCGTTTGGTTTAGAAAAGGCATCCTTCTCCGCAGGTACCGGCCCAGCAGGTGTGGATCAGTCCGATGGTACAGGCAGCTTAAAGCTCTGGTTCGACGCTTCCGCAATGAATGCTGTGGAAAATGACCTGATGGTAGCATGGGAAGATCTTTCCGGGTACGGTCATGATGCAACCCAAGGCACATTTTCGAAAATTCCCACCTTCGACGAGACTGTAGCAGCGATCAACAATCGTGACGCTATACTCTTTGATGAATCCCCGGGGAATACTGCCGGTCAATTTTACGATGGTACACTTACGTCTGCTATCACTACGTCGACCACTCTCATCTCAGTAGGATATTTCGGTGCGGTCAATCAGGATGACGATGACAATGACTACTTCATAGGTATCGGCTCAGGTACAAATGCCAATGAGACGCTGAGCATCAGCAGAAGGCGTGCTGATGAGCAACCTACACCCGGCGGTACCGATCACCCCGACGAATACTACAGCTGGTACGGTACAGACCTGCCCAGGTACGGGCCGGTCATTACCGGGCAAAACTGGAATATCTACTACCAGACCGTTGACAATAGCACCAATAGCCATTCTCTTGCTATAGATGGAGTTGCACAAACAGTCACTGACTATACTGGTACCTTGTCTACCAACACTGATTTCAGTATCGGTAAATGGCCTACCAACGAAAATAATTTCTTAGAAGGAGAGGTGGCAGAAATCATCTTCTTTGACAAAAAGCTGAATAGTGCGGAAGATACTATTATGCACAACTACTTATCGGCTAAATACAACTTGCCGCTAACCTCCACAAAAGACATTTACGCTGGCGATGATGCTCTTAATGGCAACTATGATGACGATGTAGCTGGTATAGGCACGGAAGCTGATGGTTCCAATTCGATAGCTGTGTCTGCTGGTATGCGGATCAGCATTGGAAGTGCCTTCGCCAATGGAGAATATCTAATAGTAGGCCATAATACCCCAACGAATACTGCCAATGGATCAGACGCTAACTTGCCGGATCAAATCAAGGAGCGGTCAAATCGAGATTGGTATTTTGATATAACCGCGTTGACCAACATTACCGTAGATATTCTTTTTGATCTCTCCGATTTGGAGGTAGAGCTACCGGCCAGTGACGCCTCAAACTACGTTTTGATCTATCGAGTGGACAATAGCTCGGATTGGTCTGTAGAGGCAGTGGCCGACTCGTATGCTAATGATCAGATTTTTTTCAATGATATAACTCTCAGCGATGATGGCTACTACACCATTGGCACACTCAACAATAATGACAGTCCACTACCTGTAGAGCTTATTTCGCTTGAGGCTTACCAGAATGATGAAAGCATCGTTGTGGTCTGGAGTACAGCAACTGAGATCAACAATGAGGAGTTTCGAGTAATGCATAGCACCGATGGAAGCAACTTTAGGAACATCACCAGCGTCGAGGGCAATGGCACCACCGTGCAGCAGCATGACTATCAAGCCATCCATGCCAGCCCTTCTTTCGGGCTCAATTATTACCAACTGGTGCAGTTTGATTTTGATGGCGCCAGTGAGAGCAGCGAGGTGATAGCAGTTGTGTTAGAGAAGGATTATTCTTCTCTAGAGAAAATGATCTTGTTTCCAATGCCCGCGGACGAAGTGTTCCATATGGATGGCCCTCCCATCAACTCTTCTCAACCAAAGTATATAGTATTGTACGACCTACAGGGTCGGGTTCATCTGGAAGGTTCACTTACCAGCAACACTATCGACACCTCGGAACTATCAAATGGAATGTACATCCTCAGGATAGAGGATAGGCTCAACTCTCAACAGGCCAGCACTTATAAGATAATCGTGAATCATAACTGATCCATTAAATCCTCTCTCTTTCTAGATTCGCTTGAAGAAAGAATCCACAAACTCCTTCTTATTGAAGACTTGTAAATCGTTGACCTTTTCTCCAACACCTATGTACTTCACGGGGATTTTGAATTGATCGGAGATCCCGATGACCACTCCCCCTTTAGCAGTGCCATCAAGCTTAGTGATGGCGAGGGAGGTCACTTGGGTTGCCTTTGTGAATTCTTGCGCTTGAACGAAGGCGTTTTGGCCAGTAGAGCCATCAAGCACTAGCATGACCTCATGTGGTGCCTCCTCGATAAATTTCTGAACGACTCGCTTGATCTTGGTCAGCTCGTTCATCAAGTTGACCTTGGTGTGGAGGCGTCCAGCCGTATCGATGATCACCACATCGGCTTCCTCTTCGACACCACGCTTGACCGCATCAAATGCGACACTGGCAGGATCGGTATTCATACCATGAGAAACTACCGGCACGCCTACCCGATCTCCCCACAGTATCAGTTGATCGACGGCCGCCGCACGAAAAGTATCTGCTGCTCCCAGGATGACTTTCTTACCAGAATTCTTGAACTGAGCAGCCAGCTTACCGATAGTAGTCGTTTTACCTACCCCATTTACACCTACTACCAAGAGCACGTAAGGTTTCTTATCAGAAGGAAGGTCGAAATCTTTGAGATCAACTGTATTGTTTTCCGATAGGAGGTCGGCGATTTCCTCTCGGAGGATTTCATCCAGTTCTTCAGTGCCGAGGTATTTATCCTTCGCCACGCGCTCCTCAATCCTCCGAATGATCTTGAGGGTAGTGTCAACTCCAACATCCGAGGTGATGAGCACCTCTTCCAACTCATCCAGTACCTCATCATCAACCTTAGTTTTTCCAACTACAGCTTTTGATAGTTTCCCAAAGAAGCTCTGCTTGGACTTTTCTAGCCCTTTGTCAAGCGATTCTTTTTTATCCTTTGAGAAAATCCCGAATAAGGCCATGATAGTTTTGGTTTAAGGTGGACTAACAAAAAAAGTCCCTTATAGGGACTTTTACTACTTCTTTAAACACAAGTATCAGGATTACTTGGCCAATATGCCCTTCACCTGATCTTCCGTTACCATTTCTTCTCTAAAGGTGTAAGCACCAGTCTTATCAGACTTTACAGCCTTTATTACCTTAGCGTATTTGATTCCGCCTTTTTGCTTCAGCGATGCAACTACTTTCTTTGCCATGGTTACTTAATTTCTTTATGTAGAGTTACTTTCTTCAATACAGCGTTGAATTTCTTGAGCTCAAGACGCTCAGTCGTATTCTTCCTGTTTTTAGTAGTGATATATCTTGATGTACCGGGCTTACCTGTTTCCTTGTGCTCTGTGCACTCAAGTATTACCTGGACTCTATTACCTTTCTTAGCCATCGCTTGGTATTATTTATAATCTTAAACTAGTACGTTACCTTCCTTAGCAGCCTTCTTCAAAACAGCAGTAATGCCATTTTTGTTGATCGTGCGAAGGGCAGTTGTAGACACCTTGAGGGTGATCCATCTATCTTCTTCAGGGATGTAGAATCTCTTCGTATGCAGATTGGGATAAAACTTCCTCTTGGTCCTATTTTTGGCGTGAGAAACGTTGTTTCCAACCTGTGGACGCTTACCTGTTACCTGACAAACCTTAGACATTTCTGTTGATTTTTTAAAACGGACTGCAAATATCGTAAATACCATATGATTTGCAATAGAGCATCCATATATTAACCTACTTTTTTTGGTCGTGAATACCATAAGGGCAATGCTTACAACCCGACTTGCAGCAATAGCCTCTTTTGAGATGGTACTTAGCAGTAAATACAAGGAACCCTTGTTCGTTGAAATAGTACTCGTCTTCGGATAGTCCTCGGTACCCCGCTTTTGTGTTTTTCCCTGCCATTTTATTTACTGTTCTAGCAAACTATGGCGTTTTGGAATTGTTCGAAAATCGCCTTGAATTTTAAATTCAGGGCGATTTCGTTAATTTTGAGGCACATTTTGACATAAACCCACTTTAAACAGAATAGACATGATTCACAACATAGCGACGAGCAAAGAAGCGATGCAATTGGAGGATAAATATGGTGCACACAACTATCATCCACTGCCCGTAGTACTCTCCAAAGGCGAGGGAGTACATGTATGGGATGTTGAAGGAAAAAAATATTTCGATTTTCTCTCTGCCTACTCGGCCGTGAACCAGGGTCACTGCCACCCTCGCATCGTCGGTGCGCTGAAAGAACAGGCCGATACCTTAACTCTGACTTCCCGTGCCTTTTATAATGATGCTCTTGGTAGCTATGAAAAATACATCACGGAGTATTTCGGATTTGACAAGGTTCTCCCGATGAATACGGGTGCCGAAGGCGTGGAAACCGCCATCAAAATTTGTCGCAAGTGGGGCTATGAAAAGAAAGGCGTACCCGAAAATGAGGGGGAGATCATCGTATTTGATCAAAACTTCCATGGTAGGACTACCACCATTATCTCCTTCAGCAGCGATGCAGATGCAAGAAAGAACTTTGGCCCATTCACGCATGGCTTTACAAAAATCCCTTACAACGATATTGAGGAGCTAGAAATAGCATTGAGACGACCAAATGTAGTCGGTGTGCTAGTTGAGCCCATCCAAGGAGAGGCCGGCGTGAATGTCCCTAATGACAACTTCATCCCAACAATCGGAGAGCTTTGTAAAAAACACAATGCCTTATTCATCGCTGATGAAATACAGACGGGCATTGGCAGAACAGGAAGTTTCTTGGCTGTTTGTGGTAACTGCAACTGTGAACATCACTGCGAGCGACAGCCCACCTACACCAAGCCGGATATGCTCATCCTAGGTAAGGCCATCTCAGGTGGTGTTTATCCAGTATCTGCTGTTTTGGCAGACGATGAAGTGATGAGTGTGATCACTCCCGGTACACATGGCTCCACATTTGGTGGTAACCCAATCGCTTGTGAGGTGGCGCTGGCTGCCCTCAAGGTCATAGATGATGAGCATTTGACTCAGAATGCCCGCAAGCTGGGTGAAGTATTTAGAGAGAGAATGACGGCCTTTGCTCAGCGGTCTGAATTAGTGAAACTTGTACGAGGCAAGGGTCTGCTCAATGCTGTATTGATTAACGATCATCCTGATAGCTCCACTGCATGGGGTATCTGTGTGGCCCTAATGGAAAATGGCCTGCTCGCTAAGCCTACGCATGGCAATATTATTCGCTTTGCACCTCCGCTTGTCATGACTGAAGAGCAAATCCATGAATGCTGTGATATCATTGAACGTACGATCACTGCCCACGAAAAAGCTAACGCATAAGTGACAGATCGGCAATGGATCATATTGGCGCACCTGGGCACCTTGCTCGGGTACGCTGTTGCTTTCGGCACCTTCATAGTCCCTTTAGTAATCTATCTATCCAAAAAAGATGAAAATGAAGAGATCACCCGTCATGCCAAGGCCTCTCTGAATTTTCAAATTTCCATGGCTATCTATATGATTCCAGCCATTTTCTTTGCCTTTATACTCGTCGGCATTCCCTTTCTTATTTTTTTGATGGTGACCAATCTGGTCTGCGTAGTAGTAGCCGCAATCAAGGCTGACCAAGGTGAGCTCTTCAATTATCCTCTGACGATCAATTTTATTAAGTAGCAGCACTTATTTTTATTGGATGGAAGCTGATAAAGAAAAAATCCAGCAGCTAGAAGACCAACTTGCCAATCACAAGGAAGATCTTTTCTTGGCAAAAATCGACTTAGAGAAGTGCCGAACTGAAAATATCGCTTTGAGGGGGTTTATCCAAAATGTCTATGAGAGCTGTGAAGGTTTGGAAGGTGCTGAGCTGACCTTGGAGGAAGTACTACATAACCTGCGGAAAAACATACGGATCTTCTCAAGGGATCACCAGATTAGACTTTAATCGTAGGCTCAGTTGAAAAATAGTCTGATCTGTGAAGATACCATAGCAAGTAAAGTGACTAATAGCGCAGGAACCCTCTCCTTCTGCAAGGCCTAGCTAGTATTATAAATCAGGTGACTCACCCGACTCGTTGACCAACGAATGGCCATTTGTCCTTCCAATCTAGCCCTTGGTCGAAGATCTCGTCCCTTAGCTATACTCAGATCCAAAAGTTCCTATTTTTATTAAAAAGCCTATGAAAGTCTGGATTATTTTCTGGCTCTTCCCTGTACTAGCTTTAGCACAAAGCGACAAAGCCAAGGTAGATTCCATAAATACCCATTTCTATGAAATCTATAGTTCAGATTTTGATCAAGCCAAAACCTTGGTCAATGAGGCCATTGCGTTAGCAGCCAAAAATGGTTGGCCAAATGAAGAAGCTCTCGCTCAAAAAAACCTTGGTATAATTTTGTATCTCAGAGGAGAATATGAAAATGCCCTTCCTGCATACCTCAGGTCCTATGAACTTTTTGATTCGCTGAAAAACTATAGAGGATTAGGCCAATTGGCTAATGAAATGGCTAACTACTTCCGCAAACAATATGGTGAATCGCAAGGCTTCCAATACCTTGACAGTGCCGAGAAATGGAGTAAGATGAGTGGGGACTTGCGTACTCTAGGAACTTCGTATGGTATGCGAGCCACATTTCACAGATTGCTGGAACAATATGACTCTTCCAAACAATACTACCTCAAGTGCTATGATATCCGAGTGCAGCAAAAAGATAGCGTGGGTCTGGGCTACATATATCTCGACCTTGCCGATATGGCACATCGTGATGGGCAAACAGGCACTGCCATTGAGTATTTCAATAAGTCCCTCGAGATTCGTAAAGCTGTCAAAGATGAGCAAGGCCTCCTCGAGAGTATCTACGCCTTAGGGGAGTTCTATTTCAAGGAAGGTCAGTTTGCAAAAGCTCTGGATCACTTTAATCAATGTGCGGATGGGTCACACGAGTTTCACCACCCAGATTTGCGACTCAATGCACTTGAATATGTATCAGATTGCCTTTTTAGCCTTGATAGGTACCGAGAGGCTTATTTAGCTCAGCGTGAAACTCAATTTCTAAAGGATTCACTTTTTAACCTTGATCGTTCGCGTATTATTACAGAGCTACGCACCCAATATGAAACAGAGAAAAAGGAGCAGCAGATCGATATTCAAGAAGCGCAGCTCGCTGAACAAGCAGCCCAATTGAGTTTGAACCTGATTTTGATTATTGGACTTGTGCTGGTTATCATTATGATTATCGTCGTGACACTTCTCATTCGGAGCAGAACAAAGAAAAAGCAAGAACTATTACTGAAAGCGGCTGAGCTACAACTCAAGGAAGTGCAAATAGCATCCGCCATTACTTCACAAGAGCAAGAACGAAAGCGATTCGCTCGTGACTTGCATGACGGATTCGGTCAGTTCATTTCGGTGCTCAATCTCAACCTTAAATCACTTGAAAAAGGTGTAAAAGATCCAACCGAGGTGTTTGAAAGTAGTGCTGAGGTGCTCGATCAGATGTACAGAGAGCTCAAAGGCATCTGTTTCAACCTTATGCCAGAAACTTTGATAAAACAAGGTATCGTAAACGGGATCAAGGAATTTTCCGATAGGATCAATGTCACAGGTAAGGTCTCCATAGAGGTGGATACTTTCGAAATGGATGATCGATTGGAAGACTTGAAAGAGATCTCTCTTTATAGGATCACGCAAGAATGGGTCAATAACATTCTCAAATACTCTAATGCAACGAAGATCAACATACAGCTCACACGCGATGAATCAGAAATCACATTAATGATTGAGGATAATGGCAATGGATTTGATCAATCGCTGCTCACGAGTGGCAAGGGGAATGGATGGAAGAACCTCAACTCCAGAGCTAATCTGATCAAAGGTGAGTTAGAACTAGATACGACTGTTGGCATCAAGGGCAGTACCCTGATTCTCAATTGCCCAGTAAAGCAGGCTCAAGAACAGGTCTGTTTGGTGTAACCGCAGCTCACCTCACACCAAACAGTACGGTAATATTGATTACCATTGGGTAACCAAAGATTAGCCGTATGCGAAACGTTTGTCTCGGTGTATTGATCGCCATTGCTTCAGTTCTATTTACAGGCTCTGCCCTGAGCCAAAACCTCGATAGTCTTGAGGCACTGCTCAGCAAGGAGCTAGCTGATACCACGAGGGTCAACATATTGACCAGCATTGGTGAAAGTATGCGCTACTCCTCCTCTGAGAAGATGTATCGGTATAGCACTGAGGCGAAAAACCTGGCCTCCAAGATCGGATTTGACAAGGGCCTGGTGAAGGCACTTTTTAACCTTACCACTTTTTTTGAGTCCTACCGGAATGACGATTCTGTCCAGTATTACTTTAATACGGCAATCGACTTAGCCCAATCTATTGGCGATGAATCAACACACATCTCGTTGAGGAATGCGTGGGGCTTGTATCTAGTATCAAAAAGAAGGTTTGATGAAGCGCAGGAGATTTTTTACACGCTGCTGAGGAAGCATGAATTATCTGACAATGCCTATGGACAGATGGGCTCTTTAAACAACATTGGTTTGGTATTCATGGAACTACATCAATATGAAGAAGCGATCGTCAATTTTAAAATTGGGCTGACCAAAGTTGATCCTCCACACCCAGTTCTACTTAGCAATATTGGTTCGTGCTATGGCAGTCTTGATCAAACAGACTCGGCTACTCACTATATTGATTGGGCAATACGACGGTCTCGCGAGACTCAAAACATGCACTCTCTGGCCAACGGTTTACAAATCAAAGGAGATATCTATATGTCTCTTAAGGAATATGAAACGGCCCTCGAACTATTCCTGGAGGCTGAAGAAATAAGGAACCAGGTACCAAATCCTGCCATGCAAGTGGCTGACTTCACCAACATCTCGTCCCTCTATGCGAGGCTCGGAGAACCACAGAAGGGAATTAAGTACGGGCAAAAGGCTCTAAATCTTACGTTAGAGAATAAGCTCGATTACAAGCTTGAGAACATCTATTTGGCACTAGCGGAAAACTATGAGGCTGCTGAAGACTACCAAAACACTGCGCTAAACTACAGGAAATGGGGCCTTGAGAAGGATTCGTCCTATACCAAGTCGCATACGGAAGAGCTGGCCGAGCTACAGACCAAATACGAAACTGAAAAGAAAGAGCAGCAGATCGCCTTACAGGAAGCCCAGATAGCTGAGCAGCAAGCTGAGCTTCAGTTCAACCTTATCTTGATCACAGGATTAGTACTGGTGGTGGTACTGGTCATAGTGGTGGCGCTACTAGGTAGAAGTCGTGCCAAAAAGCAACAAGAGCTATTACTTCGCGAGGCGCAGCTCCAACTAAAAGAAGCGCAGATCGAATCTGCACTATCCTCTCAGGAGCAGGAGCGAAAGCGCTTTGCAAGGGATCTTCATGATGGCTTTGGTCAGTTTATCTCAGTGCTTAACCTCAATCTTAAGTCACTTGAAAAAGGAACTTCTGATAAGGAACAAATCTTCGAAAGCAGTGCTGAAGTGCTTGACCAGATGTATAGAGAGCTAAAAACTATTTGCTTCAATCTTATGCCGGAAACTTTGATAAAGCAGGGGGTAGCTAACGGTATCAGAGAGTTTTCCGATAGGATCAATATGGCGGGTAAGACGATCATTGAAGTTGACATCTTTGGGTTGGAGGAGCGCTTGGAAGACTTGCAGGAAATCTCACTTTATAGGATCACTCAGGAATGGGTGAACAATATTCTGAAGTACTCGGATGCCATGAAGATCAACATTCAACTGACCAGAGACGACACGGAAATCACCCTACTCATCGAGGATGATGGTACCGGGTTTGATAAGTCTGCGCTTACCAGTGGCAAGGGGAATGGCTGGAAAAACCTCAACTCCAGAGCCAACCTGATCAAAGGTGAGCTGGAGTTGGATACTACGCCTGGAATGAAGGGGACGACCTTAATATTAAATGTTCCCACAAAGGTAGTTCTCAGATCAGCGCAATTAGTCAGTTAGCTGAGAGACGGCATTTTTGATCGCATATCCATAATCCCTAGATTTCCAGTCTAAACCTACACCCGTGAAAAAGTTTGTACTAATTCTTTTACTGCTCTTCGCATTCGAAAAATTCATGGTAGCCCAAGTCGCTGAGATCGATAGCATTTTGACACTTTATCCAAATCAATCGGGACTTGATAGGGTCACCTCACTAACCGAACTTGCCTGGTACTACAAGAATATCGACCTTGACTCGGCCATGATGTTTGCAAGGCTAGGGCAAAAGGAGGCTCAGAAAACCAATGATCACTTTGCCATCACCTCTTCGCTTAACAGCCTGGCCAATGTATTTGAAGCTAAGAGTCAAATGGATAGTGCCCTCGACTATCATGGGAAATCTTTGGAAATAGAAATAGAGTACGCCGACTCATTAGGTATCGCCAGTACCTACAATAACCTTGGGATTATCTATGACTTGCAAGGACAATATGAGAAGTCGCTATCCTATTATTATCAGTCCTTAGAGATTTATGAAACTCTTAACCTTGATCCGTACCAAGAGGCCATGGTCCTTGGCAACATCGGTATAGTACTCAAAAAGCAAAAACAATATGGTAAGACCCTTGAGTACTATAAAAGAGCCCTAGCAATTTACGAAGAGGAGCAATCTGATTTCGGAATTGCCGTCACTACCGGAAATATAGGGTCGTTGCTCATTCGTCTTAAGCAATTCGATGAAGCCATCGCCTACTCAGAAAAGGCCGTTAAGGGCTATGAGGTGCTGGGCCATAGAAGATACGTCCCCTATCCCATGCACAATATGGCTATCGCCTACGACAGTCTCAATCAATACGATAAGGCTGAGAAACTCTACCGACAATGTGTAAAACTCTACTACGAAGGAGAAAACTGGTATGAGCTAGCCAGCACATTTACCAATCTCGCACACAACCAACATCAGCAGGGACAATATCTATCCGGAGTTGCTCTGGCAGATAGTGCCATTACCTATGCCGATAGATCCAGCAGTCCTGAGTTCCTGGTAAGAGCAATGAAAATACAAGCCGAAAGCTATGCAGCGCTTGGCCAGTATGATCAGGCGTATCGACAGTTACTCATCTCGACTACTGGACAGGATAGCCTTTTTGAGAAAGATAAGACTCGCGCCATAGTGGAACTCGAAACCAAATATGAGACCGCTCAAAAAGAGCAAAAAATCAAACTTCAGCAAGCTACGATTCGAGAAAAAGACTTAGAGATAGAGCGCGATAGAATTCTCCTATCTGGATCGGGTATTGTAATCCTCCTAATGATCTTCTTGGCTGTATTGATACAGAAAAAGGAAAAGTGGAAACGCGAAAAAATGGAGGAAGAAGCCAGGGCTCAACGCGAGCGAGACCAAATGACAGCCGTAATCTCTTCTCAAGAAAATGAACGCAAGCGCTTTGCCGCTGACATACATGACGGGTTTGGGCAACTCATTTCAGTCTTAAAGATCAACCTGTCGAGCCTCGACAAAGTCAGGAATAGCAATAATGCCGCAAAAACACGTCAAGAACTCTACGAAGGTTCGGTGAAAATCATCGATGAAATGTATGCCGAATTGCGCAATGTTTGTTTTAACATCATGCCTCAGACCTTGGTCAAGCATGGACTACCAGCTGCCTTCAAAGAATTTGCCGATAGGCTTAATGCCACCGGGAGTATACGGACAGAAGTCTTGGTCTACGATATCGATGATAGATTAGAGGACATACAGGAGATTTCCCTTTACCGCATCACTCAAGAAGTTGTGAACAACATTCTGAAATATGCTGATGCCAGCAACATCACCATCCAGTTAACTCAAGATGAATCTGAGATCACATTGATGATTGAGGACGATGGCAAGGGCTTTGACCCCATGGTGATGCAATCAAGCAAAGGCAATGGTTGGAAAAACCTAAACACTCGATCCAACTTCATTAATGGCCGTTATGAGTATGATTCTACTCCAGGTATTCAAGGCACCACTTTCTTTCTCAATTTACCGGTAGGTAGTATTACCTATGAGGCAGATACCGTGCTGCACGGATAAGTAAGTACAGCGCTGTGGGGATTACAGGAGCGTTATGCATCACCTAAATTCCCCGTATGAAAATTTCAGGGTTTCTTAGAAATTTCGGAACTTCCTCGTCCAAGCCTATGAAGACTGTATTCCTCGTCGACGATCACGCTATCCTGCTCAATGGGTTGGTTTCAATACTCAAAGAAAATGATGACTTTAATGTAGTAGGTACTGCTGGCAATGTCGAGGACACCCTTATTTTCCTGCGAAGTAAGCAACCAGATGTATTGATTACAGATTACAACCTGCCTGATGACGATGGCCTGACGTTGGTCCGCAAGGCGAAACGACTGTACCCAGAAATGAAAATCATCGTGCTGAGCATGCACGATGAAAGTCACCTGGTCAAGGAAATACTCAAAGAGGGGGTGAATGCCTACGTGCTAAAAAAAGACTCGGAAAGTGAATTGGTTCAAGCCCTCTATGATGTAAAGAATGGGAAGACCTTCTTGAGCAATGAAATCAACAAGATGCTAATCCAAAGTCTTCACGGTTCAGATCAGCAGCGCCTCCTCACAGAGCGTGAACGTGAGATTCTGAAACTCATCGCCAAAGAATTCACCAACAAGGATATCGCTGAGTCACTATTCATAAGTGAGCGGACAGTGGAGACCCATCGCAAAAACATCTTTCGCAAGACCAAAACCAATTCTTTGGTAGGCCTAATCAAATTCGCATACGCGAATAACCTCATCTAGCGCAGCGGCTCCACCATGAGACTGAGCATCATTATCCCTACTTATTTCGAAGAGGATAATATCGGCGAGCTGCTGGACTTCTTGACTCAACATCCCAATCATGACCAATCCGAAATCATCGTAGTAGATGGTGGTAGTAAGGATGATACTCTGGCCATCATCAGCAAATATTCCAGCGTGCGACTCGTCCAAAGCGAAGTAGCTTCCCGACCTGTGCAGATGAACCTGGGAGCGGCCAATGCCACTGGCGAAGTGCTTTATTTTGTGCATGCAGATGTGCGACTACCACACAGTTTTTTGGAGGATATCAATGAGAGTATCAGCAGCTTCCCTGCTGGAGTCTACAAGTATCAGTTTAATTCACCTCGTTGGCTGCTCAAGATCAATGCCTACTTCACGAGATTTCCAATGATGTGGTGTCGCGGTGGCGATCAGACCTTATACATCACCAGAGCACTTTTTGAGCAGCTCGGTGGTTTCGATGATTACTTTTGCGTGCTGGAGGATTTTGACCTACTTACCAGAATAAAGGCAGTAACTCCCTTCGCTATTATGCCGGGCGAAGTGATAGTTTCAGCACGCAAATATGCCCACAACAATTATTTTAAGGTACAGTGGGCGAACTTAATGGCCTTTCGAAAATACCGAAAGGGAGTCAATCCCATAGAGATCCGCCAGTTCTATAAACACACACTGGGCCTCAAACACTACTAAACCAATCAGCATTAACACTCTTCTGACTTTCATACTACCGCTTACACTTCTAATTTGGCAATCGCCCAAAGTCACTTTCGAGGTAATTAATACCAACACTGATGCCACTCTGATCGCTATCAGCACCACCCCAGAAACCATCTGGCTTAGCGGAACGAACGGGACTATCATGAAGTCTAAAGATGATGGTCTTGCCTGGTCTGATAACTTATGGACGGGACCTGACTCCCTGCAGTTTCGAGATATTCATGGCCTGGGTCAGAGCAAGGCAGTGGCGATGAGTATCGGCACTGGGGAGTCATCACAGATATTCCTGACAGCTGATGGTGGGGCTTCCTGGACGCGCTCCTATGTGATGACGCATCCAGAAGGCTTTCTAGACTGCATTGACTTTTGGGATGATATGACAGGAGTGGCCTACGGTGATTCTTTTGATGGCTACCCGTTCATACTGCGTACTGTTGATGGTGGAGCTAGTTGAGCTAGAGTCTTACCAGAAAACCTGCCCGAAGCACTGGAGGGTGAAGGAGGTTTTGCATCTAGTGGCACCTGTATTACAACAGCCAGCGGCGGCCGTGCCTGGGTTGGAACTGGAAACGGCCCCTCTGCCCGAGTCCTACTGTCGGTAGACTATGGTCAGACTTGGGTCGCTGCGGTCAGTCCTTTGATTGCTGGTGAAGCAGCAGGCATCACGTCAATTGACTTTATGGAAGACGGATCAGGGTTTATCACGGGTGGCAACCTCGGCATAATGGAAGAATACACAGAAAACTGTGCTGTAAGCAGTGACAATGGACTTACATGGAAGCTGACTTCATCGCCAATTACCAAAGGTGCACTGTACGGATCAGCAATGGCTAAAGCCAATGGCCAAGGCTGTTTATTCGTCTGTGGCCCAAACG
>JAVKDO010000076.1:0-32412 GCA_040222235.1 Cyclobacteriaceae bacterium
TCCTTGATCACATCCACAATGAATGCCGCATCTGAACTGTACAATCCATGGTTTTCAATGATAATGTTGATGCCTTCCTTGGCTGCAACAGCTGAAAGGCTACCCATGCCTTCTACCAATGCTTGCTGAACTGCTGTTTTACTGCCGTCACCAAATGCATTAACGCGAATAGAGTGACAACCCATGATTTTTGCTGCATTGATCCATTTGTAGTGGTTTTCTACAGCCCTTTTCCTTTCTTGATCATTTGGATTCCCCAAGTCACCTTCATCATCTACCATGATCAGTAGACTCTGTACATCTTGATCATCTGCTCTGCGCTTTAGGTCAAGCCAGAGATTCTCGTCGCTGACCTGATCTTTATAAAATGCACTGACATACTCAACTGCTTGGATGCCATAGTCTCTCGATGAGATCTGGGCAAAGTCTTTGGCATCTAACTCGTCGGCAAAGAAGGCCTTGTTCAGAGACCATTGGGCGAGGGAGATTTTCGGAGTATTGGGTTGGTTTGCAAGTACTGAACTTGAGAGCACTTTAGGAAGTGCAAGTAGGGGCAGGCTGAGGCCTACTTTTTTGATGAACTTTCGACGCTGTATCATCATCTTAAGTTAATCAATAGTCAGAAAATTTGTCTAATACACGATCTCTTCCAGTTCAACCACTTCACGAAAGTCAGCAGAGATATTCTCAAAAAATACGGTCTTCACCACAGGCCAATCATCGACATTTTCATAAGAATCACCTTCTTTGATCGTAATCTCCAAATTGTACAATTTGCCATCGTCCAATAGAAATTGCGTGAGTTCTTGCTGACTTGCTATATCAGCACTCGGAGAACCGAAATTCGTGGTAATATTTGCCAGAGTAAAACCCTGGATCAGATCAAGGTTGATGTCAAATACGACCAGGGCATTGTCAATCGACTCATCTCTGACTTTCACAGTCACATATTCTACTTTTTTAACTTTTAAGGTGATAGGAGGGCCATTACCTCTAAGGTTCTTGTCACGGCTGGGCTGTACTTCCATTCCACCCTGCGTCATCTCGACTAATGGTAGAAAAGGATCTTGAACGTTCAGCGAATAAGACGTGTATGAGGAGTCAACATCGAAGAAATCAGCCGACGCAAGAAGTGTATCCAGTTCACGTCGATACTCGACCATGAATCGACCGTCAGAACCTGTCATGACAGACTGCTGACCAAAAAGTGCCTGACAACCAAGCTCTTCAAAGAAGCCTATTTCTATTTCGGGTATGGGCTGGTTTGTGACATTATCAATAATAGCACCTCAGAACATTAATACGCCACGAGGAGGTTCTGGTCTGATTACTTCGTCTTCTTCTTCATCGCCACATGAACTCAAACAGATGGTTGATAAAAGCAATAGGAAAATAGCTGGCTTTCTCATAACGGTCAAATATCTTGGACTAGTAATTAGAACAAATTCTCAACAAAATATGACTGTATCGAGTGATCTATTCATTCTGATTTTTCTAGTTTCTTCTCCAGATCAATCTTCATATCCAGTTCATTCAGCTTGTCGTTGAACTTTGGAATATCTTCTTCGATCAGCCTCTCGAATTCGCCTTTGGCAGCTAAGAGTCGCTCATTCAGCACTTGATAAACCTCGCCTTGCTGATTTGTGGGTCTGAAGTCAATGCCGCTCGCGCTGAGGTCACTCGCTACCGCACTCAACCTACCGTAAAGCTTCATGGGTGATCGGAAGGCATCTTCTCTAGCCCCTGTGAGGTGAATATCATACAGCTTCCCGACTATGGAGGTTGAAAAGTCGTTGATGCGATTGGCTTCCTTTGTGTCAGCCTTCTTTTCAAGAGAAGGTGTGAGCGAGACAAGTTCAGACCTGATTAATTCCAATGTGTTGATCATGGTCACGACTTCATTCATAGCATCCCTAAGCTCTAGCGATAAGGCAACCTGCGCTTTGATGTCTTCTATGTCACCATCTGTATTGGGGTCTTTTAGCACTTCCAGCTCTTTCCTGAACTCTTCGTCCCCGACAGTTACCACTGCGGTGTACCTGCCAGGAACTACCCTTGGCCCAAACTGTCCTCGCCAAAGATCAAGATCCCATGTGACCAGCGGCCGCCAACCCTCACCATTGAGCTGTACCCATGGTCGACCTGGAGGTTGGGTTCTGAGCCTTGGCTTGAAAGTAGGCTCATAACGCAGGTCCCACATCACCCGGTTGACACCAGTCTTTTGCGATCCTTCTAGCGTTCGCACAACTGTTTCATTAGCATCGAGAATCTCGATCTTGACCGAATCTGTCGTATTTTCCGGTAGGTAATAATTGATCGGTGTGCCATAGTCGGGATTACTGCCGGAGCTGAAGCTGGGTGCGTCGGTCTTGATACTCTCCTTCTGGCTAAAGCGATAGGAGGCACGAGGGTTGAAAACCTGCACTTTCTCGTCCATAGCAGGATCGTATTCGCGCAATGCGGAAAGGTCATCCAAGATATAATAGCCTCTGCCGTAAGTGCCGACCACCAGGTCATCAAAGCGCTCTTGAACGGTCACCCAATACACAGGGGCAGGGGGAAGGTTGTTTTTTAGTTTCATCCAATCGCCACCATCGTTGTGACTCACATAGAGCCCATTATCAACACCCAGGTAAAGCATGCCTTGCTTTTTTGGATCCTCGACGATCACATGCGCAAAGCCATGTACACTCTGAGGGACATTGTTGGCGATAGCCGTCCATGATTGTCCATAGTCACTGGTTTTGTAAACGTACGTGCCAAAATCGCCCATCTGGTGCAGGTCAACGGTAATGTAAGCCGCGCCTTGGGCGTACTTGGATGGGAAGATATTGGCAATCGTGCCCCATTCCGGTAGGTCAGGAATATTGGCCGTCACATTGGTCCAAGTAGTGCCACCATCTCGGGTCAATTGCACCTGTCCGTCGTTGGTGCCCGCCCAGATGAGGCCAGCTTCGATGGGAGACTCCTCTATCGCGAAAAGGGTAGCACCATCAAAAGTCATCAGGTTGTCGATCGCCACGCCACCAGAACTCTGCTGATGATCCTTCCGGTTAAGTGTCAGGTCAGGGCTGATGATCTGCCAGCTCTGCCCGCCATCGTCCGACTGATGGATGAACTGGCTGCCAACATACACACGATGCTTGGTATGGGGCGAAAAGCTAAGTGGAAAGTTCCAATGCCAGCGGTATTTCATATCTGCAGGAGCCCAGCCATAGCCAGCTTCCGGCCAAACCCGCACTTCTCTTGCATAGCCAGTATTAAGGTCATATCGCTCTAAGCCGCCATCGTAGCAACCAGACCATACTATGGTATTATCCGCTGGATCGGCCTTCGCAAAGCCACTCTCACAACCGCCAACTCCACGCCATAGTCCTACCGGAATATAGCCTTGCTGGCTGTTACTCGGCCCCCTGTAAGACCAGCCATCCTGACGGTTCCCATAGACGTAATAGGGAATCTGATCATCTACAGAAACGTGGTACATCTGTGCGATGGGCAGTACCACACGCTGGAATGACTCTCCACCGTTGAGACTGATGCTGGCGCAACCATCATACGCGACCATCATACGATCAGGGTTGAGCGGGTCGATCCACATGTCATGATTGTCACCTCCTCCGCGTGGAGGTTTTTTCATAAGCGTTTTTCCACCATCTTCTGACTTACTAAACCTTACGCTTAAGAAATACACTTCATCAGGATTGTCAGTGCCTACCGCAATGCGCGTATAATAGGAGGCACGTTCATTCATCGTATGATCCTGGCTCATCAATGTCCATGATTCGCCTTTATCATCCGATCTCCACAACTCAGGGCTATTGATTTCAAATAGTGCATACACTACGTTAGGATCGCTATAGGAAACAGCCACGGCTGTTTTACCCACGGGTCTTTTCTCTCCTCCAGGAAGACCATTCTTGGTCATTGGCTCCCAGGTGTCACCACCATCTGTAGATCGGTAGATGCCGCCACCGGGACCACCACTTCTTAGTCCCCAGGTATTGATATGTATCGACCACATCGCAGCATAGAGTGTGTTTGGGTCCTTTGGGTCTATCCCAATGTCTGCCGCACCTGTTCCTTCATCGGCGAAGAGCACTCTTTCCCAGGTGTCACCGCCATCTTTAGTTCTGTATACACCACGATCTTGTTGGGGGCCATAAGTATGACCCAGCGCAGCAGCATACACAATATCGGGATTAGTTGGGTGGACGACTACCCGGCCAATTCTACCGGTTTTCTCCAGACCCTTGCGCTCCCAAGTCTCACCTGCATCTGTGGATTTGTAAATACCATCACCCATGGCATGTGCTGGGCGGATCACAAATGTCTCACCTGTACCCATCCATACCTGATTGGGATCAGAGGGTGCCAAAGCAACTGACCCTACTGAGGATACGTCCAGCGAGTCAGTGATAGGATCCCAATTGACACCTCCATCGGCAGTCTTCCACAGCCCACCCGACGCGGCTCCAATGTAGTTCACCATCGGGTTACCAGGCTCACCGGCTATCGCAATCGCGCGGTTGCCCTCTGGTCCGATGAATCTGAAGTTGAGCTCCTTGAATACTGAGGGGTCAACAGGTTGGGCTATAGATTGGGCTACTAAGAACAGCAGTCCGATAAATGCGGTGAAGAAGGTTTTCATGATTTTGAGTAGTTGTAATGGTGCAAAATAGTGAAAAAGGGTCTTTGAATTTTAACCAGTCCAGTTGATTTGAATATATAAGGGTGGTAGAACTATACTCATAGAAGTCATTCCCAGTAGGGCGATTTTACTCAGTAGGAAATCTATATCACCTTGCCTAAAAGTATTTTATGTAATGGTACCAGCGCCGTAATATTGTTTTCCATTAAATTCATCGTGTGGAGCCGTCGTTTGATCATTGGACAAGTCTTTTTCTGATTGCTGCGTGTCAGGGTATTTTCCTGAGCATCCTACTAATGAGCAGGAGAGCAGTAGCGACTAATCTCCTGGCAGGATTGGTCTTCAGCTTTAGCCTTTGTCTTACCTATTATGTCATTTTTTGGACGGGCTATTTTAGGGTTCTGCCCTGGCAATTAGGCGCGGCACAGGGTCTTACATTTCTGTTTGGACCACTGCTGTTGATGTACCTGAGGTCAACGCGACCAAAGGCCAAAATAGGGGTTTTACATTTTGTTCCTTTCACATTGTACTTGGTGAATTACCTTTTTGATGGAGCTCCCAGGCTACTGCCCGCTTCTTTTGTAGCTCTCGCACAGTTGCTTCATTTGGTCACTTACTCTGTTTTGATCTTGCATGAGGTTAGAAAGCGCCGTACTGCTGATGTCAGAAAGGCATACTTATGGAAGAGAAGAGTTGCAATGGCATTTTTGGGTTATGTCCTGACATTCATCACCTACTACCTGCTTGTTTGGACAAGACTGTTGGAAGTTGAATATGATTATATGATTTCTGCCGCCTCGTCTTTCTTCATTTACTTCATTGGCTATTATGGTTTTAATTACCAGGAATTATGGAAGCAAAGTGATGCACCAAGGTACGAGAAGTCAGGGCTGAGCGCCTCTGCAAGTAGGGCCATCGCCAAAAAGCTTACGGCGGTCGTGTCATCGGAGAAATTGTACTTGCAGAACTCTCTTAAATTGAAACACCTGGCTGATCGGCTCGAAATTCAGCCTCATTATGTTTCGCAGGTAATCAACGAAGTGCAGGGCAAAAACTTCGCTGATTTTATTAATGAATATCGTGTTGAAAATGCAAGGCAGCTCCTGGAATGTACGGACATGAAAATTATGAATGTGGGTATAGCCTCAGGGTTCAATAACAAGGCCTCATTCAACCATGCTTTCAAGAAGCTAACGGGAAAGTCTCCAAGCGCCTACCGTCAATGGCACTCTGAGGGAAAAGCCCTGGTTAATTAGGGCCGCAATACTGCGGGGCTGGAATTTAACCAATAGAAATGCCTTAGTCGGTTTACAGTTCAAGAGCATGGGCTAATAAAGGGTAAAGTATTATCGGCTTAGACCAGTTTACGGTAGTGGCCAGCTAGATTAGAGCTTATTCACCTAAGCACCGATTAGCATGAAAACTATCTTATCAGCAGTTCTGATCTGCTTTGCAATTAATTGTCATGGTCAGACACTCCTCGAAAAAGCCACTCAAAGTTTTGTCAATCAAGAATGGGAGCAATCCGCCAAGCTACTCCAAACCTATTTGGAGGATAATAGCGAAGACTCTGCGGCGTGGTATGGCTTGGGTGTAAGCCAGATGAACTTAGGCCTTCTGAATGAGTCGATTGTTAGTTTGAAGAATGCAGAGAAGTTCGAATTTAATCGAAACACTATTGCCTACAACCTTGCCAAGGTCTACCAAAAAATGGGTGATCAGGAAAAAATGTATCAGATTTTAGAATCTGCAGCTAATGATAATGGCCTGGCTAACTTGACAGCCATCACCTCCGACCCGGATTTCTCAAAGCTTCAGAAGGAAGACAGGTTTCAGGCGATCTTGTCCAAAATAGAAAAAAATGCATATCCATGTCTGACTAGTGAAAATGCAAGACATTTCGATTTTTGGCTTGGCGAGTGGGATGTTTTTGCTGGAGGCACTAAGGCTGGGGTAAACATCATCACTAGAGCCATAGGAGGTTGTGCCATTCATGAGAACTACACTACACAGGGTAACTACGCTGGCCAGAGTATTAATTTTTATAGTCCTGTGGATCAAAAGTGGCACCAGCATTGGGTGGGAAGCGCCGGAGATGTGTTCAACTATGTTGAGACCAAAAGAGATGACGGCTTGTTACAATTCCAAAGTGAGTACCTAACTGGGCAAGGTGATGTAGCATTGTCAAGGTTGACCTTTACCCTCAATGCGGATGGTACCGTGCGTCAGTTCTTCGAAAACTCAAACGACAATGGCGAAACCTGGACCCCTGCTTTTGATGGACTTTATAAGAAGAGAAACTGAGTATTGATAAACTCATCTTCTTTTCGGTACCCCTCTGATCGGCTGAGCTTCCCAGGGATCATCAGGCCAGGCGTGCTTGGGGTAGCGGCGCTTAAGCTCCTTACGTACCTCAAAGTAGGTATTGTCCCAGAAGCTACGCAGATCGCCCGTCACTTGCACTGGTTTGAAGCCTGGAGAAAGTAAATGCATAAGGATTGAGGTTTTTCCATTATTGACCGTGGGTGTATCAGCAAGGCCAAATACCTCTTGAATCCTGACAGCCAGTATCGGAGGTTCATTATCTTTCCGGTACTCCAGACTTATTTCTGAGCCGGTTGGTACTTTTATTCTGGCAGGTGCCAATCGACCTAACGTTTGCTGTTGCTCATAACTGAGCTGTTGATAGCCAATCTGTGTTAAGTCGATTACCTTAAAGTCATCAATGGTCTTCAAGTCCTTGATATAGAAGTGCAGCCAATCCCTGGCAGTAGTGATCAGTAGATCAGGAGTGATTTCAGGCCAGCTCTCATCATTGTTCCAAGTACGTAGGTTGGCAATACGGTACTGCAATTGTAAAAAGGCCTCATCAAAGTTGAATAGGCGATGACCGTCTTTAGCGACTGCATCGTAGATAGCTTCAGCAACCAATTCTGGATCAGGATCGGGTAGATTAACGGACTTCAAGATGATGTTACCAATACGTAACTCCATCGCCTTTCTGAGCTTGTCCTCTCTATGATCCCAGGAGATGTTTTCTCTTTGCTTGACAAGAGGAGCCAGGTCGCGAGGGTTGAGCGGAGAGGCCATGAAAATCTTGCCCATGCCTTGACGCGCATCCATATTCGCTACCGCCAACCACGCCTCATGTGCCAGATCATCTCTGTGACCAACCATCGCCAAGCTGCCATTGGCCAATTGAAATTGAGCATTATTGCCAGGACGAGCGCAAGCAATGCGTTCTGGATAGGCGAAGCTGATGAGGACACCTGTTTCAAAAGGATCAGTTGGCTCGTTGCTCACGGGTGCGTCAAAGATTTTCCGGTAGGAGGTAGCCACCTTGTCTATCCTGCTGAACGGCCCACGGAGGTCACTTGTAGATCGGTATCTCCTCAGCTTATCAATACGCGCATTGATGTCTATACCCGCGATCTGTGCCGCCTCTCTTGTGAG
The DNA here is from genome assembly GCA_040222235.1 of Cyclobacteriaceae bacterium. GTDB lineage: Bacteria > Bacteroidota > Bacteroidia > Cytophagales > Cyclobacteriaceae > UBA6059. The sequence goes on from JAVKDO010000076.1 coordinate 8,105, forward strand.
AGGATCGCGCTCCTCTAGTAGTGCCGCCAGATCACTAACCAGACCTAACCAGTGGTCAGTATCACCGTCCATTTCTCTGGCCTTAATCATCATGTGCGCGATGCGAGGATGACATGGAAGTTGGTGCATAGCTTCACCGTGTGCCGTGATTTTGCCATTGTCGATGGCTTCCAGCTCTTCCAATATTTGAGAAGCCTGTGCCATTGCCTTCTTAGGAGGAGGAGAGAGCCAGGTGAGCTGATAAGGGTCGTTGATGCCCCATTTGGCCATCTCCAGTGCTAATGGCGCCAAGTCCGCTTCCTCGATTTCGGGTACGCGCGTCTCACCAAGCCGCTCATGGGTGGCCTTGGTCCACATGCGATAGCACACGCCAGGCCCCAAACGTCCTGCTCGTCCTGCGCGCTGGTCGGCTGAGTCCTTGGTGATGGGGACTGTCTCTAGTCGTGACAATCCGGAGTTGGGATCAAAGACCTGTCGGCGGCCAAAACCAGAATCCACTACTGCCTTGACGCCTTCTATGGTAAGGCTGGTTTCAGCGATGTTGGTGGCGAGTACTACTTTTCGTTTGCCGGCCCTATCGGGCAAAATGGCTGCCCGTTGCTTGTTTTGAGGTAACATACCGAAGAGTGGATGAATCGAGAAACTTTTGAGCTTGTGGCGTAGGATCTCCTCGCACTTTAGAATCTCTCCTTGGCCTGGTAAGAATACAAGTAGGTCGCCATCATGTTCTTTGGCTGCTTTGAGCACTACAGAGGCTGTCATTTCCGGTAGGAGAAATGGATCCTGATCTCCCTCATAGTATACCTGCACCGGATACTGGCGCCCTTGACTTACCACTGTGGCGCATTGAAGTCGCTCCGTCATTGCTGGCATATCCAAGGTGGCGGACATGATCATGATGCGAAGGTCGGGACGGAGGATTTGCTGCGCTTCGCGGCACAATGCTAATGCCACATCCGCATGGATGCTGCGCTCGTGAAACTCATCGAATACCACCATGGCGACTTCCTCCAGCGCATTATCACTTTGTAGCATTCTGGTGAGAATACCCTCTGTCACTACTTCGACGACAGTATCAGAAGATGTCTTACTGTCGAATCGAATCCTATAGCCTACGAGATTGCCAACGGGTTTACTAACCAAATCAGACATGCGCTCAGCGATGGCGCGCGCCGCTATCCGCCGTGGCTCAAGCATAATGATTTTCTTACCGTTCAGCCATGGTTCATCCATCAAGGCAATGGGGACCAACGTGCTCTTGCCAGCTCCGGGAGGGGCATTGACAATCAAAGTATTGCTTTCCGCCAGAAGCTGCTTTATTTGAGGTATAACCTCAACTATTGGAAGATCGATGTTTAGCTCCAAATGATGTTCTTTTAGAAAGACAAAGCTAGACATTGTAGCTAAAGAGGGGAGCCGTTTTTGATAGATCCCTTGAATGCGTAGCACTTTCAATCAACGATTGTATGCCAGCGTATTAGACCTACGAGGTTTCACTGGAGCATATGAACACTAGCGAAGCTTATCTCATTTGTTATCAGTGATTTACCACTAAAACCTCGCAGGTCTGTCGGTATAAGGCAGATCAGTTCTCGTAATCGCATGTTCAGTTGTGCTAGCTTTTGTTAATTTGATAGCATGAAAGGAAAGCCGATATTAAAGATATTGTTGGGTGTGTTGGCGATTGGCTACTTGGTTTTGATCTTCACCGATTTTGGAAAAGCTTCAGGATATGTATTAGTCGGCTTCTTTCTTCTATTGGCTTACCTAGTCCAAGGCTCCACCTTTTCAGGATTTGCCTATACCATCATCATTTTCGCTGCTGTTAGTGCTTCCATGTATTTCCCACATTGGTTCATTGCTGTTGGTGATTTTCAATTAAGCAGATTGATTGTACCACTGTTGATGATCATCATGTTTGGGATGGGGACCTCCATGAGTTGGAGTGATTTCAAAGGGGTAGTGAAGATGCCACAAGCCGTTGGTGTTGGTGTGGTTTGCCAATTTACCATTATGCCAATCATTGGCTTTGGTTTGGCGAAATTGTCAGGGCTGCCGCCTGAAATAGCAGCGGGTATAGTGCTGGTGGGTTGCTCACCGAGCGGATTGGCTTCCAATGTTATGTCTTTTCTTTCGAATGCGAACCTTGCATTATCTGTTACACTCACTGCGGTAGCAACTTTGCTCTCACCTCTGGTAACTCCATTTTTGATGGGGCTATTGGCAGATCAGTTTGTGCCTATTGATTTTTTGGCCATGTTTTGGAGTATCGTAAAAATGGTAATCCTTCCAATTCTGGCAGGCTTGATTTTTAATCATTTTGCCCACGGGAAGCTTCCCTGGTTGGACAAAGCTATGCCCGTCATTTCGATGGCTGGTATTGCGCTGATCATTACCATAATCACTGCTGCAGGTCGTGATTCCCTGCTTTCTATTGGCTTGGTATTGATCGCGGTAGTAGTCCTTCACAATCTGGCGGGTTATTTATTGGGCTATTGGTCTTGCAAATTGATTGGCCTTGATAAGAAGAGTTGCAGAACGATCGCGTTTGAAGTGGGGATGCAAAACTCAGGATTGGCATCCGGACTGGCACTGGAAATGGGTAAAGTAACTACCATGGGACTTGCTCCTGCGGTATTTGGGCCCTTTATGAATATTAGTGGTTCTTCTTTGGCTACTTGGTGGAGAGGTCGGGATAGCTCCGAAGCGGCAAAACCCTAGACTTTCCAGGCTATGGTTGTAGAAAACGGCTGAATTATTTAGTTTCCATGTCCAACTAAATAACCGACTCAGATGCTCAATATCTCTTGCCTTCTCGAGGATAGTGCTAGACGCTACCCAACCAAATCAGCCTTCGTGTTCATGGACACTGATTTGAACTTTGCTCAAGTCAATGGTGCTGCCAATCAGGTAGCCAATGGCCTAGTGGCAAAAGGTATCAAACCAGGCGATAAAGTGGCATTGAGTTGTTTTAACCTACCTTATTTTCCGATTATCTATTTCGGTATTCTCAAAGCTGGTGCCGTAGTAGTGCCTTTGAGCGTGCTGCTCAAGTCGGATGAGATTGAGTACCACTTGACGGATAGTGAAGCCAAGGCTTATTTCTGCTTTACAGGAACCGAGGACTTGCCAATGGGCAAAATGGGTAATGCTGGCTTTCAAGCTGTGGCGAGCTGTAGGGACTTCTACATGATCATGCCCAAGCCAGAAGTGCCATCTTCGATTGAAGGTACTGAGACCCTGGGCTCGTTGATGGCTGGGCAGTCGCATGTTTTTGAAAGTTATGCCACAGGTGCTGATGATACGGCCCTGATTATCTATACCTCAGGTACTACCGGCCGGCCCAAAGGTGCGGAGCTTACTCACTCCAATATTTTTTGCAATACAGTGTTATCCTCAAACCTAACCAATGGTACTAAAGATGATACGCAGCTCATAGTGTTGCCGCTGTTCCACATCTTTGCGATGGTGGTGCTGATGACCTCCGGCTTGTATAAAGGCATGAGAAGTATACTCTTGCCAAGGTTTGATGCAGAAGCAGTCTTTGGCTTATTGCAAAAGCATAAGGTTACGATTTTCGCTGGTGTACCCACCATGTATTGGGGACTCAATCACTATACCGAACCTAAATTTGATTATGACCAGATCAGCCAGACACTTCGAGTGGCGGTATCGGGAGGAGCATCATTGCCGTTGCAAGTAATGGAAGATTTTGAGAAGCGCTTTAATGTACCTATTATCGAAGGTTACGGTATGTCGGAAGGCTCTCCAGTCGTGACCTTCAATCATCTCGATGATGTAAGAAAGCCGGGTTCTATTGGTAAGCCTGTCTGGGGAGTAGAAGTCAAGATCGTAGATGAAAATGACAATGAAGTACCAACAGGTGATCGCGGACAACTACTATACAGAGGACACAATGTCATGAAGGGCTACTACAATAAGCCTGAAGCCAATGCCGAAACGCTCAAAGGCGGCTGGCTCCATAGTGGCGATATTGCCATTAAAGATGAAGACGGTTACTACTACATTGTAGATCGTACGAAGGACATGATCATCCGTGGAGGCCTCAATGTGTATCCAAGAGAAGTGGAGGAAGTGATGATCACATATGACGCTGTTTCATTGGTGGCCGTCATCGGTATTCCCGACGATAAGATGGGAGAGGAGATCAAGGCATTTGTGGTACTCAAGGATGGGGAGTCCGTCACTGCTGATGAACTTCGAGACTGGACTAAGTCTAAAATTGCAGACTACAAATACCCTCGTGTGATCGAATTCCTCGATGCATTACCTATGAGCGCTACCGGCAAGATTTTGAAGAAGGAGTTGAGGAGGTAATTGTGGAGAAGATTCATACTTTTGTCTATCTACCTGACTAAGGGACACTCCTGTTGAAGCATGGATCATAGTCCTTGCTACTAACTCTATCCGGGACTCAGGGGAAGACTTTGTTATTCTCTGATTTTTAAGTGGTGAATTTTCGTAGAGTTTGACTGAATTAGTATATTGACATTCAATGTTAAGTACAATGCTGCAGACCTACGCCTTTATGAGAAATCGCTTCTTTTGTCTACTTCTAGTTCTTTTTGGTTCAAGTTTTTCGGTACTAGGTCAAGTCAATGTGCAGGATTCGCTGGCGCTAGTGGCACTTTATGAGAGTACTGATGGAGATAACTGGGATTTTTCTGCCAATTGGCTAGAGGAGCCAGTTAGTCAATGGTATGGAATCCATATCAATGATAGTGCTGTAGTTGGTATAGATATAACTCGAAATAATTTGTCTGGTCCTATCCCCATAGATATAGGCCAGATTACTTCGCTTGAATTCCTATTCTTAGATCATAACAAGCTCTTAGGTAGTATACCTGCCCAATTGGGTAACCTTGAAGAACTAAGAGCTCTGACCATCCATGATAACTTTCTAGAAGGTGCTGTACCAAAAGAAATTGGTAGCCTTCACAAGCTTGAGTTCTTATACTTGAATGAAAATCAACTATCAGGCGTGGTTCCACATGAGATTGGGAACCTAACTTCTCTTATTCAGCTTGGGCTTGCTGATAATAACCTAGAAGGCATATTACCGACTACTGTATCGAACCTACCGATTCTAGAAGAATTGGACATCAGCGGAAACAATAGTCTCTGTGAATCCGATGAATGGGACTATTTATTTTGGCGCTCGAGTTTGAACTTATTCAATAACGCGTACACCTGTACTGATAAGTACAATCGTTCTACAGACTCACTGGCTCTAGTAGCTTTATACAACTCAACCAATGGACAAAATTGGATTAACAATGGAGGCTGGCTTTCTAACCCTATCGATAGATGGTTTGGTGTTCAGGTACATGAAGGAAGAGTGGTTGTGGTTGATTTAGAACTTAACAATCTCAATGGAGAGTTACCTCCGGAAATCGGTGACCTTACCGATCTAAGATATTTTTCAGTCCCTCAGAATAATATTGGTGGGAGTTTACCTTCCACTATCAAGAATTGGTCAAGATTGAAGGAGTTATTAATTGGAAGTAATCAATTTAACGGTAGTTTACCTACAGAGCTAGGTAGACTAGTTGAGGCGAGTTCTCTTGATTTTGGGTGGAATGATTTTGAAGGATCTGTTCCCAAGGAACTGGGAAACCTCATGAACTTGGTCGATCTAGGCATATACCAAACCAATGTCTCTGGTGCAATTCCTGAAGAACTCTGCGGTATGACTAACATTAAGTCACTTTACTTGGCAGATAATCAGCTACAGGGAGTTGTGCCAGAGTCATTAACCAAACTCCAAAAGCTAGAATCCTTTTATATTTCCAATAATAACGATCTATGCGAACCATCTACTAGTGCGTATATAGAATGGACTCGAAACATAAGAACGTATCGAAATAATGAAACATGCTGCAACAGTAAAATCTGTATTACGGGTAATCTTTATACAGACTCCCTTGCCTTAGTCGCTCTCTATGAAAAAACCAACGGAGATAACTGGATCTCAAAAGTCAATTGGTTCGAAGAACCACTAGAACTTAATAGTTGGTACGGAGTATTTATTCAGAACGACAGAGTCGTAGGCTTAGATTTGCGTGACAATCAGCTACATGGAGAAATACCCGATGAAATTGCCGACCTGAGCAAACTCAGAGCCTTGTTTCTTTCTGGTAATTCGATTAGTGGACCTATACCTACTGCCTTCGGCGATTTAAATGAACTCGAGTTCCTGAACCTGTGCAACAATGAGCTAACCGGTGAGATACCTTCAGGAATTGGCGATCTGATTCAACTCAAAGAGGTGCGTATTGGTAGTAATCATTTGTCTGGTACCATCCCTGTTAGTCTTGCCAACCTATCTCAATTAGAATATCTTGAATTATCAGGTAATGGTTTGGTTGGGAGCATCCCCGCTCAACTAGGAAACCTTGGAAAGCTAGAAGAGCTTTTATTAGGAGATAACGACATTTCAGGTTCAATTCCTAAAGAGCTTGGCACAATGAAAAGTCTTAGAAGACTTTTCATTGAGTCTAACAATTTAACAGGTGACATTCCAAAGGAGATTGGTCAATTAAATAATCTCGAGTTTCTTGTACTCAGCAGTAACCAGATTACTGGGCGCATACCAGATGAGTTGGGAGCCTTAGATAAGTTGACTGCTTTGACGTTATACTCGAACAACCTCACCGGCACGATACCACCTATTTTGGGTAACCTTTCGAATTTGATCTTGCTTAATCTAGACTCCAATAGCTTAGAAGGAAGTATTCCTCTGGCACTTACCAACTTAAACAAGCTTGAAGAACTAACGCTATCAGCCAGTAATATAAGCGGATCCATTCCGAAGGAAATTGGTCAGCTATCTAGTTTAAAAAGGTTGTATTTGAGAGACAATGATCTAACGGGTGAAATTCCATCGGAACTAGCTAGCCTATCATATCTGAGTTTTATGTTTCTGGATGACAATTTACTTGAAGGTCCAATTCCGGAAGAATTGAGCGAATTGATTAATATACAGCTTATTAGTCTAGCATCTAACCAACTATCTGGAGCGGTACCCATTGAATTTAATAGGTTCACCAATCTCTCTTACCTAGATATATCAAACAATCCTGATCTATGTGAGCCGTCTAATCCATCATATCTAGATTGGAAGGAAACTAGAAATGTTGTCAGTAGTGGACTGACTTGTGATGCTATTGTCTCAGGAGAAGAGCATGTCATAAGGGACATCAACATATACCCCAACCCTGTCCAGAACAGACTCCATGTCGAAGACACTCAAAACAGGATCAAAACTATCCAACTGCTCAATCTCACAGGTCAGCACGCACGCAGCTTTGAAGCTAACCTCAACGGCCAATACGATATCAGTCAGTTGACCAACGGTATGTATATGATCAGGATAGAGCTGGAGGACAAGCAGTTTGTGAATACCAAAGTGGTGATAAGGCATTAATGGTATGCGATTTGTCGCTGCTAAGCTGTCTTTGGCATCCGCTTAGCACTCATCCAGTACAATACTGATCCTACGGCACTGAAGATCATGCACATCGCCATGGCCCATCGTATAGAGTCTTCAGGAAAATAGGGTAGTAGCACGTCACTCATGATCCCTACGAAAGTGGGCCCCAGGCCCAGTCCAATCAGGTTGAGGACGAAGAAGAATACGGCAGATGATATCGCCCTCATCCCGGTAGGAACCATCCCGTGGATGACACTGATTGAAGGTCCGAGAAACGAACTCCAACATATATAGATGAAGAAGAGTGTCACAATAATTACGGGTACGCTACCAGAGAATAAGAAAACAGCCTGCAGGGGTATGGATAAAGCTATAGCTACCGCGATCAACTTGAGGTAAACGCTTTGATCTCCGTGGCTAATTTTGTCACCGATATATCCGCCAAGCCAGCTTCCAATAGCACCACCTACACCTATAGCTAAGGCGAGATATCCTCCGACTACTTCGATTGGCATGCCATGAAGTCTTACCAGAAATGACCCATGCCAGTTGCCCATTCCATAGGTAGTGAAGGTGTGAAAAGCCGCGGCAAAACAGATAAGTCCGAATGGTTTAGTGCTGAAGAGATGTTTGATGGTGGCCACTAAACCAATGTCTGATGCTTCTTTATCTCTATTTGATAGTACGACTCTCTTGGGTTCCTTAACCGTGAAGTTGAAAATGATGGCAAAGACTATCCCTGGCAAACCTACCAGGTAGAAGGTCTTACGCCAACCTAATTCCGCAGCTAAAAAACCGCCGACCAAGAGTCCAATCAACACGCCGATGTAGATACCCATGGAGTAAATAGATAATGCAGTAGCTCTTGACTTAGCAGGAAAGTAGTCCGAGATCATAGAGTGTGCCGGAGGGCTGCCGCCTGCTTCACCCACGCCCACACCTATTCGCGCTAGTAAGAGATGAATGAAGTTCCCAGCCATTCCCGATAGTGCGGTCATGCCACTCCACACGGTGAGGGAGATAGTGATGATGCGCTTCCGCGAAGAAGAGTCAGCCAGCTTGGCTATTGGGATACCTAGGGTCACGTAGAATATAGCGAACGAAAAACCGCTGAGGAGGCCAAGTTGCGTATCTGACAGCCCGAGATCTACTTTGATAGCCTCTTGGAGAATGACCAAGATTTGACGGTCGATGAAGTTGAATACATAGACGACTGTCAACGCAAACAGGACGTATTTGCGGTAGCTCGAAGCTTGTTGCTTGTCGATCTCCTCCATGGTTCGTAAGGTAGCAATTTCCCAAAACTTGCCTGGAACTTCAAAGTCTTGCCATCATCGGAGGCAAGTCAAAGTGTAAATCGTCCGGTCATCCAACTATGCTCATCACTGCGGTCGAATTCGCGTTAGTTTTATTATAGCTAGCAATTACGAGTAATCCACCTTGATTAGATATCTACTTTTTATTGGAGCAGTAGCCTTGGGTTATGCTTCATCTGCGCAACAGAATTTTACGGACAAGACATTGTCAGCAGTGAGCATCGAAGGCAAGACTATCACCCTTGACGGTAAGCTTGACGAGGCATTTTGGTCGGAGATCACTGGAATTGGTGATTTCAAAATGACGGAACCAACGGAGGGCGGAGACCCGTCTGAGCGCACTGTCATCAAGATCGCCTATGATGAAAACTACCTCTACATTGGTGCTACCTTTTACGATAGTGATCCTAGCGGAATAAAGTCATTTCAGCGTAGAAGGGATGCTCCACTGAGTACTGACGACCGGTTTATGTGGATCATTGATACCTTCCTTGATGGCCGCAATGCCTATTTCTTCGAAATCAATCCAGGAGGACTGATGGGTGATGGATTGCTAATCTCAGGCCAAGGGGTGACGATCAATAAAAACTGGGATGGGATCTGGCGACCCTGGACATTCATAGGGGATTTTGGATGGTCTACTGAGGTGCGTATACCTTTTCGTTCCTTGAATTTTGATCCGTCTAGCGAGACCTGGGGTATCAACTTCCAGCGAACCATCAGAAGAAAAAATGAAGAGCTCGTTTGGTCCGGGCACCAGCGCAACCTTGGGCTCTTTCGACCGCAGAACGCTGGCCGATTGACTGGACTCAATGGCATCTCGCAAGGCCTTGGACTTGAAGCGGTACCCTATGTCAAGCTCGACCGGGCACGCAACGAACAGGAAGATGGCGTGAGCTACACTGAGAATACATCGCTCACCGGAGGATTTGATGTCAACTACAATATCACCTCTGGCCTGAAAGCTTCATTTACGCTGAATACGGACTTTGCAGAGACCGAGGTGGACAACCGTCAGGTCAACTTGACCCGATTCCCACTCTTTTTCCCTGAGCGCAGAGATTTTTTTCTTGAAGGCGATAATATTTATCAGTTTGCTCCAAGTAGTGGTATCCGACCATTTTTTAGTCGGAGGATTGGATTAGAGGGAGGGAACCCGATACCAATCAACTATGGAGGACGATTGATCGGACGAGTCGGCCGATTTGAAGTGGCTGCTCTGCAAGTGAGAACAAAAGCTCAGGACACCATACCTGTGGAAGATTTCTCAGTAGTATGTGTAAAGCGCAATTTTGGTAAAGAGAGCAGCATAGGTGTAGTGTATACGCGCAGAGCCTCGAGAGATGGTAAAGAGCTCAATGAGCCGGTCGGTGACAGGCATACGTTAGGAGCTGATCTATCGCTGAATACTTCCAAATTTCTCGGGGATAAGAACCTCCAGTTTCAGGCCTTCATTGTCGGACACAATCCACTGACCCTTGCCGATACCGAAAGCGAGTTTTGGGATAGAGCTACCAGAGGTCTTCGTTTCAACTTTCCTAATCGACCCTGGTCAGCAAGCCTTTCCTATCGGGAATTTGGGGAGGCTTATGATCCGGCTGTGGGATTTAACCGCCGCAGTTCTTTCAGACGAGTAGAGCCTCGTTTTACCTATTCGCCCTTAATTGAAAAAAGTAATGTCATCAGAGAGTTGACATGGGAGGTGAGCTTCGAGCATTTGATGAGTATCCAATGGGCTAAGCTCACACAAAACGCAAGGTTTACCCCATTCAATCTTCGGTTCGAATCTGGTGATGAGGTATCCTATCAGTTCATCAGGAATTTTGAGGAACTGCTGGAAGATTTCGACATTCTGGGTGATGAGAGTATCGTGATTCCGGTTGGGTCATACTCCAACTGGAGACACAATATAGAGATAGAAACCGCCCGATTCCGAAGGGTGAGTTACGAGCTGGAAATGAACCTATGGGGGTTCTGGACAGGGGCAAGAAAAACGTATTCTAATAGCCTAACTGTCAGGCCGGTACCTGGCATCAACATCAGCGCTGAGTACATCTATACTGATGTGGATCTGGCTGAGGGTGCATTTGATGCCAATTTGGTGCGGTTCATTGCCAACTTCGATATCACACCATTTATATCACTTACCAGCAATATCCAGTACGACGACCTCAGCAAGCGTATGGGCATGAACAACCGCTTTCGATATACCGTCACACCAGGTTCAGATGTATTCCTCGTCTATAATCACAACTGGATAGATGAGGAAATTGGCTTTCGAACTACTTCGAATACCGGTATTTTAAAAGCTACATATACTCATCGATTTTAAGCCAGTCCGTCCAAAAAGTCGTATTTTGGTTACATGAATTTGATCTTGCCATTAATGCTACGCTTTGTTCTTGCGGTGCGATTCGTATTGTTAGCAGGAGTACTGATGGCGCAATCTCGTGAGTACCAACCTATCAAGCAAAATGCGTGCGCAGAGGTAACGCTTGCGATCCAAAGCCAGGGTGTGGAAGAGCAGGTAAAGGGGGTGGTCGTCGATAAGGAGGGTTACATCATGACCACCGCGCGACCCGTCCGCACGGCAGATCAAATCATCGTCTACTTCCAGGGTGGGAGCGTCCAGTTTGCAGAAGTGTACTCTGCTAACAATATCGCCGATGTGGCTATGCTCAAGGTGGAGGCCCTGCCTCGCGGGACATGCGTTATCAGGCTCAAAAAGATGGAGTACCTAAAGCCAGGTACTTTGGTTGCAGGATCGACTGAAGAAGGAGTTCAGATATCAGAAATCATCGAACTTTATGAAGAGGAAAGTACAATAGCTGACCAATCCCGACGGGCATATTATCTATTGACAGAAAGCGATGTGTTCGTTCCGGGTACCCCAATGTATGATTTGAGTGGAAAATTTGCAGGCTTCATCAGTGACACCCTCCGAACAAGAGGCAATGTCTGCGTAATAGGACAGATCGCCAAGCGAAAGCTCATGGATGTCGTTTCTTTTTGGACGGGAGCTGGTTTTCAGTTGATCAATACTTCCGAGATGAATGTGGGACGAGAGACAGGTTTTAAGATTGGAAGGCTGTCAGAGAAATCCGCATTGGCAAGAGAAGGTCTCCGACCGGGGGATGTTATTATCGATATTGAAGGCATGACTGCCACCAACATCGATGAACTGGAAGAACTCTATCAGCAGTTTAAGACAAGCGATGGGATCGTTACTGTCCATTATGTTCGTGACGGCCGTATCCGTGAGGCTGAGATTGATATGAATTGAGTAGATGGTTTTTTTTATAATACTCGTAATGGCTGTTCTATCTTTCCAGTCACTTATTTTCTCGATTTATCTACTCACGCTGCGTACAGGGAAAAGTACGAGTAATCGATGGCTCGCGACTTTCCTTATCTTACTGGGAGCTCACATGGTGATCAATATTGTCGAGCGCAGCGGCACGATTCTCACTTTACCCTATTTAATGGTGATCAGTGCCTCCTATGGCCCTGTACTATATATGTACATTTCGAGCCTGCAACGTCAAAAACCTATCGATACCGTAGTTGTAGCTCTACATTTCATTCCTTCTGTATTAGTACTAATGATTATTCATTTCCTACCGGAAAAAAGTATCATGCTATTAGGTATCGGAGTGATGATCCAGATATTATCATACTTAATTGCGGCCTATTTCTCAGTGAGAAACTACCAAAATGTCCTTCGTGAAACACAGTCAAGATTCGACTCCATATCTCTTGAGTGGTGTAACAGAATTATTGTTTTTTTCGCATTGATTATCATCGTAGATGTACTCAACAGCGTTTTCATGGGAACTACAAACATCTTTTTCCTGCTATTGATATTAGGGTTTTTAGTATTGGTCAATGGACTACTTTTTAAGGCACTGCATGAGCCAACTATCTTCGTTGGCATAACAACAGAAGAGGAAGATCTACTCGGGGAAAAACGAGCGAAATATAAAAACTCCAAGCTCTCAGATTCTGAAATTGACATTTTGGCAAGGGATATTGAGCACTATTACGTCAATGAGCGGCCTTTTCTCAAGTCTGATTTCAACCTTGCCCAACTCTCTGAGGAATTGAGTCGAAACTCACGTGAGATTTCGCAAGCCATTAATACAAGCTTCAAAGCCAACTTCTCTGACTATACCAATAAGTTTAGGGTTGAATCTGCTAAGGAACTCATTACCATGCAACCTGAAATGAACATGGCAGAAGTACTCTATGCAGTTGGTTTCAACTCCAAATCCAGTTTCTACACGGCCTTCAAAAAGCTGACCAGACTTTCTCCTAAAGAATACCAGAGGCAAGTTTTAAAAAAATGATTCCCGAATCATGAATTCGGACGACATTATCAAGTTCAACGTCTTCATTTGTCTCAAAAATTGAGAATGAAGACAATTTTGAAATATTTAAAATGGCTTGGTCTAGGGCTAATAATACTGATCAGTTTAGCGCTCTTGCTGTTAGCTACTAGCATTCCATATAGTCGAATATCCGAGCGTGCGATTGACAGAACGGGTAGTATATCATCAAACTACGTGGTTACCTCCGTGAACATAGTAGATATCGAAAACGACTCAATACTAAAACTTCAGAATGTTTATGTGACCGATGGAATCATTCATTCCATCGAACCGGATAGTCTACCGATTAAACCTAGTTTCCAGAGCTTAAGACAGTTTTCAGGTAAATACCTCATGCCAGGCCTTGTGGATATGCATGCCCATGTATTTGATAGGACGGATTTGCCACAGTATCTCTCGTATGGCATAACTACTGTCAGAAATATGATGGGCTTCCCGATGCATTTGCGTTGGAAGAACCAACTCTCGAATGATGAGCTGCAGGGAAGTAGGCTAATTACAGGAAGCCCAACATTGAATAAAGGAGAGGGAGCAGGACCTTTTCATAAGCTGTTAACTGATGATCTTGAAGCCAGAGAAACCGCCAACAATTATGCTGACATGGGCTATGACTTCTTCAAAGTGTACGACGGTATTGATGCCCAACAACTTACAGCTATTCAGCAAGTTGCAAGATCAAGGAATATGAAAATTGCGGGTCATCCGCCTGCTATCGGATTAGAAGGGCTGGTAGCTTCAGATCTTGTAAGTATTGAGCACGTCGAAGAGCTATTGCAGTTTCTGGATGAGGACTTTAGTCCGGAAAGCGTGGGTAACCTTATTGCCGAACTTCATCGATCAGGTAAGTATGTAGTGATATCGCTTTCGGCTTACCATCGCATCTATCAAACGGTTCTCAATGGTACAGCTTATTATGATAGATTAGACAGGTCAGATGTGAATCCTCTGTTAACCTTCATCGGGGATAAGCAGCTGGCTGATTACACCAGCGCTGGTCCAAAATACACTGACTACACAAAGAAGAAATATCAGGCAATGAAGGATCTGACTCTAAAGCTCCAAAGGGGAGGAGTGCCGTTGCTATTCGGTACAGATGTAGGTCCAAACCTTACAGCACCTGGGAGAACGGTTCTTGAAGAAATAGAATTGTTGCAGCAAGCAGGTCTTACCAACCAGGAGATTCTTCTCTCAGCCACTGCTACCGCTGGAGAATGCTTAGAGATGCCTATCGGAAAGCTCCAAATAGGACATCTGGCGGATATGATCATCACCTCTGAAAACCCTCTGGACGAGACCACTACACTAAGTGAGCCATTGGCTATTTTTCAAGATAATCAGCAGGTCGTTGGTGAGGAAATTGAAGCGTTAAGGAGGATTGGGGAAGACAAGCAGAGCTTCTATGCTACGCTGGGTTTGTTTCTTGAAGCAGTGATGCGGAAGTGAGCTAACTCGGGTGAAAGTCTCGCAAATGACTAACTGAGCATTGTTCTTTGTCTTGATCAAACTTTAACCCTTACAGGCTGTTGATCAAGAGTATAAAGTACAATTAATCTTATGCTAATCAACCGCAATGACTCACTAACCGACGTTCTCTCCAATGTGTCACATGAGTTGCACCGAGGTGCATTGGATAGAAACCATCCATTTCGGTTTGTGAATTTATCTACTTTAAATCAGCAAAATGTTAATGCTCGGTTAGTTGTTTTAAGGGCAGTTCAGGAAGATCTGAGCTTCATAATTTTCACAGATAAACGATCGCAGAAAGTAGCAGACCTAACTAAAAATGAAGCTGCAACACTACTATTCTGGCACGCGGGAAAAAAGATGCAGGTGTCGATAACAGGTAAGGCAGAACTTCATAATCAAGATGCGCTGGCGGAGGAGTACTGGTCGGGTATCTCTATCGAAGGAAGAAAGGCTTATGGATCACGACTAGCTCCGGCAGAGACTGTTGAAAGACCGGAACAGGCACATGACTGGCCGAATGAAATCGGCAGTGAGTTCTTTTCTGTTATCGTTGTGCGACCAGTGAAAATGGAAGTTCTTCAGCTACACAAGCTCTCTCATTACAGAGCACATTTCAAACACCACAAGGGTGAATGGGGTGGGGACTGGCTAGTGCCATAGTTGTCTCAGAACAGGAAAAGTTTCTTAGCAATCTTAGTAAGCAACTTGTCATGCGCTTTTTCGATTTTTTGGCCACCAAACCGGTAGGCTGTATTGCAAAAGATGGCGATGGTAATGTCCTGCTCAGGGAAGTACATGAAATTGGCCTGTGTGCCAAACCCCCAACCCGAGTGGCCAATGAAGTATTTGTAGGGAAAGCCCTTATCATACATGAGGCCAAGGCCGTATCTAGGGCGATCTGGTATACCCCAAGTCTTCATTTCTGATAAGGATGCCTCGCTGATGATCTGTCCATCCAGGAGCAATTCAAAGTACCTGACCATATCACTCATAGTACTGGTGATACCATCTTCCCCATAAGACCAATCGGCATAGGCTTTCTGTTGAGCGCTTGTGTTCTCGAAGTTCCCGTCATCATCTTCATCGGCATAACCTTCGACCAGTAGTTCGGCAGGGGCCTTTTCACCTTTGTAGTAGGTATGATTGAGACCATTGTCTTTGAATAGCTTGGAGTACAATACCTCATGCGACTGACCTGTTACTACCTCCATGATCATACACAGGAGTACGTAGTTGGTACTTGAGTATTGATAGCGCTCGCCCGGTTTGAAATTGCCTGTCTGACCGTAGATGTATTGCACTAATACCTCTGGTGGTGGAGTATTTGACAAGTCTAGCTTTCCTTCGAAATAGTCCCCCAAGGCTTTTTCATCGTATTCGAAATTGGGGAAACCTGTCGTCATATTCAGAAGTTGGAGGATCGTCACTTGATCACCGTACTGGAAACCTTGAACTACTTTTTCCGGTAGGTAATCAGACATCTTATCATCAAGAGAGAGTAGACCTTGCTCCTTGAGCTGGAGGATGACAGTCGCCGTATAGTTCTTGCTGATACTGCCGAGATAGAAAACAGATTCTTCTGTGACCTCCTCCTTCGTTTCCAAATTGGCAAACCCGCTCTGATGAGTCCATTGACCGTACTTTGGATGATCGATGTAAAAACTCAAACCTACCAGACCATTTTCAACAGCCTTGTCCATGTACTTCTGAATTTCACGATACTTAGAGGGAAGCTTTATGGACTCTTGAGCAGACGCTGATGTCCAGTCGTGCATGAGACCGCATAACAGTGCAATTGCAAAATATTTACGCATAATTATTCTTCGTTTTGACCTTTGCAAATCACAGCAGTATTGGATGGTTACGGTAGTAAATATCCGACAATATGCGCTATCTACGATCGTATCTGAGATCGTAGTAATTGTGCAGGCAGGTAATGGTCAAAGCTGAGCTGACCTGGTGTGGTTCGCCCAAAATGCTGTACTTCTTTGATGAGATGATTTTGATCGTAGTATCCCAGAGCGTTCGCTACCGCAATGGGGTGGGCCGGTACCACATCAGCCAACTGCTCAAGGGTATGCTTAAACCGTAGAAGACGTAGGAAGTATTTTGGAGAGATACCCATCTCGAGTTTAAACCATCGCTGCAGTGTTCGCGGGGTGCAGCATAGCAGATCGCAGAGGTTGTCCACGGTAGCGGTCGTGAGATTTAACGAACCCAGAGGTGATAATAAACTTGGCTTGCAAAGAAGCTTGGTGACCAATGTGTCATTGATCAAACTTTCGACAGCTGACAGACTGTCTGCGCTAAGAACTTTTGGAATCAATTGACGCATCGATTGATCAGAAAATTCGGATACGCCAATTACAGGCTTGGTGATCAGCTCATTAGCCGTTAATCCAGAAAGCCTGACTATTGGAAGAACACCAAGGGGCTGAAATAGCACTCTGATGAAGCGGAATTTCTCTGATGTAGTGACTTTGCTAGGCTCTTCGATAAAGGTGAAGCAGCAGCTCTCTGCAATGTGATATTGATGGTGCCGATAGGAGAGGGTGAGGCTGCCCGACAGGACAATTACCAGTTCAGGGGTCGCCTCAGGGTAGCCAAAAGTCACAAAGGGTGATGGATCCGAGGCGTCATTCTCAACTAGCTGGATATCTTGGACATATTGATCAAGAGCGGTTGCTGTGTGTAGTTGATGAGTGATCTGCATACCGATAAGGATACGCAGGGGCGCTTCTGGGGTTCCCTCAGAGCTGGGCTGCAACAGCTACACCCATTACAGCGATACTCAGGCAGAGGGGTACATAGTATCGGTTGTCGTACTTCGCAAACTCCGTACTTTTTACCTTCTTGAAAAGCCCGACATACCTGAAGTCACCGATTGCCCGTAGCAGGAAAATGGTGGGAATTACCCAGCCAACTACATGGGCCATGGTAGGCAATGTATATGCTAGTAGAAGTGTGAGGTAATAGGAGGCAAAACCAAGCAGCCCAAGAGCGACTATAAAGGTTAGCATCTTATTGGGATGGAGTACATGCTGACCGTCATTGTTCATGGGTAGCGCGTTCGACAACCACCATTGACCGCTGAGCACCCAATAAAAATGAAGCAGGCTTAGGCTAGAGAAAACTAAGATAAGTGCGATCTGGAGGTAGTTCATTTTCTATCTCTTTATGATTCAAACAAAATGTAATTGTATTCAATTAGTGTGATTTCAATATTCTTGAGATTGGACAATATGATGTTTGAGATTTGATCATCAGTTGAAGGTCGGATGCAAACCGGGCTCGGTGTTTGACTTGGTTGTCAGGTTATGATACTCATCTTACATAGAATTTCTATTTAGGCTGAATCTAGTCACTCATCCTGAGCATTACTTCTTTTTCTTCTTCATGTTTTGAATCTTGTCACCACGCCTGAGTGGCTTTTTGTATCGCTCTTTGAGTAATTTGTTGTAACTCTTTTTTTCTACTTTCTCTTTACTGTTCTTGGCAGACTTTTCATGAAAAGAAGCCCCGACTTCAATAGCTAAATCTTTATGGGACGGTTCTTCCAGAGCTAGAGGTTTATTCTTTTCCTCTGGAGTGAGCTGAGAAGTTACCTCCACCTCTTCAGGAAATTCATTGAATGGAATAGAGTAGTTCATCAAGGTTTCAATCGCCTCTTTTAATTCTTTTTCCTTTTCACTGTAAAGCAGGATTGACCTTCCTTGTTGCTCGGCTCGTCCGGTTCGTCCGATACGATGGATATAGTTTTCGGGGTAGAAAGGGGTATCAAAACTGATGACCGTAGCGATTTTTTCTATGTCAATCCCACGGGAAATTACATCTGTGGCGATTAGAATTCTACTTGTTCCATCGACAAACTTTTGTATCGAACTAGTGCGGTGGTTTTGTTCTTTACTAGAGTGAATTACAGATGCTTCAGACTTGAAATCTAAGGTTTCAAATAGCCTATCAGCAGTAACCTTCGTGGCAACAAAAATCAAGACTTTACTATAATCTGTTTTATCTTTTAATAGATGGTTTAGCAAGTTAGCCTTGGTGTAAAAGTTAGGAACAGCATACGATTCCTGGCTAATATTCTCCAAAGGTGTGCCGCTAATAGAAATGGTCTTTTTGACTGGATTAAGGAGAAAACCATCAATCAATTCATCTACATAGGTAGTCATCGTGGCAGAAAAGAGAATGTTTTGTCGCTTTGAGGGTAGGTAGTCAAAGATATTCTCCAACTGTGTTTTGTAGCCAAAATCAAGCATGATATCGACTTCATCAATCACCAGTTTTTTGATCGAGTTGAGTCGAAGTACATTAGTCAGTGCCAGGTCATACAATCGTCTTGGTGTACCGACAATGATATCTAGCCCTTCGATAATGGACTGTTTTTGAGGCTTTATATTTGTACCGCCATAGACGCCCAGCACTCTTATATTGACATAGGTCGTTAACTTCTCAATCTCCTTTACTATTTGAATGACTAGCTCTCTTGTTGGAACAAGGACTAAGACTCTCGGATTAGGTTGATTTGAAAACTTCAAATCCTGTAGGATAGGGAGTAAGTAAGCAATTGTTTTTCCGGTTCCGGTTTGTGCAATTCCTACAAAATCACGACCGCCAAGAATAGTAGAATAGGACGCTTCTTGAATGGGTGTAAGCTTTTCAAATCCTAAATCAGCAATGGCATTAAGCAATTGCTTTTTGATCTTGAAGTCTTCGAATGAGTTCATTCTGCAAAATAATGTTATTTGAAGTTCTTTCTACTTCAAACGTTCGTTGAACCACGGTCTTCAGCCACTGACTAATGATTGTCAACTCCAAGTATACGCCATGTTTTCATTAGTATCTGTGCCTTAGGTCAACAGGATAAGAGAGCATTAGATCGTGCTTGTTGGTAAGATGAGTATTGAATATCCAAGTTTGTCCGTTGGTCATTGATGTTGATCGATCAGCATAGCTGCTGGGGCTGTTGAGCGTAGTGTTTACTCGTCAATTCTTCCATACGATTTTAGAACTTTCAATGTCCAGAGGGTCTGTATTCCTGCCCACTCTAGCTTTGTTCCTTCGCTGATTCCATACCAAGTGTCCCATCGCCCATCATTTTTCTGTTTGTTGATTAGTGCTTCTATATCCGATTCAATAGTTTCTTTAGAAAAGGTAGGATTCAAAATTCCATCAGGATGCGGAGCATAAGTCAAACTGTGTGGCTTTCCGTAAAGCCCCCAACCGTCATCCGATTTATCTTGGCAGATCACTCCTTCAGCCGCGATCCAATTCTTTAAATCGTTAATCGCACTCTCGGCCGTGTCTCTGTCTTTAGTGTATTGCAAAAACTGTAATCTTCTAGGGACACAGAGATGGCAGAAAATGTGCTTTTCCTTTATTCGTTCAATCTCATCCCAAACAAATTGTTCTGCTTTTTTCATCCACGGAATATCAACCTTATGTTTTTCTAATATTGCCAGTAGTGGAGCAGTAGTACTCAAAGCGGCCCACTCTTTAACTGTTTTGAAATGTTCACCACATGGATACTCACTTTTAGGTCTTAGCATCCAGGGTATTCCTCCTTTTTCGGTGGTGATACTTTCAAAGTAGGGCATGAAGTCCGTAAGTATCACTTCTGCATTGAGGCAACCCACTTCGTCCAAAGTTTCAAGGGCCATTACGCTAAAAAGCGGCTGACTTTCAGGTGATGCTGTATCAGGCTCCATTCCATGCCCAAAACCTCCGTCAGCATTCCGGTAAGCATAAACTGCATGAAAAACACCTTCTCTATTTCCATTTCCAAAATGGAATTCAAACAAACGCCTTTCTATCATTCGCGCGTTGGTCAATATAAAATCTCGCGCTTTTAAATAACTATTCTTTGATAGTTTCATCGTATTTTTTTGGCAGTTCAAAGTACACGCAGCGCACAGAGAGCCGATAGGTTCATTTCTGTCACTAAATGTAGCAAAAGCAACGAATATCTAGAGGGCAGGAAGTCCAGTGGTGTTGAACGAATAATTACGATTGGGACTACCTTGGCTGGATTGATCAGAAAGCGCCGGTAGAGGAAGTTGCTTTTGCGGGGAGGGCAGCTAGAAAATCTATGAATGGGTACTATCTCATGTTAACTGACTTGCTAGTTGGTTAGAATGAACAGATTGTTTGATTGGGATCTTATAGAAACTGAAATGGCTAAATAATAGAAAGCCGCAAGGTAACCCAAGCGGCTTTCGACTTGAGATAACTGCCATTTACTCATCCACCGCAGAGAGCGCGAGCACTCGATCATTTTTGGCAGTAGTATCACGCCTGGCGTAGAGCTTCTTAATCTCTTTGAAGTTGTTCTTGGTCACCTTATCACCGGTCTTGATATGATGCTCAATCGCTATGAAGTAATCTTCGATCAACTTAGTGAAGCTGCCTTTCATCATACCGCCCATAAAGGCTGGCTTGGTACGGTATTGCATGTCAAAAGTGATTCGGCTCTTACCATTTCCAGCATCCTCTACTTTGTATACCGCCTTCGTCAAGTCAGGGTCTACCGGAAACTTTCCCGCTTGGAATACCTGATTGGTGAAGCTCATTTCTGCTGGTGAGAAATCGACCATTCTCTCCTTCAGGTATTGCGTTTGACTATCGTTGAAATAGCATACGCGTTCAGCCCCTTCTTCACCTTTGAGCGAACCGTTGATATAGTCAGAAGCTATAATCTTTGGATGTGAGTAGGCCACCCCACCATAGTCCTCCGCTACTACTTTCCACACCTCTTGTGCTGATACCGGTAGCACTTTGCTAAGATGTAGTTCCTTCACTTTCTTTTGGCCAAGAACAGCAAAACTAGCCGTGACCAACACCATCACAATCATTAAACTCACAGTCATTTTCATCTTTCGATTTGTTTTAGTTTCTGTGAGATTAGATAGGAGGATGGGGCGGGTGTTACAGGTTAATTTAGATTAAGAATGGACACAACCCTTTCGTTCTTAAGAAAATCATCAATAAAAGTCTTCTTGTCGAAAGTCTCTTTGAGTGGTAATTCATTATGAAGTTCTCGGTATTTCTCCTCTACTATTTCCAGCATCTCATCAGCATCATTGGAAATATACTGCTGGAACTTCCCGTACTCCTTGCGATTAAAAAGCAGGTTTTTACTGTCAAGAGGGCCACACTCCATTGCCGCGGTAACCTTCTTTTGGCACCTACACGGATTAGCTTTATTGACAAGTCCGCATTTGTTGTTCATGAAGCTGAAGAGATCCTTCCGTGCACGTGAGAGCCGTATCCGAAAATTGCCCTTGCTGATATCCATCAGCTCTGCACCGATGGTGTGATCAGCGTCAAAGAGCTCTCCGATGATGTATACCAGCCGCTGCTCTCTGGTCAGACACAGCAGCATCCCTGACATACAGCCAAGGTTCATTTCGCGTATTTCTTCACGTCGCTCTTCCTGCTCCATGATGGTGAGATCAACATCTCGCAATGAGGCCAGTCTCTCACTAAAGGCTTCAAAGTCCTCATTCACGATGGTCTCTCTGGTCTGCTTTTTCATTTGTAGAAAATGATTGACCGCAATCCGATAGAGCCATGTGCGAAACTGCGCCCGTCCTTCAAATTGCGATAGCTTGGTGACCGCCTTGATCAACACCTCCTGCGTCACATCTTGTGCTTCTACAGGATTCTGCACCATCTTCCAGGCAATATTGTACACATAGGGCTGGTGTTTTTTGATAAGCGTTTCAAGCGCACGTTTATCACCTTTAAGGCTCAAGGTGATCAGTTTGTCATCCTCATCATCCGAGGTATAGCCTTCTTTAAACGGATTTTCTACCATGATCTTTCTCTCTTTGATGATTTACCTGCTGATGTGTTACAACTTAAGCGGGACATTATCTAGAAATCCCGCGATGGCCCTTTTACGCAACAGTTGACTCCCACGTTTAAAATATCTATTTTCAACTATCTTTTTAAACTTAATAGCTGATGCCCAAGATTAACATTAACAAATCTGTACTGATCCAGGCCGAGGTGGGTCATGTTTTTAGTATCCTAAATGACTTTCATCATTGGCGAGCTTGGTCTCCATGGCTGATCATGGAGCCTGAGGCAAGGGTAGATGTGGCCGAGGATGGTAAGTCTTATGAATGGAAAGGCAACCGAACCGGTAGCGGCAATATGCAGATTATTACCGAAGAGGAGAACATTTCCATTACTTACGATCTTACTTTCTTGACGCCCTGGAAGTCCACCGCCAAGGTACGATTTGAGCTATCGCCAATAGACAATGATACCGAGGTGACCTGGACAATGGATAGTAGCCTGCCTTTCTTTATGTTTTGGATGAAGAAGATGATGGAGGCTTTTGTAGGCATGGACTACCAGAGAGGGCTGGCACTATTGAAGGATTATGCTGAAGATGGTCGAGTACACTCTCGCTTGAACTTCAAGGGTTATGAGCAGTATGGTGGGTGCCAATATGTAGGTGTAAAGACAGATTGTACGATAGATACGATGGGCCCAGCGATGGAGAAGGATTTTGAAAAGCTCTGGTCCTTTGTGCAAGACAATGAAGATAATGTGGCGGATAAGCCATTCACTATTTATCACAAATGGGATGTCGTCAAGAAGAAAGTATCTTATACGAGTGGGATACCTATGAAGTCGATCCCTGAGGACTTACCAGAAGATATGATCTCGGGCACTATACCTGAGACCAAAGTGTATACACTAGCACATCATGGGCCGTATGAACATCTGGGTAATGCGTGGAGCACCATGTATTCCATGCACCGCAACAAAGAGCTCAAGCTGAATAAGAGGGTTCATCCGTTTGAAGTCTATGTGACTGATCCTAGCACCACCAGCGGCGATGAGTTGATTACCGAAATCAAGTTTGCTGTTAAGTAGAAAACATGACAAGAGAAGAAGTCCTTGATTGTTTTAAAGTTGTCATCGATATGCATCCTGATATCGTACTCAAGGGCAAGACCATGCCCTACACCTCTGCCAACGGCCACATGTTCAGTAGCCTGAATAAAGCAGGTGAACTTGGTCTCAGACTGGATAAGGAAGATCGCGAACAGTTTTTGGTCGATCACCAGACGGAGCTTTTTGTGACCTACAATACGGTCATGAAGGAATACGTCCACGTACCCGAATCCCTACTCCAGCAGCCGAAGAAATTCCTGACTTACTTGGAAAAGAGCTACCAGTACATATTGAGTCTGAAACCTAAGTAGGACAATAAAGGAGTCTCGCGGTTCAAAACCACTCGTTCCTGAGTATCTCAGAGGGATTGGTAGCAGTAGCACGAAGCGCCTGAAACCAATCGTCAGTGCTCCAATGACTGATATGAAAAGGAAGGCAATTCCGAATATCTATTTGATATAGAATTTCGTGCCTATCGTCATCCGGTTTTCGTTGCAAACGAAATACCGGAATCTGAAAGTTTATAGCTAGCTGGACTGCCTACAGTTACCTAGACGGTCGCTCACTTAAGAGTCTCACAAGTACCTAAATTAGGAACCTGATGCTTCAAAACCGTCTGACCCCTTACTTATTAATCCAAAGAATTCCTCGAGGCTCTGCCTCGGGGTTCCAATAAAAACGTCATCCCCGCGAAGGCGGGGATCCAAATAAATAATTTCGGTTTTTGATCTTCAGATCAAAATGAAACCAGCGAAACCTGCCTCGTCGGCA
>JAVKDO010000077.1:0-44075 GCA_040222235.1 Cyclobacteriaceae bacterium
ACTCGCTTCCACCTTTCCATCAGTCAGACAAACTGCAGGTGACGGGGGGGCATTATTCATTGATGTCGATGATCCCGAAGCTATTAAGGCTGGTTTTCAAGAATTGTTACAAAACAATGTGCTCAGAATGTCTCTAATCAAAGCCGGCCAATCGAATGTCAAAAGATATCAAGCAGATAGCATAGCTCAGCAATATCTAAACTTGTATGACGAGGTGATCAACAAATCATGAAGAAAAGGAAAGTCTTGATATTCTATGACTATTTCACCCCTGCATTTAAAGCAGGGGGACCGATTCAATCACTTTCCAATCTGATTAACTTCCTGAGCGATCATTATGACTTCTTTATCTACACCTCCAACAAGGATCTTGATGACACCCTCCTTGAAGTGAAACACGATCGCTGGCAGTCTCACTCACCTACCGGAATGATCTACTATAGCTCACAGAAGCGCCCATCATTTTTTAGCATTATAGATGTCATCAGGCCAATTAGGCCGGATATTATATATATCAATGGACTTTACTCATTGGCTAACGTAATTTGGCCACTTTATTTTGTTAAGACCAGCGTTGGCTTTGAAGGGATTGTGGTCATTGCCCCAAGAGGTATGCTATCTTTATCTGCGCTCGCGATCAAAAAGTGGAAGAAAAAGACCTATTTGACTATTCTTAAATTTCTAATTAGGAAGTCAAAGCTAAACTGGCATGCAACTTCTAAGGAAGAGAGAAACTCAATCATCGAATTTCTCCCAGATCCTGGTAAGATTGTAATTGCTCAAAACATTCCAAACATCAAACCAAATGTAGCCAAGGTACATTTAGAGGAAATGTCTCCACTACCGCTACGATTGGTCACAATCGCGGTAATCAGCCCGATGAAGAACATTTACGAAGTGTTGGAGGCTTTGAGTCAGTTGGATTTTCAAGTCTCTTACGATATTTATGGCCCTATCAAGGATCAAGGCTATTGGAGGGAGTGTCAGAGACTGATAGCAAGACTTCCCTCCCACATTGAAGTGAACTATCGGCACGAACTAGAGCCTCACAAAGTAGAGGAAACACTACATAAATACCAGATTTATGTACAGCCGAGTCAAAGTGAGAATTTTGGACATTCCATCTTCGAAGCTTTACAGGCTGGACTCCCAGTCATAACTAGCTACAGAACACCATGGGTTCTTTTGGAGGAATCTCAAAGTGGCAGGAATATCGAACCAAATAAGGAAGGTATCTCGAAAGGATTGTGCGAATTAAGGCAAGAAATTGAACAACGAAAGGAGTTTCGAAGTAAGGAATACGTTAAAAAATATCTTCTATCAAAAGACTATCTGAAAATGTATAGAGAGCTCTTCAATTAACCTCTGCTTTTTCCTCAATCAAATGATTATAGAAGTTGAAGACGTTATCACTCAAGCTTTCGAGACTAAAGTTATTGTCAACAAAAGACTTTGCTTTTAGAGAGCCCTTCTCTAGATCATCGGCTGATAGATCAAAAAGGCCATTAACTGCATGTCTAATACTATCAGATTTAGGCTCTATTTTTACAGCTACACCTTCTTCTAAGGCTTGAGGGAAATTGCAACCCTCAGTCAATATCGGATAACAGCCATAAGACATGGCTTCTAGTACTGCGGTTGGAAATCCCTCACTAAAACTTGGGAGTATAAAGAAGTCAGCCTCATTTAGAAGATTTTCTTTTTCAGCACCATATGCTGGTCCTGGGATATCGACGGTCAATGTATTGATATTGGAGGATCGTGATTCTAATAGCTGTTTGAGTTCAGCCAATTCTCCCTCGTCGGGTCCCACGATTTTCAGATGAGCATTATACTCATAAGCTCTTGAATTAAGCCAACCCGTCAATAATGGCACAACACCTTTCTTCTGATGCAACCGAGACATAAAGATAAACTTGTAAGTAGCTTGAGAGTTGGGTCTTCGTGTGAGGTCAGTTGCGATTGGCTTAATGCCATTACTTAGCAAATGTACCTTGTCTGAAAAATACTTCTTTAGGTTATAGTATTCCGTCAGACCAACAGCTATAAATGCTGATGCTTCAAGGATCTTGCGTTTTTCAACAAGATTATAGTAGGGTAATTTTTTCCACCATTTATGCCGCATACTCCATGGCTCTAGCATTCCATGAGGAATAACTACCCAGCTGAAACCCTGTTTCTTGGCCAGTGCTCCCCAGAAAGTAGGCTCCTTCCACAGACCATGACTGATCACAATAGTTTCCTTAGTGGAATAGGCTGATAATGCCTTCTCAAATGCATCAGTATCCTTAATATGTCGCCAGGGCACCTCCATGATTGAGTCTGGAATGACCTCATCCTCAGGAAACCAGATCTCTGGCTCACAACCTTTTTCCTCCAAATAGGGAAAAAGTGTGGTTACAGTATTCCAAATACCGTAGTTGATATTATCAACCGAGTCTACAAGATTAAGAATGTGCAAATCTGGCTTTTTTGAGTTTCACCCTCTTGTAATGATAATTAAAAATGAAATATAATGGGTAGACGGTGAAGAAGAAGAGCATGACCACCTGTGGAGTATACCCACGACTAATAATCATATAGATGTAGCTAAAGAAAACGGCGTAAGTCACTATCGCTAACTTGTTTCGTCGGTGCTTTAGAAACCATAGCCAAGCTTTCTTAAACAACCATCCGAGCAATAATCCTCCCAAGATCACAGAAATCCAGCCATACATCAAATAATATTCTCCAAAATTAAATATTGCGGCACCAAGACCATTATCAACAAATACTTCATCATAAAGTGATACGACAATGGAAAGATAATCTCCTGATGGTTTACCTGGCCATAATGCTCTTGGAATAGGCATAAATACTGTTTGAAATAAAGGGTCTAATCCGATAAACTCAGTCGGTAGAAATTGAGCGGATTTATGAATCAGTAGAGAAGTTGTCATGAATACTGATGACTCACCAAAACCAGCTAGAATTAGGTCCCAATTATCAACATTGTCAACATTACTGTAGTCTAGCCCTGCACCATATGCTCTAGTAAGACCAATAAACCCCATGACTCCCAATAGGAAAAAGCCAAGAACACTGAAGAGAATTAGATTTATTTTTTTATTGTAATAAATATAATAAGTCCCAGCCAAAGCCAAAATAAGACTTATATGACGCCATCTAAACCCCTGCTTTGTATAAACTGCAAATGTAAAACCGCACAGTAATAAAAATAACCACCATCGTTCTTTATACTTCAAACAATATATGAAAAGTAGTACACACGCACCAATTAGCAAATTGATTCCATTTAGTAGGTACCCTCCAAACGAGGTATTAGTACCTTGAAATAATGATCCTTCTGCACTTCGAGAAATGGCAACTTGATCAATGAGGCCACCCGTGCCTACTAGAGCAATAATACAAATCAATGCCAAATAGACTAAAGGTTTCCATGCAGTTTTTTCCACCGCAATTCCATTTAAATAATCATCCTTAGCTTTAGCCAATGATGAATGTTTCACCTTAGATGAGATTATATTAAATCCAATAATCGTGCTAATCATACCAACCAAGGTCAATATCCACCCACCTAAAAAAAAAGGTCGGTGATCAATCAACTTATATACTGTCTGACCTGAATAAACTGTGACAAAAGGACCAATGACGGCATAGTAGAGCATTATGATACAGAGAATCGTCAATGGAGACCAAAATTGTATTGGATCTTTTTTGGCCCAATTCAGATAAGGAATTCCGAGACAAATTATTGTCAAAAAGATAATACAGACAGTTTCCTCAGAATTCATAAAACTTCATTGGTGTTAATATTAATCAAAAGGCGCATCTACAAATGGCCTTCGCCCAACTGTCTGGATTTAGCTCACCCACTGATTTTCTTTGTCTCGCAATGATAGAATGCTTTTCCTTTTCAGAGATTATCAAACTATGGTTTAATACATCAATCAAATTCTCTACTGAACCAGACTCAAAAATCAAGCCTCCGTTAACATCCAAATCAGGAATGCATCCGCAGGCGTCAGAGCATATAACTGGGACACCAGAAGCCATGGCTTCATTCACAACTAATCCCCAAGGCTCAAACTTACTTGGCAATACAAAAAAATTGGCTCTTGAATATAATGAAGGAAGGTCTGAATAAGTGACCCAACCTTTTAATTTTATCCACTCTTCATGGCCCTCAACAGCATGTTCTAATGTATCCCTTTGAGGTCCTTCTCCTACCAACCACAATTCAAGTTTTTGGTAGGCATTAGATTTTATGTATGCTTGAATCAGTGTTTCTAAGTCTTTTTCAGGACTATATCGTGCTATACATAGAACAGTGTTCCGCATAGGAAGTGTCGACACGATGAGATCTCTAGAGAAATGCTCATTGTCTACAGCAGAATACCCACAGATAATTTTTTTATTTGATTGAGAAAGTCTTTGATTAAAATGTAATCGGGCTCTGATTCCCGAGACAAAAATATAATCTGTAAAAACTGTGAGGAACCAGCGTTTTGCTAGATCTAGAAAGCGATGACCGGGGTACCAAGATTCCGCAAATATGATTGTTTGGATTCCTAAGATTCTGCAGGCAACTAAGAATAGGATGTAAGATAAATGTGAGTAACCCGGAAGAGCTACAATCTCAATTTTTTGATCAAGTACAATCCGTACAAAAGAATATAATCTAGCAAATGCACGATTAGACTCAACAGGATCATCCGAGAGATACCAGTGCTTATTCTCCTTGACAGATACTGATTCCCAAAAATATAAAGAATCAGACCTACCCAATTCCGCAACATGAACTTCTCCAAGATTATACAGCCTTTTAGTTGCATGGAATCTAGCCCAATGGTACTCACTCAAGCGATCCCAAACTAACAGAATGTTTTTTCTCTCCTTAGACATTAATGCTATAATTGGTTAGAATCTCAATTTCTTGACAGATTCCACGACCTCATCAAGGAATCGAGTCTTTGAGTATAAACATCCCAGCTATACTTCAATGCAGCCTCTCGGGCGCACGACCTCATATCCATTAATTGCTCACAATTCTTTTCCAATAAGCGTTCGATAGCCCCATGTATGGCATCAACATCTCTGATAGGCACTATGTATCCATTTTGATCCTCTAGGATTACTTCAGGTCCGATACTGTGTGGAGTGGTAATGACTGGAAGTCCGGCAGCCATTGCCTCAATAATTACGAGCCCAAAACCTTCAAAAAGTGTTGGAAGTACTAATGCATCATACTCACCGTATTTCTTAAAAAGCTCCGACTGGCTCATATTTGGAAGTACTCTTACCCTGTCCCTATATTTAGCGAACGCATGACCGCTTCCATGCAAAAATCCTATAATATCCAAGGTTACCTCCTTAGGGTCAAAGGAGCTAATAGCCTCCAGAAGGTAGGAAATCCCTTTTCTCTGAGTAATTCTTCCGGTGTACAGAAGTCGCAAAGGTCTAGTCCCTTTTTTCGTGAAAGATGAACTACTGAACGGGATCATTTCCAAATCAAAGCCTAGCGGCAGAATATCAATCTTACTTTCTTCAACACCGGCGTTGATAAGAGTCTTCTTGCTGAAATTTGAAGCAACAATCACTCTACTTGCATTTATGGGTTCTTGTTCCAGTCTTTCCAAATAGCGATCAGGAAAATAATAATTATCCATGCTATCACTCCATTCCGGCAAACGTTCAGCCTCGTCCCCAAGAATTTCCATAGCAGAAGGTACATGGCCAGTAGACAATTCGCAAACCGTAAAAATACCAAGTTGGCCCCCTACCTTTAGGCTTTCGAGACAGCTGCCTTGAAATCCCCAAAAGACATCAATATCTTTATTCAAAATGTATTTTGACATATACATGTCAAAGCGCTCATCACGTTCGAAAACGGCATTTTGAGTGTGGGTGCCAATCCCATAGAGTCTCCTGAAAACTTGTTCTCTTAATTCAAATAACCAATGAGAAACGACCTCTTTACCATGCAAACCGAGTAAAAATCTTTTAGTAAGAAATGAGTCTCCTGACTTAAGTGCTATCTTTTGTAAAAATTCAGAGGTAACATAGCTGCTTGTATGAAATTCATACAGACTACTCAGTGATTTTAATGCACGGGCTACATAATAGCTATGTTGTTTTCCCGAATGACTGAGAAGGACGTTCACTTCTCAGCTGAAAGCCAACGATTGTGAGGCAGTGATCTTGCCTCCGGAACAAAAGTCCTCCACCAGGCATTCTTAATTATTTCAATTCTATATCCAAGAGCTTCCAAAAACTCTCGACATTTCTTTTCAAGGTCAGAGCTGTGCGTTTCAATAATAATTTTACAGTTATTATGTGAAATGATTCGTTCTGCGCCTTGAAGTACTTCCATTTCAGCACCCTCAACATCAATTTTAAGGAAGAAACATTCCACTGAGTCGCTGAAATGATCATCGATAGTAATCATATTAGATGTTGATGACGCTCCCACCAGAACTGCCTTCTGCTCATCAATAACCAAAGAATTCAATTGGAAATTTTGCTTCTGCTCTCCCAAGAATACTTCGCCCCCATCAAATAGGTGAACCTTACCTTTAGGATTGATCCTTTTGTGAATGAGACCATAATAGCCATCTGAGGCTCCAACATCAATGAAAATAGCTGAGTCCTTTGAAAACCTTTCAAAAACGGGCATAATTTCTCTTTCATCTAGCCCTAGAATTCGTTGTGTCTTACTGGAAGGGTCTACGTTCATTAAAAGGTCTGCCGCCAATCCATACTTAATTTTATAAATTCCTGATTGCGTACCACCAACTATTAATTTCTTAAGCACTTTCTTCATTTACAACTTCGTTATCTGTCAATCTATTCAATACTGTATCAATCTGACGATCCCACGACGCATATTCCAGATATTTCCTCCAGTCAGGGTCCTGCGCTTGCAACAGTTCTGCTAAGCCAGTTCGAGCGGATTCGAAATCATCGGGTACCACCGTTTTACCTACATGAAATTGATCAGCTAATCTGGCCATCGCACTGTCTCCTCCTGCCACCAATATTTTTTTCTGATAAGGCGCAATAGTATTAAAAATGGCACTTTGCGATTGAAAGCTCCTCGCGTAGTTGAGCCAAACGATATCACAGACCTCAACGCAAGCTGACATCTCAGCATAGCTAAGGAATCTGTCAATGATGATAACGCGATCCTCAACTCCAAATTCCCGCGCCAGACTGCTCAGTGCCTCCGTAGTTTCCCTGCTACTTGCTGGTTTACCCGCAATGAGCAAGTCCACCTCAGGGAACTCCGGTAAGAGCGAGATCGCCAATCGATAGTTTTTCTCACTTCTTATAGCACCCAGGATCAGCATCAACGTTCTGTCACCTTTCTGAGTGCTGAGTGAAGCAAATAATTCTTTGTCTGGGCTCGGTAAACCATAAATACCATGTGGAAGACTTAGGTACTTCGTGGGCTTATGCGAATAATAAGATCTCTCAGGTAGAGATTCATGATAAAAACCCCATTCCATTAATGACATCATGTGCCGCATACACCAGGATGAGATTGATTTGGAAGGTGGATAGGCATCACGATCCGGATCATGCAGAAAAACGGCATAAGTGTGTTGACCTGCAAACTGCTTAAATAACCACACCCACAAAAATGAAGTGAGCTGTTCGAAATCATTAAATAGTACTAAGGACTGAGGCAATCCACGAACAAACCAAAAAAGTCTAATCGGATTGACCAACTGCCGCCATAGAAAATGGAATTTAGTCAGGGAGCGGGGTTGATCTGACACCAACCTACCGCAAACACCTTCTAGCTCAACTTGAGCATTTCTAGGTAAAAGTAAAGTACAAGCACTCACTCGCGAGTCCTTACGATAAGCCTTGTGAAGCGCTATGGAGTAGTCATAGCACCCTCCAAAGGAACTCGACTCATAGATAATGACATCTACTGTACGCCTATTCATCACTCACAGCTCTTGGTTTCAAGCCACTACAGTTTTTTTGGATATTCTTTTGAAGAAGCTAAAAGCTTGAAATGGAAGCTCGTCATTGCGTAATTTTTAGGTCTATTTTTTATTTCGGCTGAAAAATATCCGTAATCTCAAATTATTCACACTCCACAATCCCTCTTTTAAAACCTAATAATGTCATTAGTGCAGACTCAGCTGAGCATTCCACAAGTACCGCTATTCCCCTTTCGAAAGGGGTGTAGGGGTAAGTCCATAAAAAAACACTTTTGGAAGGCTCAGCGTTTGACCAATACAAAGAACACACCGTAGTATCATCCAACAACACCCTTCAACCTCTTCCTACCCTCCTTCACCTTGTCCGAAGCAAACAACCAACCCGTGACATACCCCTTGAGATATGACCATCGCGAAATTTCAGTCAAATACAAGCTATTCAAGTAATCAATCAAACTCAGGTCATACTCACCCTTCAACCCTTGATAATTTCTCCAGGCATTGCGATAGCTACGCAATCCAAAACTCAGGGGAAGTACCATGACTAATTTCAAGACAGCCAGCTGAGGCCAACCCAAGGGAAGCAGTATAAGGTTAAGAAAGAACAAATACCTAGTCAACGTTTCAATGACATGCGACCAGAAATTCTTGAAATTGATTCCGCTTTCGCCATCTCCAAGCCCATATCTGAAAGCTTCTTTCGCAAATTGTGGATAGGTCTTGTGCCGACCCCAAAAAACGTAAGCCCGATCAACCAACTTATACTTGATACCCTGGTGTTTCAATCTCCTCCAGAAGATCGTATCATCAGCCGCCAGGGTCAACCACTCTTCGTATCCACCCAACTGCTCCCAGACTGATTTCCGATAGGCAATCGACCGACTAGAAGCCGTGAAGTAGGTATCCATGTTCATCGGATAACCATTCTGCAATATCAAATCAGCCCTGGCTGCCTTGGACTCATTTTCAAATGTACTTGCACCAAAGGCTCCAGCTACAACATCGACTACTGCGTTGATAAAATGATCTGCCAGCGACTTAATCCAGTCTTGGTGGTATGTGCAACCAAAATCAGTGGAGATGATCCAATCATACTTTGACTTGGCTATAGTCAGGTTACGCCCCTCAGCCACATTACACCCCTCACTCAGTAGAACATGAATCGATAAGTTTGAAGATTTCTTCCATTCATTTAACGCCTCCAGCGTACCATCAGTCGATCCCGCGTCGGCGATAATAATTTCATCAGGCTGTACAGACTGATTCTCAATCCCGCTGATCCACTCATCTAACCTAGCCGCCTCATTGAAGACAGTAGACACCAATGAAAATTCAATCCCTTTAAAGGCCATTGAAATTCATACCTTCTTTGTCTCTAACCGTCATTACGAACGTACGTAGTGGGAGAGAAGAAGTAATCTGAAAATCATATAGGGTACACCTGAACAATTAGCATTTCAATTAAAGCTTCAAGTATCGTTGACAATCCTTTTTTTTGCAATTTTCCATTCCCAACTGTCCATTGTCCCTTCTCAATTGCTTTTTTACTCCCAATTTCATATAACTCTCCACAGTAACTATCAACTCTCCACTATCATCTCTCATCTCCCCGCTATCAACTATTATCTGCCATCTATAATCTGATCTGTCAAGATCATGGCTCGCTCTATACACTTATCCATATTATAATACTCCCACTCGGCAAACCTTCCGAGCAAGAAGAACCCCTCCGGCTGCAACAGCTGCCGCACCCGATCTACCCGCGCCCGGGTATCATGCATCTGGATGACGTAGCTATTTGGC
Source organism: Cyclobacteriaceae bacterium (assembly GCA_040222235.1). GTDB lineage: Bacteria > Bacteroidota > Bacteroidia > Cytophagales > Cyclobacteriaceae > UBA6059. Next base: position 9,759 of record JAVKDO010000077.1, read on the forward strand.
TCATAGTTGGAGGCAAGGACTTGGAGGTTGCCCGGCAGTTTAGCCACCTCAGCAGTCATCTCGGCTTCACTGACCTGTCCTGAAAACTCAACGGTACAAGTCAATCGACCATTACTCGCATTATTATGCACTGAGAAGCTGCCCGTGTAAATAATCCGATGCGCTCTGGTGGCAGGATCAGGCAGGTACAGCCAGGAGAGATCAGAAGGATCTGTTTCACACAATACATTGCTTGTACCATTGGATTGAAGATTCTCAACAGCCTTGCATGCTTCCAGTACATCCTCTCCAACTCCGTGCAGCATGGAGGATAATCGTCTAATATCTCCCGTGTAAACCACCTTTTGACAAGTTAACTCATCATTGATCAACCAGCCCTCAGCCGTCTTTTGGATTTTCCGAACCTCATAGTTTGTATTGATATCTAGTCCCTCTCCTAACCTATCAATGATAAACTGTGAGCCCCCTTGCCTCGGATAATAAAACGAGCTGTGGACCATTTCACTCTCCTCCTTCTTTAGAATATTTTGTACGATCGCATCTTCAAGATCTGGCATAGGTAGCTTCCCATCCAACCAATCAAGTGACACCTCACTCAGATCCGTCTGCCATATTTTTTGGTTATAAGGCCCGAAGTACAGTTTATATAATGTTGGACCGAATCGATTTACAAGAAATGTCTGAAAGTCTGAACCGTCCGAACTGTCTGAATATCCACTGCCAAACCACTCATTGATCACCCTTTTGACAATGTGGTTTGGCAGTTGAAATAAATGATTCTCAATCGGGTATCCGATATATTGTCCCTCCAACAACACTTTCGCATTACGCTGGGCATGCACAAACTCCCGATCTCGATTAAAATGCTTCCAGAACCAGTCGAGTACTTCGGGATTCTTGGAGTTGAAGACATGACCCCCAACTTTATGATAAAGTCGTCCATCAATCTCAACACAACTGACCAACCCACCCGGCTGAGCTGACTTTTCAAGTAGAAGTGCATCAACCCCTCTCTCTTTCAGAAGCCTAGCTTGAGAAGTGGCTGAGATTCCTGATCCTATGATCACAACTTCAATCCTCATTACCAATCAGCTTCACTATACCATGCTTTTGAAATTGGTGTCGTAAGTTTTCTAATTTCCTCAATTTCAGCTTCGCTTAAATGTTTTTTCCAAGTTTTTATGTTCGCTTTACTATTTCTATTCAATGCAAATGCTTCTCTGGCAGGTGCTTCTACTATATTTTGTTTGTTTGAGGAACGTTGAATTGCTTGGACTACTCTATCAGTCATTGTTAATCCGAGGAGTTTGTAAATAAGCTCAAACTGATTAATGGGATCATTGGACAAGTCTTCATGACGCACATAAACCCAATTGCTATGCCTGTTGTGATAATGACTGATGACATAATGGAAAACTTTCCAGACTAAACAGGCGGACTTTATGATTGAACTATAATAGCCCTCCCTCTTTCTTTGATTAATTTCATCTTCAAACGGCAATAGAATACCCTTCATCAGACTTCTCTGATCTAGAAGCCAACTAAAGTTAAAGACCCAGTTCATACGCTTGACACTATGGACAAATGCCGCAGGATGGCGAATTATAATTACTACATCGCTATTAAGCTTTTCAGCCAATATCTCAGCTGAAAATAGAGCGAATGGATCCTTGATCAATGGTATGAATGAACTACATCTAAAGAGGGCGTTGAGATATCTATATGTCTTGGCTGAATTATTAAGCAGACCGTGATTAAGTGATAATCTCGACAAGAAGGTATTTAAATTTTTATCTATACCAATTGCATTTTTGAGCTTGGTGATCAGAATGTCTTCATTACCTGACAATTGATAAAATGGAGAAGGTAGGCTTATACCATAAACCTTATGATTGATGGGGTTAAATGGCTCACCATAGTATTTGATATGCTCACTTTCAGCAAGCATTTGACCAAGCCATGTCGAACCAGATCTATAGATGCCAGTGACTAAGATAGGTTGTGACACTTACCTCAATACAGTTATAAATTTGATACCTTCAAATAGAACTACTTGGCAAGTCTATCTTTCAGACTCAAAAATGGGCGTTCTAGCATAAAATAGCTAAGTGTTGCAACGAAGACTGTACAACCCAGCGAAACCAGAAAACTTCCTAGCTGTGTGCTGGATAACAATCCATCCACTAATTTAAAACAAAGTGGATGATAGACATAGAGTCCATAACTAATCATTCCTAGATAAACCAATATTGGATTGCATAACACACGTTCTGTTGTCGTACCTTCTTTTCTTTGAGCAATTATCCATGCCAACATAAAAAAATAGGTCATCCCGATAAATGAGAATTTCAGCACTTGAACAGCAAGCATTGACTGGCCACCTGCAAATACCCAAGTGATGATGAGTAATACTATGCTCGCCATCATAGCTAAACCATATCTACTAGAATAGGTCGGCTTAAGGTATCCAATTCTCTCTACCAGCGCCAGATAGGCGCCCATCGCCAGCGTATCCATTCTGGTCAATGAGAAGTAAAAGACTTCATAACCTTCATTGGCCATGAAGTATCTTATCAAGAGTGGCAATAATACAAGAATGCCTAAAGCATATTTTAGCCTTCTTTCAGGGAAAGCGAATACAAGAAGTGGCCACACTAAATAAAAATGCTCTTCCACTGCCAATGACCAAAAATGAAATGGACCCTGCGCTCCCCAATCAAAAGTGAATGAGAAATTCTGAAGATAAGTGGCAAATACAAGCACATCGAATGAACTAACCTCCTGACTCGCATCCAATCTTGGTAATGCAACGAAATTGATAAACAGAAAGAAATAGTAAAGTGGGAAAATTCTTAATGACCTACGCAGGTAGAAGTTTTTAAAGAATCCAGTCTTACCTTTAGTAGAAAGCAAGATACGGGTAATCAAAAAGCCGGAAAGCACGAAGAAAAGATCTACTCCGGTCTGACCGAACATGGAAATTTTCTTTGAAAAAACAAGCCATGATGGGCTAATCTCTTGTATGCCTACCCCTTGAAAAAAATGAAAAAAGATAATCATCAAGGCAGCAATGGCTCTAAGTCCATCAAGCTCCTTGATATATGATGTCTTAGTACTCAGGATTCTTGGCTTTCAAATACATAATCTTCGAGCTTATTGGACGAAGAAACGCCGTGCATCCTTTCCCAAGCCGTACCAGTAAGAAGTCTTTCCCATTTATTCCTAACTCTTTCAGCAAAGAGCAATGCTCTTTGCCTAGATGAAAACATTTTATCATCCAATTTATTCATAGAGATGTACCGCTGCTGCTTTAACTTCTTAGCCTCGTAAATGAGTCCAGTCATGAAATTACATTGATTTTTTAAGTGCGGGTAATCAGCCAAAACCAGTGAATTGTTTTTAGCGAAAATTGTGCTTTTCTCTAGATTTGTTATTTGAGTGGAATGGTTTCTATAAACGACCAGACTATCAGGAGTATGTATCATCCTTGGTTTCAATGTAGAAATCTTAATCCAATAATCAAGATCCTCATGAGTCATGATGTCCTCTCGCCATGAACCTGCGCGCTCAAGAATTTCCCTGCGAAATAAACACGCTTGGAAAATAGAACACCATCCCCTTAAGGTCAAATCTAGGAGCGATAATTCACTTGGTAACGGTTTTGCTTGAATAAACACGTCAAGTTGTTTCCATGTATTCTCAGCCATTTCTTCGGCTAACACAAAAGGGCCATATGCTATACTAGCATTCGATTGAACTAGTGCTTCAACTTGAGTCTCAATCTTAGTTGCATTCATCAAATCATCTGAATCAAAGAACTGAACAAAATTGCCCGAGCAATTGCGAAAACCAACGTTTCGAGCTGCACCTGGGCCGTATCCCTCAGATTGAATTAATCTTACTTTCTCTTGAAAAGGACTAATTGCTTCCATCAAATCATCCTCTGAATGATCGTCAACGAGTATAACCTCATCTGGTACTAAGCTTTGACCAAAAATAGAATCAAGTGTTGCGCCAATAAGGCGGCTTCTATTCTTGACCGGAATAATGACTGAAACACTCATACGCTTGTAAGCATTTTTAATAGTTTTATTTCCGGAGAGGTATCTATTTTTCTTAGTGTTGAGTCATGAGCATTTATTCCCATATTTTCCCATTTTGAAGAATTCTGCCATGCCCGTTCTAGCGCATGTTGAAGTTCCAATGTGTTATTACCCTTTATGAGGTATCCTGTTTGACCGTCGATAATGACTTCAGTATTACCCGCCACGGCCGTTGCAATTGCTGGCCTCCCTGAAATCAAACATTCTAGTAAGGCTATAGGTAAACCTTCTTCCAAAGAAGGTAAAATCATAATGTGATTTTCCTGCCAGACTTTGGAAATATTCTCAACATGACCATGAAACTTAATTCTGTCACTAATCCCAAAGTAATCCGCTAGCGCAACTAGATATTCATAATGCTCACCTCTGCCATAAAGGTTCAGGTTCCATTTTCTGGTCAACCATTCAGGTGTTGCTAAGGCTTTAAAGAGGATATCTTGTCCTTTGTAGTTAACATCCAGCCTAGCTACACAAGCCATATTTAATGTTTTTGTATCAATCGGGAAGGGTACGAGTTTAGTGTTAGACAGATTTAAAGGACTATTTAAACTACAAGAATTTTCTAATTCAAATAGAAGCTTTGACTGCATCGCTTCCTTATTGTTTTCAGAAGCAAAAATTACATGTTTTGCCTTTTTATAAAGTGCTCGTCCTTTATCAAGTGTTTGTAGTTCAGGAATTCCATTATCACTTGTCAATCTATTTGTTAGCAGATATGGAACCTGTGTTTTCGTGATAAAATCAAATAATTTGTCATCTTCAGCGGCATTAAACGCACCTCCTTGATTGACCAAAATAACATCTGGTTTAAACCTATTAAGTTTCGAAAAATATGAGTAAGAGCGCGTTTCTAGTTTTAACCTATGGTAAAGCCTCTTTATTGTTGAACCCTTCAATATCTCTAGGTCGTTCGGTCTCAAAATCAAATGGCCGCCATTATCCTTAATTAATCTAAGGTGTTGAGGTAATCTGATATGTTTATAACAAAGTACGCAAATATCATGGCCCTCTTTGAGAGCATGAAGAGCCGTTTTGCTCCATAATTCCTCGCTTCCACCCCAAAGGTCTTGTAAAGTGGAAATAAACAGTATCTTCAAAGTCCTAACTTCCCTCTTAAAACCTGAATTGGACTTTCAAATAAAATCCAAGCTAGTCTAATACCAAAACTCTTTACCCTAAATAATTTGTAAATAATACAGTACAATCTAAGTCTTAGCGATTGGTCTAAACTATGCAATAAATCCAAGTAATTATGGGCAATATTCTCCTTATAAAACTCCTGATGACAGAGTATTTCCTTTACAGTGTTTCTCATTTTGTGACTATTGACTCTTCTTAATTCTTTGCTTAAAACTGCATGTAATTTTCTCCTAACCTTCAATCGGTTGATGTTTTGAACAATCGAATTAGACATCATGCTATTTGAATGTGACCTAATGAATGAACCTCCGTACTCCCCTGGCACATGCCTTAGCACCTCGTTCTTCAAAACAAATCTCAACCAAAGATCCCAATCCTCAGCTGCCATCAATTTCTCATCAAACAAGCCATACTTCTGAAAAAAGAGCTTTGGAATAATTGGTGCATTTACAGGCAGTCTATTCCTTAGAACAAGATCATATGCGCTCAGAGCCGAATCATTGCTTAAAGATAGACCATTCTTCAAATACCAATTCTCCAAGAATTCGGGATTACCGCTATCAAAATAGAATGCATCTCCGTATACCACTACATTCTCGTTTAATAAGTTGGGCGCTAAGAATTCGAATTTACGCGTATGAACATAATCGTCTGCATCAAGCAGTTGAATAAACCGGCCTTTACTCTTAGCAATACCCAAATTTCGTGCACTGGAAAGTCCACCATTTTCCTGATAAAAATACCTAAACCTGCTATCATTTGACGTATACTCAAAAACTACACTTGCTGTATCGTCTGTGGAACCATCATCAACTACTATGCATTCCCAATCATCATATGTTTGCTTTTTGATTGACTCTAGCGCATCTCTCAAAAAATGTCCATAATTGTAAGTTGGTACAACGACTGAAAATATCATTTCTGACGCAATCTAATTAAGCCAAGTTCTTAGACAGACCTCAAATTTGCCGGGTTGCAGGTAGAATCCACCGTTTTCTTGTCTTGTAGCAATAATTGCTTCATAGTCCCACTTATAGGAGTTCGCTAAAAGAAAATAGGTCCCTTTAATCCAATCACCAGGAAAAACTTCCAAAATCCTTACATTACTTTGTTCTGTAAAGCACAGATTGCTAATTCCTGCTCCATGTATGCCAATTAAATGCGTTACATCTCCAAAGGAATACATTTGTTCCTCTATAGAGAAATCGGCAGTATCCAAAATAGTAAAGTCATATTTGGAAGCAATCTGATGTATTTCATTCCTGTTGATAAGTACTCTGCTCTTAACATTTCTGCGAGTAAGAAATACTTTTTTAGGTCTCCTTGAAAACTTCTGTATTTTGAAATTAAAGACTGTCTTTTTGGTTAGTTCGAAATACCTCTTGCTGTAGGAAAGATTATTCACAAAATAAATTTTGCTAATTTTCAAGTAACATTTATCAAGCGGTATCCATTCTATGGATCCAATAAAAGGGCTTACTCTGTACAGTTCTTCAAACCACTTAGAATGAAATACGGAATTTGGGACTACCACTGGGACTCGTGTCAAATCTAAATGCTCATTGGCCAGAATTAATTGGCCCAAAAAATTATTGATAAAATGCCAATAGTTATTTGCATAGAAAAAAAAGTAATTCAAATATATCGCCTCGCTAATTGAAACTGTTTGTCGTAATCGCAAAGAGTCTAACCTATTGGGTTTAGGGTGTCTTGCTACTGCTGTTATCTTATCCCAATTATTAGCTGCAACAGAATAAAATAGCAGAAATCCATTTTTAATCCCCCAGCCAGTGTACGGCTCAATTAGTATACCATGATGTTCTAAGACATATTCGTAATCAACATACCCTTTGAGATATCCAAACTTTTCTTTTACTAAATCGGAATACAATCCAAACCTTATATCTCTTTGGTTTATTCTTTTCTCATAAATAATCTTCCCTTTTTCAGTGGTAATCAGGTAGGGAAACAGAATTGCAATTCTTGTTCGGAGTTCACCATATACACGTTTACCAAAACGTGTTAAACGTGCTTTTAAACTCAATTGATTTAAATCAAACAATCCTGATAACAATCATTGAAATAATTGCTTGAATTTATTTATCCAACAATAGAAATAGTCGGATATTACACATAACAAAAATCTTCCTTTGCTTGTATAAGCTCTCTTCATCTCTTCTTGAAATCCCTCAATCCAGCTAGCATCCCACAAATGCACTGCATAGGATTCTGGCTTTATATATTTCCAATAGTTCAGATCTCCTTTTGTTCTTGCTTCAAAAGGATAGGGGTAGAAGAATAATCGATCAAATACCCTTGGCCTTCCCGCGTTTTCCCCAAACTGATCCAAGGTCTTCTGCAAAATTAGAGGAATTGTTATTTGATTGAGAGCCTCTACCTCAAAACTAATCTTGTCATAGTGACTCATGGCGTCAAGTATGAATTGATGCCCCGATGGAAATGCCATGATACTGGCATTAACGCTATAATTATCTTGCCTACCAATAAAAGGTTCATTGAGAAGCGGATCCAATGTTTTTAGTAATAGCATGTCCGTATCCAAATAAACACCACCATATTTATATATTACCCACAACCTCACATAATCAGATACAAAAGCATACTTTTCCAGCTTGTATGCTGTTTGTACAAAAGGGTGACCCATAGGTGAGTTTTGCTCGTTCCAAAGCATGATTTCGAAATTTGGTAAGTGCCTTTTCCACGAAGCAATACAATTCTTAATAGTCGGACTGACAGGCTGAGTCCCAAACCAGCAATAATGAAGTATGCGTGGAATCACAATATTGTTGGTCTATTTGACAGTCTTATGTCTCTCTGGCGGAGCGCATAATTATATATATCGTAATCAGCTTTGTGAAATTCCCTCAGGCTGGAGATTACGCCTTTGTCAACAAAATATGCTGGTGGCCTATAAGGATTGACATTCTTCTTAGAAACAGGATGGACCAAGTCCAAGTTCAAAAAATGCTTGCCGAAGTAGGCTAAATCCTCCACATAGTACTCTGTTAATCCTATGAAGGAAAAGTCCTTCAACCGTAAACCTTGTGTAAATCGAGTATAAATATTTCTCATTTGATCACTAAAACAAAATTCTTCGAGAGACCAATTATTCTCTACCATCTCTTTGTGCAATGGTGACGCATCTTTGCTGTAGTTACGTTTCCAGTAATAATAGTGTGATCCAAGACGCTCAATTGGATCCCTCAACCAGGTAATCAAAACCGTGTTATTGCTTCTAATCAAATGGACATATTTGTAGGCAATAAAGTGGCCGTGAATACACTTGACATTGTGGTATCTCAAACTCAGTTTTTGGGTTAACCTCATATCTTTCGTATACACTTTTGCCTTCTCCAGATTCTTGCTTGCTGAGTACGTCAAGGGAATATCCAAATAATCTCCCACCATCTTACCCATCACATGACTCTTTAGAAATTCTCGAAAAGTACTTCCCCCAGCCTTAGGCATATGCACAGAAATGATCAACGGTTGAAACTTCATAAGACTATTCCAATAGCTACTTCATAGTACTCTTTGCGGAAGTAAGCCATTTATCAATAATAAGTTGATCCACACCCCTGATTCCCAATAAGCTGCTAAGCATAGGTATATGCTTTTTTGCTAGATTTACTCTAATTTCATCTGGAATTGACTGATTCAAACCAGTGAAAATCCTTTGCTTTAGAACTTTTTCTGGGTAAAACTCCTCAACTGCGAGAAATTCATAGATTCTTGCTAAGAATGTGTGTGGATCGGATGCGAGTAAATCATAATAACAAATCAAAATCTCATCATCATGAAATACGCTTGTCCAGTTTTTTATAATTGTAAAGTAGTCACTACGTACATTATGTGCTAATGACCACTCTTTCATCAGGCTTTTTTTCTGCTCTTCATTATAGTTATTCCTGTGCACATCCATCTTAATTTGAGACCACTCTCTATCAATTGGGTTTCTAAGTATTAGCAATACTTTTAAGTCCCGAAAGTCTTTCCTTATCCGCCTGATTGATTGTAAACTTAGACAACTGTATGAAGGAGTAATATCTCCACATAAACCCTGTTTAAACATAGACTTATACAAACCAATGCAAGAATATCTACGAGGTATACAGTAATAAAGAAATTCCCACAATGATCCTCGACCTTTCAGGTAGCGTTGAAAACTCTTACTCCTCTGAATAGATAAATAGCTTCTTTTTTCTGGCGTAGAAAAAACTTTGGAAATGCCTTTTTGCCTTTCAATTTCATCGAAGAAATGTAATTCCTTTATAGGGGGCATTTGAAGTTGAGGATGTCCTTTCAATGCCTCATAAAGCCAAGTAGTTCCAGACTTCTGCACTCCAATACAGAAAAAGAAGTTTTTATTCTCACTTATCAAATTTACTTTCAGGTGAATGCTCTTTTAGATACAATTAGCTTCCAAAGCTCAGCTCTCAACCCAATAATATCATCAAAGTATGTCTTCCCCAATCTATAGAATTCTATAAATTCGATCAGATCCTTTAGCTTTATAGCAATGAAGATGAATATCATACTTTCAAAAGGTCACAACTGCTTTCAACGATAGCGGTCAGGTTTGATTGTTTGTCCCCTAAGACCAACTAAAAAATGAACATGTGCTATCAGCTCAAGCTTTTCCTTGGTTAGTCCCCTTCTCAATAGAAATACCAACCTAGACAGGATGAATAGTAATGATTCAGCCCACATTTTAACAAGATTCTTTTTATAAATATCACGATTGAGAAAGAGTTTATTTCGTGATTTATAATAGAATATGATATTCCTAAGCATTAACGAATGTTTTGTTGAATCAGACAATAAATGCACTACAACAGAACTATTAACTATGTAGCTTTTGACACCCAAAGAAAGCAATCTGAGACAGTATTCTATCTCCTCATAATATAGAAAATAATCTGTTCTCAAAAACCCATATTCCTTTACTATGCTACGGGGTATAAACATGCTATGACCATGGATAACCGGGACCCATCGAATTTTATCTGGCTTCAACAGGTTAAGCTTTCTACCTTCAAATTCATCAAATAGATCTCCGGGTAAAGTCCAATCAGATTGATCTTGATAACCGGAATGAAGTAGCTGCTCAGAATCGTCATCCTTAATACTTACACTGCCATAAATTCCATCTCCTTTTGTCTGATAAGCCATTAACAGACTATCAAGTGATAGGTCTGTCAACAAACAATCATTGTTTAGCAACCAAATAAACTTGTGATCAGTCTTCAAAAAGTACTCGACCGCTAAATTGTGACCACCAGCAAAACCTAAATTTAATTTGGAGTCAATTACCACCAAATTCTTATACTGATCTAACCAATCATAAGTAATAGATTCTGAATAAGAGTTTCTTACTAAGGCCACCTCGAATGAATTTACAGCAATCAAATTGGCATAAATGGATTCAATACATTTTTGGGTGGTTTTTTCGTTTTTCCAGTCTACAACAGATATTAATGTACTATTATTTTGATATTGCATGACTATCTAATAGTTGAAGTAATTCATCAGCTTCCGTAACACTGCTGTTAGTTAAAGGTATAATAGTCTTTCTGTTCATTAAGCTGTCATTATAAAACTCTTTGATCTCTATATAATTTAGATCATAACCTCTCTTCACTAACATATCGAAAACCAATCGATCATTTTGTAGTATGAAATCTAACCCGAACAGTAATCCGCCATAGCGAGTATAATGATCTAGTATCTTACTATTATAGTCAAGCCAACAATTTTGAAAGATCGTCAATCTTGGTTGATAGATGGCTCTCTCCTTCTGCATGTTGTTCCAGAGAAATCTAGCCTTCCCAATTAAGCCTTTACTGAACTCACTTTTCCTTTCTTCCCTTATCTCCCGATTTAGTAGTGAGGTAGTAACTTCCGAATAGTGGCGGTAAATAAAAAAGTAATCAAATTCTTCAGTTAAACTTGCATATAGCGGAAGGACTAAACAATTTCTAGGATCCTTCCAACCGAACTGAGGATAGATCCGTGACTTACGCTCGACTATTTTTTTTATAGTTTCACAGTGCTCTGGCTGATAGTGCAGAACAAACTTATGAGAATATCCTTGCCATGACAATCCATTTTTTTTTAGTAGGCCGGTATTGAAATTTAAAAAATCAAGATCTTCAAAATGTCCATCGAAGTTCGATTGGTCTCCATCCAATAGACGATCGCCAATGGGTAAACCGCAAGCCTGAAGCCATTGAGTGATCAGCGAAGTTCCAGACCTATGCATACCACATATGATAAGTTTTTTACTCACTAAGCTCCTTCGATTAACAATTCTCTGCAGTTAAATATTCCCATTATCCTTGTCCAATCCATACTTTCCAATCCAATTATCAACATAATTACACCCATCGGCCTTACCAATATGTTGGCTCAACCATAATATTTGATCAGCATGCTTTTTCACAAGCAAATCTTGATATTCTGCTGACATAACTTTCTCAAAACCTGCATTAATAGGGTTCTGAGATCTACTTGGGAGTTTAATAATGGAAACAGAGAGAAAGTCACAAACTTTATCAAGAAATGCTTGAGGGTCTTTCTTTAACTCATCATAATAACATATATGAACATTCGACATGTCATATACTTTCAGAACGGAGCTCAAAGTAGTTTTATAATCACTGTACTTAGAGTACTTGACTAGAGTCGAGGTATGATCTTTTTTATCAAATTCACTAGCTGAAGCCCACCCATGATCAATTAAATTCATCTTAAGTGCAGACCAGTCACGTTCAATTGGGTCTCTTAAGATGAATAGAATTTTTGAGTCCCTGAATGAACCCTTTATCATGCTCCATGATTCTGATTTCAATGAGGCATAAGATGGACTGACATCCAAATTTAACTTGTCCCTACTGAATATCAACTTATAAATCGATATCAGATGTTTGTTTCTAGGTATTAAGCAAAATAGTAATGTCCAAAGCGCGGCTGCTGAGGGTTGATGTACAAGTTCTAGTAGATTGTTTCGAATCCATCTTCTCCACCTTTTACTATTCCAGTCGTCCGAAGTGTATTTTTTCATCCACTTCTCTCCCTCTACTATTTCTGTGCAGTAATTCAATTCCTTTACGGGCGGAACAAATAACTCAGGGTGTTTTTTCAGCACTTCATATAACCAAGTTGTACCAGCTTTCTGAGCACCGATACAAAAGACAAAGCGTCGCGGACTAAAGAAATTTATATCCAAATAAATCTATTTCTTCAGAATACTTTGCCCCCACAATGCTAATGGAGTCATCATCATAGGCTTCTTGATACTTCGCTTTTCCACTATCAAGTAAATGAGGTAATTCCAAATCCAACCCCAGCTTATCCGATATCCTTGAAAAATCAATGCTCAATGATTCGAATTTTCCAATAAAATCTACATCGATTCGGCCAGAGCGGTTGACCAACCAATTGGTCTGCGGCTGAAGCATCCAATGATCTAGGTAAGTCCTAACAAAGTAATCAAATTTACAATCTACAGGAATACTAGGCATATTTCGGTGACTCACATCTCTGATCGTATTTCTGTACCAGCTATATACTCGTGCCCATGGGTTTCTGACAATTGAGAATTTGAAGTACCTGCGGTACTGATTTCTGGAAAGCTCAGGCCTGTAATCAACGTTTCGCCTAAGTATATGACGATTTACTCGATATCTACACACAGAAATTCTATCAAGTGGCTCGATCTCACTAAGTAATTGATGATCCTGCACTCCTTTTTTGAGTATGTCAAAATGTCCAAGAGCTCTTTCAATACTTGTGCCACCAGTTTTGGGAATGTGTATAAATATGCACTGATGTCGATGTGAGATCATATTGAACTTTTGATGACTTTGATGATCCTTTGACTTACCTCATTATCCCAAAACGGCAAATCGGCATGAGATTTTGACACTGCAAGAGAATTTAATGCTTCCAAACTGTCTGGGTTATTGATATCCATTAGACGATTGGTGCCTGAGTGTATAGTAATCGGCCTTTCGGTATTTTTTCTAAAAGTTAGGCAAGGTACGTTCAGAAATGAAGTCTCTTCTTGAATTCCTCCTGAATCAGTTATAACCATTTGCGATCGGGAGACTAAATGTAAAAACTCAAAATAGGACATTGGAGATGTTACAATAAGATTATCTATTTGATGCAAATTTTCCATTAGCCCAAATTCCTCTAGCCTACCGTGGGTTCTCGGATGTAAAGGCAAAATAATCAGCTTTGAATCTGGAATCGAACCGAGAATATCAATAACTTTTTTCAGAGCTTTGGGATTATCTACGTTCTCTGGTCGATGGAATGTGCTAAGAAAGAATTCCTTGTCTTTAATTTTTTTTTCAAGCTCCCAGTCCAGAACAATGTGTCTCCAGTTGTCTTGAAACATAAGTAGGCACTCAATCATTAAATTACCAACAAAATGAATTTTGTCAGTGCTTATACCCTCGTTCATAAGGTTATCTATTCCGGACTGCTCAGAAACCATCAAATGATCGCTGATATGATCTGTCAGGACCCTATTGATCTCTTCAGGCATTGTACGATCGAAGCTTCGAAGGCCAGCCTCTACATGCATCACTTGGATATGGTTATGGCCAGCCACTATGGCACCAGCTATGGTTGCATTGACATCTCCAAAAACAATCACAAGATCATATTTTCCCTTCTGAATGACTGGATCAAGCCGACTAATCGTGTCTCCAATAACAGTGCTAACTGAGGTGCCCTGAGAGCCTAGGAAATGATGCGCCTGAGGAATGTCAAGCATTTCAAAAAAAGCTCCTGACATATTCCAGTCATAGTGTTGGCCAGTATGACAAATTTCTATGGAAAGAGAGTCTTCCTTCGTCAGCTGGTGATATAATGGCGCCAACTTGATGAAGTTTGGCCTAGTGCCGCCCACAAGTAGTATTCGTTTCTTCAATTTCCTATGTTATTGATTGTTGAATTATATCAGATAATTTACTAGTTAAGAACCTTCTATGTAAAGTTTGGAGAAAGTCATTATTAGGCTCGAGATAGTTATCCTTGGTAAATAGATCGAAAAGTCGCTCAGCGCAGATATTTGGTTCATCAGGGTTCAAGATGATCGCCAAACCAGACTTTTCAAGTATATCTTTTTGAGCTCCATTGCAGACATAACCAAGAATGGGCGTCTTCATAGTAAAATACTCAAAAGTCTTACCTGCTATACTGTAGTCCAAACCGTTTAACACCTTCGCAGATGTCAGCAATAAGAAATCACATTTTTTTTGAAAATCATGCGATTTTTCAATCGACATTCTTCCTAGGTGTTGCACAACATTTTCTAGGCCAAACTCCTCTACCATTGGATCAAACCACTTATCTTTTGTACCAACAAAACAAATCTCAACACAACTGATCAACTTCGGATGTTCTGCTAGTAACGCCTTAATACTCTTGAAGAAGAAATATGGTGAACGATACAACCAGTCTTCCCTCTTGGGTACATACTGGAAAATGAAAGGTTGTGATAGTCTATCCTTTCTCACTTTTTTCCACCATGGATTTAGTACGAACCCTCTGAAGTCTGGGTTGTAATAGAAACTTCCAACATAACCAATACGGATCTTATTTGCCGCTTTAATCTTAACTTTATCAGTAAAGTCAACTTTCTGATCAAACCCATTTGTGATCAAATGAAATCTCTCAACAGGTATTTTGGGGTGTGCTTTTTGTAAATCATGTATTGTCTGGCTGGAGGTTGCAATTATCGCAGTAGATCTTTTCAATACCCGCCTTTCTGATCTTAATGTTAAGTAGTATTGAATTTTTGAATTATAAGGTTTATAATTCCACTGGGACCAAGCGTCCCTTAAATCAGAAATCAAGGGTAACTGATACTTCTTCGCAATTTGAACTCCCAGCTCTAAAATTGTAAAAGGAGGTCCAGTTGCGAATATAGCTTCTGGCCTGTAACTATTGAACAATTCATCGACTTTGAAATAAAGGTTCTTTTTCCAAGTAATGTGCTCATTTCCACCTTGATAACCGTTAGACAAAGCAATTTTGTAGAAAGGTATTTTCTCCCGACTTTCATGCACTTGGATAACCGTGTAGCCATCCAAAATCTTGGCTAAACTGTGATCACGACCTTTTCTTGGCCACCTGTATCCAATATCATCATGATGAAGGGTCAGGATAATTGGATTAATACCTAGATCACGTAAATACTTAATAAAATATAATGGTCTATACACCCCTCCTGTTTGTAAAGGGGGAAGTTCATAAGCTAAGAAAAATATGTTAATCCGAGAATCTTTCAAAACCATAGGAATATCAATATAATTTCCACTCCCTCCTGTTGATAGTTCCAATTGTCATCTATACAATTGTTAGAAAATCTAGATTTGTAGTCATCTACATCCAATAATATCACTATCGAGTTGAAATAATTGGCTGGGAGATACTCTGCAAAGTAGTAAGACATGACAGTCTCCGGATTAACCAGTGGACGGAACATATAGCCGAAAAAAAAGTACAGTCAATTTAGTTACTCTTCCAAAAACTTTTCGAAATTAGTCCCTTTTAAGGTCACCAGCACGTCTGAGTAATTCTCTATAAGCTCGGATAATGAGTCAGTATTTTGTTTCTTGTATTTACTTTCCAAATCTTTCGATTCAAGACCCAAAAACTTCTGTAGCTCTTTAAATGTAATATTTGATTGCGAGACTAAGTCTTCATAGGTCACACTTATACTGGGGGTAGTAGGGCAATATTCGTTAATGAAAAAATCTGTTTCTTCAAGTCGATTAAGTACAGTGATCAAGTTCGATGTATCTATTGTGATCGATGTAATTACCTTACGAGACTTTTTAAAAATAGAGTAGGAGCCTGTTTCCTTCGCCAGTTCTGCCGATACCAACCTTTTTAAAAGATTTCTTCTTGTGAGTTTAATCAAACCTATCTCGCTCCGCTTTATTGCAGCTTCAAAACAAGGGTATTGCTTTAATTCACGAGCCATTGCCTTAAAACCCACCGATCTATCGCTTTCACTTTTCATCACCAAATCAAGATATGAACTAGCGCTCGAGAGTCCAATAAATGACCTAAGCCTGGTAAATCTCTTCCTTTTGAACTGAGTGTAAGTTTGTACAGGCCAGTCATGTCTTTCGTTTTGTGAAATTTCTCCACAATAGCGCACTTCTGGATGACTGTTAAGAGCCGATCCAACCCAATTGGAACCAGTTCTAGGATGAGCGAGAATAATGAAATTCATATTTCAATTGGGCTTAACTTTTTGAATATCTTTAAATAGGATTTAGTAATCATAGCTTGGTTCATTTGGCCCTCGGCATAACATCTATTGAACTCCCCCTGACTGCTTTCACTTAATAGAAAGCCATCTTCAATAGCATCACGTATAGTCTCGGGTATATAAGGATTGTAGGTTGGATTCCCTGTTTTGTAAAGCAATTCACGAATATTTCCGATAGCCGGCCCAACTACAGTTTTCCCAAAAGTGAATGCTAGTGGTACAATTCCACTATTCAGTCCATATTTCCTTGCAACAAAAACTACGTCTGCAGCATTCATGTATTGCTGGATTTCTTCATTTTTAACAGGTCCCCGTACATATTTCAGGCTTGACGAGAAATATTTGATATAAATTCGGCTATAATATTTTTCAACTAGTGAAGTGTAGAATAATAGCTTATTGCTCACGATAAGTAATCTGCGCTTTTTAATATTACTGTTGGCAAATGGCTGGAGGACAAGCTTCAACTCTTCCTTATTTCTGAGACTACCAAAGACTAACATAACCTTCTCTTCATCGTTGATTCCCAGAGTTTCACGAGCTTCTTCTTTAGTTAAGTGATTGGGGACACTTGAATATGTCGGATGAGGGATGACTATATGATCGATACAATTTGGCTTCATTTTATTTGTCAACAGCTCAACCGAATGGTTTCCCAAATGAATAATTGCATGGGCACTGGAGTAAATCAAATCATAAAGCTGATCAAATTCTGTCGAGCGGCGATAGTGTGGATATTCATTGTGGTAAACTACAGCTATTTTAGAGTTGCTCTTTAATTCACGTAACCTTCTTTCAAGAGCGTCCAAATCAGATTTGGATGGGTTTGAAGAAGTCCTATTCGGAAAAATTAATTCTGGCCAATGTATGAGATAAATATCCGCATCAAAACTCCGCTCCCAAAAGAAGTCCAAACCCCAATAAGTACTAATACCCGCATTGATAAAAGCTTCATATTGCTCCTTGATTAAGGTATTGAACTCGAGATGAGGAGCAATAATTGCAACCTTCATATTCTTTGAGAACGTCTAAAATGTTCTATGACAAAACTGGGTAGCAACCACAGCTTAAGCGCGAGTTTAACTAACCTAATCTTCGGCAACATTCTTCCATATAAAATCGCCTGTTTGAAAAGAATTCTGCTGTATTTGAATTTTCCAATATGGTAATAATCCTCAAACCAATGTAACGCAAACAATGCTTTGATTCCATTCTTTAAATCAGCTTTGACCTTAGTTTCTGAATTCTCAGTAATCTGTAACCTGAGATTGTGGTCAGGCTCAAATAGTTCTTCACTTATGCATCTATCAAGTACAAATTTTGGAAGATCAGCAGTACAGCCAATAGAATATGATAATGCTCTTCTTTCTTTCTTGAATTTCTCAACTGCAGTGGATGTTTTTGAGTTTTCATGAACTCTGAACTTCGTATAATAATCATTTGTTTTCATGACCTTACTTTGTCCAAACAACAGTAGATATTTTACCCAGAGTTCAGCATCCATAAGGTAATTGTAATTTTCATTGACTCCATGGAAGTAATCAAAAATCCATTTTCTGAAGAATGTCTGAGGTTGTACACAGTGTGCAGCCATTACTGTACGAGCTTGGTTTTTATGAATAGTACTTCCTGGGTGGAGCCACTCACTATTAATTTTAAATCTTAGTTCTCGTCCCGTAACAATATCAACATCAGGATTTTCTTCGAAACGCTTGGCAATCAATTTCAGACTTCCGGGAAACATGACATCATCAGAGTTAATCCAGTTAACAATATTACCTGTTGCATGAGCTATCCCCTTATTAATAGCATGAGACTGCCCGTTATCAGGTTCACTCACCCAATGCTTAAGATGTCTTTCGTATTTTTTAATGATTTGAACAGAATTGTCGTTGCTACCTCCATCAATGATCACATACTCCAGATTAGGATATCCCTGATCTAGAACTGAGCATATAGTTTCCTCTAGGAAATTACCTTGATTATATGATGGCGTAACAATAGAAAATGCCACCCTGCCCCGGTCACCAATCATCATCCGATTCATAGCCAAGCTTAATCAAGACCTCATTGTATCTCTCCTTAAAATAGGATTTGTGATCTTCATTAAAGTAATTTTTCCAGTCACCGGAAACACCTTTGCGATAATGACTTTTCTGATTCTCTATTCCTGACTTTCTTCCACCAGCCATTCTTGAATAATTATTCTCATACAGAATCCTCAATAAGTCACCAATAGGTATTGTAGTACTGGCATGGTCCCTACTAATCAATCGTCTTTTTACATTTGATAAGAAACACGAAAAACTAGATTTAATTGATCGGGTATATATTTGAGAATGGTCAATTACTCCAATCGAATCAAAGGCCGAAACCAAAACACCATACGGATCCTCTACCAACTGTTCATACCGAAGCTCTAGGATATTGTCATTTGAGTAATCCCAACTCTCCATCGATCTAATTGTGTATTCATTAAAATCTATTTCTTCCATTAGACCTTGCTCAAATGACAATTTCAGTAATTTGTCTCTATGAGGAACCAGTTCTTCCCAATCGTTATCGGTACCATGGCTATGCTTGTGAGAGAAATAGCCAGAAACAACCACATCCCTAGGGTCACGGATCAAGTGAAACCCCCTTGTTTGTTTAGCTATGCTCAAAGCATGATCATACTCTGCTGCGGTGTATGAAACAAAATCAACATCATTAGCCATTGAATACCGAGCCAAATCTCCCTCGAAATGTCTGATATTGCTTCCTTTGTGATAACTCAAATTCAGTTCTTGGGCAACTCTCCTGCATATCCAACTGATATAACTTGAGGCGCACTTATGATGACCGAAGTAGGAATAGATAACCTTATTTGACATTCTTAATACCTTCAAGTGAAATATGATCAATCCAGAATTCATCATATTCTTTGTGCCATGCATGACATCCCATCGGCAAAGTGAAGTTATTTTTTTCAAACATTAATTTGGCATTGTGATCAAAAGAAAATGGTATAGCCAATTCAACCTCAGGAATTATCAATCCCGGTTGCTGCCGCAAGAACAATTTATACAATATGGACCTTGAATCAATGAGGGTGGAGAGGCGAAAAGCCAACTCTGTACACCAAAAAACATCTTCATTGAGCAAATTTTTAAAGCTATTACACTTTTTGCTTCTAAACCTTGAAAGTAGAAGATTAGCAAAAAGAAATGTAAGTCTAATGACTTTACCAATCGGTCTAAGTTTCTGATAATTACTTAAATAATGTGCTTTGAACAGCCATTCAAATAATTTAATGAATGACGATACTCTCCTTAATGATAACCCCCCATTGCCAACTTTCCAAAGTCGATTATTAGTTGTCTTTCTAAAACCTTCAAACCACGGAGCTCCAATATAGTCGTAACTAAGTGAACACCAATAGTCCAACTCATCTCTAAATATGTACGCGTCAAGCTGATAAATCAAGATATGAGAGTAGCTTCTAAAACGATCATAGAACATACGGGAGAGAAGTAATTCATTGTAGCCACTTATGCTTTTAAAATATCTTTTATCGAAAAAGGAATAATCATGAGTCACATTAGAGTATTCAGATAATAAATAGTCATAATTTGATTTATCGAACTCTGGGTAGGTAATAAGGATAATATGTCTATTATGCAAGACATGCAAGCATTGGCGTAAGCTCAATTCTTCATATTGAGAAAAGGCCTCCATATAAATAGGAATAACTACAACCGGATTGATCTTAGTCAAGATATTTAGATAAGTCGGTTATCCACAAACCTAAAAAATCTATTGGAAACCTTCATGTCGAATAAAGCAAGTTTATGTTCTTGGATCATTGCATTTTCAACGTTTGAGACATTGCTTGATAAATATTATTGTAGTGACTCTTGCTTTCATTCTCGGTATCAATATTGGTCAGCACTGTGCTGGCTGAATCTCCAGTAGCATTATGATGTTTTAAAATCAAACTGGTCATTGCCCTGACGTCCAAATAGTCTACTCCGTTTTCCAGAGAATCGAACATCTCCTCAACACCTCCAGAGTTTTTGAAGAAACACACCGGTTTACCCAAAGATTTAGCCTCAAGAGCACTTAAAGGATAAGAGTCTTCTCTAGATGTGCAAAGCAAAACATCTGAGGCGTTTATAAAATCTAATGGATTATCGACATGAGGAACAACTTTGAAATGGGAGTCCATATTTGCTTTTTCAATGTCGGTTTTCGTCATTTTATAGTACTCATCATCTACATTTCCGCCTACCCATAGAAACACAATATCCTGTTTAAGATATCGTACGTAGTTGAGAGCTATTTGAAAGAAAATGTCAGTACCTTTTATCCAATGTTGGTATCCTAACCCCAGCACCACAAAATCTCCTTGTCCTATTCCAAGCATACTTCTCAATTGAGAACGAGATTTTCGTACGCGCAAAACCCTTGGAATCACTGGATTCAAAACACGTACCTGTTCACTATCAATGCTATAAGAATTACGTAGATTTAGACTCACCGCATTTGACACTGCTATGTATTCATTCGTATGTTTCAACAGCAATTGTATACTTCGCCTTGAATTGCATCTTCCAATGTTATGAGTCAATTCATGGACATGTGTCAAAATAGGAATATTTCGACCTTGAAGAATCATATCTAGAAACTCACCATTGGTAAACGTATTTACATATATCAAGTCAATATCTTGCAAGAATTCTATATATGGATTGGTGAGTTTTCCTGTCACTATAGTTTTTAACTTCCGGATAATTCTGATGCTCAACGAAGAATTCTGGAGTTCCTGCTCAATAAGAGGATCAATCGATTTTGCATACTTAAGAAATTCATCATGAAGAGATTGTCCCTGCCTGACAAGGCTTGCAAAACTTATGTATGCTCGCACGTCAGTATTATTTACTAGCCATTTTATTAGGCTAAATAAATAGAGTGGAGCGCCAGTCTTGGAATCATTATTTGAAACAAAAAGAATATTCAATTACCTAATATTTGCTAAGAATATTCCAACGCATCTAATAATTTAGTGAATACTGTATTCAAGTGAATAATGGTACCCTTCTTTAACTTTTGTTTATGATCTCCCGGCGTAATATTGCGCTTATGATTCATTGCATCTTCCTTTTCTATAGTGAATTCTGCTTCATAAGTCTTGACAAGCTCGACTTTGTCTTTTTCGCCTAGATCAAATACTTGACAAAATGGATCTAACCAGGCACTGAAATCAATCACCATTTCTTCGTATTTTACGATCCTGCACTTATCATTATTTCTAAACCTCTCTAAATAATTCCGATAGTTTCTTTCAAGTTTATCTGCCCTTTTTAACACAAATTCATCTATTCCCTCCTGTTCTAGGCTTTCTCTATCTTTATTGGTTAGCTCGAAAACTCCTTCTATGACTGGGTGAGAATATACATAAGAATAGTACTGTGACACTAGGACATCACGAGGATCCCTAAGATGCAAAATCACCTCACTATTATCCAAATCAGGGATTTCACCAAGCCTCCTGATAGGACCAAAGCAACCATGTTTACCACGCCACAGGTCTGTATTTTGCAATTCCTGATTTTCAAAATCAAACCAATAACGAGAATTCTTTTTGTTGTTTATAGAATAGTGTTTAAGGCCTGCTCTATCCGACAAGTCAGAAGCTATTTTGTGCAAAAACATAGAAGCAGCTTTATGGACTGTGAAGATGAATATCCTTTTTTTTCCCCGGAATAGTTTCCCCAATAAATTCATCTTAAAGAGTGGTTTATACCAAACAACCTTTGAAAAAGGTTCATGTCCTTCTTATAATTCTCAATCCTATATTGAATCTTTCCATTAAACAGATCACAATCAAATGACATACTACTCTCGTTAAATTCACGCAATTTTTTTAGCCAGCGAATGGCATGAAATGGTCGAGGATAATTGCCTGATAAGATTTTAGCGTGATTATCAAGTGTCTGTATATCAGCATTGATCCCTATCATACATAATAGTTTTTTTTGAGCATGCTTAACACAACTAACCTGTTCCATTGACCTAGATTTTGTAATTGACTCTTCATGAACTCTATATTTAATTAGCTCTTTATCAATACAATGAATTTCATGGCTCTGAAGTATATCTACCCATAAATTGTAGTCCTGGGCAAAACGTAGACTTTCATCATAAGGTGTTACTGGAAGAATACTCTTTCTGATCAATGCAGTGGAATGGATAACACAATTATAAAAAAACATAGTTGCTCTAAAAGAAGTGGGATCACTCGGATAAGACCAGGCTTTAACTGCATTCCCGTCACGATCAATTTCAGTCGCCCAGGAACATACAAGTCCAACATTAGCATTACTCTCCATCAGCTTGACTTGCTCTTCTATTCGATTGGGCTCACTCGAATCATCTGCGTCTTGTCGCGCAATAAACTCGCCTTGACACAAGTGGATAGCCTTGTTCAAAGACTTTGTCAATCCTATGTTCTCTTGATTGCAGATTAGCACAATTCTCGGATCTTCATATGACTTTATTATTTCTCTTGAGTTATCCGTGGACCCATCATCAACAATAACAAATTCAAAATCAGCAAATGTTTGAGTCAGGATACTCTCTATTGCCAACGGCAAATACGGCAGGCCATTGTACACTGACATGACGACACTAATGGCAGGACTATTCAAACCTTTTTAAAAATCCCTTAACCGCAACCCAAGTTTGGCTAGTGGTTTTGTTTCTTGCATGATGCTGATTGTAGTCTTCCTGGCTATATCCCAGTACTTCTAACCGACGTTGAAATTCCGAAGTAAATTTCCAACGCTGTAACTTTTCGTCCTTGGTTTTGTAAAACCGCCCTGTATTGACTGGTCTAATATGCGAGAATGTCAGCTCGTCATAATCTATTCCAAGATGTTTATAGATACGATCAAAATTCGTCTCCGGATAATTGGCAACATCCTCATACCTAAACATTGGAACATCATATATTTCCCGCAGATCTTTCAAGTTGAGATAATCAATTAGCCATTGTCTCTCCCTAAATTCAGGTGAATCATTAGATACTAAATTATTCCAATGTGCATATTGACTTGCTATTACATCCTTTGGGTCTCGAATCAGCGCAATTATTCTCACATCGTTATCAGCCTTTTGATATTCCATTAACAATTGTAAAGCTTCCTTTCTACGCAAATATTGTGGCGATTTGTCAAAAACAATGGGTCCAAATTTCTCTAAGACTTGATCCCAAATTGAGAATACGGAATCATTGTCATAGTGAGTAGGGAATTTGGACAGGCCAAGGGATAGTGTTAACCTCTCTTCAAATTCCCTGCGATTGCCCTGAATTGCATCAACCGCTAAATTCCAAAAATTTGGCTCCCAGTTGCCAATATTTTGATTCAGATGAGAAATATTGACCTGTGGATGCTTGCAAAATGCTTTGAATATAGCAGTTGACCCTGACCTTTTCGAACTTAGTAATAATATGGTTCTGCGTTGCTTTGTCAGCTCAATGATTTTTTTGGCTACAATTTATTTTTTTAGGAACTGGTCAGGCAATTTCTCGTATTGAGATTTTTTGACTCTCAAAAGGGCCAAACCGTAATTGTACGGAAGGGATAATATCTCAATACTCCTATCAATAATACCTAGGCGATTCTTCTTCAAAGACTCCAATACTTCCATTAGCGAATACTTCTCAACAATGGAGTCATGAATTGCGATGATCCCGTTAGATTTCATCGAGCCAATACTCTTACTAATTTCACTCTTTATGAATCTGCCACTCAAACTTTCATCTGAGAAATAATCTAAAAATACAAAATCGAACCCATCATTGGGGACGTGGTACTTCCATATCATCTCAGAGTCACCAGCCACATACTTGACAACTTTTCTTTCATGATCATTGAGTACATACCTAAAGTCTTTTTGATCGCAACATACTATGTTACCTCCATTTTCAGCAACACCCTTAATTAACACAAAAGAAGAACGTCCAAAACCAATTTCCAATACATTTTGAGCGTTTAGTCCTCTACAGATGCTATAGAGGGTGAGAAGATGCTTCGAACTAGAATACCTATCCTCAAACCATTTCATAAGAGTTTCATTGGGGAGAAAAGACTCATAACCAAGGTCTTTTTCAAGCTCACCATGAAAATGCATTCTTGGTTTATTGTCTACACCATCCATTGTTCAATCACGACTAATTTGATTCTTGAATACATTAACATAAGCTTGACCACAATCCTGAAAGTCAAATAGATTACTGTTTTTGAGAGCCTGTTCTTTGTAATAGGAATAATTGTCAATACAATTGGAGATCACATTAGCTAATAAGTCAGCGTTGAATTCATCATATTGCTGAAAAACTCTATCAGATACTGGGACGAGTAATTCAGTGTTGAAAAAACATAACTCCCGCATTGATCCACTATCGAACCCTACAATAGGAAGCCCTGTAGAAATGGCTTCCAAAACAGAATTAGGACATGGCGGATTGAGGTGACTATAGAGGAATATATCTGCTTGTTGCAAAGATTTTGCTAATTGCTCTCTTTCTTGAAGTCCTTGATAACTTATATATTTTCTATTCAGGAGTGGCTTTAATTCATCGTTAATCACAGGGCCAATCAATATTAATTCAAAATCATAATCCTTAACTAAACTGTCCAATGATAATACCAGGGGTTCCAGCATATCAAGATTCCTAAAATTACCAGTACTCATCAGTCTAGTCTTTTTTCCCACGGGGTTAGTTGCAGGCTGGAAGATGGACTTATCAACACCATTGTAGATTATGGAATACTTATCAGTGCTTATAACACCAAGCATCTCGAAACATTGCGATCTGCTATAAGCACTTTGGAATATAACGTGATTGGTAAGATTATTATATATGAACTCAATATTCTCATTGAGTTTACTATGCATATCCCCATGTTTTGAAGGATAGTATATTCCATCCAACCGCTGTATTACTCTACCTCCAGATTCTTTGTGCCGGATCACCTCACCTCGATCGTATTCTATCGGAAAAAAAAGAGTTGACGCCTCGGACAAATCATTCGCAATATTAAAATCAATGGAGTTAATGAAATCCCAAAGATTTCTCATGAAAGTCGATGGTCCACCAATATGAGAAGTTTCAGGTCTAGGAATAAACAACATTAGACCCAATCCAGATTAATCTTTTCCTGTAAGCCTTCCTGAATTATTCGCCTTCTAAGAAGATTCGTCTCCCTTTTCAACTCGGGTATTTTATGATCGTGAGTTTCCACCAACATCATTTTCACTCGTTCAATCGCTCCCGTATCTATCAAGTGATTAATTACAAGGCACTCTACACCTTCTATGTCCATCTTGATGAGGTCTATTTTTCTATCAAAATCAAATATCCACTTCGCCAGATCAATGGTCTCTACTAAAACATTTTTTTTTTGATTTACATTTTTCTTAAATGCAAGTAAAGACGATCCAACAGACCATACTATTTCATCTTCATCACTGTTTTCATGAAAGTACAAAGACACTTTTTCTTCTTTATCAAGTACTGCTTTGTTGAAGCATTTCACTTTGATATTATCTGAGAATCTTCGCTGAAGCTTTTGAAATGCAAAAGGATTAGGTTCAAAGGCATATACCTCCGCACCTAATGAAGCCAGTTGATTTGTAACATCACCTATATTAGCACCCAGATCTAAGGCAAGTTCATTTTGTGAGATAAATGGTTTGACATCATTTAACTTCTTCCCAACACTCAAATTATTAATATTCTTAGTCATTTCTTGAACCCAATAATTTTGCTGGTACACCCCCAACGATTGAATATGGCTCCACACTTTTATTAACGACTGCTCCTGCTGCTATCACACTACCTTCACCTATAGATACTCCATCTAATATTCTGCAACCCGTTCCTATCCAAACATCATCGTGAATAGTAATGCCCAATTTTGAGATTCCTTGTTGTCTAATCTGTATGCTCGGGTCTGAAAAAATGTGGTTTGCAGAAATAATAGTACAATGAGCGGCAATGCGAACAGCATTCCCAATCTTAATCCCACCATGTCCGTAGATGATAGTGAATGGGTTTACTGTGCACAATTCGCCAATTTCAATATGTCCACCATACGTCATCAACATCGCGTTATAAAGAATGCTGCTTTTTGCACCTATATAGATACTACCACTTGACGCGTGGATAAGCGCTTGACTATACAAATTTACCTCAGGTTCCAAATGCATGTTGCTGCAACCATATAATCTTGTATCATTCGCAATTGAAACATTAGCACCCAAAAATCGAAATTTGTTCCGACTGGTCATCCTTCTAAATAGTCTCATGCGCTTTTAAAGTTTTTCAACCAGATCAAGAATTGAGCGAGACCTTTTAATATAGGAAAGCTTATTTGCAAGTTTCTTACCATTCCGTGACAGCTTTGAGGCCAACGTTTTATTAGTAGTTAATTCACTAATGCTATTAGCCAATGATCGTGGATTGTCTGCCTCAAAAAAAAGAGTCTGCTCTTCAGACAACCAGTCTCTTAAGGCTGGTATATTGGAGCTTATCACAGGTGTCCCTGAAGCTAGGTATTCTGCCAACTTAATTGGACTTGTATAATATGCACTTTGATGATTGAGCGACGGTGGCAATAATAGAATGTTTGCAGACCAAAGATATTTAGGCACCTCACTTAATGGCTTCATACCTAAGAAAGCGCAGTTTTCTATGCCACGGTCCTTAATGAAACGAACATGTCTATCTACGTCACGCTTTAGCCCGCCAACGAAATAGAAATTATAGTGAGGTAACAACTCCGCTGCTAAAATAATTGTTGGTATGCCCTTATAGTCATACAAGTGTCCGGCATAGACAATATTGTTATCAGTAGTAAAAATCGAATCGGGTATAATATTTGGCCTGCAGAACATAGCCAAGTCAACAGCGTCTGGAATTACTACAATTGAATTGACTTTTGCACCTTTTTCCATGTATCCATCTTTCAAGTAATTCGATATTGTAATCCATTTTACATATCCCCGATGATAGGTCGCCTCTATAAGTCGACGAAAATACCCTTGCTTATTGTTCGGGTCTGAATGAGCCTCTACAACAGTTCTGATACCCACCCTACTAGTAATCCAAGCCAAAATAGCTGTTCTAGAGTATATAAGACGGGGATGAAAATATATAACTACAGGCAAGGCAAGCAAGGCAAAACCCCAATGATTACTTACTCTTTTTCCTAGAAGGAATTGGGGTAAAAAAAACCATTTCAATTCTGAAGATATCCCATATTGGATTCTTAAATCCTCTACTTTAAAATTTGATGTCTTTGATGAGTGGCAGACTATTAAAACTTTGTGTCCCTGCTTAGAAAATCCATCAGCCATTTTTATCGTATTAATGGCAAAAGCCAACTGGGAGCCGGCATTAAATGTGCCTGCAACCAGAATTCTCAATTCCTATTCAAATTTTGATGCAAGTTATAAATAAGCCATTCTTGAGAATCATTTAATGATTGAGAATCATAATCTAAGTATTTTGAGTTATTCAAATTGAACTTTTTCATTTCCTCAAAATGAGTCGCAGCAAACATTCTGGCACTAAAACCTTGCTTGGGTTGTCTTAGTACACTTTCAGGAACTCTATTTCTTAAATAGTTTCTGAGAACTTGCTTTGGTTGATTTTCAAATCTCTTCTCTAGTGGCAAAGACAAGCCGTACTCTATCATTCTCTTGTCCAAAAAGGGAACTCTAACCTCCATCGAAAATGCCATACTGGCTCTATCCACTTTAGGGTTGATAGAATCAGCACAAAAAGTCATTAAATCCACACGTTGCAACGCTCTCTTTAGCGGTAGTCCTGTAACGAAGTGTTTTCTTAAAGGCTCAAGCAGATCATCCTCATTAAAATTAATTTGATAATCAGAAAGCAACCGATTAATCTGCTCAGGCAAAAAACGTGGAAATAAGCGCCATGCGTGCTGATGAAGATCAGATATGTTCGAGAATACTTCTGATCTAAGGAATCGTTTGTTTGAAGTGAGCATATACAACCATCTATTTGCAAACCTTGATTTATAGTTAGGTTGAATCCCACCGATATTTTTATACCAATTATAGCCACCAAAAATTTCGTCCCCACCATCACCAGATAAGACCACTTTGTAGTTCTTGGCAGCTACTTCACATACTTGAATCATAGTCAAGAGAGCGCTAAAACCCTGCGGTTCATCGTAGATTTGTGACGACTTTCTAATCAAACTCATAACATCATGTCCATATAGGTCTATAATGGACTGTGGAAATGCCAATGATCTTGCAGTTTCAGCGGCAACAGCAGATTCGTTCCTTTTCGATTCTGGAAATCCGATAGTCAAAGCTTCTGTACTATATCCTAACTCTTTCAGAGCAACAACAATGGAAGTCGAATCTAACCCGCCTGAAAGAAATGTACCTATAGGCACATCCGCCATTAAATGATCACTAACTACTTCGTGGAAAAGTTCTGTGAAATCCTCCTTTCCATCCTTTATGTCGGTTGGTGGTTCCCAATACTTATGTGTGCTAAGCCCCTTCCTCTCATTCCAGAGTATGTAGTGCCCTGGTTCTATTTTACTGTATTCTTTATATAGTGTTAGTGGAGACGGAATGTAACCAAGACCTAAATAATACCCAAGTGCTATAGGATTCAACTCTGAACTATCTCTCTTTATTACAGTAAGTTCCGAAGCGGCTACAAAGGACTCTCGAGTATTGAAGTAGTAAAGAGGTTTTATACCCACATGATCACGAGCAGCAAAGACTCTTTTTAGTCTTTCGTCCCAAATGACAAAAGCAAACATACCTGTTAACCGATCAAGGATTCCAGAACTCCACTCTTCATACCCATGAAGAATTACTTCATTGTCACTCTTAGAGTTAAAAAAATGACCCTTAGAAATTAAAATACTGCGCAGCTCGTCAGCATTGTAAATTTCCCCGTTGCAGGTCAGATGAATCGAATTGTCCTCATTGTGAAAGGGCTGATTTGCTTCTGTGGAAAGATCTACTATCGATAGTCGCGTATGTCCTATTGTTACATTAGCCTTTCTCCAAATCTCTTGATTGTCCGGACCTCTGTGTCTCAACAGCTTCAGACTCTCTAAAGACAAGTCACCGTTAATTGAAAATAGTATCCCGCACATTACTTGATACAGTACCCCATGACTTTATCGGCCATGAATCGGAAACGCATTCTGTTTTTCTTTATGTACGGTATTGAGTCCTCAAATAGCACTTTGGTAGGTTCAATGCATACTGTATCATAAAGCTTAGACAAGTGCTTTTCAAAAGTAATGATATTCATTTTGTTAATGTGAGTGGGATCATCTAGAAGGTAATATTTGTACATACCCGTTTGTATTGCTTTTGAAATATCAAATACTCTCTTAAACGGATAACTTGGTATTCCAACAACAAATCTTTTTCCAGGTTTTAAAACACGATGTATCTCCTTGAGATATTCGAAATACTCAGGCCTACTAATATGCTCCAGCACATTTGAAGAAAAAATGACATCAAAGTAATCATCTTCATAGGGGAGAACAGCAGATTCCGGTTCGTATATATTCTTATACCCCTTTTCTCGCAACTCTAAAATACTATCAGAATCGACCTCAACCAAGTAAGTATTATCCTGCCCCACAATATTTGAAAATAGATCAGAATACCTACCAAAGCCTGCACCAAAATCAAGAACTTTATTGTCAGCAACTACGAGGCTTAACTGTTTAACCTTACGAATAGTGCCCCCCCCTAGGGGCTCTGTCCAAGGGATACTCATCGCTTAATTCCTTTCAGAGTCAAGGCTTCAGGTCTTTTGAATCTTGTTATTCCATTAGAAGACTCTACAGATGTCAAGTATTTCTCAATCTTACCAAGAACCATCTTTATTGTAATTCAAGTGCGTAAATGTTCAAAATCTATTTCGATCATAAATGGATTCTAATTTTCAGATACTTACAAATAATCAATTAGCTAAATAGATCATGTCCTCATATTAGCTACTCGTGAAGTCTAATAAACAAAGATCGCTTTCTGTGAAATTGGATTTCATATTATTTTCAATCAGTTCAACCAACTCAAGACTAATTTCGTTTCTTGACATGACACTATCCGTCCGCACTTTAGCTCCTAAGCCATTACCATTAAGCCCATACCACTCAAGAATGTTATTGTTTTCTAATAGCTTCATGTTTCTTCTTGAGCAAAATTCAATTGTATCAGATAAATAGTCAGGATAAATTTCAATTCCTAGATAACACAATAGGTTGGTGAAATTAGTCACTACATTCTGCTTGACTAAAGAATAATTAAGGTAGAAACCGATATGGTTCAGATTCAGAAAGAACTTATGGTAATTCACATAGGCCATTAGTCCATGTCGAGATTCATCTGAACTCTGATCGCGATCAAATGGCAGTTTTCTAACGAAAATTTCAAAACTCCCGTCATGAGTATGCAAACTGTATTTAGCGTAGTGATAATAAGAAATCATAACATCAGCAACATTTCTAGTCAATAGAATAATTTCCTTATCTCTATAAAAATCAATTTTCCTTCCCTGACAGATTGATCCATTTGACCTACCATGGCTAAAGAATATCGAATGTCCATTCCCAAAGCTAATCTTATTGCTTTTTAACAAATCAATGCACTCAACATCACTAACATAAGATAAATATTTAGAGATCAGTAGTTGTATCCAAGTTCTTCCTGACTTTGGATACGATATAAAATAGTAATCCATTACTTGATCAAGTTATTATAATACTCCCATTGAACATCTGATTGAACATATCCTCTGCTTAATACGGGAGAGGTAATCTTAAACCAATAGTCCTTAGAAATTACCTTGATATAATATTCTCCAGTCTTACTGTTCTTTATTGAAAAGGTTAAAAAATAAATACCACTTTTGAGGTTGGACTTAAGGTACGTTACACAAATTTTATTCATCCCGATATTCACCTTAATATTTTTGCCCAAATCAGAATTTCTATTCCAGATTAATGGCCGACCATCTGAATCTCTGATAGTTGAGCTAACTATTACATCGTCGATTTGGATCTTAGATGAAAACTGATAAACCACAAGAAACTTTCTACCTTCTTTAATCTCCCTAATCTCATTATTATCTTCATCCTGTACATTGACACTCTTTATTTCTATATCACCAGAGTTTTTGCCAGCTATCTCCCCTACATCTGCATTACTAACCTTATTCTGTATATTCTCATATACCGCAATCCCCTCGCGAACCTTTCCTTCAAACAGAAGTCCTCCATCATTCAGCACAATTAATCTAGTACATAACAACTCAATATTCTCCATTGAATGACTTATGAAAATCACAGCCTTAGCTTGATCTCGCACTTCTCTTAACTTTCTCATGCACTTATTTTGAAAGTTTAAGTCTCCAACAGATAATACTTCGTCCACCAATAATATTTCTGGCTTACAATGCACCGCTACAGCAAAACCAAGCCTAACCTTCATACCAGAAGAATAGGTACTAATTGGAGCATCCAAAAATGAACTTAATTCTGAAAAGTCAACAATCTCGTCGAATAGTCGGTCAATTTCCGGTTTAGTCAAACCCAAAACTGTACCATTGAGATAGATATTTTCTCGGCCAGTCATATGAGGATGCATACCAGCACCTAAAGCGATTATCCCACCAACAGAGCCATCTATTGAAATTCGGCCTCTATCAGGAGGAAAGATGCCAGTTAATATCCGTAACAAAGTCGACTTTCCTGAACCATTCGCTCCGATGATGCCTAAGATCTCTCCTTCATATAGCTCAAAGTTTATGTTCTCCACCGCCCAGAATTCATCCTTTCTTAATTCGTGAGATTTTGGTCTGATGGACAGAAACCCATAAGAAAGATCTTGCATGCCATAAAGCATACTCCTTTTCAGATTTCGACAAAATTTCTTGCTAAGACCTTCTACTACTAAAACCGGTTGTCTATTCTCGATATTATGTTGGCTTAAATATGGTGAGTAATTCTATTCACAAGCAATACTTATATCATTCTCTCAATAATCTTATTCTCAAGTACATAGAAAGTTTTCAGGACAAATATTAGGATCAAAATACTTACAACTGAGACTACAATAAATACTCTCCACTCATATAGATTCCCAAATAATACAAGGTCTCTCATAGAGCAAACCAAATAAGTCAAGGGGTTATATTTATTTACAAATTGAAGTAATTCACTTTCAACTTTGTCAGAATAGATGATTGGCACAGTATAAATCAAAAATCCGATGATTGAGTTTACAAATCGAGTGACGTCAACCGCAACTACCCCGATAATGGCCAACAACAGTCCGACAGAACTTCCTAAAGCCATACAGGGAATCATGACCAGAGGGAGAAAAATAATTTTCCAAGATGGATATACTCCCAGAAGGGCAATGGCAAGATTGACAATAATGAAAGAAATTAGGAAATCAATATTCTTCAGGAGTAGTTGCTGGAAAAAAATTACTTCATGAGGATAATTAACCTGTTGAATCAGATCTTTGCCAGCACTTAGCGTTCTAGCTCCCGCATCAATCATAGATGCGAAATACCTCCAGCATGTTGCACCCATAAGTATATAGACAGGATATGGAATATCTAATTCACCTGGATTAAGGATACCTGTCATGCGCATTAGCAACCAGGATAAGATGGCAAAGATGGGCGTAATCAGCGCCCAACCAATCCCAACAAATGATTTTTTATATTGAGCGAAGAGGTCTCTCTTAAGTAATTGATAAATCAGGAATCTTGATCTTCTTATGTTGTGGAACATAATAGACCAGATTGCAAAAAATCCTATATCAAACCTTTGATTAGGATAGTATCTAGTATTATCGTTTTGCATGCTAAATTCCATCTGAACAGATCACGTCAAGCCCAGTCATAAAACCTTGGAAATCTACAGCCCATCAAGCAAGACAATTAAAAAATCAAAAAAATCGATTCCAAAGCCTTTTAATAAAGGGTTTTTCTTGATTGTCATCAGCATAATAGCCGTATCCATAGCCGTACCCATACCCGTAGCTATAGCTATTCTGATGCATTTTGGCATCATTAAGTACAATAGCTGGACTAGGTAGTTTCTTCTCCTCTTTTACATTTTGGATCAGTTTTAAAGCCTGTAACTGTGAATGTCTGTACCGTACAATAAATAAACTTACATCCACGTATGGCTCCATCGCAAAAGCGTCAGCTACGGCACCAATGGGTGGTGCATCGAAGATGACTACATCATACATTGTTTTCAATTGCTCAGCAGCAAGCTTCATCCTTTCTGTTAATAACAATTCCGCAGGGTTGGGTGGAATAGGACCAGAAGGTATAAAATGCAGAAGCTCATTATCGTCTGATTGCTGAATGATGCTCTCCAATTCTACTCCACCAGCCAAATAAGTAGATAATCCTTCAAGGGTGTCCTCACGGCCAAGATATTGGGCCAGCTTTGGTTTACGAAGATCAATATTGACGAGACAAACTTTCTTACCAGAAATGGCCATACTCATTCCCATGTTCACTACCACGAAGGTCTTTCCATCTCCTGAAACTGAAGATGTGACCAATAGAGTTTGCTTGTCATTGATACCACCAGTGTTGGATTTGATATTGGAGAAGAAATTAAGGTTGGATCTCAGCAACCTGAACATCTCCGCCATACCGGTACG
>JAVKDO010000078.1:0-102930 GCA_040222235.1 Cyclobacteriaceae bacterium
AAAGAATGGCCAGCAAGCGTAGAAGATGACCGGCGTACTCAGGGCGAATTGGACCCAACCCCGAGTGGTCTCGCTGGCTATACCACTGAGTGAAACATCTACCATCTCACTCATGGCAATGAAAAAGACGGGAATGGTGAAAGCTACCGCAATCCAGAACTTCTTCAGCATGGTCTTGTAGGCCTTGCCTTCTCCACCATCATCACTTCGTGTCACTGCTTTCGGCTCTAGATCCATACCGCAGATGGGACAACTACCAGGACCGTCCTCTACGATCTCTGGGTGCATCGGGCAGGTATACCGAGTAGTAGAAACTGCCTCTGGGTCGAGATCCATCCCACATTTGGGACAGTCGCCAGGCTTGTCATACTTCTTATCGCCCTCGCAGAGCATGGGGCAGTAGTACTTCGCCTTACTGTCAGTCGTCTGACCACTTGGAGTGGTCTGACGACTCTCTTTTGCAGAAGAGCCATTGCTGCTACGCTTTCCTATTGCCGGTAGGGGTGCCAGCGATGTGGCATGAGTGCCGGGAGGATCAATACCATATCGACCACCGTCCTGCTCCAGTGCGTGCTTCATCTCATCAAGATCAACATGTCGGTTCATCTCTATTTGAGCCTCACCAGCACTCAGATCTACCTGGGCTTCTACTACTCCAGAGACTTTCGCCAGTGTTTCTTCGACATGCTTACGGCAGCCATCGCAGGTCATTCCAGTGATTTGATAGGTATGCGTCATTTTCTACTCATTTTAATTGAGCAAAATTCACGATAGTTTATACAAGGGCATGTCAGCATTATGGATACGATTTACACAATTTTGTCGAGGGAATTTCGATCGGATTCCATGGTCTGCTTATACTCCGTCATGCTCATGCCAATTACTGACTTGAACTGGGTAGCCAGATGATTGATGCTGGAATAATCCAATTGGTAGGCGATCTCGGAAAAAGTCTGACCGCCTTCATGTATCAGCGCCTTGACCTTTTCCAGCTTCAACTTTAGAAAGTACTTCTCAATGGTGATCTGCTGCTTTTGAGAGAATAATCGACTAAGTGAAGAATAGTCCTTGCCTATTGCTCTTGCGATCAATACAGACAATTTTTCTTGGGGCTGCATCGGTAGTTCACTTACCAACGAAATAAGCAAGAGTTTGATGCGCTCGACAGTTAAGTCTTCAGGGTCGGAGATCAACTCAAAGCCTTGCGCCAAAAGAATTTCTTGGACTTTAGTAGCATCAATATTGGTATCATTGATCAACACCTCACCCAACTCCACAGATACCACCTCCACATCAAGGCGCTGTAGCTCCTCTTTGACCACTTTCTTACAGCGGTCACAAACCATATTTTTGATGTGGAGAGTGGTCACTTTGTTAAGCTTTAAAGCTTCTCTTCTACTTTTCCGCAGGTGAGCATTTTGTCACCGAAATAAGGATTCTTGATATCTTCTGATAAGCTCAACCAGCTCGCGCCCGTATTGCCAAAAGCCATAGGACAGTACTGCACGTAAACTCCCGCTTCAGACCCGCTCTCCTTAATCTTGCTAACCATGTTATCAGTGATCGTCTTGAAGGCGGCACGCTGTGTTTCAATATCATCGGAGGTCATGATCATACTGGCTGCATTGATGGTGGCCTCATCCATATCCTCTGCTTTGAGTGACTCAACAAGGTTCGTAGCAGCCTCTTTGGCAGCATCAACAGCAGTCTGGACAAAGGCATCTTTCAGTGCCATATAGTCAGCGATTGCACCTTCTTTAGTTGCCGATTGAGCTACTTCAGCCTGAGGTGCCGCTTTTTCAGAACTCTCCTGAGCTGGCTTTTCGCCGCAGGCAGATAACACTACCGTCAATGCGAGTACGCTAAATGGATTTTTCATTTGTATCGATTTTATAGTTTGAGATTTATTTTAGTTCTTCTTCTACATTTCCACAGGTGAGCATCGCATCCCCAAAATAGGGATTGAGGATTTTCTCAGAATCGCTCAGCCAAAATGCGCCTTTATTTTGCATTGCCATAGGACAAAACTGCAAGTACGCTCCTGTTTCCACTTCAAATTTCTTAAGTGTCTGGTAAAGTTGGTTAGTTAACGGTGAAAATATCATTCTCAGTTCCTCCACGTCTTCTTCTTCGATTATCGCTGTGATAGTCTTATTGAGCACCGCCATATCCTTCATCCACTCCATATGCGCCTCTCCTTCCACCAGGGTCATATCGACAGCCTTGGTTGCCTTCAACACGGCATTTGCATGGGTAGCTGCTGCCTTAGGATCAGATGCAATTAATGCATCTTTCATTGGCAGGTAGGCCAAAAATATACTGTTCAATTGCTTTTTGAACTGTTCATCCGCAGCGTAGATCAATTCGGATTCATTCACCTCATAGGTGGATTGATGCTGGGAGTGGTCAGTCGTTATTCCCGACTGAGGAGCGCCACCCTGCCCGTCCGGCAGGCGAGCGTGATTATGCCCGGTCATTGTCATCCCACCTTCCGGCGACATCATACTCGGTTTACCGGCTAACTGTGCTGCTGCATCAATGCTAAACGTACCATTTACGGCTATTTCATCGCCTGACTCCAGCCCCTCCTCCACTACAAATTGATCGCCTAATGCAGGCCCCAGCTTCACTTCACGCATCAAAAAACTGTTGCCCTGATCGGAGATCGTCCTGATATAGACTACTGACCGGGTACCCGTCCACATCACGGCTGACTTAGGTACGGTGATCGCATCGACAGCTTCTAATTCAGCAGAAATGACTCCCCTGGCAAACATCTCAGGTTTGAGGGCGTGATCTGGATTAGCCACCTCCACCCGCACTTTAGAAACGCGCGTCTTGGGATTGATCACCGGATCGATGTATGTGATCTTCCCTTCAAATTGCTTACTTGGAAGCGCTGATACCGTAAATTCAACTTCGCCTCCAGTACTTATCCATTGCATGTCAGACTCATAGGCATCAAACTCCACCCAGACGCTAGATAGGTCAGTCACTTCATAAATAGGGGATCCGGCTTTAATATAGTCACCCAGATTGACCAGTTTTTGACTGACATAGCCTGATCGCTCCGATCTGACGGAGATCGTCTCGATAGGCTCCCCATTGGCGATAATATCGTCAACCTGGGTCTTGGTCAGCTTCCAGTTGTACAGCTTCCGCTTCGCCGCAGCGAACAGACCTGGTTGGCTCTCCTTAATCTTATAAGTCTCAAAGAGCTCCTGTTGGGCCGTCACCAATGCGGGAGAGTAGATCGTCGCTACTACTTGTCCTTTGTGGATATTCTCCCCCGTATAGTTGACCGAGAGCCCCTCTATCCTACCGGATATATGAGACGATTGGGTATAAATCAAGCGTTCGTCTTGCTGCACTTTTCCGGTTAGGCGCACCGTCTTCATCGGCACATCTGATCCGACCTTCATCGTATGAATATTGGCCAGTTTCATTGCATTAGAAGACATCCTGATGGCCAGTGGATTCTCGTCCTCACCGTCCGATGCTACCGGGATCAGGTCCATCCCACAGATGGGACATGCTCCGGGCTCTTTTGTTCTGATCTGGGGATGCATACTGCAGGTCCACTCTCCGATAGCCGTGCTATGCTCGTGATCAGCAACTTGCTCTATCGTGCTGGCTGGCTTAATTAGCCAGCCGAGAGTCACCCCGGCAACTAGTACCACTACCATGAGCACCCAACTATTACTGAATAGATTTTTCATAGCTCAAATATTTTAGTTGCCCTCACCGAGGATATACCTCTTATTGGCGATAGCAGTCATCAATCTCGTCTTAGAGTTAATCAGTTTGATTTCATAGTTGAGCTGCTGCATCTGTATGCGTAGTAGCTCGTCCAGATCCGTGCCCGCATTGCTA
Source organism: Cyclobacteriaceae bacterium (assembly GCA_040222235.1). GTDB lineage: Bacteria > Bacteroidota > Bacteroidia > Cytophagales > Cyclobacteriaceae > UBA6059. The sequence goes on from JAVKDO010000078.1 coordinate 3,874, forward strand.
AAACTACTTAGCAGTAGCCGCTGGATCTGCTCAGTATCCTGGACCTGTCGACGGTAGAGCTCACTTAGCTCAGTCTCACGCTGCACGTCATAGCGCAGTTGCTCCAGCTTAGAGACCAGCTCATTTTCTACCGATTGGAGATCTAGTTTATAAGCTTCCATCTCGAAGTTCACCTTGTCAATCGCAGCGCTGTACTTCTTCCTAAAAATCGGTAGCGATACGGTCACCATAGGCATGAAGGCATTGCGACCATTGCCGGGTACGGAAATATCCTCTCGCTCACCGACGATCACATAGTCAAGACCAGCCCCAATCTTAGGAAGTCCCTGCTTCTCTGTTGCCTTGGTAAGCGCTTCCTTAGCGGCAATCCTTTTTTGCAGCTCCAGCATTCGAGGATGCGTGGACCAGTCCGCTAATGAAGTAGGATCAGTCGCATCGAGGGCACCCCATTGGGCTACCGCAATAATTTCCGTGTCCTCACGATTGAGTAGCCTGTTCAAAGTGATAGTGAGTGGCTTACGCCTGCCTTCTATCAGGCTTAGTTCCGTCTCCAATTCCTTAATCAACAGATCTATCCTAAAAACGTCTGCCAAAGCGGTCTCCCCGTTCTCATATTTCACAGTAGCCAATCGCTTCCAGGCTTTTAATAATTCCAGGTTATCCACTTGCGCTGAAAGTAAGGCTTCCAACTCCTGCAATGGATAATAGGCCTTGGCCACTTCAAACTGAATGCTGTTTTGTTCCTCCACAAATTGCTGGTAAGTAGCCTCCGCGCTAAGGGTAGCTACATCACCCTGAGCTTTGAGTGTCCCAAACCAGGGAAACATTTGCGATAGCGAAAACCGAGCGCGCTGCGGCCCTACCCGTGTCTCTACCGGTGAGATGAAGTATCCAAAGGACAGGGATGGATCAGGCAGGCTGTTAGCTTGCTGCACCCTCGTCATGGCGGCCTCAAACGCCTTGTACTTTGAGCGTACTGATGGATTGCCCTCAACAGCCAGCTGCTGATAGTCCTCAAGCGACTGAGCACTGAGCGAACAAGTCCCCCACGCCAGCAAATAGATCAATAGGATATATCGCTTCATGATGACTGACGGTTTAGTCTCCACTCCTCACGCATCGCGTAGAGTACAGGGACGATGAAATAAGTAATCGAGGCAAAGAGCATCCCTCCAAAGGCTGGTATGGCCATAGGGATCATGATATCCGATCCACGGCCGGTAGAGGTCAGGATCGGCAGTAGCGCTATAATGGTGGTGGCACTAGTCATGACCGCCGGCTTGATACGTCGGCTACCCGCCTCTATCACGGCATCACGGATGCCCCGCAGATGGGTCGTCTTGTTGCGGGCGAAACTCTGATCGAGATAGGTACCCATCAACACGCCATCGTCGGTGGCAATGCCGAATAAGGCGATGAATCCTACCCAGACCGCCACGCTCAAGTTGATCGTATGCACCTGAAACAGGTCTCGCAGGTTGATATCCAACAGCTGCACATCCGCGAACCACGATTGTCCATAAAGCCAAATCACTATAAAACCACCGCTGAATGCCATCGCAATTCCAGTAAATACCATCAGGGACGTGCTCACAGAATTGAACTGGAAGTACAGAATCAGAAATACAATGGCTAGTACGGCAGGTACGATGATCGATAGTCGCTTCTCTGCCCTCACCTGATTTTCATAGCTACCGGAAAACTTATAACTGATCCCAGCAGGTACGGAAAGACTGCCGTTTTCGATGTTTTGACTGATGGCTGCCTGCGCGGCATTGACCACATCTACCTCAGCATAGCCATCGCGCTTGTCAAACAGGACATATCCTACAAGAAATGTCTCCTCACTCTTGATCGCCTGTGGCCCTCTCACATAGTCAATGGTTATGAGCTGCCCAAGCGGCACCTGAGCACCAGTAGGTGTGGCGATCAGTATCTGCTTCAGCGATTCTGGGTCATCTCTGAGCTCCCTGGGATAGCGTACACGAACAGGATATCGCTCCCGACCCTCCACAGTGCTGGTGATTTTCATCCCACCAATAGCAGTCTCGATGGTCTGCTGCACATCTTCGACGCTCAGCCCATACCGTGCGATCTCTTCACGATTGATGTCCAGATGAAGATATGGTTTGCCCACAATACGGTCAGCAAAAACTGCCTCGGCCTTGACTGATGGTACCTGACGCAGAATAGCTTCCAACTCAAACCCGAACTGCTGAATTGTACTCAGGTCTGGTCCATACACTTTGATCCCCATGGGGGCGCGCATGCCTGTCTGCAACATGACGAGTCTTGTCTCTATAGGCTGAAGTTTGGGCGCAGAAGTCACACCTGGGATATTCGTCACCTTTACAATCTCAGTCCAGATATCATCAGGAGACTTGATATGCGATCGCCAGTTGCGGAAGTACTGACCATGGTCATCAGGTATTAGCAATGCAGTATTCAGGTCTTTCTCCAGGGCTTCCTGATTGGTTAGTTTCTGACCATCGGTTAGCACAAATTGATCTCCATCCACGAGGTAGCGCTGTGGGTGGCCCTTGGCATTGGTGAGGTATTCCGACTTATAGTTGATCACGTTCTCATACATCGAGATTGGTGCAGGATCAAGCGCCGACTCGACCCGACCCAGCTTACCAACGACCAGATCCACCTCTGGAATGTTGGACAACAGCATGTCCAGTTGACCGAGCACTTTACGATTGTACGCTAGCCCTGAGTGTGGCATAGAGGTGGGCATCAGCAAGAAACTGCCTTCATCTAAGGACGGCATAAACTCCTTACCAATCCCTGGGAAAGCACGCGTCATGGTCGACCATAAAGAAGTCGCTCGAACATTGACGTTGATGGTGTCAAGCGTCGTAGGCAAAAGACCAAATACACTACCAAACCCAAACCAAATCGTCACACCGAAGAGAATGAGCAATGCAGGAACCGTCAAAAATGCGGCCTTATGCTCAAGGCACCAACGAAGGATATGCTTGTAGAAGCTCTCCAGCAGCGAAAAACCTCCTAGTATTACGGCGATGATGATCGCGACGAATAGAAAATTGAGGATCGATCCATTCTCCGGGCCCAGTGGCAACCAGTACCCAGCAAGCAGCCATGTAACCAAAACCACCGAAACAACGACCGTTATGTTTCTTGTCCACCATTTTTGGATAGGGCTGTATTTGGTGATAAACCAGCATAGCCCAAAGGCCATCAGTGCTATACCTGCCCATAGACTTTCGAAGATGGCAATCACTAATCCCAGCAGGACAAGGCCAGCATTGAGCCATTTGGCCGTTCGCTCTGACTTCACCTTGAAACCAAAGAGCCAATGTGCGAGCGCTGGCAAAATCAAGAGTGCAACGATTAGCGCCGCAATGAGTGCAAACGTCTTGGTGAATGCCAGTGGTCGGAACAGCTTTCCTTCGGTTGCCTCCATCATAAAGACAGGCACAAAGCTCACAATGGTAGTGGACACGGCAGTTAGTATCGCATGACTCACCTCAGCAGCACCATCATAGACTACATCAATTAGCTTCTTGCCCGGAGATGCCTCTTCGATGTGCTTCATCACATTTTCCGATAGAATAATGCCCAGGTCGATCATCGTACCGATGGCAATGGCTATTCCCGATAGGGCAACTATATTGGCATCTACCCCGAAGTAGCGCATGGCGATGAATACCATAAGCACAGCTATCGGCAGCAGACCAGCAATGAGTATAGATGCGCGGAGGTTGAAGACCATCACGATCACCACCAGTATGGTAATCAAGATCTCGAGTGATAGGGCTTCCTCAAGGGTGCCAAGCGTCTCATAGATGAGCGTCGACCTATCATAAAACGGGACAATCGTGAGCTGGCTAACTGTGCCATCTGCAAGCGTCTTCTTAGGCATCCCGGAAGCAATCTCTCCGATCTTGTTCTTGACATTGTTGATGACCTGCAGCGGATTGGAGCCATGGCGGGCAACCACCACGCCACCCACTACCTCAGCTCCTTCTTTGTCGAGGACTCCCCGACGTGTAGCAGGTCCGAGGGTGGCCACTCCTATGTCTTTGATCCTGATAGGTACATTGTCCTGCACAGCCACGACGGCTAACTCCAGGTCTTCCAGGCTCTTGATATAGCCAAGACCTCTGACCAGGTACTCTGCCTGGTTGATCTCAATGGTCTTGGCGCCCACATCCCTGTTAGATTTCTTGACCGCCTGCATGACCGTGGTGAGTGAGACATTGTAAGCCTTGAGTGCATCTGGATTGACATCTACCTGATACTCCTGAACAAATCCACCAATAGACGCCACTTCTGATACACCTTGGGTAGCATTAAGGCCGTACTTGACATAAAAATCCTGAACCGAGCGTATCTCGTGCAAGTCCCATCCACCGGTTGGATTACCCTGCGGATCACGACCCTCGATGGTATACCAATACACCTGACCTAGGGCTGTGGCATCCGGCCCAAGCGTAGGGTTGACGTCTTCCGGTAGGAGATCAGAGGGCACGGCATTGAGCTTCTCCAGTATCCTGGAACGTGACCAATAAAACTCGGTATCCTCATCAAAAATGATGTAGATGCTGGAAAACCCGAAGATAGACGAGCTCCGTATCGACTTGACCCCAGGGATTCCCAATAGGTAGGTGGTCAGCGGATAGGAGACCTGATCTTCGATATCCTGAGGTGACCTTCCTGGCCAGGGTGTGAAGACGATCTGCTGGTTTTCACCAATATCCGGAATGGCATCTACCGGCACAGGGTCAGACGGCAGACTCCCGACCTCCCACAGGGACGCCTGCCGCCCAAAAGGTGCTGTCACTATACCCCACAGGACGATTGCGACCAGCAGCAGTACGGTGACCAGCTTGTTTTCTAAGAAGTACTTTATGACACGATTTAGCATAATATGTAATGAGGTTGAACTTGAAAATCAGTTCAATGAAAGGCATGAGGTTGCCTAAGCAGACAGCTTAACTGCCAGCATTACATACTTATACTAGATGATGAAAACCTGGTGGAGGATCGATATATCCCTCGCCACCAGAGGAGGATCATAATGGGCGAATTGAGTTGTGTTTTCCGTTGAGGAAAACGATATGACATAGGAAGCCAAAAAGGCCACTATAAAGTCGAGGTTAACAGCAGATGCTGCCACTTTTGGCTTGAGTTCATTATCTACCTCAAGCGACAAATAGTCATTCTCGCAGCACGGCTTTTTTTTGATAGTAGTAGTAGCACCAGGCTTGCGCTCACAGTCCTTGTCCATATCAGCCATACCACAGTCTAGGTGCACATGACCGATCATCATCCTAGACTCTACAGCCACACCTCCACAATGGTGCGTACCTATAGCGAAACCAAGGTGACTAGCCAGTAGTAAGAGTGCAAGCGATATGGAGCCAATTCTTTTCAACTAAACAAATATAACTAATCCGTTGGGGTCACTTTTACAAAACTTTGAGTCGTGTCTACAAGATTCTGATTTGGTCATGGCCAATGTATTCATCTAATTACCTTCTCCAGCCTTTAACGGTACTTGTGGAATGGGCGTGTCATGCGCACCGTCCTTACAGCAAAAGGGTAGATTGTCATAGGCATCCTGCTCTCTGTATAGATCGTCAGCATGATAGCCCACCTTCGTGATTCGCTCCCTGATGGTCTGTGGATCCGTCTTTTTTGGATTGTATACTACCGTAACTACCTTATTCTCCAGATCAAGATCAGAGCTCTTCACTCCTTTTTCATAGGCCAGGTCATACTCGATGGCTTCCTTGCACATTTCACAAATGGCAGAGGTCTTGATCGAAATACTGAAACCTTCAGCCACTTCGATAGGCTGCTGCTGTGCCAAACAAACACCACCTGTCAACATAAATGTGATAAATAACAATTGCTTCATCATCTCTTTATTTTATATCTAAACCCAGCATAGACCATCCTACCGGCAATAGGTGCCCAGACGATCGACGCATCAAAATTATCACCAAAAGGGTTACCAGGATCTATAATCGGGTCTTCTTGCGTGAATCCTAGCAAGTTTTCAGACCCTATGTAAACACTACCCCAACGGTAGCCTCGACTCACCTGAGCATTAAGCAAGAAAAAGTCCGGACTGAATCCATCTCTTTGGAGCCCTACAGGTTTATCGCTGGTGTTAGGAAGTCGTTTTTGACCGTACCATTGTAAGGTAGCATCAACCACCCATCGATCGTATTTTGTTGCATAGGCCGCATTGACCAACACCCTGTCCCTGGAAGTGTAGGGCACTTGCATTAGTTGTCCATTGATCGTGGTTTGGACATCATAATACTTGTAGGCACTCTTCAAGCTGAAGTTTTCATTGACCTGATAGGTCGCCTCAAGCTGGAAGCTGTGTGCAAAAGAAGAGCCGTCGAGGTTATACACATTGAGCTCATCAGAGCTCTGATCCATGTCATAGATGAGCTGGTTCTCAAAGTTGGTATAGAAGTAGTCCCCTACCAAAGTCAGGTTTCTGTTGGCCAACTTAATGTCAGCCACTATGCTACCGCCAATATTCCAGGTCACCTCCGGCTCTGGTGCCTCTTGAATCACAAGTCGTCTGCTCGACACCAGTGCATTACTGCTTTCCACCACAGCATTGGCCACCCGGTAGCCCCGACCAGCCGCTGCTCTCACTGTCAAACCGTCGGTGAATTGATAGCGCGTATGGAGGCGTGGTGTGACGAAAGTCCCGTATAAGTTATGAAAGTCTGTACGACCACCGGCGATCAAGCTAAACTTGTCATTGGGTAAAAAGCTGTATTCGTAGTAGATACCAGGCACCACTTCCTGACGGGCAAAAGTCGAGTCCGCAAATACCTCATCAAAATCGTCATACAGGAAGCTCACCCCTGTCTTGTACTGATGAAATGAGCTGCCGATGATGTTTTGAAAAATCACATTACCATAAATGGTGGTCTCCTGGCCTTCATACTCATTGCGACCAAAGCCACCGTCAATGTCCAGATAGCTGGCTGAGTAGAGGAAGCCCCAGCCTTTGTAAGGCTTCTGCTGGAAGAGTAGACCTGTCTTGCCAAAGACTTCCATACGCGTAGTATTATTGACAAACCCATATTCTGATGAGTTTAATAGATCATCACCAAAATCAAACCCAACTTGTCCTCCAGCCTTTTCGTCACGCATGACTTGAATACCGATTTGTGACATGACCTTACTGCTTTGGTACTTGTAGCGATTCATCACATTGATCTGTCGGGACTTAGGCAAATCGAGAAACCCATCATCGTTTTGATCGATTTCACTGGCGAAATAATTAGAATGAAATAGTAGCGCCGTACTCCAGTGATCGTTAAGATCTCTCGCATGGTTGACATTGACTTCAGCTCTTCCAAATGAGTTGATATAACTGTTGAGGTAGAGCCGCTCGCTGTTTTCTGGCTTCTTGAGCTCTACATTAATTTGTCCGGTCATGGACTCATAGCCATTCACCACTGTGCCGGCTCCCTTGCCCACATCGATAGACTGTATCCATGTACCTGGGACAAAACCCATCCCAAACCTACCGGAAAGGCCTCTAACATGTGGAATATTCTCTCTGTTGATTTGTACATAATCACCACCCAAACCGAGCATTCTGATGGTTTTGGCTCCACTGACTGCATCTGTAAATGACACATCCACAGATGCATTGGTCTCAAAGCTTTCCGATAGGTTGCAACAAGCTGCTTTAGTCAGCTCAGCCTCGGTAATAATCTCCGTATGCTTCGAATCTAGGCGGTCAAAGAAGGTGCTACTGGACTGGACTATTACTTCATCGAGTTCTTGAGAGTTCTCCTGAAGCATAATGTGCATTGGGGTACCGGATCTCGCGGTAATGGTGTCTGGTAAATAGCCAGTGTAGCTGACTACTACCTCAGCATTTTTTCTGGTAAGAATCAGGTCAAATCGACCCGACACATCGGTGATGGTGCCATTGCTCGTATTAAGCTCTTGTATGGTCGCGCCAATCAGTGGCTGGTGCTGATCGTCAGCCACCCTACCCGATATCCTCTGTGCTGTGACCTGCTGAACAAATAGAAGGGTAATAAAAACTAGTATTTTTTGAAACATTGAAAGATGAATAAATGATAATTGAAACTAGCTCGACATGGCTGTCGACTGCTTAATCCTCATTGTATCATATCAAGAATTGCTGAACCAGAACAGGTATGTCTTTGGCAATAAGCGGAGGGGCATTCAGATCAATGAACGGATAAGTCACCAACTGAGGATCAACATCAATCAATATATAGGCAACCTCATTGACCAAACTCATTTCAGTCGTCAAATCAACATCAAAAACAGTCTTTTGAAGTTGCTCGATTCTTAACTCCTCTGTAGTGTTCTCACAGCACGGCATCTTGTTTTCGTCTGCATCCTGGCAGCCTTGGGCGTGATCGTTGATCTCTACAGACATCAGCCTACCCATGCAATAGTGCTTGCTCAACGTGACGCCAGTTGTCGCAAAGAGCAACAGCATCACCAGCAGCATATGAAAGTAGGTATGTCTTGATCTGATCACAATGCGAATATACGAAGTATTCGAAACAAGGGTTCATAACCCTTATTTTGCGAGATCCCTGATTTGGGGAAAACAGTACACACCATGCAGTACCATCGTGGTACTCTAGCAACAGAATTCAAGGAAAAAACGCTGTAGCACTTCATTTTCCGATAGGCACGTCATTTGATCTCTCAGGTTGAACCAAATGAAAAAATGATATGATAAGTAATGAACGAGGAAATGATTTTATGAGTGGATTTGCCAGTGACAACTATTTGTCACAATTCGCAACTAGCAATCCTTCACACCCATCGCCTATCGTCAACGTTGCTGAGAATGAGGAGGCCTACCTCCTAGAGATTGGGATACCGGGATTCACCAAAGAAGAAATCAAGATAGAATTGACAGATTTCCAATTGACTATATCAGGTCAAAAGATGCTATCGCAAAATCAGAAGGAAGAGTATCCGCTTAAGGAATCGGCCTCCAAAAATATCAGAAATGCCTTCTTCATCGCTGAACATATCAATAAGAAAAATATCTCGGCAAAATTCGAAAGTGGTATGTTAATCGTCACTTTACCAAAGCTTTACGAGCCCGATAATCATTCCTCACTGATCGAGATTGATTAAGAGCACAGCGTTTCGAAAAATCATGTTTTACCCTAAATACTAAATCAATGAATACAAATAATAAAATACTCGTACCAATAGATTTTTCAAATATATCACAGGCCGGTTTGGCCACAGCCATTGACGTCATGTCCAAAACAGATACTGGCTTGGTTGTCTTCAACGTAGTGGAGCAGCCCTACAGCGGATCTTTCAGAGTGGATGGAGATATCTCGTCACGACTAGCCAATAAGCAAGAAGAAGGACGATTCGTAATAGAGCTGACTGAAAAGCGAAAACAGGAAATGGTCGCACTCTTAGCTGGTTATGATCTCGATTCAGATCAGATAGAAAGCATGATTTATGTTGGAGAATTTCGAAATGTACTTGAGAGCATCGTTAATGAAAGAGACGATATCGCTATGATGATTATGGGTACATCAGGAGAAACTAGCACCAGTGAATTCTTCACTGGAAACAAGGCCACACAGTCTGCCCGAGCCTTGGATATTCCGGTATTAACTGTCAAAGGGTTTGAACCAGTGAGCGATCTTAAAAGACTACTACTCTGGATAGATAAAGACAAGTTCATCAATGAGCGAATGACGACATTGAGTCGTTTATCCAACGCCCTGCATATGCATATTTCAATTTTAGGTGTTTCAGAATCCATGAGTGACGTAGCGGCTTTGAGAAATTCTCTCAAAACTTTCGCTGAAAGGAATAGCTTCAACAAGTATGAAGTAATGACCATGGATGGAGGTGATGAATTGAAAAAAATCGCTCACACAATTAAAACAGGAAACTATGATGCGGTGGCCACCCTGTCCAACAGGACTTCAGGCTTTATGAGACTCTTCGTCGGAGACGAAATTGAAGATATGATAAATGAAATGGATGTACCTGTAATTGCAGTAACCGATTAATACGTCCAAAAAGCAGGCAATAAAAAATTTCATGAAACCAACTATCCCCTGGTCGGGCACCCCGAGGCAAGCCGTCGGGGTACCCGTCTGCCGACGAGGCAGGATTCGCTGGTTTCATACCCAATCAAGTTGAGCACATGTTTTGATCTGAAGATCAAAAACCGAAATTATTTATTTGGATCCCCGCCTTCGCGAGGATGACGTTTTTATTGGAACCCCGAGGCAGAGCCTTGAGGAATTCTTTGGATTAAATCAGGGCTTTCTAATTAGAGGAAGCCTTTTTTTATGCACTAGTCTTCAGAATTACGCATGGGGCTGATACATTTTTTTGAATTCTGTTTGTAACCTTCCGTGAGGTCGTAGGTATTCGGATACGTAATGCAACTCTTTCATCTTTACCCGAGTCTATTTTATATCCCAACACCATTACTATGTTCAAGCTCTTCCTGATTTCTGCCATCCGAAACCTTCAAAAAAACCGCGTTTATTCATTCATCAATATAAGTGGCTTAGCTATCGGCATTGCCAGTGCAATTCTGATACTGCTATGGGTAAATGATGAAACCACCTACGACAAGTTTGTTCCTAAGGCGGAGCGGCTATTCCAAGTGTGGGTCAACGCGGAGTTTGATGGTGAAGTCAACTCTTGGAACTCCGTTCCACTCCCGACATATGATGCCATGAAAGATGCGCAGAGCGCCATCGTGGAGTCTACTGTGGCTGGATGGGGAGGTGACCGGTTGATTGCTTATGAAGATAAAAGAGTCATACAACATGGGTATTATGTAGGCAAAGAGTTCTTAGACATGTTCGAGTTTGAAGCAGTCCAAGGCGATGCTCAGCAGGCACTAAAAGATCCCAGTTCCATCGTGATCACGGAAACATTAGCTGAGATGCTTTTTGGAAAGGAAGACCCTATCGGAAAAATACTCAAAGTAGAAGACGAAAGCCCCCTCCAGGTAACTGCTGTGCTCAAGGAATTACCTATCAATTCATCCTTTAAGTTTGAATATCTCATACCCTGGGAGCAGCGCGAAAAGGTGAATGACTGGGTGGCCCGTAATAGAACGAACTGGGGTAACTACTCCTTTCAAGTATATGTAGAGCTCGATGATCCCAGCAAGGAGAAAGAAGTAGAACAGGCCGTCTTTACGATGCTGCAGGACAATGGAGAGGATGATCTACCCCGTCACTTCTTTTTCCATCCTATGCCACGCTGGCGCCTACACTCACAGTTCGAGAATGGTGTAGAGGCCGGCGGAAGATATGAGACGGTTCAGCTTTTTACGGCGATAGCCATTTTCATTATCATCATAGCGTGTATCAATTTTATGAATCTCGCTACGGCCAGATCCGAAAAACGCGCACGAGAGGTCGGTATCAGAAAGAGCCTCGGTTCGAGTAAAGCCAGCATCATCATTCAGTTTCTAGGGGAATCACTTCTCATCACCACCATTTCGTTTGCGTTGGCCGTCATTCTGGCCTTGCTCGCACTACCCTACTACAACACGATGGTCGACAAGACGCTGACTATCGATCTCATGTCGATGCAGTTTTGGGTATTTGCCTTCCTTATGATTGTGGTGACAGGCGTAGTGTCGGGTAGCTATCCGGCCTTCTTCTTGTCCTCCTTCAAGCCAACGGTGACCCTCAAAGGTTCGATCAAAGCAGGCAAGGGTGCTTCCCTACCGAGAAAAATATTGGTCATCCTCCAATTCGGATTTTCCATATTGCTGATGGTCAGTACTGTGGTGATCTATCAGCAAATAGAACTCGTACAAAATCGCGAACTCGGCTATGATCAAAACTATCTAATCAGTGTGCAACGCACGGATGCCATCGATGACAACTATCAGGTGCTCAAAAATGAGTTGATCCAATCAGGTATGGTCGAGAATGTCACCCGCTCTAACGGTATGATCACCCAGATCAACTCGAATAACTTCCTTGGCTGGCCAGGTAAGCCAGAAGATCTAAGGGTGATGTTTGTGACAATCGTAACCGAATACGACTATGCCAATACCATGGGTGTGGAGATGCTTCAGGGCCGGGATTTCATGAAGGAGTTCTCCAGTGATAGTGATGCGATTGTAATCAATAAAGCTGCCCTTGACTTAATGAACCTGGAAGACCCTATTGGTACCAATCTCGACCTCTGGGATGAGAAACGCAAGCTTATCGGCGTGATGGACAATGTATTGATGGGTTCACCGTATGAGCCAGTGAGACCGACTTTCATGATCCTAGATGACTGGGGTGGCTATGTAAGCCTACGACTAAAGCGAGGAGCTGATCTCCAGCCCACACTAGCCAGCGTCGAGCAGATCTTCAATAAGCATAATCCAGCCTATCCCTTTGAGTATAAGTTTGCCGACATAGAGTTTCAGGACAAGTTCAGCATCATCAATCTGACCAAGCAGCTATCGGGCCTCTTTTCTATTCTAGCCATTTTCATCACCGGTATGGGCCTCTTCGGGTTAGCCAGCTTCATGGCTGAGCAGCGCACCAAAGAGATCGGCATCAGAAAGGTACTTGGCGCGTCTATTACTCACTTGATCGGTTTGATCTCCAAGGATTTTTCACTTCTGGTATTTATCTCCTTTGTGATCACAGCACCCCTCACCTACTTCTTACTCGATCAATACCTTGATCGATACGAGATCAGGGTGGGTATCGAGTGGTGGGTATTCCCAGTAGTTGGGCTGGTTGCGCTTGGGTTTGCGCTAGCGATAGTTGCCAATCAGGCAGGACGTGCAGCGCGGATGAATCCGGTGAAGTCTCTGCGACAGGAGTAAGGTTGACAAAAATTTATTTGTCAATTGCCTTGACAAAATTTCTATTGTCAAGTTGGAGTAACCTACTTAAGACCTTCTGGTAAGCACAACCGCACGGATCACTGATCCAAGGAAGCCAAGAATGGCTAGTACGCTGATGATGCCGCCTGCTTCCTTCGCTAACTCGACCTCCAGCAGGTCACCGGCTACTACGCGCAAGAGCAGGCCAACTGTCATGATGATTATCCAGACTCCTTCTGCTAAGGGCACGTTTTTGACACCCAATTTACTGACCACCGCCTTGGAGGCATTGAGAAAGATCATGTTGAATAGGAAGCCCAAAAAGAAGCAGTGAATAACCAGATCGTAGCTGTAAAAGATAAAATCAGACATTAATATGCCGATTGCGGTAGCGATCAACCAGCCATAGACGATGATAAGTCGATAGGCTGAATCCGGCGATGTCTTAAGCTCAAGCCAAAGGGCTCTGGCACCTACCAATAGTAGTACTCCGCCTGACAGGTAGGTGGCTATGCCGTGAAAGGGAAGACAGATGAGAGCCACATACGACCACATGCCCAGCATCATCAGTCGATCATTGATCCTGTCGATATTTTTGAGACGTGTCGCCAAGATCATCATCAAAATGAATGCCTGCCAGAATGGAATCGCCAAGGGGTAGAAGCCACCAAACTGATATTTCACATTGGCGGTCAGCCAGCAGAGTAGACCGATGATTTGGGTAGTATGGTAGAACCATTGTGATTTCTGGTAAGCTCTCACCTCCTGGGTGAGCAGGAGTAATACAGCCCCAGTAACCAGCCATAGTCCCCAAGAGTAATCCAGCAGCGCAAGTACAATCCCAGCTTCGAGAAGAACGAGTGCAAAGAAATTAGATGGAATCGGTTTGCTCAAAGTACGCTCTACGGTGATCAGGCCACCTGTAAAACCGTTGAGCATGAGCAGACCATGAAGATGCGCTCCTGGTATCGGCACTATACCCAACTTGGCTAGCCCAGTCGCTAGCCCCGCCATCAACACCAGCGGGATAAAGACAGCCAAGGCCTTCGGATTCATCAGAAGTCTTTTCTGTTGGCGATGCGAATAATCAACCAGACGGGAACAATACTCCACAGTGAAAGTGCTCCTAAAGCAACAGCCAGTCCAAGGCCTGAGCCAAAGAACTTATTAAACAGAGCACCTGTGTAGCCGAACAATGCAGCAGCATCAAACTTGAGCATGATGAATATTCTGCTAAGGTCGATTGGGTTGATCAATGTGCTTATTAGAGTGAATTTCTCCAATGGATAGTCCTCATATTTTACAAGTGAGATCACTACAATACCATCATAGATAATGGCAAAAAACAGCCATAGTAAGATGGCCAATCCAAAACCCTTGAGCTTGTTATCATTAGCCAAGCCTAGCAAATAGGAAAGCCCGCAGAAGATGAAGGTAAGGAAAACCCCAGCGATCAAAAGGAATAGGAAATGAATCAAATACACCGACTCGGTTACTCCAAAAAATAAGAAAGGGATCAATGTACCCACCAAAAAACTGGTAGATAGAGAAAGCGATAGCCCTAAGAATTGTCCCATGAATATGCTCCTTCTGGTGATGGGTTGTGCCAGCAGCATCTCCACATAATCGCGTGAGTTGTAGTAGTAGATGATCCCGTAAAGCGTAGCGATCAGTGGAATAAGCATGATGATCACATTGAGCAGGCTGATCACTGACTTGGAGATATCGCCATTGGCCATGAGCACACCAAATGAAACAATCAAATAGAAGCCCGTGTAAAGGATCAGCCAGTTGCTTCTGATCAGGTCAAGGAAGCCGTATTTGAGGATCTTATTCATGGTTGGCTGACTTTATCAATACATTGGCAATGGCGTGCTCAAGATTAGTCTCGCTCTCCTTGGTCAAAAGCGTGCTCACACTTCCTTGAAAGTAAATATGGCCTTCTAGTAGGAAGATAATCTCATCTGCGATCTCCTCGACCAGTGGGATGATGTGCGTGGTAAAGATGATGGTCTTACCTCTATTGCGTTCTTGATTCAGATATTCCTTGAGTCGGATGATGGCCACAGGATCCAACCCATTAGTCGGCTCATCCAATATCATAATTTCGTTTTTGAACATCAGCGAGAGCATGATGCTCACTTTCTGCATTGTGCCTCCTGAGAGGTTGTGGAGATGCTTGTCGAGATGAGACTCCAGACCGAAGAGGTCGATGAACATCTTTGAGTCGCCCTTTTGCTCCCTAATGTCTTCGAGCATATCGACTAGCTCTCTGGCCGTCAGGTTCTGCGGGTGTCTGGAGATCTGAGGCAAGTAGTCAATGGCTTTGCGATAGTCGCTTTGTCGATTGATCTGACGGTCACCAATGAACATCTGCCCAGCATCAGGCTTCACCATGCCCATTAGGCTCTTGATTAGTGTCGTCTTACCAGAACCATTGGGTCCAAGTACAGCCACGATCTTGCCCTCCGGTATGTCAGCCGAGACTTTGTCAAGCACCATGAGCTGACCAAAAGACTTAGACAATTCTTGAAATCTGATCATAGTGGATGGGGCTGCAAAACTGGATTGGAGTCCACCAGATTTTCTGGTGTCAGAGACGGTATGATATACTCGGCTACATTAATCATCTCGATAAAGAGGCTTCTCAACATAACTATGGAGATAGGCACCCTCTCTACAATGTAAGCGAATAACTTGACCGGGCGATGCGGCACATCTCCAAAGCCATCTTCGTCAAGATCGTATCCGGAATAGTCATCCCAGTAGTTCTCCTCATAGGTGTCCATGGTCTTCCGTGAGTTGGTCGCAACATTGAAGTTGTTGCCAAGGAAGTTGTTCTTTTCGATCCTATTCTCGAAGCAGTTGCCCATGATCTTAAGCGCCCAACCATTGTTTCTCAGCACGTTATTAGCAATCAATATTCGGTTCGCCCCTTCAGCATGTATGGCAATCGTGTTGTCTTCAAATAGGTTGTTGCTCAGCTCACCATCATAGATCTCCTTCAGCAAGAGCCCGAAGGAAGCACTCCCCCAGTTGTTGAGGAAGCGGTTGTGTTTCATGTTGATCCATTTCGAAAACATCACAGCCACACCAGAGCCATTGTCTTCGAATGTGTTGTAGGAGTAGTTGTCATAGTTGGAAAACATGAAATGGAGTCCATAGCGGATATTTCGAAAGCTCGTATTACCATGCACTTCGCTATGATTCACAAACTCCAGATAGATGCCATCTCGATGATACCGGGTGATATTGTTCTCTACCAGTATCTCCTCGCAGTACCACATATGGATCGCATTGCCAGTATAAGTCTCTGACGAACCATCACTGCCCTCTATCAGATTGCCACGGACGGTAGTATGGTTAGACTTCTGAAGATACACGCCGAAGAAGGTATTGAACAGCTGACAGTTCTCAATCAGCGCATAGTCCTTCTCCTCCACCCTGATGCCAGCCCTGTCTTTGATAAAGCTATAGCCTACATTCTGAACGGTAATCCCAGACACCACTACACTGTCTGCTGCAATCACCAATATCTCATCCTGTAGCTCGCCATCGATGATCGATGCATGCGTACCTTTCAGTGTCAGCGGCTTATCTATCCGAATGTTGATTTCAAAAAAAGTCTCATTGGCTAGTAGCACTGTATCAAAAGGAGCAGCTGCCGCGATCGCGTCGCTGATCTTAGAGTATGGATGGTCACTCCCTACTTTGATGACCTCCGCTACCGCAATTTGGTTAGTGATTAACCACAGCAGTAACCCTATACAAAGGTTTACAATCCTACCCATCACCGCTGTTTTTGATTGTATCAAAATGCTCATTGAGTTCGTCCCAGCTATATATGTTTCCTCCAAACTGCTTTTTCGCCTCTACGGCCTGCTGAAGCGTAGTAAATCCGGTCAGGTACATGCCCATTGGACTAGGTAGTTTTTTGCTTACCAGAAAATAGCTTGAGACAGCTGGCTGTAATGTCGCAGGTTGATCCAGCGTATTCACTACGGTGAATGCGTATTCCTGCTCCTTGCTACGCTGGAAGTTGACCATACACTCTATAGCGTCAAACTTCATTATTTTTCCTTTGTCAGTCACCAGTTCTGCACCATATCGCTGATCGACTATGCCCATCTTACAGAAATGACAGCCATCTTCTCCGTAAACTATCGGCTCAGTTGAGATACTACAGCCTACTAATATCAGACTCATTACGCCTACCGCTATGTTCCAAATAGTATGCTTCATTATTCTTTTGTTTTTAGCTGACCGATCACAGCGAGCACTAAGCTCGCTGCAACAGACAAAGCTCCCCAGCTTGGGAATGAATGTACTTCTAAATTGGCTACTTTTCGAATACCTAGCACCGGAGGTTGAAAGTTTTGGCCATCGATCTTCAAGGCAGCTTCAGGGTCAAGGTTATTCCCGAAATCATATAGCCATAAGTAAAAATCCGCCAGAGCGGCTAATGCTGCCAAGTAGAGTACTGCCACCCATATCATAGACAGCCATTTGGGACTTGGGAAAGTCGCCAATAGCAGCCCAGAGATAATAAAACCTGCCACCGCGATGGGAAACAGGTCGAACTCCTTGAAGTCCTCAGGTATAATCTCTTTCATCCCAATATTGTGATTCAGCACATTCATTATCATCAACGCCTTTTCCGAGCCATCTGCGATCTTATCGATGTGCAGGTAGATCGCAATATCTTTAGGGTACTGAGGTACTACCAGACTGATCTTCCAAAGCGGCAATACAAAGAGTGAACCTAATCCTATCACTGCCACTATCCACCAGATATTTAGCTTCATATTCCTACCGCGTCCTTTTGTTGCCTCTAATGAACACTAATGATAGGAGTCTTCAGCCTTATTACTTTTCGATAGGAAGATGGCCAACGTACAGAGCACAAAACTCAATCCCAGAAAAATGGCCCCTGTGTGCGGGTAGCTATGCGCTACAAAATTGAGCAATGGCTTTGATCCAAATAGCGGTGGCTGATAAGTCATTCCCTCAATACGGATAGCTGCATTAGGATCCAGATTGTGACCATAGTCGTACTCCCAGAGGTAGAAATCGTATACGCCTAATACTCCAAGAATTCCCAGAATCACTATCCATGTGATCCAGAGTTTCTTATTTCCCGTTAGGCCTAGAATCAGACCCAGGGCAGCCATACCAGCGATCACATAGGGGAAGTAGGTCAGCTCAGGAATAGACTCTGGCTCAATAAACTTCATGCCAATGTAGTGATTGAGGATATTGATATTCTGTAAAGTGCCAGGTGTATCCCCGCCTATCTTATTGATGTGGATGTACATACTAACCCCTTCAGGGTACTGAGGTGCGTCTAGAGTGATACGCCAAAGGGGTAGCCAAAATAACCCCAGAATCGATAGTGCCCCAATTATAAAAATGAGTTTCGTTTTCATGGTAGTGAGAGGTAACGCTTGTGAAAAAAGAAGTGGGGCGCTCTACCCCACTTCCACCTAACCAACTATCAACTACGGTGCAGGGTCTGCACCACCAGTATCGTCACCGAGTCTCCAGGATAATGGTACATTAGAGCCTCTTGGTGAAACCCTCACGTATCCTTGCATCTCCTGATGAAGTGCGGAGCAAAAATCTGTACAGTAGAAAGGAAAAACTCCAACCTTAATTGGCTTCCATAGAAGCGTCTCTGTCTGTCCAGGCATGATCAGCAACTCAGCGTTAGTCGCACCCATCATGGCAAAACCGTGCGGCACATCCCAGTCTTGCTCCAGATTGGTGACATGGAAGTACACTTCATCTCCTACTTTGATACCTTCAATATTGTCCGGCGCAAGGTGACTCCTAATGGCTGTCATATACACATGCACCTCATTGCCCTCGCGCTCAACTTTCACACGTGACTCTCTATCTGTCACGTACGGGTGTTTGTTTTCTTCAAGAAGATAGGTCTTGACCTGCTTGTCTTTAATCCTACTTGCAAGCAACCCTTGTGCGTAGTGCGGCTCACCCACTGTAGGGAAGTCGAGCAACAGTCGCATCTTATCTCTCGAGATATCATATAGCTGTGCTGAGTGCGCTAGCTCAGGACCTGTGGGCAGGTATCTATCTTTAGTGATCTTGTTTAGCGCGACCATGTACTTACCACCCTCCTCAGGCTTACGTGAGTCTCCACCAGGGATCATCAAGTGTCCTACGGAGTAGTATGTAGGTACTCTATCAAGAATCTCTTGCGTCTCCACTTTCCACTTTACGATCTCAGAAGAGATGAAGAAAGTAGTGTATGCATTGCCTCGTCCATCAAACTCAGTGTGCAAAGGTCCGAGTCCCGGTTGCTTCACAATACCTTGAAGGATGTTGTCATACTTCAATACTGGAATACCATCGATAGTCGTTTCGAAATCTTCGTTTTCGATAGCCTTGAGCATCTTGTCAAAAGAGTGCACAGCCATATCAGCGGATAACTTGCCACCACCGACAATGAATTTTCCGGTAGGGTCGACATCCACACCGTGAGGTGACTTAGGAGTTGGGAGCAAGTATACTAGACCTGGACATTCTTCGGGTATCAGTACTTTGACAGTATTTCTCGTATGAGAAGTCGCCATCTGAGTAGACTCATCCCACTCGTTATTGCGGAAATCAACCTGCATGTCGCGAGCTTTGCCTTGAGCAATGTACTCCTCAGCGAGCTTCCAGTTGACTGCTGCGATAAAGTCTTTGTCTAACTGAGAAGCATTCTTTTCGAGTAAAGTGTTCGCTTTCTCAGCATTGTAAGAGGAAAAGAACATCCAGCCATGAGACTCGCCCTTACCGGCATGTGCCAAATCCCAGTTGAATGGAGGAGCCAGGATCTGGAATCCAATCTCCATGTCCTCTTCTTCAAAAGAGATGAATGTCCATACGCCGTTGAACTTATCAGCATAAGAGGCAATCTTCTCGTCAGCCTGAGGCACAGGTACGCTGAATCGTGTAGAAGCAGTGATATACTCCGTGTTTTCTGTAATGAAAGCTGAAGCGTGGTTGCCACCAGCATTAGGGATCTCTATGATCTCCTCTGTCTCCATCGTGGTAAGGTTGATTTTCGCAACCCTTGGAGTGTTGTTACCATTGATAAAGACATAGCGTCCATCAATTTCCCCATTAGTTTGCGATAGCTCAGGGTGGTGGGAATCATCCCAAGGTATAAAGCCCCAGCTAGTCTCTAACATGGGCTTGGTCTCTTCGTTGTAACCATACCCCTTCTCAGCATCTTGGCTGAAGATAGGGATCACCCTAAATAGGCGACCTGAAGGTAGTCCGTAAACACCCATCTGACCGCTATAGCCTCCTGACATAAATGCGTAATACTCATCTAATTCACCAGGTGCAACGAATACTTCCTCGGCTGTAGAACCGCTGAGCACTCCCCCTCCTTTGTCAGGGCTGGAGGTGCCACATTGTGTCAGCAAATAGCCACCGCCGATAGCGATGATCATAAATGCTGCGATCTTGAATATTGAATTTTTCATAATGCAGTGATTTTATGATTTATTGGTTTGGGTTAATTCTCAAGCGTAAGTGTGCGGAAATATTCCAGGATGCCTCGGGTCTGTTCTTCAGAAAGTCGTTGATCAGCCATCACAGCATTGTACTGTGCCAGAAGGCCTAAGCAGATAGGGTCAGTCTTGGCCATCTCTGTAGGGTTAAGAATCATATTCATGATCCACTCCGGTCTGCGTCTTTCGGTAACACCCAGCATGGCAGGACCAATCTTCTCCTTGTAAGGATCATGGCAGGCTGTACATTTTAGATCAAATGCATCAAAACCAGTTGCAACTAGCTCTTGGTCGATCTCGCCTAGTTCAATGGATTTGATAGGGCCAACACCGATATTATTGCGCCAGTCCTTAACAGCATCTTCGTAGCTCATTGGCTCAGGTTTAGCGGCTACACTACGGGCTTTTATCTCGTCTATCTTGCTTTGGCTGCTACCGCATGCCATCATAAACAAGCATAGCATGGGAAGTAGGGCATATCTTAGGATCATCTCAGTTGTATTTAGTTGATAACCCAAATGTAGAAGTGTAGAAACCGTGGCTATATGACTTCAGTCATACTCGGCTCAATTTTTTCTCAGCTACCAAAAACATCTCTGGAGCCCATTTCAAACGATTGCAGGATACTAAATCGTGATCTTGTGGTTTTTAATCGCTAGTTCTCCACTCTGCTCCATCTTGCGTACTGAGCGGATGACCGTCTCAACACGCAAACCTGTCATATCTGCAATCTGCTGACGCGTGTAGGGAATTTCAAATTCAGCATCAGGACTAAAAGAGGACTTAAGAAAAGTAAGCAGGGTAAGGATACGATGCTCCGGTGGATGCGAGGATATTTCGTTAAGGATCATACCCTTGTATTGTAGCCTTCGTGATAGCAGTTCGTTGAATTTCTTATGAATCTCAAAATGCTTAGAAAGCAGATCAAAGAAGTGATCTCTGGTAAGTTTGAATACGCTGCTATCCTGGCAGCAAATGGCACTTGCTGGATAAGGAAAGTCAGCAAAGATTGGGGGCTCTCCAAAACTCTGACCTGCCTGAAAAAATCCCTGTATGAATTCCTGTCCATCAGGACTGTAGTTCACCATCTTTACTTCACCAGACTTGACCTGATAATAATGAAGGGCTTGTGATCCCTGGTCAAAAATGGCTGTATTCTTCTTGTATTGGATGAGCTTACCACCAAACTCTAGCACCATTTCCTCTGGAATAATCATATCCATGGTATCAAAAAAAACCTACACATTGAAGAAATATCACCCTCAAGTGTAGGCCTTTCAAATAACCGAACCAACTAATCGGCCAAAGATTCTAGTTCTGATGAAGATTGATGGGTAAGTAGGTAGATTCTAAATAGATATGACAAACGACATCATCATATAAATAGCCAAGCCTATCATAGAGATGCATGGTCAACGGACACGCATCTGCCGGAGGTGTAAATTGATCAGTAGCCCTATTAATCTCTCGTAGCAAGTGGATCGTGGGTTCAAAATCCACAATGCTTGTCCTTTGCTCTGATCCGGCTGATTCTTTGTTTGCAAGCACTTCAAACCAATCGGTCTCCTGATTGATTTGCTCTTTCAGTAAACGGGTAAGCTCATCGAACGACTTCTTGAGATCCACCAAAGAGGGAATCTCCAAGCTGTGGTGCTCCACAACTTGGTTCATCGTATCAGATAATTTACTAAACTCATGTAGCTCAAATGCGTGATAATTTTGTCTAATGTATTGAGTGAAGAGTAACGGCTTCCAATATTCAAAATGATTTTGAGATTGGTCTTTGTGCGTAGAGATCACCTCATAAATCTCCTGCGCAGGCCTATTCGCCAATACTGCTACCTGCTTTAGCGTGGTGTCTTCATGCAGGCAATAACGAGGATCAAGTCTCGCGAAATATCTTAGTCTAGAAAGATCAGTCCCTATAATATCATCTAAACGCATTGACTCTACACCTGATTTTCTTACAAACAGCACCTGCCACAGGACAGGACCCTTTTCCAGATACTTCCAATCAAAGTCCATCTTGTGCTCCTCTTTCAGAAGATAGTAAAGGGGCTTAGGATCATGATCTACTACTAATATCAACCCTTCATCTACTTTGAGTCCCAGGACACGAGCAATGATCTGTTGATGGCGTTCGACACTCGGTATCTTCCTTACGTCGATAGTTTCGTAGCTTATCATATTCTGAATTTTTATATCCTTAGAAATCATCCTTGGACAGGTGAGTTCTGATCCGCAGTTCAAGGTTAAGTAGAAGCCTCTTGTAGACGTATGATTCAAATCATACCTCCCTGAATATGTAGGCACGATATTTAAGACAAACTAAATAGCAAAAGACCATGAAAAAACTATTAACCCTTATCGCTCTTGGCTTGGTCATTGGCTGTACGCCACAAGAACAGCAAAATCAAGGTTCTTCGGCCAGTATGATCCAAGCCAAAGGTCAGTCCGCAGTTAATGATCCAGACTCTGATCCCAACCTGCTCGGCATTGCGCTAGGATCCAAAGACCATAGCACCCTGGTAGTCGCAGCACAAGCAGCGGCCATCGAAGACGTACTAGTTAATGCAGGCCCGATCACGCTATTCGCACCTACGAACGCTGGATTTGACAAAGTGCCTAAAGAGACGCTAGACTTCCTGCTAAAGCCAGAGAATCAGGGTGATTTGAAAAACATCCTTTACTACCATGCCGCTCCAGGTAAGTACAGTCTTGAGGATCTCCGAAAAGAAAAGTCTCTTTATCAGGCAAATGGTGGTTTCGTAGATATCACAATGGAAGGCGACAAAGTATTTGCAAATGGATCTGAGATAATAGCCAGCGTGGAAGCGTCAAACGGTTTTGTGCATGTGGTTAATGATGTACTGCTACCGAAATGATGCTTGTAGCTTTGGCGTGGGTCAGTAGATCGCAATATAATCTGCGCCAAAGCCATAATCTCTAAGTGACATACCACTTCAACAATTAGAAATGAGTTAATCTGTCAAAAATCAGATTGGCGAGTCCTGTCTATGCGACAGTCCAGTCCATAGAGAACTCGCACTGGTCAAATAATCTCACCATCCCTTAGCACATCACTCTTCAAAAAAGGAGATAAATGATGGTCTAACACACATCCCAACCGTTATATCATATCTAATGAATAGAGATGATCTTCCAATGAATTAAGAAAGTATCAATTTTCATAGAATAGCCTCCAACCTTTCAAAGCAAAAGAGTGTCCTGCTCAAAGCATATTAAGTGCAATGACTGTTCACACTACCTCTAGACTCTTTGACGATCACAATTTTCCAAGTCTCAAGTATGACATTCCAAGAATTAATTGTATTTTACTCCTGTCTGATTGACAGTATTTTGACTCGTTAAGAATAATATTCTGCAAATCGTTACACAGACCATGCACACTTTCCCATTTCGAGTTTTCTACCTGCTTTTATTGCTTACATTCATTACTCAGCAGGTAGTAGCCAATACAGCACCAACTGCCCCATCACTTGTATTTCCAGTAAACGGTAATCCAGATTATAAGGAAGACTTCATTCTTTTCTCCTGGGAAAAGAGCAATGACATAGATAGCGACCCAATCCTCTATGACCTGTTTCTTGGCACGAGTGAGGATAATCTTACGCTATTGGCCGGTGATATTATTCTTGCCAGCCAAGTGAATGATACTGTATTCATTTTTGTAGATGATGAGCTTCCTGATCAGGTCAACGCGTTTTATATCAACTACCTCTTACCGAACACGCAATATTATTGGAAAGTAGTGGCCAAAGATGATCAAGGTGGCATAGCTGAGAGCGATATCTGGATTTTCACAATAGGTGATGTCAACATATATGCCCCGACGATTCCCGAGGCACCCACTCCCGCCAATAGCGCGTCAAATGTCGATTTAAAACCCACTCTTTCATGGCTAGAGAGTACGGATAGAGATCAGCATACCGTTATTTATGATATTTATTTTGATACTCAGAACCCTCCTACCAATAAAATCGCAACGGCCCTTGCTAACCCCAGCTTCAATGTATCTCAAGAGCTTCAAGGCAACTCCACCTACTTCTGGAAGGTAGTCGCCAATGATGGCAATGGCAGGGAGACCAGCAGTGCAGTATGGGAGTTTAATACACGCAATAGAACTCCTTCCTCTGCTATGCTGTCTTTTCCAGAGAATGGTAGTAGCGGAGTTCATCACAACACCTCCTTCACTTGGTTACCTGCCACTGATCCCGATAATGATGAGCTGTCTTATGAACTATGGTATGGCACGACTATACTACCTGACAAGAGGGTGATCACCGATCACACAGAGGTCACCGCACCACTCTCATCTGGTACTACCTACTACTGGAAAGTAGTGACTGTAGACAGCCGTGGAGACCAATCTGAAAGTGAAGTCTGGAGTTTCACCACTGACCTAGCTATAGGCAATACTGCTCCCTCTCTGCCTACATTGATTTTTCCGGTAGGTGAGGCTACTGAAGTAGTACTAGAACCAACGATCCAGTGGCAGCAGGCCAGCGATGCGGATGGCAATGAGGTCATGTATGACTTATACCTCGGCAGTCACCCTGACAGTCTTAAGCTCGAAGCGACCGACTTGTCTGTTACAACATACGATCTCATTTTACCATCTGGCACGACCTATTATTGGCAGGTTGTTGCCTATGATGGACAAGGTGGGGTGGTCAACAGTGAAATCGAAAGATTCACCACTACTGCGCAAGACATAGAGTTGAGCCTTCTACGTACATATTATCGATATGGGCATCCTACTCTTTTGTTCGAGTACCAACAGGAAACCATGACACCTGCCTTTGACAATAGCATCCCGAGCTACAGCGCACGCGGTAGCTCAGATATCAAAGACGCAGTAGCACTGGTGCTTTATTATGACAACACAGAAACGATAGTCAATGTAGACGTACCCGAAGGGTTTACTGTCAGCGAGTCTATCACGTATACAAATGGGCTACCAAGCAATGCCACAAGGAGATTTAAAATCGAAGGAGATTTTTCTTCAGGCCCTACCGCAAAAGTTACTCTCCAACAGGGTGTGGCTATACGCTCTTACGATGTAGAGCTAACGGTCAATAAGCCACCTACAAAACCGGTATTGCTTGAGCCATCTTCCGACGAATCTGAAGTGAGTCTAAACCCCGTTTTCACCTGGGATGGAGGCGATGATCCAGAGGGAGGTGACATGCTATATCGACTCCTCCTGGGTACTTCCATTGATGCTCTAGAGCCTGCAGGCTTTGCCTTCGGTAGTAAGGCCTTCCAAAGCCAGGTTCAAGGGTTGTCTCCTGGACAGCAATATGCATGGAAGATAATCGCGACAGATCTAGACGCTGAAAGTACAGAGAGTGATGTTGCTTACTTCCGCACTGCGGACGTAGTAAATGCCAGCTTAGCCGTTCAATATCCGAGAGAGATCTCGACGTATGTAGATACTGAAACACCACTTATTTGGTCCTTTAACACAGCAGACAACTACCGCTACGAAGTTTTCCTCGATGTGAATCCTGATCCCAGGAGCATAGCCCAAAACATTGAGGATACTCATTATACCGTATCAGGACTTGCGCATAACACCAAGTACTACTGGAAAGTGGTAGCCCACAATGATGAGGGGGTCGTAGAATCAAGCCAAGTACGACAGTTTATCACCAAGCCTGCCGACGGGAACGAAACAGGTATCATCGTTGACGACCGGGATGGAAAGGTCTATCAATGGGCAGATATCAATGGACAAAAGTGGATGACGCACAACCTGGCCTATGAGCCAGAAGAAAGGGACGGCTACTATGGGTACGAGTACTGGCATACCAATAGAGATCTATCGAAAAAAAGCTATTCAGCCCTGCTGCATCAAACCTCCAACGTCGATAAGTACGGCTACCTATATGACTGGAATGCGACCATCAATCCGGATGCGCTGACGGATACAAGTCGATATGTGCAGGGCGTGTGTCCCAGTGGCTGGCAAGTGGCTCCTCGTGAAGCCTGGAACACATTTTTCCCGCTGCAACCAGGCACCACTATGCATCACAGTACATGGAGCGTAGGTGGTCAGCAGGGTGAATGGCTCAATCAGAGCGGACTCAGCCTACTACCCTCAGGATACCGACTCAACTTTGGCCAGACACCTTTTGAGTTTAGCAACCAGATGCAGTTTTGGTTTACGCAATCCGATCTATCACAGCGCTCTATTCTCTACCAGTATATTCCAAATTTTGGACTCAATGTTACCACAGGTAGCAACCTTGCCGCCGCGGCAGTGCGCTGTGTCAAGGTCAGTCCTGACAATAGTGCGCCTACCGCTCCCACCCTTGTATCGCCGGGACTGGAGCAGGTGGATGTAAGCTTGCCCGTCCGACTGGAATGGTATGAGGCTACTGACCCGGACGGTGACGATATCATCTATGAGGTCATGATGGATACCGTCGCTAGTCCCAAGCGGCGGTTGGGAGAGGATATCCGGGATCTTTTCTACGAAATGGACGAGTTGAGACCCAATACTACTTACTATTGGAAAGTCAGGGCAAAAGACGTTTATGGAGACTTTGGTGATAGTGAAGTAAGGTCTTTTACGACCAGGCCTGATCCGACCAATACTCCGCCGGTCAACCCTATACTTCTGCTACCAGCAGCAGGGGGTGCAGACGTAGGGATATCGCCAACAAGATTTATCTGGCAAGCGGCGACTGATCCTGAGGACGATGAAGTGCACTACAACTTCCACCTAGGCATTCGCCCTGAGTTCCAAACGCTCCTGGCAAAGAACCTTGCGACGACCAGTTTTGAAGTTGCTGAGCTGGCATCTGGCACGACTTACTACTGGAAGGTAGTGGCCAAGGATGGTCGTGGTGGTCTCTCAGAGAGTGCAGTGCAGTCTTTTACGACCTTCAACAGGCCTCCAACAGCACCTGAGTTATTAGCACCGATCAATGGTAACGAAGGCAACTTGACGGAGCATACGCTAAGCTGGGGGAGGTCGACCGATCCTGATGGCGATCCCGTATCCTATCAGCTTTTTATTGGGCAGTCACCTACAGATTTCATCGACTATGGTGTGACAAGTAGCCAAACCAGAGCCATATTTGGCAATGCCATCCCCACCAATACTACTTTTTACTGGAAGGTAATCGCTCTTGACGGTAAAGGAGGAGAAACCTCTAGTGAGGTCTGGAACTATAAGACCAATGATTTTTCTGGAGAAGGATCGATACAACCAACGCTGAAGAGTCCTGCTCATTTATCTTCTGGTGTAAGCCTCAACCCGACGCTTGAGTGGGAAACAACACCTAGTACATCATTCACCTACGATGTATATGTTGATGACATGTTGATTGCCAATAATCTAACAACAGAGTCATATACCATCACCGAGTTTTTAGGTGAAGCCGGACTAAGCCCGCATAAGATCTACACCTGGACTGTTGTTGGCAAAGATGTCCATGGTGTAATAGGCGAACCCACTCCTCTAAAAGAATGGCGCTTTACTACAACGAATACTCCTCCAGAACTTGTAGTACTGCTCAACCCACAATCCAACGCTCAGGATGTAGCCTATGACCCGACACTGACGTGGCAGACGACGACTGATCCAGACGGCAGCCTCCTCCTGACTTATGATCTATATCTTGATAATATCACCGATCCATCAACACTTGTTGCATCCGGTCAGGATACGACCTACTCAGCCACATGGCTCACACCTAACGCTACCTACTACTGGAAGGTAGTTGCCACAGATCCTTATGGGGGGAAAACCTCAAGCGAAATCAGAAGCTTCACTGTGCAGAACAACTCTGTCAACTCAGCACCCGCTGCTCCTGAGTTGGTCAGTCCCAGTAACTTTGACGGGCAGCAGTCGCCCACCACACTACTCAACTGGAATCCTTCAAGGGATATAGATGGGAATCCAATCACCTATGATGTGTACATGGACAGCAATCCTAGCCCGACTACCATTATAGCCAGTGACTTGGTCAATCCTGAGCATTCTCTAGTCAGCTTATCAGCTAATACTCCTTACTATTGGAAAGTTGTAGCCAAGGATGATCAAGGTGCTGCTGCGAGCAGCAGCACTTGGTTATTCAATGTTAAGAACACCCTACCGGAAGCACCTGTGCTAGTGGGTCCAACCAATGAGGTTAAACTAACCGGCGCTACCGCAATACTGGAATGGCAAGTCGCTCAGGACGCAGATGGAGATCTTGTGACCTACGATGTTTACCTCGATCAATTCTCCAGTCCTAATACCTTGGTGAGTACTGGATCAAGCAACCTCACCTATATGACAGCTGAACTTGAAAATAATGCCGTCTATTACTGGAAAGTAGTAGCGAAAGATCCTCAGGAAGGAGCGTCATCAAGTGAAGTCTTCAGCTTTAGCGGGCAGAATGAAGCCCCTCTGTCTCCTGTCCTCACCAGCCCAATAGCAGATGAAGTCGTCGGTACCCCCTCGGTCACCTTACAGTGGCAAGCCAGTGTAGATAGTGATAACAGTGCGGAAGATGTGCAATACGAGGTACAGATCGGTACAGATCCTGGCATGATGCAGCGCGTAGCAACGGTACTGCAAGGCACTTCTTACACTGTGTCAGCCTTGGCAGAAAATGTACCCTACCACTGGCAGATCATCGCTGATGATGGTGACGGTGGTACCGCCAGGAGTCTTACCGAATCCTTTACCTATCAAAGCACAGCACAAAATCAAAATCCCTCTGAGCCTAACCTGGTGTCTCCAGCAGACGAGACGCAGGATATTGCTGGAAGCATTACGCTGAATTGGACTGCCAGTACAGATCCCGAAGGAGACGACATCAGCTACCGCCTCTATATCAACGAGACGCTGATCTCCACTACGACATCCACGACTTTTGACCTATCGCACCTGGCTACTGATAAGACCTACACCTGGCAGGTAGTCGCCGAAGATGAAAATGGCAACCTCAATGAAAGTCCGTCATGGGCATTCAGTACAGCAGGCCAGATCATTGAGCGGTTTACACTTTCAGGTACCATCCAGGATGCCGCCAACAATGGTATAGCCAATGTTACACTACAGGGGCTTCCTCAAACGATAGTAACAAATACCCAGGGTGACTATTCAGTACAACTACCAAGAAACTGGAATGGCACACTCACTCCAGTACTCACTGACTATGCATTCGATCCCGCAGAGATCATAATAAGCAGTTTGACCGGTGACCTGGCCAATCAGGATTTTACCGCCAGATATACAGGTGACTATACCCTATCTGGAAAAGTGCTCGACGAAGCTGGCAACCCACTGGCGAATGTGACAATGAACGGCTTTAGTCAGCCAACAATCACAGATGCGAACGGTGAGTTCTCGGCAAGTGAAGCTGCCGGATGGTCTGGCTCGATCACCCCTGTCTTGCAAAACTACGGGTTCATGCCAGCGAAAATCGACATTACTTCTCTGGACAAGGATTACAACGATCTTGATTTTGAAGGTGCGATCAATGTGTTCTACGAAGTAAAGGGTGTCATCAAAGACGTATCTGGCACGCCGGTTTCTCAAGTGTCTCTTTCTGGGCTACCGCAAGTCACTACGACTAACGAGCTCGGTGAATTTACCGGTATGGTACCTCATGGCTGGAATGGCACAGTCAGGCCTACGCTCCCAGACTATACTTTCCAGCCCAGCCAACTCACCTTCACAGCGGTAGACACTGACCAACTGGATAAGGACTTCACGGCCACATTCACCCTCAGATATACGCTTACCGGGACAGTCCGCGATACGAATGGCAATCCACTAGCAGGCGTGGTAGTAGAGGGCTTTGACCAGCAGGTCAGCTCCGGTACATCTGGTGAGTTTTCCATAAGGGTAGCAGCGGGAGCCACGGGCACATTGACCGCCGAGTTGGCCGATTATGAGTTTAACCCTGTTGATCACAGCCTTACCGATGTACAAGCCGACAGGAGTAACCTTGACTTCAACGGCACTTACACTGGCAACTACCAGATCAGCGGGAAAATATTGGGTCAATCCAATGCTGCCTTACCTCAAGTAGTAATCATGGGTCTCCCTGAGGCGACCATTACTAATGCAGATGGTGAGTACAATTCCGAAGTACCTGCCGGATGGAGTGGCACCCTCCTACCTCAGCTCGATGACTATACTTTTGCACCAATCCAGATAGCTCTAACAAATGTCAGGTCAGACAAAACCCAGCAAGATTTTGCAGCAACCTATATTGGGAACTACACCTTGTCAGGTAAAGTCCTAACCACTGGAAGTGATCCCTTGGCACAAGTGAGCCTTCAGGGATTTGACCAAGAGGTGATTTCCGATGCGGAAGGAGACTTCTCTGTCGAACTAAAGGCCGGCTGGTCTGGTGTCATCACTCCACAACTAAACGACTACTCATTCAGCCCTGCTGACTTCACTATCGATGCACTCCAGACCAATACCGCCGATCTTCAGTTTGAGGCGACCTATATTGGTAATTACCGCATCTCAGGTATACTGGTAGACGCATCAGGCGATCCCATGTCCCAAGTGCAGATCACTGGCCTACCGGAATCGCTATCCACGGATGTTCAAGGTGCCTATCAATCAGATGTACCGGCTGGCTGGAGCGGTACACTTACTCCTTTTCTGGTAGATTATGGCTTTGAACCGAGTCAGATTGCGTTTGATAATGTCCAGTCAGATCAGGTCAATCGGAGCTTTACAGGTACCTATGTAGGCAACTATACCATATCAGGGAAAGTGCTTGACGGTATGGAAAATCCACTGGGTCAGGTCTTACTCGAAGGGTTCGAGCAGGAGGTGATGACCAATGAAGAAGGTGAGTTCTCTATAGATATCCAAGCAGGCTGGACAGGTGTAATCACTCCCCAGCTCTCAGATTATGAGTTTTCACCAGCCAGTCTTGCCATTGCATCATTAGAGGAAGATCGAGCTAACCTAGACTTTGAAGCCACTTACGTCGGTACTTATCTTATCTCAGGAAAGGTGATAATTGAAATGGGAGTGCCACTTGAGGGCGTAGCACTCATAGGTCTCCCAGAAGAAACGCTTACCGACGAGCAGGGTCTCTATACTGCTGAAGTACCAGTCAACTGGAGTGGTACAATCGCGCCTATACTTGGCGATTACGTTTTTGACCCGGCTTCTATTACGCTAGATGACGTAAGTGTAGATAGGATCGATCAAGATTATGTCGCCACCTATGCTGGTAGCTATACCATCTCGGGTAAGGTGGTGGACGAATCAGGTGAGCCCGCAGATGGGGTGGCAATGATTGGTTTCCCTGAGGAAGTGAGCACGAACAATTCTGGAGAGTATCAAGTTGAAGTGCCCGCAGGTTGGTCGGGTACCATCACACCGACCAAGCAAGAATTTCAATTCACTCCTATTGAAAAAACCTTCTCCAATGTACAGGTAGATATAATCAATGAGGACTTCCTCTGGATAGTCGTCAGCAGTCTTGCTGATGAACGCACAGCACTGATAAAGGTAGTTCCTAATCCCAGTACAGGTAGTGTAGAAATACAATATGGTAAGCCCATAAATACTTCGGCAGTGTTGAGGATTCTCTCACTTCAAGGCAAGGTCATGCGGCAACAACAGTTGTCCAAAGGTACATTATCAATTCAATGGGATGGAACTGATGAAAGTGGAGCTCCAGTGCCTACAGGTATCTATATCTGCCAGGTGGGCATAGACAACCGAGCGCCTACCACAGCACAGATCATTATCATAAGATAATACGCTTGGTTCTAGAGCCGCCGAACACGTTATCGCTCTTTAAGCTTATTACGGTTCATATTTACGGAATAGGCGAAAGCCTGTTTTCCGATAGGCAATCCTTAGTTTTCAGAAGTTCTTTTCTGCTGCTGGTCGTCATGACGCTGCTGAGTCTGCTGATCGATTATTGACCTCAAGAAAGAAGTAATAGCGTCGCTTTCTGTATAGTCTTTTCCGTAGGTTAGGTTAAAAGCATAATCGAAATCGTCAGGATTCTTTCCTTGTACATGTTGCAGCAGGGTCTCCAGTTTATCAAGTGCTTTCGCGAGTTTGGCCTCTGGTGTTTTAACAGCGTTGTACTCATCAAAGAGGCTAAGTAATTCCGCCTGGAGACCCACAGATAGAGGCTCAATTACTTCGAGAAAGTCGTTTCTTTCTTCATCGTTTTTATCTACGACCGCATTCTGGTAAATAGCTGGAATATCACCGTTGATGATCTCACCAAGATCATGAATGATCAACATCTTGATCAACTTGGAGAAGTTAATCTCAGGATAATATTTCTCTAGTGCAAAAGCCAGTAGTGTTATTCGCCAGGTATGCTCAGCTGTGCTTTCCTGACTACCTTCAGAATTGTACGCAGAGCGCAAAGTTGCTTTGAGCCGCTCGGCTGTTTTTATAAAAGTCAGTATATCAAGTAGCTCTTGTTGCTGGGCTGTAGAGATCATCGAAGTTTGAAAACATTAGTCAGGTAGCGGTTGCGAATGTCACGATAGATGTAAAAGTCACCGTCTACACTGGCAATCTCCAAAATACTAGTTGCCTCAGAGGCGATGATCAAGGAAGCGTCAGCCAGATCCATGGGTACATCATTAAATTTTTCCGATAGGTCGATGAGTCTGGTCAAATGATAGTTCTCAATATCGAAAATCTGGAGTCCACCGCGATTAATCCATTCCAGTAGATTGATCTGTACTTTGGTGCTAAATGAAAGCATGTGCGATGCTTCAGTGATCACCTGCCAAGTGGTGACAAATTTGCCTTGGTAGTCTCTCAAAAAGTCAATGGCTAGGCTGTGATATTGATCGCTCTTGTCAAATAGGGCAATCAACGGCCCTGCATCAATGAGCGTGCTTCTCACGGAGCTTATCCTTAAGGTGTGACTTATAGGAGGTCGAGCCGTCAGATCTACCACTACCCTCCTGACCGAACAAGTCCTCACCTATGTCAAAGGGATTAGACACATCGCGCTTCTCGGAGAAATATACTGCCAAAGCCTCTCTTACCACCTGCGACTTGGGTATGTTATTAAGCTTGGTGTAATCAGTCAATTGCTTCTCTTCTTTGTCTGATAATCTTACGTTCAGCATAGTCTAAAAATTTGTATTACAAATGTAATACATTGATTTTAACAATCAAATAACTCAGCCACATATGTCATTCTAGGTCCTCATAAAACCAAAACCTACCAAGCATTAGGTTAGCTAGTAGATCATGATTAGGTTCGGCACCATGTCTCAGATCGTATATCAACTGACACCTATGGTCATAGGTCTGCTATTGAGTCCTATAACTATCGCAGCGTTGATCATAATGCTAATGACAGCTCGCGCCCAGAGCAACGGGTTAGCCTTTATCGCTGGTTGGTTCTTAGGCATATTCGGTGTAGGCCTTGTTGTAATTAGTTTTCCAGGACTAGGTATCGGTGATGGCGCTCCTTTGATCTATGCCGGACATGTTAAAATTTTCATAGCACTACTGCTGATCGTCTGGGCAGTATATAAAGTCTCTCGTAGATATTACTTACCCAATCCACAGACTCCTCGATTTCTCCAAAGCCTTGATCACATCAAGTCTTCTAGAGCCTTTGGAGTAGGTCTATTGGTATCTGCCGGGAATATCAAGAATATCGGTTTCAGCGCAGCAGCAGCCGTTATTATCAACCAAGCCCAAATCGTCTATCCTGCCAACCTCTTGTATCTGACCTCCTATACGATAGTGGGTAGCATTTCGGTACTTGTTCCATTTATTATCTATTTTCTAATGAAACATCAAGCTGATCCAATACTGTTAATCTGGAAGACGTGGTTGATCAGAAATCAAGTATATGTGCTGTCAGGCATAGTCGTGTTTGTAGCAATGATGCTTATCAAAAGTGCCGTTTGAATTTTATGTATCCATGGGTAGGCTTAAGTCATCAGATAAAACATTTCCCCTACACCAACCTTATGGTCATTAGCCTAATAGTCAATATCTTTGACAAGAGATGTCTCAGACCGTCACTAGACTTTTTTTACAGCTAGCCCTTTTTCTTTCCACCCTCCAGCCGGCATTGGCTCAAGCTAATTTGGCTGATAGCATTTTTCAAAACTTGAGAGATGTCAAGGGCACAGCCAAAGTAGATTCACTGAACAAGATTGGATTTGGAATAATATTCTCCGATCCAGATCAAGCTAGAAGCATATTCAATGTCGGGGTAGACTTATCAGAATCTATCTCCTATCCTGAAGGTCAAGCGACCTCTATTAAAAACAAGGCGATCTCTTATGACATCCAAGGGCGATCCAATGATGCTGTCAATTATTATCTACAAGCACTTGAAATTCTGGAAAAGCAAGCGGATTTAGCCGGTATTTCCAAGATTAAGAACAACATTGGGATTGCTTATAAAAACCTCAAAGACCTTGAAGCGGCTCAAAAGTTTTATGAAGAATCAATTAGTCTAAAAGAACAAATCGGTGATGTCCGAGGAGTGGCATACGGCAATAATAATGTAGGCGAACTCTATGAGCTTAGAGGTGAATACGACCAGTCCTTGGCCTATTTTGAAAAAGCCCATGTTATACTAGATTCCATCGGAGACATTCACGGAGCATCCATCGCTTTATCCAATATCGCGGCATCTCAAACCAAACTAGGTCAGAATAGGGAAGCCATTGAAAACATCAAAAAGTCAATGGAGATAGATAGGAAGCTGGATGATCGATTTAGTCTGTCACTATCTTATCTACTATTGGCTAGGGCTTACCTTGACCTATCGGAATATGAGGTAAGTGACAAGGCCCTAGAGAATGCCGAAGCAATAGCCACTGAAATAGGGGCGCTCAAAGTGTACCATGACTGCCAAGTCTTAAAAATAGAACTATACAAAGAAAGAGGATATATACGGCCCCTGCCAGAGATTTATGATCATTTGCTCTTGCTAAGAGATAGCCTAGCGCGTACTAACCTGATCGAGGAGACCGCTAGGGTAAAAGAGCAATACGAAAGCCGCCAAAGGGAATTAGCTATTGCCGATCTGGAAAAAGAAGCACTACTCAATCAGACAATTATCAAAAGCCAGAACCAATCTTTCATATTCTCGGGTGTCGTTATTCTCTTATTGTCAGGTTTGCTCATAGCAACCGTTGTATACTACCGCAAAAGCAAAAGGAAAAACAAACTCCTCGAAAAGAGAATAAAAGAACGAGATCAGGCGAGAAAGCAGGCTGAACTAGCGAGCCAGGCAAAATCAGAATTCCTGACCAATATGAGTCATGAAATCAGGACACCTCTCAATGGTATCATTGGCTTCACCGATCTAATGCTTGATACACCACTAAATGATACGCACCAGCAATACCTGTCTACCGTAAGTCAATCGGCACATGGATTATTGGACATAGTCAATGAGATACTCGATTTCTCTAAAATCGAATCGGGGAAAATGGAGCTAGATGCTGAGAAGGTTGATCTCATCGATCTATGCGAGCATATCATCCAGATGGTGAGCTTTCCAACGGCACAAAAAAACATAGAGCTCAAAGTCAGTGAAATAGATGAGCGCTATCGGTATATCATTGCCGATGATATCCGGCTGAGACAAGTATTGGTCAATCTTTTGTCGAACGCAGTAAAGTTCACAGAAAACGGCTCAATCGAGCTCAAAGTGGAGACCAAGTCAATTGAGAGAGCTAAAACTCTGTTTAAATTTTCAGTGATAGATACTGGTATTGGTATCCAACCGGAAAACCAACAGAAAATATTCAACGCATTTTCACAAGAAGACTCATCCACAACCAAAAAGTATGGCGGCACAGGTCTAGGCTTGACCATTTGTGACCGTCTGCTTAAAATGATGGGAAGTAAGCTAAATCTTGATAGCACACCCGGAGTAGGCAGCAACTTTTCTTTTGAGATAGCGCTAGAGGTAGTAGACCAAGAAGGACACGTAGCAAGTCTTACAGGAAAGACTGCTATTCCTAGTCAGAATGAGGAAATGAGCATGGCAGACAAACTCACGTTTCTCATTGCCGAAGACAACCTCATGAATATGAAGCTCACAAAGTTCATGATCAAGAAAGCCGTGCCTACTGCCACCATACTTGAAGCATACAACGGTGCTGAAGCTGTCGACTTGTTCCTGGAGGAAAAACCTGACCTGATCTTCATGGATGTGCAAATGCCAGAGCTCAACGGTTATGATGCTTCTATGGAGATAAGGAAAAACGAAGAGCATCACACACCCATTATTGCGCTCACCGCCGGCAATGCCAAAGAAGAACGCGAGCGATGCTTCGCCGCAGGTATGGATGACTTTGTCAGCAAGCCTATCGTCAATGACTCCATCTCCAATATGATCAAGAAGTGGCTGGGCAAGGCTGTTTCTGCTTAGCCTATAGCTCAATGGGAGAGAACCCTTGGTAATCGACATAGACAACTAACCCATGTGGACCTGCCCAAAATGTAATCGTAAATTCAAAGCCAATAACCAATCGCATATGTGCACCACCAAGGATATTGGTGAGTTGTTCCTTGATAAGTCTGATGAACTAGTGCTGGCATTCGATCGAATTATGATGGAGGTGATGCTATGGCAACCCAATGATCTAGGTGCCTCGATACATGCTATTGTATTTACAAACCGAAAGGCGTGGCTGATCATCAAACCAATGAAAAAGGTATTAGATGTCAAGTTCTACCATTCTGATAAGATCGAATCAGGCCTTATAAAAAAGCATACTGACTATCGTAATAAGTTTGCTCATCACCTACGCGTGTCTTCGGAAAAGGAGATTACGCAAGAGCATTTTGACCTATTGAAGATGGGCTATGATTATGCCTTGAAGGGCTAGATCTAGAAGTGGGTGAGAATTAGATTCCCAAAATTTCATTCGCCAATCGAGCCATTGAGCACTACCTATTGGGTATAAGCAATCTCGCTCCTGGCCGATATGCCGTTTTCATTGAATGCCTCTATTTGGTAGTAATAGCCCTGATCGGTATTCAACGCTCTGAGCTCATAGTTTGGTCGATCATACATCAGTGCCGACAGGTTTAGTTTGTCTTCTGAGATACCCCAATAAATCACATATCCAGTGGCGTCCGGCACGGCATCCCAGGTGAGAAGCGCATCCCTCCGATCCTCCTGACGTATCACTTCGAACCTCTCAGGTGTCGGAGGGGCGGGCTCTTTGCCCTTACCAAAAACCCGTAGCTCTGAAATAGCCAAGTATTCGTTGGTTAGGTACTTATGGTCATACCTGATGTATCTGGCTTCCGTTGGTGCTTCCAGCTCAATATAGCCATGTGGCATATCTCGCCTGTTTTCCGAGTAGTCCGCCACTGTCCGCCAATTCTCACGATCCATAGATATTTTAATTTCAAACTGCTGCCTAAGCGTATCAGGTCGGCCAAAGATCTTACTATTGAAATCCTGAAAATTGATCTGTATTGCCATTACGTCCATCGGTTTCTCAAGGTCTATGTCCACGTAGATCGAATCGTGATTAGCCTCAGACACCCAGTAGGAACGTATTTCCTCATCGTTGATCCGGTTGATGTTGAAGTCGGTGATCTGCTCTTGCATGTAACCTGACCCACTTTCATCAACCACATTGACATCCTTGGTGACCAGCGCTGAGTTGGTTGTCACTGGCTTATCATACGACAGTAGCATCCAGCCGGTAAACCTGTCTTTGTGATTTTCTACATCCGTATCCGGCAGATAATGTGGATAGTCTCCATAAGCGGTGTTCACATACATTTGTCCATCGTCTTCAAATCCTGCAGGATACATCCCTATCCTTCTTTCGAATTTGTAATTCACTGAGATAGCCATAGTGGCATAGTGCCAGTAGTTTCCGTTGTTATCCTGTACGGTGCTTCCATGCCCCGATCCTTTGAGAAAACCACCCGGTTTATAAGAAATGGGGTTATAGGGAGCATACTCAAATGGCCCCAGCGGATTCTCACTCGTATAGACGCCATCCGCATAGACGTTCCATTGCGTACCAGGAGCCCCGTATTCAAGATAGTATTTGCCATTGTGCTTCATCATCCACGGGCCTTCGATGTACGGGTTAAGATCAGATTTATGATCCTGACCAAATCTCTCCCAGCCATGCTCGTCAGGTGATAGATTGAAAAGATCCACCTGCTCCCCTATCGGAACATAGAAATTCTGCGGGTCAAGTTCGATCCCATGAATGGGCCACTTATTAGAAGACTCTTCATAGAGGTAAACCTTACCATCGTAATCCACAAAAAGGTTCGGATCCTGAACCCCATTTGGGACATTGATGACTGCAAAATTGGTGGTCCAGTCTCCCAGGTCAGGATTGGAAGTTTCGATGACCGCTCCTCTTCCAGACGGATCACCGAGTAGAATGATCTTATCATCCTTCACAGCCGCCGCTGGTGCATTCGAGCCATTGAAGTACCAGCTTTGAGGCCGAATAAACTTCCAGTTGCTCATATCTGAGGATGTCCAGTACCCATGTGATCGAGTCACAAACATGTAGAAGCGACCTTTAAAATTCACAAGTGCAGGGTCAGCTCCCGAGCGGTACGAAACATTGTTTCGAGCACGATAGTGTGACATGTAGGTATAGTCAATATCTATCGGGTTGCAATATGTCTTGTACTTTTTGGCGACTTCCTCAACCCTACTCTCATTCTGCTCATTTTCCTCCTGAGGTGCACATGCTATGAGCGCCAAAAGACTGAAGTACATAAAGTGAAATGATTTCATGGATGCAGTTTTATGAATAAAGGTACCTTGATTTCCATGGGTGTGCCGGACCATCTTAAAATACTTGACCGGATTTCCTACTAAATTGCAAATACGCTATGCATGTCCTATTATCATTAATCATCTTATCCAATTGTCTTTTGACTATTGACAAGACGGAAGGTGAACGTATTGTCAGGATCAACCAGATGGAGTATTTTGAGGATGAAACCGCGACGTTCACTTTCCATGAAGTACTCAGAAATAGTCAGTGGTTTGAAAAGAATGAAGATTTTATTCCCACGGACTATCGAGCCAAATCTGCCTATTGGATAAGACTGAGTTTTTGTATCGAGGATGATGCTCAATACCTGGTAGAGTTTTACGACCAGACCATTGATAATCTTGATGTCTACCTACAGAAAGAGAATGGGCAATTTGAGTCCTATCAGTTTGGTGATCACTACGAATTTGCGACGAAGAATGTACAACACAAAAACTTCCTTTTTACCCTTGATGGAAGAGGCCAATACCGATTGTTTGCGCGAGTAAAAAGCCAGAACTACGCAGATATAAGGCTCTCCATCAAAACGGTCAATCACTTCATCCGATATTCAACTCACGAGTATTTCCTCTATGGCATCTTTTACGGCATGATCCTCATCATAAGCCTCTACAATACAACGACCTATGGCGCCATTGGAGAAATAAAATATCTGCACTATACTTTTTACATTCTCTCAGTTGGGCTTTTTGCGATGTGCATGGATGGGATTGCTTTCCAGTTTATATGGCCAAGCTATCCCGAATGGAATAAAGTCGCTCACGGCATTGCGCTATACAGTGTCATTCTCTGGACAGTCATATTTGCTATGGAATTTCTCACCCTGAGATCGAGAGTTCCGATGCTACATAAGACACTACTTGGAGTATTAATACTTAGGACGTGTTTCTTCATCTACTCGCTGATTTTTGATCATTCTCTTTTCAATTATCGGAGCGTAGAAATAATACCTCTTCTCCTCATTTTTATCGGCAGCATCTTAGTATTTCGAAAAGGATACAAGCCTGCCCGCTTTTTTGTGGTGGCTTATGGCTTTCTGTTCGTTGGGTTTATAGTCAAGGCCCTGGTGATTAGCTCAATCATCCCGGTACATTTATTAAGTGAGAACAGAGCTTTGCAAACACTCACATACTACAGCCTACACCTTTCTTTCGTTTTTGAGATGCTGTTTCTCTCCATTGCATTGAGCGACAGAGTGAGGATACTAAAAGTTAACAAGGACAAAGCCCAAGACCGGGTCATCAAGCAACATGAAGTCTCTTTGAGGTATAAGGATATACTCAATAGAAAGTTGGAGCAACTGATTCAGGATAGAACAAAAGAAATAACCGAAAAGAATGAAATGTTGCTGGATGCAAACGAGCAATTAGAAATTCAAAAGAAAGAAATATCCGAAATCAATACTCTTCTCGATCTTGACAATTATAAGCTTAGAAACAACATTCAGGTAATCCTGAAAGAACGAATACTTAATAAAGAGCTGAGTTATGAGGACTTCAAGAGTCTGTTCCACGACGAAGAGGAGATAATCAAAGCGCTTGCCGAGAATAAATGGGCTGAAGGATATAAATGCCGTAAATGCAAAAACAAGAAATTTGGGTCTGGCCAAACTGCCTGGTCAAGAAGATGCTCTAAATGTGGCTATCAGGAATCACCAACAACCAACACTCTATTTCATAAGCTAAAGTTTCCGCTCATCAAGGCACTCTATATCTTTTATGATTCCATGAATGAGAATACGTATTCGCTAAGCGAACTCTCCCAATTGATTGACCTCAGAAAGAATACGATCTGGAGTTTCAAAAAGAAGATAGATGCATTATCAGGAGAAGAACGCAAAGGACTCTATCAAGTCTTTGATCAGATCCATGACTTTGTTTAGAATAATTGTACTATTTGATTTTTCTTCATTTTATATTTTGTGCTATTTAACCGCAACAAACAATCTCAAATAGTTCTAAAATCAAAATTATAGACGAAACTATTTGTTTTTTAAGAGATACAAATCTTATAATTTTTCCTTCTCATTTTTGTACTTCTCTAATAAAATAGTCTTAGAATTTGTTGTTTTTGACTTTCTTAATACTCTAACTTGTATGTAAGATTTTTCGAACAAGATTAACCCAAACGCAACATGAAGGTAATTTTCACTGCCTTTCTGATGACTTGCTCTGTCATTGTCTACTCGCAGGTTAGAATCTCAGGAACAGTCACTGACGCTGAGACGGGAGAGCCGCTCATTGGAGGTACTATTATTGAGAAAGGCACGACCAACGGTACAGTCACCGATATAGAGGGCAGGTATCAATTCTCTGTACCAGGACCTGATGCTGTTCTGGTTTTTTCCTTTATAGGTTACAAGACAGTTGAGCAGCTTGTGGGCAATCGTTCGGAGATTTCGCTCCAAATGGAAACTGACATTGCCGAATTGGAAGCGCTTGTCATTGTCGGATATGGAGCGCTAAAGGAAAAAGACCTTACCTCTGCAATTACTACCCTCAAAGCGGACGAAATCCTCAAAACCCCGTCAAGCACAGCTATGCAAGCCCTGCAGGGAAAAGTACCAGGTGTTCAAATCGTGAGTTCGGGTGCCCCGGGATCAGGCTCTACGGTTCGCATACGTGGTGTTGGCACCCTTGAAGGTGAATCAAAACCGTTGTATGTGGTCGACGGGATGTTCTTAGATGATATCGATTTCTTAAATCCAGCGGATATAGAAAGCATCTCAGTCTTAAAAGACGCCTCTGCCGCAGCGATTTATGGAGTACAGGCGGCTAACGGAGTAATCCTTGTAGAAACCAAACGAGGATCTTATAACTCCGCTCCGACCATTACCTATGATGGTTATTACGGTATTCAACGGGCTCAGAATATACTTCAACCAGCCAACACACAACAATTTGTTGATTACGCCCTTGCCACTGGATCACCTGCCGATGAAGCCTTCATCAGCAACGCCTTCCAGCGCTATGGCCGTAGCAGAATCAATACTGAGCTACCAGATGTCAATACCAACTGGTACGACGAGGTAATGAGATCAGTTGCGCCCATGCAGAGCCATACTTTCACCGTTAATGGTGGCAATGAGACTTCCAGGTATTCCATTGGGGCTGGCTATTTCAATCAGGAGGGTTTGGTGAAGCAGGTGCAAAACTCATTCGAGCGATTCAACTTTAGAACCAAGCTCGATGTAGCCGTAAAAGATTGGCTGGACATTGGTGGTAACATCAACCTGACTAAATCAGAGCAACATGTTGCTCCCGAGGCGGTTTGGTTCAATTCCTATTTTGCAGTTCCCATATTTCCGGCGTTCGACGAGACTAACACGGCCGCATTCCCCCGGCAACTCGGAAATGCCAAACTCCTGGGATACAGAGGCAGACAAAATCCTCTATACAATATGTACTACTCCGATGACCAGAATGAGGCGTTTAGGGCTCTCGGTAATGTATATGCTGACATTGACCTCATTCCTAGTAAATTGAACTTTAAGACCACTTATAACTACACCTACAACAATCTCAACGTCAGGAATATAGACTTCCGCTATCACGATGGGATCACCATTTTTTCTCCTGAACTGGAAAAGAAAACGGAAACCACTTTTCGCCAGAACTGGGATAACATCCTTACCTACACCGAAAGCTTTGGTAAGCACAACATTACCGCAATGGCCGGATATACTGTCTGGACTCGGAATTGGCAGCAACTGAAAATCTTTGCAGACACGCTCGCAGTATCTCCTTCATTTGACAATGAAGAGCTATGGTATTTCAACGATCCGGCGCAAGAGATCAATACACTCAGATCTGGCGGTGATGGTGAGAATTTCACTGGTGATGATGGAGAGGTTTTCAATGGCACCTCATACTTAGCCAGGGTCGCCTACAACTATGACGATAGATACTTGCTTTAT
The DNA here is from genome assembly GCA_040222235.1 of Cyclobacteriaceae bacterium. Classification (GTDB taxonomy): domain Bacteria; phylum Bacteroidota; class Bacteroidia; order Cytophagales; family Cyclobacteriaceae; genus UBA6059. The sequence goes on from JAVKDO010000078.1 coordinate 46,955, forward strand.
GGCACGGTTAGACGAGATGGCACCAACAAGTTTCAAGAAAAGTGGGGCTTATTTCCCACCATCGGTGCAGGTTGGGTCATCTCCGAAGAGTCCTTCTTCAATGCCGAGCCGGTTGATTTTTTAAAGCTCAGGGCAAGCTGGGGTAAACTTGGCAATGCCAATGTGGATGCGTCTGTTGGTCAGCCAACCTACGAAATTGAAAATCTCGCCATAGACGACCGATTAGAAAGCGGCGTGGTGCCGATTAAGCAGTTTGACTTTTTAGATAGATGGGAGACCACCGTAGAGACCAATATAGGCGTGAGCGCCAGGTTGTTGAATAATCGCCTGAGTATCGAAACTGACTATTACGTGCGAGACACGGAAGATGCTGCGCTCACAGTTATTCTTCCACTTATCAGAAACGACGTGCGACTCAATGTAGGCACATTCAGAAATCAAGGTCTGGAAATGGCACTCAACTGGTCAGACAACTTAACCAGCGACCTGGCCTATAGAGTAGGAGGAAACTTCGCCACACTCAAGAATGAGGTGCTCTATCTCGGTGGGCAGGAATATATCAACGCTGGTTCGGCTGAGTTTAGACAGAGATCGATCGTGGGTGAACCACTCGAAGCATTTTTCGGGTACGAGGTAGAGGGGATTTTCCAAAATGAAGCTCAAATAACGGCAAGCGGACTCGATCCTACCTTTGTCAGCGAATCAGGAATAGAGCCTGGAGATTTTATCTACAAAGATCAAAACGACGATAACATAATCGATGATCTGGATCGGGTCGTACTCGGCTCTTTCCTGCCAAATCTTACCTACGGCTTCAGCCTTGGCGCCACATACAAGAGATTTGATCTTAGCGTTGACTGTCAGGGACAGTCAGGATATAAAATCCTTAATCGTAAAAGAGGTGAGATCATCTTCACACAAGACACGAATATTGACTCAGAACTCGCCAGCAACCTTTGGACGGGCGAAGGCACCTCTAACAGATACCCTTCTGCCGCTGGATTGAGGAAGGGTTACAACCAAGCCATGAGTGACTATTTCGTAGAGGATGGATCTTATTTCAGGATTCAAAATGTCCGATTTACCTACGATCTCAATGGCCTTGATGTCTTTGGTGCATCCATACCCAACGCAAGGGTTTATCTAACTGCAGAAAGACCACTTACGGTTTTTAATTACAATGGCTTCAATCCAGAAGTGGATAACGGAATAGACAGACAGGTCTACCCTATACCCGCCGTGTATACGATTGGATTCAACATGACCCTTTAATCAGAAAATGAAATTGAGAATGAAAACGAATAGATCTTTCTTCATTACCATGGGGCTGAGCTTGGCTTTATTCATCGCTCCATCCTGCGATTCTCTCCTGGATGAACCACAGGAAACGTTGATACTCGAAGAAGGAGTGGATTACTCGAACACCGCACTAGTCCATGAACTCATCGAAGGTGCCTATTATGGGCTTTACGATATTCAATGGGAGACATTTCCACTAATATCCGTTCGTGGAGATGACGTTATTCCCAAAGGCGACCAGGAACCGCTCATTCAAACAGATGTCTTCAATTACGACCGCTCCTTCTGGATGTACAATTCTGCCTGGCTCAATCTATACTCAGATATTATCAACTGGCATGCTGCTATCGAAGAACTCGAAAGATTTAAAGCGGCAGGTGCCAATGCTGACGAAGTAGACCAATTTATAGCCGAAATAAGAGTGATGCAGGGATTCGAACTGCTACAGTTAGCTAGGGTTTGGGGAAACATTCTTATCCCCAATTCCTCCCAGACAAGCACTTTATTCGAAACTGCAATCACACCTTTTGATGCTGTCATGGTCTACATTTCCGATTTAATGGATGAGGCTCTGCCCAATCTATTAGATACCGCGCCCAATCAAAGAACCTACATCCGTGGAGGAATCACCAGGCACACTGCGTTATCTGTCAAAGCAATGGCTAATCTGGAGATCAAAGAATGGCAAAAAGTGGCTGATGCAACTGGTGAGATCATTTCGTCCAATCGGTTCAGCCTATTCCCTGACTACTACACACTTTTCAAGACGGCTGGTAAGCTAGCAAGTGAAAACATCCTTGAATTCCAATTTTCGGATTTTGGTGAGGGCGCGGGAGAAGAGGTCAATTATCTCAATAACTTCTTTGGACCTAGCAATTGGACACCAGCAGTAGATGGTGTAGGTACCGGCTGGGGATTTTGGGAGCCAAGCATGAAGTACATCACATTCATGCTCGACAGGGGTGAAACAGAGAGACTGGAGACCAGCGTCTTGTTCACCGCAGAGGGGATCCAAAATCTAGAAGCTGAATACGAAGGCACATTACCACCGTTCATCAGCAACACAACACGAGAAGGTGATATTTGGGGTACCACAGATGGTTCGGCAAATCCAAGGTCTATATTCTCAAGCGGAAAGCATTATCTCCCTACGACCGAAATGATTCCTGGCAGAACCAGTTATGGATCGAATAAGAATTTTATCTGCATAAGATATTCAGAAATACTGCTTATGCATGCAGAGGCACTTGTCAGCGGTGCTTCCAATGCTAGCATGTCCGCGGATGAGGCCGTGAATGCGGTTCGCACTAGAGCTCAACTTTCCAGCATTTCAGGAGTGACTATTGACGATGTATTGGATGAGAAATTTGCAGAATTTGGAATGGAGTGGGGTATTCGTTTCTACGATCTTGTCAGACACAACCGGACTAGCGAAATCGAAGGATATAGTCCTGAGGATCGGTTTTTGCCGTACCCGCTGGCACAGCTTGACTTGCTCCCACAACTAAACGATGGATAAAGATTAACCCAAAATAAATTACTCGATACTAACAAAAACAAACGCGTATGAAAATGATTAGGAACATATCCATTTTGGCAACACTTGCCTTACTGGTGACCACTTTTTCCTGTGGTGACGATGATAGTCCCACGCCACCACCAGTGGTTGATGATGACACTGCGAACCCAGTAGTGACTATTAACGCTCCTGCTAATGGTTCAACGATAAGCACTACAGATGCGACTACTACTGTCACGATTGATTTTACCGCTACCGACAATGTAGAATTAGCTTCTGTGGCAGTTGATTTTGACGGATCTACCGTACTGGAAGTATCGTCATTTACAGACTTCCAGAATTACGTAGGTAATGTAAATCAGGCAGATGTTGGAGATGGCAGCCATACTGTCACAGTTACGGCCACTGATCAGGCAGGTAATACCGGTACTTCTTCTTCTACCTTCACTAAGGAGACTGCTAACCCATACACGCCTTTGGCCAATGAGGTATTCTACATGCCTTTTGAAGGTGACTACCTCGAGCTGGTGAGTGAAGCTGAAGCCACGATCGTTGGCTCACCGGAATTTGCCGGTTCTGGGTACGAAAGTGAAGATGCTTACGCTGGTGCAACCGATGCATTTCTCACGACAGGCACCACAAGCCTACAAACCACCGAAATGACCGCTAGCTTCTATTACAAGATCAGGCTGAACGATCCCGAACCTGAGTATGGCGCCAGAGCAGGTATCCTAGTTATGGGACCTGAGGATACTGAGAACGAAGCATTCCCCGATACACAGAACCTTCGTACCAGTGGATTTAGGTTTTTCCGTGAAGGAGATGCTGAAAGCCAGATATTCAAACTCAACTTCGGAACAGGCGAAGGTGAAGTATGGTTGGACGGTGGTGACTTGGCAAGACTGGAAACTTCATCTACTGACTGGCATCACTTTGCTTTGGTGATAGATGCTACCACAGCTGCCGTATATATCGATGGTGGACTTGTAGCTGAGAATGTTGAGCATACAGGCATGGACATTTCAGGTACTGACCTGCTTGCCATAGGATCAGGCGGCCCAAGGTTTAACGGATGGAACCACAGATCTGATCACGGCATGATCGATGAGCTCAGAATTTTTAACACGGCACTTAGTGAAGCAGATCTTGAGTCACTTACAGGTCTCGAATTTGGTGAAATCGAATTTAACCCCGATCCAGGCTTGACTCCTATCGAAGGCGCTGATGCCGTAGAGTTGATGAGAGTTTCATTTGATTCTGATTTCTCCGCTACCGGTACAGTCACACCTGAGGTAACAGTCGTAGGGAATCCTACAGTAGCAGACGCAGCGTATGTCGGTGCTGCTGATTCTTACATCACTATGCCAAGTGCAGATCTAGCAAAAGACGAGTTTTCTGCCTCATTCTGGATAAATGTAAACAATGAGCCAAATCGCGCCGGACTTCTTGTTATTGGGCCAGAGGACAGTGCCAATGAGAGTTTCCCAGATGTTCAGAACCTTAGAACTCACGGTCTCAGGTTCTTCCGTGAAGATGGTGGAGGAGATCAGCGGTTTAAACTCAACGTTGGCAATGGTACTGCGGACACCTGGATAGACGGTGGGGATTTTGCCGATATCCCAGCTGATGTTACTGACTGGAGACATGTCGCATTCACTGTAACAGGTACATCCGCCCAGGTTTATCTCAATGGTATTTTGGTAGCCCAAAATGCTGAAATGACCGGCCTTGATTGGACTGGCTGTGATTTGATTTCATTTGGCTCGGGAGCTCCAAGATTTACCGAATGGGGTCATTTGGCAGATGAGAGTTCACTTGATGATCTTAGAATTTACGAAGGTGTGCTCACACAAGCACAGGTGACGGCACTTATGGCTGCCGGAAGATAATTCAGTCTGAATTAGTAGTAAACTTCACGCTATCCCGGGATTCTCCCGGGATAGTTTTTCTTACCCAAATTAAAATTGGACGATGAACTTTACGAGGTTTAGTACCTCACTTCTTGTCATTACTTTTGGGATCCTCCTATTTTATAGCTGTGATAACGAGAGCGAACCCGTTAGCGACCTTCAGCTCATTAGCGTTCAGATTGGCAATGAAAGCTTGATGCAAGGCCAACTTACCGATGTGGCTTTGAATAACCCTATCATTATTTCCTTCAATTTTTCTGTTGATCCCACTTCCTTTGAGCAGGCATTTTCCATCACGAACCAGCAAAACACACCGCTTGGAGTTAACATTAATTTCTCCAACGAGAATAAAACGATCACCATCTACCCTCAACAACAGCTTGAGACATTTACAGAATATCAAATCAACATTTCGGATGTACTTCAGGGAGCCTCTGGCGAATCGTTCCCAGGAGAAGGGTTTTCCTTTCTCACCGTCAGTGGCAAGCTCGAATTAAACTCCATCCAATCGGGAGACCTTGACCTCTTGTCCGGACATACGGTGAGAAATGTGCCAGTTGATTTTCAAATCGTCGCTTCGTTCTCAGACCCAATCGACGAACAATCAATTAACCTAGATAACATACTATTGACCCGAAAGGGTGGTAGAAAAGACATTACGGTAGAGGTTCAGGACAACAGCATCCTCATAACACCGGCCGAAGAGATTAGTGGCTGGTCTACCTACAAACTATCTATTGACACGGCTATCGTCGGAATAGGGTCGGTAGATTTCGATGGTATCGAAGTAGAGTTTACCACAGCAGTCGACTCAACTCTAAAGTTCCCGGAGATCACAGATGAGGAATTGCTTACCAAAATTCAAGAACACACCTTCAAGTACTTCTGGGACTTTGGCCATCCAGCGAGCGGACTAGCAAGAGAAAGAAACACATCAGGCCAGACAGTCACCATTGGTGGATCAGGGTTCGGCATCATGTCCATTATTGTTGGAATAGAGCGGGGCTTTATCACGCGAGAGCAAGGAGTCCAGCGACTTTCCACTATCGTGAATTTTTTACTTACGCAAGCAGAGCGTTTTCATGGAGTATGGTCCCATTGGCTCAATGGCACCACTGGCGTAGTGGTACCTTTCAGTGCCGACGATGACGGTGGCGATCTCGTCGAAACTTCATTTATGATTCAAGGCCTATTGACGGTAAGACAGTACCTCAATGATCAGAATGTGGCCGAAGCGGAGATCATTTCCAAAATCAATAGGCTCTATGAAGAAGTCGAATGGGACTGGTATCAGCAAAACGATCAAAATGTCCTTTACTGGCATTGGTCTCCCAATTTCGGATGGCAGAAAAACCTGAGCATCAGAGGATGGAACGAGTCCTTAATCGTCTACCTGCTAGCAGCTGGCTCTCCCACTCATTCCATTGACGAAGCAGTATATACATCCGGCTGGGCAAGGAATGGCGGAATGACCAACGGTAGTGACTACTACGATGTGACATTGCCGCTAGGACCCAACAGAGGAGGTCCATTATTCTTCAGCCATTACTCTTTCCTCGGCCTGGATCCACGAAACTTGTCGGATGCATATGCAAATTATTGGGAGCAGAATGTTGCCCATAGCCAAATCAACTATTTATACTGTGTAGACAATCCTAAGAACTATGTCGGCTACAGTGAGCATTGCTGGGGTTTGACCGCCAGTGATGGCAATCAGGATTACTCGGCCCATAGCCCCACCAATGATCGAGGGGTCATCGCGCCTACGGCAGCCATTTCTTCCCTACCCTACACACCACAGGAGTCGATGGCCGCCATTCGTTTTTTCTACTACATACTTGGAGACAGACTATGGGATGAATATGGGTTTCAAGATGCATTTAACCCTTCTGCTGAGTGGACAGCCAGTTCGTACATCGCTATCGACCAGGGCCCAATCATTTTAATGATAGAAAACTACAGAACGGGATTGCTATGGGATCTTTTCATGTCAGCACCGGAGGTACAGTCTGGACTCACCAAATTAGGATTCACTTATGAATAAACGACATCACCTGATAGTTACTCTTGCACTATTGGCCGTGCTAATGGTCGCATTTGGCTGTATCCAAAGCAGCACGAGCAACACCATACAAGAGAGCTACACAAGCGAGATCAGTGATGATTCGCTACTCACTATGCTCCAATATCAGACGTTTCAGTATTTCTGGGATGGAGCAGAACCCGTTTCGGGAATGGCTTGCGAGCGGGTGCATATGGATAATATCTATCCAAGTGATGACAAGAATGTCGTCACCTCTGGAGGCTCAGGATTCGGGCTCATGGCGATACTGGTAGGCATAGAGCGTGGGTTCATCACCCGTGAAGTAGCCGTAGCACGCTATGAGCAAATCCTTGATTTTTTGGAGACCGCTGATCGGTTTCATGGTGTTTATCCGCACTGGTGGTTTGGAGATACTGGCAAGGTCAAGCCCTTCAGCAAAAAGGATGATGGAGGCGATCTGGTAGAAACAGCGTTTTTGGTGCAGGGACTTTTGACGGTTCGACAGTACTTTCAAGATGGCAATGAAAGAGAACGAGCCATCGTATCCAGAATTAATAATATCTGGAAAACTGTAGAATGGAACTGGCATACAAAAGGTGGTGAAGACGTACTGTACTGGCACTGGTCTCCCAAATATGGATGGGAAATGAATTTTCCGGTAGGCGGATATAATGAATGCCTCATCATGTACGTGCTGGCTGCCTCCTCCCCTACGCATAGCGTCGAACCTGCCGTGTATCACAAGGGGTGGGCGCTGAACGGAAAAATCGAGACAGATCGTACGCTCTATGGCAATGATCTGGTACTTGATCATTATGAGCATGATGATGCGGCAGTAGGGCCCTTGTTTTGGGCCCACTATTCCTACCTCGGCCTGGATCCAAGGAATCTGAAAGACCGGTACGGTGAATACTGGACGCTCAACCAATCTCACGCCAAAGTCCATTATGAGTACTGCAAGGAAAATCCCGGAGGATATGAAGGCTATGGTGAAAACTGCTGGGGACTGACCTCCAGTTATTCGATGAAAGGCTATGCCGGTCACAGGCCAGATCGGGATTTGGGAGTGATATCTCCTACTGCAGCATTGTCATCCATACCCTATACACCGCAAGAAAGCATGCAAATGGTTAGGTGGCTGTATGAGCCATCGAGGGATTCCCTGGTGGGGAAATACGGCCCCTATGATGCCTTTAGTTTTGCAAATGGCTGGTACCTACCTCGATACCTTGCCATTGATCAGGGGCCTTTTCCGGTGATGATCGAGAACTATCGCACAGGTTTGCTTTGGGAGCTATTCATGTCAGCACCAGAAATTCAAAGTGGACTAAAAAAACTAGGGTTTGAGTACGAGGGATAAGCCTTGAATTTCACCGGTTTCCTCATCCAAAACAGATCCAAAAACCTCTAATACAAATGAAAAAGATATTAGTAGCCGTTCCTTTTATTCTTGCACTCATATTGTGGTCGTGTAATCCCAATAATGACAAAGCAAAGTCTTCCAGTCCCTATGATATCAAGGTTGATTCGCTGATGGCGCTCATGACACTTGAGGAAAAAATCGGGCAGCTTAATCTACCGTCTGCTGGTGATATCAACACTGGTTTGGCGCAAAGTACCGGCATCATCGCTCAGATCAAAGACGGCCAGGTAGGAGGCCTTTTTAATATCAGGGGCGTAGAGAAAATAAGACAAACTCAGCAGGTCGCTGTGGACGAAAGCCGACTTGGCATCCCCCTCCTCTTTGCGATGGATGTCATTCATGGATACAAAACTGTGTTCCCCATTCCGCTAGGCCTCTCATGCACCTGGGATATGGATCTAATAGAACGAACGGCCAGAATTGCCACTCAGGAAGCAACTGCCGAAGGAATTGTCTGGACATTCTCGCCTATGGTGGACATAGCTCGCGATCCCAGGTGGGGTCGAATAGCCGAGGGATCTGGCGAGGATGCTTATTTGGGGTCAGAGGTGGCCAGGGCCATGGTGAGAGGCTATCAGGGAGATGACTTATCAGCAAACAATACTATGATGTCTTGTGCCAAGCATTTTGCGCTTTACGGAGCTGCTGAGGCGGGCAGAGATTACAATACGGTAGACATGAGTCGTATCCGCATGTACAACGACTACCTCCCACCCTTCAAGGCAGCCGTAGAAGAAGGTGCAGGTACGCTGATGGCTTCCTTCAATGAAATAGATGGAATACCTGCAACGGGAAGCCGATGGCTAATGACAGAATTGCTAAGGGATGAATGGGGGTTTGATGGCTTTGTAGTGGCCGACTATACCGGCGTAACCGAAATGATCATGCACGGCATGGGTGACACAGCAACAGTTGCTAAACTGGCAATTAGCGCGGGTACTGACATGGACATGGTCAGCGAGGCTTACGTGAATACGCTAAAGCAATCGGTTGAAGATGGTTCACTTTCCATTGAGCATATTGATCGGGCATGCCGCACCATCCTAAAAGCGAAGTACGAATTGGGACTGTTTGATGATCCCTATCGCTACTGTGATTCGTCGAGATCGGCTAACGAAGTATTCACATCAGAGAATCGCGCCGAGGCAAGAAGCGTTGCTGCACAGTCATTTGTACTACTCAAAAATGAGAACGACATATTGCCCCTTAAAAAATCAGGGAAAATTGCCCTCATTGGCCCCATGGCTGATAATGTGGAAAATATGCCGGGCACATGGAGTGTTGCCGGAGATTTCAAAACTTCTGTTTCAGTAAAAATGGGAATCGAAAGGCTTCTAGGCGATCAGGTGGAAATTCTACATGCACGTGGATCCAATATCTACACAGACCCTGACCTTGAGGCCCGTGTGAGCACTTTCGGCAAGCCCACCAGAAGAGACAATCGCCCTGAAGAGGTATTGATCAAAGAAGCAGTAGCTGTAGCCATGAAAGCAGATGTTATCTTGGCAGCTATGGGCGAAGCTTCAGAGTCTGCAGGCGAGAGTTCCAGCCTCACCAATATTGAGATGCCCGATAATCAGCGAAGGTTACTCGATGCATTGCTGAAAACCGGAAAACCTCTGGTGCTGGTGCTTTTCAATGGACGTCCAATGGCGCTGAAATGGGAGCAGGAGAATGTGCCCGCTATCCTGGATGTATGGTTTGGAGGCACACAGGCTGGTGAGGCCATTGCTGATGTGCTATTTGGAGATGTCAATCCGTCAGGAAAACTCACCACCACCTTCCCTCAAAACACGGGTCAGATCCCCCTTTACTACAACCACAAAATGACCGGCAGACCCATTACCGATAAGTGGTTTCAAAAATTCAAGACCAACTACCTTGATGTGTCCAACGAACCCGTCTATCCATTTGGGTTTGGCCTTAGCTACGCCACTTTCGACTATGGTGATATCCAGCTAAGCTCGACAGACTTATCAGGAGGAGCAGAACTCAAGGTTGCTGTGGAGATAACTAACAGTGGGGATCGTGATGGCAAGGAAGTTATCCAGCTTTACATCCGCGATATGGTTGGCTCCATCACACGCCCTGTCAAGGAATTAAGAGATTTTCAGAAAGTCGAGTTTAAGGCGGGAGAAACAAAAACGGTCACTTTTACCATCACTCCCGATGACCTGAAGTTCTACAACGCTGACCTCAAACACGACTGGGAGTCGGGTGACTTTGAGATCATGGTTGGTGGAAATTCGAGGGACGTAAAATCTGCGATGGTCACCTGGACCAAGTAATCCTATGGGCTCCCGATTACTGGCAATCGCCCTTCTTCTGACCTTGCGTCTTTTCGGACAAGAGGTCGTGAGTTTCAATGAAGGCTGGCAGTTCAAGCTTGAAGGTGGAGACTGGGAGCGCGTACATCTCCCCCATACCTGGAATGCCGTCGATCCTTTCGATGACACCACGGGCTACTATTGCGGCACAGGCTTCTATCAAAGAAACCTCACGATAAGCAAGCTCGAAAAAGATGAAAGACTCTTCCTCAAATTCGAAGCAGCTAATCAAATAGCTACGCTATTTGTAAATGGCCAGCAACTCATGCAACATCATGGAGGCTATACCGCCTTTTTTGCCGACCTCACTGAGGCTCTTCAAGTCGGAGAAAATGAAATTTTGCTCGAAGTGGATAACGCGCACAATCCAAATATTGTACCTCTCAAAGGTGACTTCAATTTCTATGGAGGCATCTACCGAGACATGTGGTTGATCAAAGAGAACGCGATCCATTTCGAAAATTCCGATCTCGGAAGTGAATCGGTGTTTTTCACTCCCACAACGGATGGCAATGCGTCATCGCTGGCGGTCAAAGGAACCATTTCGAACTTCTCCGGAAGTAGCCAAAAAGTGGATGTTCGACTGGAGCTATTACTCAACGGAAGCTTGGTCGAAGGGCGAAAATCTCGCCTGACACTTTCGGACAATCAAAAGGGTTTTATTTTCAACCTCGACCACCTAACGGAAATAAGGTTGTGGTCGCCCAAAGACCCTGTGCTCTACACTGGTCGGGTATCAATACTTGATCGGGAATCAGGCAAAATACTTGATGCTCATGAGCATAAGATTGGCTTTCGCTATTTCCGATTTGATGAGGATGAAGGCTTCTTTTTGAATGGTGAGTCCGTCAAGCTAATTGGAGCTAATCGACATCAAGACTTCCCAGGACTTGGCAATGCGCTTACTGATGACCATCATCGACGAGATATGAAGCTGCTCAAAGAAATGGGAGCCAATTTCTTTCGGACAGCTCATTACCCCCAGGATCGAACGGTACTGGACATGGCAGATCAACTGGGTCTGGTAGTCACAATGGAGATTCCACTAGATCACGACATGACGAATTCCAATGCATTTCGTGAGAATGTCAAAAACATGATGAGGGAGATGATAGCTCAGTACTATAATCATCCGAGTATTGTCATTTGGGCACATATGAATGAGATGTTCCTGGGTCGGAAGTATGAGCGTGATCGCGTGAAGATTGATCAGATCGTTGATTTCTCTGAGGTGCTTGATTCACTGACAAGGGCTGAAGATCCTACACGCCGGACATTGATACCGAATCATGGAGATTTTGAAGTATATCAGCAATCAGGTATTACAGGTGTTCCTCAAGTCGTGGGCTGGAATCTATACTATGGATGGTACGAACCCGACTTTCATGGCTTCACCGCTTATATGGAAAGGTTCAAGAAATCCATTCCTGATAAGCCCACCATCATCACGGAATATGGCGCAGGGGCTGACCCCAGGATAAGAAGCCTAACCCCTGAGCGCTTCGACTTTTCCGTAGACTGGCAGCTAGATTATCATTTGTCTCATTTGAAACAAATCAATTCTCTACCTTATTTGGCAGGAGGTGCAGTCTGGAATTTGTTTGATTTTGGATCTGAGACTCGTCAGGATGCAGACCAACACATCAATAGCAAGGGGCTGATGAGTTTTGACAGGAAGCCGAAAGACACCTATCACTTATACAAGGCCTGGTTGTCGGAAGAGCCATTCATCGAGATCGGTCCTTCGTTGTTTCCAGTCCTTCCAATGGGAGTATCCTGGCCCATCAGAGTGTTCACCAACCAAGAGGAAGTCGAACTAATTGTGAATGGAAAATCTGCCGGATCGAAAAAACAAGTGGACGGGTTTGCGGAATGGATTATTCCGCTAGATGGTGATAAGTTAGTTTTCGAAGCGACTGCTGAGGATATTATTGGGGTCAAGGAATATCGTTTGTCCGATGATCTCAACATCAACACAGGAGCCAATTTTTACTTCTACGACCCACTCCTTGATGAACTATGGCTACCTGACCAACCACTTGAAAATGGAAAAAGATATGGGCATGCTGCGGGCAAAGAATTCAGACCCAGAAATCGCGGAATCGGTAGTGATCGTGCAATCTCTCTCAGCAATACTGATCCGATTTTTCAAACTCAGAACGTAGGACTGAACTCTTATCAGTTATCAGTTACCTCAGGAACATACTCATTAACACTTCTTTTCTCGAACTTAGACCAATCGGTGGGTATACAAAAAATTATCATTAACGATGTAATGCGTGAAGTCATCGATCTTGACAAGTTGAGACCCTACGAAGCGGTGGTCAAAAAGTATGAAGTAGAAAGCAACGACATGATTGTGGTAACTATCGAAAACGACTCTGGAGCTACCATCCTAAACGGAATTAAAGCCACTAAAATCAGATGAAATGAAGAAACAATTGCCCTCCCTACTTGCCTTTGTTTTTTTTAGCCTGGCATCTTTTGCTCAGGAAATGAAGATCATCTCTTTCAACATTCGTTATGCCAATCAGACGGATGGCAATAATATTTGGGAGCTGCGCAGACAATCAGTCCAGGACTTCATCAACTACGAATCACCTGATTTTTTCGGTTTGCAAGAGGCTGTTGATGCTCAGGTGAAGGATTTCGAAAAGACTGCTACAGGCTACAAGTGGATCGGGGTTGGGCGTGATGATGGGAAAAATGGGGGTGAGTTTACGCCGCTCTTCTATGATTCTGGTAAGTGGGAGCTGCTTGAATCGGGTACGTTTTGGCTATCCGAAACACCCGAGGCGCCAAGCAGTTCGTGGGATGCCGCTTTACCAAGAATATGTACCTGGGGAGCCTTTCGACACAAAGTATCAGGAGCTGAGGTGGGTGTTTTCAATACCCATTTCGATCATGTGGGTAAAGAAGCCAGATTGAATTCGGCCAGACTTATTCTTGATAAAATGGGTAAAATTGTCAATTCTGATAAGGTCATCTTAATAGGTGACTTCAACGCCGAACCAGAGTCCCCACCAATATCTGCGTTAACTGAAAGACTTATTGATACTTACAGTGCCGCTGCGAGCAGTCTCGGACAAGTAGGAACATTCAATGGGTTTAATATCCAGGAAATCCCCAGTCGCCGAATTGATTATGTTTTTACAAGCGAGGGGTTCAGGATCAAAAAGTATGAAACGGACAGTCGCATCATCAACGGGCGGTACTTGTCAGACCATTTTCCGGTCATTGTCGAACTGGAGTTGAAATAAAACCTTATCAAATGAACATCACCAAACTATCCAAGCCTACTACCACACATTGGCTATTGATTGCGATCATGACCCTATTGGGGTGTGGCTCACCACAGCAGCCAGACGCACCGGAAAAACAGCGACCGAATATCATCTTCATCATGTCGGATGACCATGCCTATCAGGCCATTAGCGCGTACAACGACCGTCTGATTCAAACCCCCAACATTGACAGGATCGGGCAGGAAGGAATGATCTTTACGAACGCCTGTGTGACCAATTCCATTTGTGCGCCATCACGGGCGACCATACTGACAGGCAAGCATTCTCACCTCAATGGTAAAATCGACAATGTCTTCCCTTTTGATACGACCAATGTGACTTTTCCTCAGCTGCTTCATGAGGCGGGTTATCAGACAGCTATGTTCGGCAAACTGCATTTTGGCAACAATCCGAAAGGATTCGACGAATTTAAAATACTTCCTGATCAGGGAGACTACTACAATCCTGAATTTATCACCAGCGATGGTGACACCAGTGTCATTGGCTATGTCACTGACATAATTACAGACTTCACCATCGACTGGTTTGAAAACAGGCGTGATGAATCGAAACCCTTCTTCCTGGCTTACCTGCACAAGGCACCTCATCGGGAGTGGATTCCTGCTAAGAGGCACTACGAGGAGTTCACTAAAAGGCAATTTCCAGAGCCTGAAACCCTCTTTGACAATTACGAAGGTCGTGGCAGAGCAGCCAAAGAGGCAGAAATGGATTTACTCACCTACATGACCGTTTCCGCAGACAACAAGATTTATCCCGACGTGGCGAAAGAGCTTGGCATTAAAGAGACCTCCAACTGGGGTGAGCGCGTCTTTAATATGAAATATGAGCGGTTCACCGCGGAGCAGAAAGCGTCATGGGACGCTACCTATGAGCCTATTAATGAAGCATTCAAGGCGGCCTATCCTGACATGGATGAGCGAGACTTTGTCCGCTGGAAATACCAGCGATATATGCAGGATTACCTGGGCTGTATTGCTGCCGTCGATGAAAACATTGGCAGGCTCAACCAATACCTTGAAGCGAATGGATTGAAGGAGAATACTATCATCGTTTATACCTCCGATCAGGGCTTCTACCTTGGTGAGCACGGGTGGTTCGACAAGCGCTTCGCTTATGATGAGTCGTTCAATACCCCATTGCTGGTAAGCTGGCCTGGTGTGATAGCACCTGGATCCAAATCGACCGAGATGGTACAGAATCTGGATTTTGCTCAGACTTTTTTGGGAGCCGCAGGTGTGCCAGCTCCCGACGATATGCAAGGTGAAAGCCTGGTTCCTCTCCTCAAAGGAGATAAAGACGCCTGGACACGGGAGGCGGCCTACTATCACTACTATGAGTATCCTGGCTTCCATGCGGTCAAGCGGCATTATGCTATTGTGACTGAGGAGTATAAACTGATTCACTTCTATTATGATATTGATGAGTGGGAGCTATATGATCGTAAGAAGGATCCTATGGAAATGAATAGCGTCTATGACGATGCGGCATACGCCAATGTGGTGAAAAAGCTTAAGGCTGATCTACAGCAACTGCGGGTCAAGTATGGAGACTCTGAAGAGATGGATCAGAAGTACATCGATATGTACAACCAACGACAAGTCGAAAAAAGGTAACATTCACCTATGAAGAAGCTAGCTATCACCATAGGATTTCTGGCATCCCCAGTGCTGCTGAGTGCTCAAATTCGCTACTACGATTCCCTTTTTCAAGAAGTAGATAAAATCACAGAAGTGTATACCTCCAAGGATACAGTTGACCTGGCCATGGACATTTTTACACCCAACAATGATCAGGATACTCTGCGACCGGTTCTGTTGTATGTTCATGGCGGAGGTTTCCAAGGTGGAAGAAGGGATGAACCGGCACAAATAGCGTTTTTTGAGGGCTTTGCAAAGAAGGGTTTTGTTACGGCCACCATGAGTTACACGTTTGTGAGAAAAGGGCTAGGCTTTAGCTGCGAGACGCCTGCTCATGAGAAAGTAGAGACCTTTCTGCTTACAGCCCGAGATGTTTCCCGAGCGACCCGATACCTAGTAACTCACCATGAGCGTCTGGGTATCGACACCAGTCAAATTATACTGCTAGGAAGCAGCGCCGGAGCGGAGGCTATCCTACACGCGGCTTACTGGAAGGAAACATTCGCCGATGAGTCGGGTCGAATCCTAAGTGATAGCTTTAAGTATGCTGGTGTGGTGAGTATGGCAGGTGCCATTGTTTCCACTGACTGGATCACGCAGGAATCAGCCATTCCAACACAGCTTTTTCATGGTACTTGCGATAATCTGGTGCCCTATGGCCATGCATCACATCATTACTGTGATCAATCTGAGGCTGGTTTTCTGATGCTTCACGGTGCACGGTCTATCAGTGAGCACTTAGCAGAAATCGGAAAACCATATTATCTAGTTACGGGCTGCTACGGCCGGCATGAATGGAACATTACACCCATTCAATTTTATCAAAACAAGATTCGCGACTTTCTTTACTTTGATATCCTACAGGGGAAGAGCAGACAAACGCATGAAATCATTTCATTGGACACGGTCGATCCTTGCGAATCATATAATTCCTTCAATTTTTGTAATCAGTAAATAAAGTCTGCCGTTAACCACCCCCAATAAAGCAATAATGGAGTGAGCCCTCAAGTATTTCAAGACTATTGAATCACATCAAAAGCTCCTTTCACCAATATTTCATCGCCTTCAATTCGAGGGTTTAAGATCTCGATCCAGCCATTAGCATGTCTACCGATCTCAACGGTCGTTAACTCAAAGCTTATACCGTCAGCATCTTCGGAGCGCTTGATCGCCACCATCATTTGCCCCTCTATATCCACAACAGCATTTTCCGGTAGGCAAAGCGCAGGTGCACTACTCACTACGATCTCAGCATTGACGAACATACCGGGAATAAACCGGACTTCATCACCATCGGTTATATGCCCATGAACCGCCACTGTCCGGTGTTCGGGATCAACTGATTTGCTCACGAGATAGACTGTGCCTGCAAACCTATTATCTCCAGACTCAGGCACTGAAAATTGAATACTTTGACCTTCTGTAACTGACCTGATATCTTGTTCAAACACATCAAGCTCTAAATGCATGTGCTCAGCATCCACAATCTCTACAGCGACTTCTGTAGCATCAATAAATGAACCTCGTGATGCATTCACTTTGGTAATAGAGCCACTGATAGGTGCATAGAGGTTGACAGAGCTAGTAATTTTTCCAGCATCAAGACGGCTAATTGATACATTCATTAGCTTTAATTGCTCACGGATACCGTTGTACCGCGCCAGCATCATTTTATAATCTGTAGCTGCTTTTTTGGCAGTCTTACCGGACGCAATTTTTTCTTCAGCTAGTGCCTGCTGTCGTTCAAAATCTGACCTGAGGTAATCAATTTGCTCTTTGACCTCTAGATACTCCTGCTGCATTTGGATATAGAGAGGGTTTTCCAACACCAGAAGTAATTGACCTCTCTCGACTTGCTGTCCAGGCAAAATGTCGACGGCCTTAACATAACCCGAGTAGAAAGGGCTCACCGCTGCTCGGCTGCCGGGAGGCACATCAATATAACCTCTGGTTTCAATAGTACTGAAAAGCTGCTGAGTGGATATCCGTCCCAATTTCATGCCCGCAGAGGCAAACTGTTGATGAGAAACGAAGATATCAGTAGTCGTCTCAGAAGTCACCCTTGCAGTTGAGTCAACGGGCTCGGAAGAAGTGCAGCTCCATAAAGAAGCTAATGCAACTAATACGCTACCTAAAACTGAAGTATATGATTGAATCGTCTTCATGATTAATAGATTAAATGGTTGATTTCTAGGGCTGTCTCATTGTATTGCTGTAAGCCTTCCAGATAGGCAACTCTAATGAGGATGCTCCTGTCTACGGATTGGATATATTCGAAAAAGTCAATCTCTCCACTCTGAAAAGATCTGTGGGCAGTCGTAATTAGAGCTGCCGATAGTTCGCTTCCTGACTGGTTATAAACAACAAGAGCTTGTTCATATTTAAATAGCTCAGCGCTCAGCTGTGCAAGTCTGGCCTGAAATACTCGCTGATAATTAACAGCCTCACTTCTCACACGCGCTTGCTCGATGGATGCCGCTCTGATTTGTGAGCGCTGACTGCCAAAGAGCAACGGAATGCCGAGCCCCACCTGGATCCCATCGTAGTGCCTTGCATTGAGTCCATCATTCGAACCTCTGAAGTAGGCCAACTGTATGTCAGGCAGCACTTCACTTTTTTGCAATCTCAACAGTTGATCAGCAGCACTAACAGCTGCTTCGTAGTATTGCAGTCCAGGATGACCAGTGGTATCCAAGATAGTAAGGCGCACTCTAGCGCTGACATGCTTGTCAATCTCAAATGGCTCCTCACGCTGTAACCATATACCCATTTCTTGATAGGCCGCTTCCAGATCGCTCGAGATTTGATTCAGTTTGAGCGCGACTTCATTCTTTTTGCTCTCAGCAGTCAGTTTTTCAAGATAAGTTGTCTCCCCAAGTTCAAATCTCCTTTGTGCCGCTATAGCAAATTCCTCATAGATGCTATCGAGAAATACATATTCGGACTTAAGCTGCTCCTGATACAGAATATCATAGTATCCCTGTGATACTTTCTTTATTAGAAGCTGCTCTTCTATATCATAGGTGCGCTCACTTAATCGAACTTGACTTTCCTGCCATTTCTTACGACTCTCGTACGCTGTTGGGAATCTAAAACTCTGTTCGATCCCCCATACCTGGAGTGCCTGATCGTTTGGTGCGATATTGTTTTCATCATAGGAGTAATACAGATTCGCCTTATCAAAGTCATAAGCACTCGCCACTAGAGCTTCGCTTCTCTCTACCGCCAATGCAGACGACTTTAGTCTGGCGTTGTTGGTTTTGGCTATGCCAATGGCCTCCTCTAGCGCAAGTGTTTGAGATTGTGCAGATGCAATGCCCGGAACTAATAACATCAGTAATATCAAAACACTCAGACCCGGCTTCACCTTCATTGGCTTATCTGTCAACATATAGTAAAGTACAGGCAGGACAATGAGAGTAAGTAAGGTAGCCGTCACCAGACCTCCAATCACTACGGTGGCCAACGGGCGCTGTACCTCTGCTCCGGCCGAACTGGAAATTGCCATGGGCAAAAATCCCAATGCCGCAGCAGCAGCAGTCAATATCACTGGTCTTAAGCGCTGAGTAGTACCCTCAATTATTAGTTGCTTGAGATCATCAAACCCTTGC
The DNA here is from genome assembly GCA_040222235.1 of Cyclobacteriaceae bacterium. GTDB lineage: Bacteria > Bacteroidota > Bacteroidia > Cytophagales > Cyclobacteriaceae > UBA6059. The sequence goes on from JAVKDO010000078.1 coordinate 66,030, forward strand.
GCCTTGAGCTCTTTGAAATGCTCAATCAGTACGATACCATTGAGCACAGCAATACCAAACAGGGCAATAAAACCGACTCCTGCTGATATACTGAAGGGTAATCCACGCATCCAAAGTAGTAGCACCCCTCCCACGGCTGCTAGAGGTATGGCACTGTACACCATCAATGCTTCCTTCACAGACTTAAAGGCAAAATGCAGCAATATGAATATCAAAATCAGAGCGACAGGCACTGCATACGCCAGTCTTTCCCTCGCACTTCTAAGATTCTCGAATTGACCTCCATAAGTAACTATATACCCAGGAGGTAACTTCACATTTTTCTGTATCAAAGCACTCACATCATCCACTACAGATTCAAGGTCACGATTACGCACGTTCACCCCTACGACTATTCTTCGTTTAGTATCGTCTCTGGAAATCTTCGCAGGCCCCTTAGTGTAATTGATTTGCGCTAGCTCACTCAATGGGATCTGACGACCGTTGGCTGCTGTGATATAGGTATTCTTGATATGATCAATGTCCTCTCGGAAATGTTGGTCAAATCGCACAACCAAATCAAATCTGCGCTCTCCTTCGAAGATGATACCAGCGGTCTTACCAGCAAACCCCATAGTAAGCACGTCGTTGACATCTGCAATATTGAGTCCATAACGTGCAATTTTCTGTCGGTCGTAGGTCACACTCATTTGCGGTAGCCCGTCTACCTTCTCCACCGTGATGTCCGATGCACCTTCCACATCCTCGATGAGTGCCTCGATCTCAGCGGCCTTTCTGGTAAGAATACCCAAATCCTCGCCAAAGATCTTGATAGCTAAATCTGCCCGCACCCCTGTGATCAGCTCGTTGAAGCGCATTTCAATAGGCTGTGTAAATTCATAGTCTGCCCCTGGAATTTGCTTGATAAGAGCCTCTTTGATATTGTCAGCAAGCTCGTCCTTGGAGGTTGCTGAGGTCCATGTCGATTTATCATTAAGCGTAATGATGACATCCGTCTCTTCCATAGACATAGGGTCAGTCGGCACTTCGGCAGCACCTATTCTGGTCACTACTTGGTTGACCTCTGGAAATGTCTTGATGACCTGCTCAATCTCTGTCGTGAGCTCAACGGTACGACTCAGCGATGTACCTGTCTTTAGCACAGGTTGTATTACAAAATCGCCCTCATCAAGCGTAGGAACAAACTCACCTCCCAACGTAGAGAATAGATAACCCACACTTATCAGTAATGCAGTTGCACTTGTCAATACCATGCGGCGATGGTCTAATGCCCATGTCAGTATAGGCCTGTACTTATACTGTATCCATTGGACTAGTCTTGCCGATAGCCCTGGCTTACCATCTTTGCCTGGTTTTAAAAATAGGCTAGAAACTACCGGAACGTAGGTGAAGCAAAATATCATTGCCCCAATCAATGCAAAGCAGAACGTAAGTGCCATGGGCTTGAACATTTTGCCCTCAACATTGACCAATGACAAAATCGGAATAAACACAATCATGATGATCAGCTGCCCGAAAACCGCCGAACGCATCATCTTATTCGCCCCATCAAAAGTGATATCATCGATCAGTTGGGCTCTTCGTGATGGGATCTCAGCCAATATCTCTGACCTTCTAGTCGTGATCTGAAATGCTGTGAACTCAACAATGATCACTGCCCCATCTATGATAATACCAAAGTCAATCGCTCCAAGACTCATCAGATTAGCATCCACACCGAAAATGTACATGAGTGAAAGTGCGAAAAGCAGACACAACGGTATCACCGATGCTACTACCAGTCCAGTGCGTAGGTTACCCAGTAAGAGCACTACCACAAATACCACGATCAGACAGCCAAGGATCAAGTTCTCCGTAATAGTGAAGGTGGTCTTAGCAATCAACTCGCTGCGCTCCAAAAATGGGTTGATCATGATTCCTTCAGGTAACGTATTCTGAATATTTGCGACGCGCTCCTTCACCGCTTCAATTACAGCTTTTGAGTTGGCGTCTTTTAGCATCATCACCTGTCCGAGCACTTTTTCACCTTGACCATTGCCAGTGATAGCCCCAAATCTCGTCGTGTGTCCAAATCCGACCATTGCCAGATCTTTGATGTAGATGGGTAAGCCGTTTCTATTTTCAACAACAATACTCTCGATATCGGCTATACTAGCAGTAAGACCTTCTCCCCTGACAAAATAGGCTTGATTATCCTTTTCAATGTATCCCCCTCCAGCCACACTGTTGTTATTTTCCAGCGCTGTGAAAACCTGTCGGAGTGATAAGTCCATCGCCCTCAGTTTGTCCGGATTGATGGCTACCTCATATTGCTTCAAAAAACCACCCCAAGTATTGACTTCCACTACTCCGGGAATACCAGACAGCTGTCTTCTGACGATCCAATCCTGAATAGTGCGTAGCTCCATTGTGGTATAGCGATCTTCATAACCAGGCGCTACATCTATGATATATTGATAGATTTCGCCCAACCCGGTAGTAATGGGACCCATCTCTGGGGTGCCAAAACCGTCAGGTATATTCTGGGACGCGGTTTTGATCTTTTCAGAGATCAATTGTCTTGGTAAATAGGTCCCCAGTCGATCTTCAAATACAATGGTGACCACTGAAAGTCCGAACTTAGATACAGATCGGATTTCCTTCACTCCGGGCAGGTTGGCCATCTCCAGTTCTACTGGATAGGTGATAAACTGCTCCACATCCTGGGTAGATAGATTTCTAGAAGTGGTGATGACTTGCACCTGATTATTCGTCACATCAGGTACAGCCCCTATCGGAATATTGAGCAATGCGTAAAGACCGAAGACCACCACGGAACCGGTAAATAATAGGATGATCAGCTTGTTTTTCAAGCTAAATCGAATGATAAACTCCAACATGAAATTTAGATTTTAGAAGACACAGAATAACCAAAAACTAGCACAGCATGTGCTAGCAGGAAGACTCTGGTGGCCCTCTAAAGCTCAGGGATCGATGGAGATACCGAATCCTTAAATCTCGATGATAAGGTCGGAATTCCTGAGCATCATCTTCGGGTTCTATTGTTGTCAGCGTCGTTTCAACCCCCAACAGCAGATACGGTGAGATGATTATAAGATCATACCCGGCAGTCTGATAATCCTCTAGGTGGTTTTGACCCGGATCAAAGTGAAATGCCAACTGAAGATAATCGAAAAGGGAAGAAGCCATCTCATGCTCCTCGAAATGTTGCTCCTCGTTGAGCTCACTGTGATGTGCGTGAGGCAGCAAGGAGTGGAACAAGAGCAATGCTCCTGCTACAACGACCAATATGTTGCCTACCCTCTTCACTGTTAGTCAAGTTACTAAAACTGATAAGTACTTTTATCACCACTTCTGTAAAATGCTGGTATTCTGACCAATAGCATGATCAGGCATGACGGTTGATAGGGATTTGAGTCGGTGCTGCTTAAGCTGTTCTCGATTATCGAGATGGAGAGATAGGAATAAGATTGCCTGGAGTTGTTAAAAAACAAAGCCTCACATTTTCATGTGAGGCTTCTATTGCTCGTCGGGCTTGCCCGTCGAGGTAATATGTAGACCTTAGATTTGAAAACTCTAAAAAAGAAAGAGTTGACCAAAAATGATCAACTCTTCTCTTGCTCGTCGGGGAGGAAGGATTCGAACCTTCGACCCCCTGGTCCCAAACCAGGTACGCTAACCGGACTGCGCTACACCCCGAGCTAATATAAAATTTATCTAGTCCGGCTCAACCGGACTGCTTGTCTGCCGAAGTGAAACGTAGGTTCACGCTACACCCCGAGCTCTAAGCGGCTGCAAAAATGACAATAATTCTGATAATGACCAAGCAACAACCAAAGCAAAATCAAAAAATAATCAGTTCCACAATCTTTCGTCCATTCATCCCATTTTTCAGCGTACATCAGGATTCCAATGTGTACCTTTTTCAATCCATTAAACGCAATATCTATGAAGCTTAAGCTCTTCTGTTCGTTATTCCTGTGCATGTGCATAATGATATCTGTCACCGCACAGAGCACGATCACCAAGCCTGAAGCCTATCTGGGCCATAAGCCAGGAGCTGACTACAAACTCACCACATATGAGCAGTGGAGTGAATATATGAACATCCTCGCCGATGAATCTCCAAGAATGGCCATCGGCGACATGGGTGAGACCACCGAGGGTAGACGCATGATCTATGGTATCATCTCCTCAGAGGCGAATATGGAGAGACTCGATGAATTCAAAGCTACTGCCAAAAGACTCAGTCTCATAGATGGGGTGTCACCGGAGGAAGCACTGAAGATGGCAGCCTCAGGCAGGGCGATTGTATGGATCAGTGCAGGACTACACTCTACCGAAACAGCTCCTCCTCAGCATCATTTTCAGCTGCCTTATGATGTGATCACGGGTGAGGATCCCACCACCAAGATGATTCGCGATAGCGTCATATTGATACTACCCATCGCAAATCCGGATGGGATGACGCAAGTAGCTGAATGGTACAGACAAAACGTAGGCACGGAATACGAAACGAGCCCACTGCCTACGCTCTACAACAAGTACGCGGGGCATGACAACAACCGTGATACTTTCATCGCAAATCTCAAAGAGACGCAGAACATCAACCGTATCGTCAATAGTGAGTGGTACTTGTCGCTGTTTTATGATCAGCATACTGCGGCACCATTTCCAGCAAGGATATGGATCCCGCCTGGGCCAGAGCCTACAAACCCAAACAAGCACCCAATAATTATCCGAACCAAAAACCTTGTGGGCTCGGCCATGGGCAAAGGACTGGAAGAGAATGATCAAACAGGTGCGATTTCTCGCATCGCTTTTGACATCTGGTATCCGGGCTACATTGACGGTCCGGCTATCGAAGGGCACAATATCCCATCCATACTGACGGAAACAGCACTCTATAGGTACGCAACACCAAAGACATACACCATTGACGATTTTCCGGAAGAGTACAAGGAGCTCAGAATGGGCGTCTTCTACCCCAGCCCTTGGAAAGGCGGTACTTGGCGTATAGGAGATGCGGTAGCCTACAACCTCACAGCTTCCAAGTCGCTGCTAGAAACGGTAGCTCTCTACAAGTCAGACTTCCTCCACAACAAGTACAAGATGGGTACTGACGTAATTAAGCGGTTCAACGAAGAAGGCCCTCATGGCTGGGTGGTACCTAAAGAACAGGCGGACAAAGGCACGACTGCATTGATGCTCAATCGTATGATGCAGAATGGCGTGCAAGTCTTTGAAGCCTCGGCTGCCCTGGCAGCTGGCAATGATCAAATCAACGAAGGGGATTATGTGCTCCCCACTACCCAGCCTTTCGGACTTTATGTCAAGAACCTGATGGAGTACCAGGACTATCCTGATCTTCGGAAGTTCCCTCATCTATGGCAGGGCATCTCGCGCATGACCAAGTGGGATGGTGCACCTTTCCTACCCTACGATGGTGTGGGTTGGACCCTTCCTAGCCAGATGGGTATCAAAACCATCGAACTAGACAAGCCGCTGACTGAAGCATTGGCTCAGCTTGATGCCCCGATTAGCGCAGGCTCACTTTCGGGCTCAAGCCGATCATCAATCATCTCAGCTTCTGAAAATAACGCCTACCTCGCCGCTAATCTAGCGCTCCAGTCAGGAGGGACAGTTTCTAGAACGACCGAGACTATGGATCAAGACGGTCAGACCTTTCCGGTAGGTAGCTTCCTCATCAAAGGAGGTAAACTATCTGGTGCTGCCCTAGCGGAAAATGCTGATGTTCCTGTTTTTGCGGTAGCATCATCCCCTGGGAGTCAGAAGCTAAAGGAAAAACGGATTGGGCTATATGACTCATGGCGGGCGAACATGGATGCGGGCTGGATCAAGTTGCTACTTGATCAGTATGGATTCGAGTACAGCTTATTGCGAAACAATGATTTGCAGCAGGCGGGTCTATCGAAGCAATTCGACGTGATCATCATTCCCGACCAGTCGCTATCGCAAATCATGGACGGTCATAAGGAAGGCGATATGCCACCAGAATATGTTGGTGGCCTGGGAGAAGAGGGCGTGGCGCAGTTGAAGGCTTTCGTAGAAGCTGGCGGCAAACTCTTACTCAACAAGCGAGCAAGTGATATCGCTTTGGAGCATTTTGGGCTACCCGTAACGAATGTATTAAAGGATGTGAAAACCGCTGACTTCACCTGCCCAGGTTCAGTTCTTAGAGTTAATTACAATGCGACTGCCTCGACGAGGGGAATGTCTGCTGAAGGCATTGGGTACTTCGCGCAAGGACATGCGTATGAGATCGAAGATTCTACCGGAATAGAAGTGGTCGCCACCTACCCCAATGCGCCACTACTCATCTCAGGATGGTTGGAAGGTGGGGAATTGATCCAAGGGAAGGCAGCAGTAATCAAGGCATCCATGGGCAAGGGTGCGGTTACTTTGTTTGGATTTAACGTGCAGAATAGAATGCAAGCCTATGGTACCATCAAATTGATGATGAACAGCCTGTTGAACGATTAAATCCTGCTAAAATGAAGACATTCTCACTCGTCATTCTATGTTCCCTGCTTGCTTGCAAGGGAGCCTTTGGACAAGCCACAAATTCAGATTATCTGGATAAGGTCACCACCATTGACAGCACGATAGAAACACTTTATGAAGTGATCTCTGGTGATGCTGGTGAAAAGAGAGATTGGGAGTTGTTCAGATACTTATTCACTGAAGATGCCAAACTCATACCTGTTCGCCAGTCACAGGATGAGGGAACCGCTGCAGTTTATTGGACACCTGAGCAATATGTTGAACGAGCCGGTCCAATTCTGGAAAAGGATGGATTCTTTGAGAAGGAGATCAGCAACAAGGTGGAGCAATATGGGTCGATTGCCCACACCTTCAGCACCTATGAATCTTATCGAAAAAGTACGGATTCCGAGCCTTTTACCAGAGGCATCAATAGCATCCAGCTAATGCATGATGGAGACCGCTGGTGGGTGGTCAATATCTACTGGCTTGGTGAAACAGATGATAATCCTATTCCTGATAGGTACTTGCCAGAAGGTTAGTTATCCAGGTCAACGATTGTCTCTTTGATCTTTTTCTCGGTTATCGGCTTATTCTGGTTAAGGAGTTTGACTCCATCCTCCTCATCAATCATTTCAATCCTGGTCCCAGGGAAAAACGCCCCGGGTACGATGTACTGTCTTAGGTAATAAGACTTACCAGCCTCTACAGTCATATCAACCGAGTATCTATTTCTTAGGTTCGCAGTTATCCTGTGCTTACCCGGTTCAACACTTAATTGTATGTAGCTGTAGGGTAATGTTCGTCCAACATACTGTTGATTGAGCTCAATGGTGCTCGGTATACCAGGGGCACCTACGCCATATCGAATAAGATAAACTGTTGCTTCCTCAGCACCTTTGCCAAGGTGGTAAGAGGCTATGGCAGAAAAATCAGTTAAGAAAAGACCAACTATTAAAGAAAAGATAAGCTTATTCATGGCATCTAACGTTTGGTTATAGTTATTTAACCTCACACCTACGCCAGAGGTTACATAACTTCAAAAACTTAACCTTGGTACCAATCCTTACGAATCTACCGCTTCATAAACTTAAAGGCCTGATGATCAACGATCAGGATGTACATGCCAGACTGGAATGAACTTACGTCGATCACTACCCTGTCTCTCACTGGCTCAGCTAGCTGTGTCATGATACGACCTGCCATATCGACAATTCTTAATTGTTGGATTGGCTCCAAGGCCTCCACCGTCATGCGGTCTATGGTCGGGTTCGGATAGAACTTCACAATCGGTATCTCGTCTACTCCGGTAATCAGGATGTTGTCGATGAGGTCGGTGATTTTAATCTCTACGATATCTTCAAAATCAACCGTTCCATCTAGTGCGCTAACGACTAACGTAATGGTCGTTCGCTGCTCAAAGTCAATCGCCTCTTCATTGGCGACCACTATATCACCATCTGTTGTAACCGCAAACGCATTGCTCACATTGCCGTCTCTGATGACAAATGTGATTTCGTCACCATCTTCATCGAAAGCATCAAGGTTACCAACGATGGTGCCTACCTCCTGATTCTCTTCTATTTCAAAAAGCTTGTTTGCGAATCTGGGAGGATCATTGACATCTAGTATATTGATCGTGGCAGTGGTCTCAATAGTATCCACTTCATCCGAAACGAGCACCGTTATTTCAAATACTTCCTTTTCCTCAAAATTGAGCTTGGTGCTGTTTGCTACCGTAATCGTGCCGGCATTATTGATCACAAAGGCACCATCATTGCCTTCACCCAAGGCAAAGAACAAGTCGTCTCCATCACCATCAACGCCATTCAGTTTACCAACCAAAGTTGCCGCAGGGGAATTTTCATCTATAGAAAAGACACCTTCATCAACGGAAGGAGGCTCTGATACATCAAGTAAAAAAACAGTAACAGTCGCTGTATCCGTAAGCAAGCCGTCGCTGGTCTCAATCTCAAATTCAAAACTTGTATTCTTTTCAAAGTCAAAGGCCACCGAATCATTGACACCCAATACACCAGAAGTATCTGACAATGCTATTATGCTGAGCTCATTTCCAGTCAATACACGGTACTTCAATGGCCCTTCTATGGTATCCGTGGCGATCAACTTGCCAATCACTTCTCCGATAGGGCTATTCTCAGCAACATTGAAGCTCTGATCTGGGAAGTTGGGTTTATCATTGACGATTTCGAAGACATCATTGATGTTAATCGTCACAGTGGCCGTGTCCTTGAAGGTGCCATCAGTAGCTTCGACAGTCAATGTAAAGACAGGATTGGTTTCGAAATCGAGCAACGCAGAGTCACCGACTTGAAGGTTACCTGTCAAAGAAATATAAAACGCACTGTCTGGTGCAAAAGTCAAAATCTTGAATGTAGGGTTGATACCTTCAGGATCATCTGCCTCCAGTTGCGCCACCAGCGCGTCTGCCGCGTTATTTTCATCTATCGAAACGATGGTATCTGGAAATACAAGTGGCTCGTTTACATTGAGTAGCTTGACGAAGATGGTATCACTATCGCTAAATGCTGCATCAGTAGCAGAGACTATCAAAGTATCCGTAGTGAAAGTCTCAAAATCAAAATAAGCTGGTGTATTCGCCCTAAGTGTATCATCAACAATCGCATAGTTGCCACCGCCATTACCGGACGTGATCGTATAAGTCAGGTCGTCCTCTTCAGGATCCGTCACCGGTATGGCACCAATAATACCTTGAGCAGCAGGATTTTCATTGAAACTCAATGTCGTTTTCGTCATGACAGGAGCTTCATTCACATCAGTAACAGTCACGGTTAGTGTATCTATCGAAAATACTGTGGTCTCATCTGTTTCCGTCACTTTGATCGCTAGCTTAAATTCCGGATTAGTCTCATGATCAAAATCCGCACTGTCGGCTATTGTCAAGGCACCTGCTGTCGTCAGTGCAAAAGCTCCACTCGCATTACCCGAGTTAATGGTAAACTCGACATCTGCATCTTCATCGTCAGAATAAGTAAGCGTTGCTATAGCCGCATCCGCAGCAGAGTTTTCAGCGATTGTGGCTGTAGTCGTAGTAAGCTGAGGTTTGTCGTTTACATCAGTAATATTCACAGTAACCATCTCGGCTACACTCGGATTTGTCTCATCACTGACCGTTACGGATAGTGAATATGAAATTGTTGTCTCAAAATCCAGAGTAGTGCTGTCAGCTACCGTAATTTGTCCGGTGGAGCCATCTATAGCGAAGACACCATCATCATTACCAGCGGTGATCAACCATGTCTCAAAAGTAGTAAATGCAGCTTCATTAGTATCGTCATCATCAGTAGCCAGCACTGTACCTACTACATCATCATCACCTGCATCTTCGGCTAAGCTAAAGCTTTGAGATGCCGTCACTACCGGATCGTTATCGTTTAAGTTGGTCAACGTTATCGTGAAGACCTCATTATCTGATGAAGCATCTCCATCATCATTTACTACTACCGTAAATTGAAAACTGGCACCTAACTCAAAATCAATATCGTCAGGATCATTTACAGTCAATTCACCTGTTTGAGGGTCGATCAATATCGGGTCATTAGTATCAGAATCAGGATTGTCTGTTGAGGAAATAGACCATGTCAAAGTACCTAAAGGTAGATTCGTAGTAATAATTTCCGCTAGGATCGAGCCTGTCGTGTTTTCATCTATGGTGATTGCGTTTTGACCTGCATCAATCGCGATCTGACCAAGAGCCGCAGCATTGAATAAAACTGTAGCGAGCAAGCCCAAAAATATCTTTTTCATAGTCCAAAGGATCAAATGATTATATTCTACGAAGGTATTATTTCATTAATTTAATAAAAACTGCTCAGTTGCTTTTATTTGAGTTGAATTTCGATCAGTCGAAGAAAGTTGTTGATCAATGACTAATATCGGTTTTTTAGTTATTGCCACTCCGTTCTTGATAAGATTCTAGGGTATTGAAAGTCTCTATGCTTACATCCACATTCCTGTTGAACAATAGTCCTGCGCCAATAAGTGATGAGTAGATCAGCCAAAAAACGGCTCATATAAATACCATCTGGGTAGGAAGTAAAGCCACCCGTGATCAACATAGCAAGATGGACTTACCTCAGCAGCTCAAAGGGCGTAACAGCATGGAATATTTAAGGGCAATTTAAAATAGCCTCCTTCGCGGCATGATGTTTTTATGATCATCTCAGTGCTTTATCCGAGGAATATTTAGATAGAAAAGTTTCAGACAAAGAAGGGATTGTCGGCCGGTCTACATAACTATGGATCGGCAGTATCAATAAAGTCAGCTCACCGTTCAATCCAAGAAAAAAAGAAATGGAATCTCAAATTCAGAAATCCTCAGACTATGCTAGCATACTTCTTTTTGAAGCTGCCGCTCGGGATACGAACATAGTGATCTACTTTGACCAGCGTGGCACCCAAAAGAAGATCATCTCACAGATTCCTGGTAAGTACCAACAGGATGGCAAAGACTATATCAGAATGCGGACCGGTCAGCAGATAAATGTGGGAGATATCTTTAGTGTAGATGGTGATCTAGCACCGCAGTATGATCAGGATTACTTCAAGTGTGATTGTGTCTAAAAGTACTTGAACCTATAGCACAATTCAGATTAGATTATTAGCCGTCATTGGTTAGCTTTAGGCCAGCCGAATGACTAGTACTCCCCTCAACAAGTTTCTCCATCGTCTTACGACCGTGCCCCATCCGGTGGTACTGCTATTCATCATCATTATCATTGCGACGTTGATGAGTCATTTTCTTCCTGCTGGAAGCTTTGATCGAGTAGAGGTCGATGGACGCCAGAGGGTAATTCCTGGTTCCTACCACACGATTACCCCTACCCCTCTTAGTTTTCTGGAGATGTTCACAGCCATGCCCAAGGGCTTTGAAGCTGCGATATCTATCATCTTTATCGTACTCTCCAGCGGTATCATGTTTGGCGTCCTCGAGAAGTCTGGGATGATCGAAAACGCTGTTGGAACTTTTGTGCATAAACTGGGAGAAGATCGTCGCAACTTCATTGTGGTCATGCTCACCTTCTTGTATGGAATGCTCGGAGTGATGATTGGGTATGAAAACAACATTGCGCTCGTACCCATCGCTGCAGTGGCCGTACTGGCCATAGGTGGCGATGTAATGTTAGCTGCTGCCATAGCCGTAGGTGGAGTGACCGTTGGATTTGGTCTGTCCCCTATCAATCCCTACACTGTAGGCACTGGCCATAAGATCGCCGAAATGCCGCTTTTTAGCGGGGCATTATTGAGAAGTGCACTTTGCTTCGGCGGCCTGAGCATTCTTGCGTTCTTCAACTTAAGGTACTACAAACGCATCCTAAAAGACAAGGCGGTCAGTCTTGTTCCAGATGTGTCTACCGATGGTCTCGCACTCACCCATCCCTTGGATCATTACAGGATGACACCCAACAACTGGGTCATCCTGGCCATTTTCGTTGGAGGCTTAGCCATTATGCTCTTTGGTTTATTCGAGTACCACTGGTATATCGATGAGATCTCGGCCATCTTCATCATGATTGCGATAGCGGCCGGTTTGGCAGCAGGTATGTCAGGAACTATCATTTCGGATACGGCACTCAAGTCAGTGGCTGTGGTAGCACCGGGGGCCTTCATGGTCGGGCTAGCTACTACGATCAAGGTGATACTCGAGCAGGGCGGCATTGGGGATACCATCGCTTTTTTCCTATCGGAAATGCTCAAAGACCTGCCCCTGTATGCATCAGCTGTAGGCATGTCAGCGGCGCAGTGCGTGATCAACTTCATGATACCCTCTGGCAGTGGTCAAGCGCTGGCCACACTGCCTATCATGATTCCGCTAGGAGATGTGATCGGTCTCACACGACAAACGACAATACTCGCCTTCCAAATCGGAGATGGCGTGACCAACTTATTTAATCCTACGCTTGGAGGACTCATCGCTATGCTCAGCTTATGCAGAGTGCCTTTCGATCGTTGGCTGAGGTTCATCATGCCCGTAGTGGGCATTATCATTATTCTTGCCTGGCTCTTTTTAATATTTAGCGTTTTCATCGAGTGGGGGCCAGCCTAATCTAATCAACATGACTAAAGTAGAAGAAATACTAACACAACTCGTGTCGTTTCCCGTGCTCGGGAGTGAGTCCAACCTCTCAATCATCCATTGGATCAAGGACTATCTCAATGAACTCGGAGTTGAGACGCACTTGGTACCTAATCCCGAAGGAACAAAGGCCTCACTGCATTGCAGAATAGGGCCAGCTGTCGATGGTGGCATTATCCTGTCTGGTCATACGGATGTAGTGCCGGTAGCCGGGCAAGATTGGAGTACCGACCCTTTTGTGCTCACTGATGGTGGGGATGGTAAGCTCTATGGCCGTGGCAGCTGTGATATGAAAGCCTTTGTGGCTTGCTGTCTGACTTGTGCGCCAGAGATGATGAAGGCAGACCTAAAGAAGCCCATCTATTTCGCTTTTTCTTATGATGAAGAAATCGGTTGCTTGGCGGCCCCTGAGTTGGTGCAAGCTATCTCAGACCACTACAAAGAGACACCTGCCTATGCAATCATAGGTGAGCCATCGATGCTGGAGCCTATAGTTGGTCAGAAAGGTATATGCATATTTGAGACTACCGTCAATGGCTCTGCAGGACATAGCAGTAGAATCAGGCAGGAAGTCAGTGCCATCCACGAAGCAGCCAGACTGGTGCTATGGCTGGAAAACAAGATGAATGAGTTGGTGGGTCGTGGACACATCGATGAGCGCTTTCATCCTCCACATACTTCTATTCATTGCGGTACTTTTAAAGGGGGCATAGCTCCTAATGTAATCGCCGATCATTGCGTATTTCACTGGGATGTACGCACCATACCGATGGACTCTGCAGATGAGATTTTTAAAGAGTTCGAAACGCACTGTCGGGAACGCGAAGCTGAACTGAGAAAGGTATTCCCGAGGTTTGCTATCTCCTCCGAGAAACATCATCCAGTGGTACCTCACTTGGACACCTCTGAGGATGAGGAGATCGTCGCTATCATCAAGGAGCTATCGCAAAATGTCAATCTGGATACAGTGTCGTATGCAGCAGAAGCCGGACAGTTTGCCGAAGGTGGCTACCCTGCCGTCATCTGCGGACCCGGCGATATTGCGCAAGCACACCGCGCTGATGAGTTTGTGTCCAAAGAGCAGTTGGCTAATGGTGTGAAGATGCTGGAGAGGTTGGTAGAGTTCATGAGTGAGTCAGTCCACTCGAATGCTTGAGGCCTTAAGCGATACACAGTGTTGACAAGTGCCCGGATTTCCTCTTGCATGATTAATTAGGTTACCAACAGGTAAGTTACTAATAGGTAACTTACCTGTTGGTAACCCAGCATAGATTTCGTATATTTACACAATGCAAGCCACTTCCCCATTTAGCTTTGGCCAAGTCGTCAACGATGAAAACTTCACGGATAGAATTGTTGAGCGTAAAAGCATATTCAATAATCTATCCAGTGGAAACAGCACCATACTCATTTCACCCAGGAGATATGGCAAGTCCTCCTTGGTCGCAACTGTTTTAGATCAGTTTGCAAAGAAGAAAGCATATGCAGTGACAAGCCTTGACCTGACCGCCTCAAGAAGTGAAACAGCCTTTTTGGAAAACTTCGCCACACAGCTACTACAGGCCAATGCATCCAAAACGAGCAAATGGCTCAACACGCTCGCCCAAAAGCTAAAACACATCATCCCAACAATCTCATTTGGCCTGGGAGGGCCACATGACAAAGTCTCCCTTACCTTCAACTGGTCTGAGAAAAAGAAGACCAGCCAGGAGATACTTCAGCTACCGCAAATGTTGGCACAAGTCTCTGGTCGAAAGCAAGTCATAGCTATTGATGAATTTCAAAATCTGGTGAGGTTTGATCCTGACGGAGCGCTACAGTATGAAATGAGGGCCTATTGGCAGCATCAAACAGACGTATCCTATTGCCTATATGGCAGCAAGCGGCATATGATGGAAGAGATATTCGTCGACACCTCTGCGCCGTTCTACAATTTTGGGCAGATCCTGCGGCTTGGTAAAATACCTGAGAAGTACTGGACTCCCTTTATCTCCAGAAAGTTCTCCGAGACGGACAAGCCCATACCCGAAAAATACGCTTTGCAAATAAGCAAATCGATGCAACTGCATTCTGAATACATACAGTTTCTCTCACACCTCATCTGGTCAGAATGTGCCAAAGGGCCGATCCAGTCAGCACACATGGTTCGCGGACTAGGTAAGTTCATGAATTCTACCTCCATTCACTTTGTGGACTTATACGACAAGATCAGCAATCATCAAGTCAATGTGCTTAAGACCGTTATCAATCAGGAAACACATCTTACGTCCCAAGAAACTCTCAAAAAGTATAAACTAGGCACTTCTGCCAACGCCCTCAAGGCTAGAAAGGCGTTAGTCAAAGAAGATTTTTTGATGAAAACTAAAGAGGGCTATAACTTTATCAATCCAGCCTTTGAGCTATGGTTTAGAAAAGAGGTAATGGGCGAAGATATCATCAATCGATGGACTAAATTATTACAAGACCTGTCATAAATAAATCATCATGGATGAACCTAAGCGAAATCTGGAATTCGAGAATGAACTAAAAAAACTCAAGCTTCAATCCGAGAGGGGTGCTTCCTTCATGGAAGGAGAAAACGAGCTTTCCGCCGAGGCAGAGTCAGCATGGTTAGACCATATCACTGCTTTCGAAGAGGCTGCTGATAAGAAAATAACTGCCAAAGTACGGGACGTACTCGGCGAACCTTCTATAACACCCCTTCATCAACTAAACGATGAGCAGCTGATCGTGGCATTAGACATCATATTGGAGCAAATGAAGTCGCACGGCATTGAACTATCGGTGCTTTACGACGTGTCAGATCGGGAAGTCTATCGCTTCATCGTAGAAGAGCTGTTTGAGCATGAAATGAACGTGATAGATGTACCGGGATTAGTCACTCATTTCACCTATGAGGAGTTTCATCCCAACGATACCGAAGACATCAAGCAGAGCACGATAGAGTTCATCGACATGCTAATGAAGCGCAGTTTTGAATTTATCGATCACCAACTTGCTAAAAAACTCCGCTATGATAATCGTAAAATGTCGGAGAAGGAGTTTGTGAAGTTGATTTCGGGCAAAATGACGGAGTGCTCCCTAGAGCTGCTGCGCATAGATCAATGTGAGGTGACTATCAACGAGGACAAGGCAGTTGCCACGGCTACCACAATGCTTACAGATACAAATAGTCAAATGATCAGCACAACTGCGGTGCTTAGTTTCATCTCTCAATATGGCTACTGGTACATCAATGAAATTGAGCTACCATGGTTGGACTAACTTGATCCGCCAAATTTGGCTAGCTCAGTCTTAAGTAGATGTACCATCCTGCTGCTAGCACCCACAGTCAAACACCTTTTTCACTGCTCTTTCCAAGTCATCTAGTCGACTTGAGCCGACGAAGTATTCCGTGCCATCTTTAGTAACAAGATGAAGGCCATTGCGTCCACTGACGCTATATCGACGTTCGTGATTGAAAGTTATGTTAGCACCTTGCCATTGAGCCAACTCGGGTGTTTGTATGATTTCACAGCAGGACACATCATCCCAGGCAATTTGACGTTTCTCGCTCTGCCAAGGCTTCATCTTGAAGCTGATCTTATTCTCACAGACGGTTACTTTTAGCCTGAGGGTATACAGATACCAGAGCCACCCACCTATAGCGGTAAGGGCTATAAATGCCGCAATCATAACCGTCGCGAACTGATTCCCTGGATTCAAGAACTCATTAATTACACGTATAACCACCAATAATCCCAAAACAATGAGTGCCGTAGTAAGGAACTTGTTTTTAAAACTCTGCTTCTCTTTAAATATCTTCTTTGCCATCTCTATCTATACTTTAGAAACATTTGAATAACATATGCTTAACATTAAGGTAACATACAAAAATACATAAAATTATCAAACTGCCATTATCAAGTTTACAACTGTCATTTGTCAGGCACACATTGAGTGTGTCTTAGTGCCCTACTTTGACAACTAGAGCATCAAAAAGGAAAAAATTACTATCTTCCAAATAAGACAAATCACTAACCCATCTTATGCAAATCATAGAATCACGGGAGCAGTTTGACGCCATCATCGTCGGCTCTGGCGCTGGAGGAGGCATGTCGGCTAAAGTGCTCGCAGATGCAGGCCTCAGTGTGGCCATTGTGGAAGCAGGGCCTCACTTCGACCCGACCAATCCCGACCAAATGACCCAACTGAAGTGGCCATGGGAGTCTCCTCGAAGAGGTGCCAGCACCACACGATCATTTGGTGACTTTGATGCAGCCTATGGTGGATGGGAAATTGACGGTGAGCCCTACACCCAGGGCGAAGGGTCTCAATTTGACTGGTTTCGCTCGCACATGCTCGGCGGTCGTACCAACCACTGGGGACGTATCTCTCTGCGATTTGGCCCTAGGGATTTTAAGCGCAGAGATCAGGATGGGCTGAGTGACAATTGGCCGATAGGCTATGAAGATGTCGCACCCTACTATGATAAGGTGGACAAACTGATCGGTGTGTTCGGCAGTAAGGAAAACATTCCTAATGAGCCTGATGGCTTCTTCCTCCCAGCACCCAAGCCGCGGCTACACGAACTCTATTATATCAAGGCCGCAAGGAAGGCAGGTGTCACTGTGATACCCTCAAGGCTATCAATACTCACCAAGCGCCTCAATAATGAGCGTGGGGTATGCTTCTACTGCCGACAGTGTAGTCGAAGTTGCGCCATCAAAGCGGACTTCTCTTCGGGTACGTCCCTGATCTTCCCAGCTCAGAAGAGTGGTAGCGTCCAGCTCTTCACCAACTGTGTGGTAAAAGAAGTCACAACCAATGCTGAGGGTAAAGCTACTGGTGTATCCTACATCAATAAAGACGATCTGAAAGAGTATCATCTTAAAGGGCGGACGGTTGTACTGGCAGCTTCTGCTTGTAGTAGTGCCCGCATACTACTCAACTCTAAGAGTGCACAGCATCCCAATGGACTAGGTAATAGTAACGATATCGTAGGCAAGTATCTCCATGACTCTACGGGCACAGACCGGGCTTTTCTCGTACCCGAAATGCTCAACCGCAAGACCTACAACGAAGATGGCGTGGGTGGCCTACATGTCTACTCACCCTGGTGGCTCGACAGTAAGAAACTTGACTTTCCTCGTGGCTACCATATAGAGATTTGGGGCGGACTAGGTATGCCCTCTTATGGATTCGGCTTTGGCCTAGCGGAAATGAATAAATACGTCAGCGGTGTGGTCGGCGGCTATGGAGACAAGCTACGAGATGATGCAAGGAAATTCTACGGCGCAATGATGGGTGTAAGCGGACGTGGAGAAAGCATTCCCATGAAGAGCAACTACTGTGAGATTGATCCAGAAGTGGTCGATCAATGGGGTATCCCAGTGCTGAAGTTTCACTATCAATGGTCGGATCATGAGCGCAATCAGTCCAAGCACATGCACGACACTTTCGAAGAGATCTTCGACAAGATGGATGCCATTCCGCTAGGTGAAAAACCAGGTGCTGATAAAGACTATGGCCTGCATAATCCAGGTCGGATCATACATGAGGTGGGTACCACGCGTATGGGTGATGATCTCACTACCTCTGTGGTCAACAAATATCAGCAGCTGCATGAGGTGCCCAATGTATTTATCGTAGACGGTGGACCTTTCGTCTCTCAAGCTGATAAAAATCCCACATGGACCATCCTCGCGCTTTCATGGCGCACTTCAGAATACATCGTTGACCAACTGACTAAAAAGAATATCTGATATGGATCGAAGAGAATCAATGAAATCCCTACTCATCGGTACTATGGCCGGTGGCGTCTTGTTGCAAGGTTGCGCTCCAGAGTCGGCAGATACATCCGCCATGCCCGTCTCTAAACCTGAGGATAAAGGCAAATATGGTCGAACGATAGAAGAAAAAGCGCGAGATGAAAAGCTCCTTGGTAGTCAAGGTTTCTCGGAGACCGAATTGGCCACTATTGCTATCCTTTGTGATTTGATCTTGCCTTCAACGGATTCGGCAGGTGGAGCACTCGATGCTAGCGTCCCTGAGTTCATTGACTTCATCGCTAAGGACATTCCTTCACATGAGCTGCCCATTAAAGGTGGGTTGATGTGGCTGGAAAGTCGATCCAACAATACTTTCGGACTACCCTTTGTTAAGCTGACCGATGTACAGCGCAAGAGCCTCCTTGACGAGATCGCTTATTCTGAGACCGCTGCACCTGAGGTGTCACCAGGAGTAGCTTTCTTTTCGCGGATGCGCAACCTGACGCTGACTGGTTACTACACTACAAAGATGGGAATCGAAGATCTTGGCTACAAAGGCAATCAGCCCAACGTCTGGGATGGTGTGCCTCAAGAAGTCTTAGATGAGCATGGCATGGCTTATGACAAAGCATGGCTCGCGAAGTGCGTAGATCAGTCGAAGAGAGAGGATATCGCCGAATGGGATGATCAGGGTAATTTGCTTACATGATTTGACCACAATATTGGCATGGATCAATGAATGAAGTACGAGTTACTTACGAACGAACCACTTGATCCCTCCTTGACGTATTTGATGTCCAGTGATCTCGCCGGTAACGGGATTGCGCATCATGCGATCTGTCTTTCCATTGGTAGACGCAATCATCGACCATTCCAGGTTTTCCTTGAACACAATCTGGAGTTCATCAAGATCTGGGGTTTGACCAATAATTGGATCAATCTGAGCTTGCACCGTCCCATCGTTCATAATGGTGATAAACTTTGCTTCGGCAAAGTGCTCGATCTTCCAGCTTGGGTCTTTTGCTCTCTGAATGCGCCAACCCAGCCTAACCTCCTCCCCTGAACGGATCATTGTGATGAGTTTTTCCAGATTGCCGACAACCGAATTGCCATCAGCATCATTTTCATAAACAAGCTTCCAGTGATTTTGAGCCATCAGCGAACTGGACATCAGGCTCAGCAAAACGAGTATTAAAAACTTCATATTATTCATATAAGGGTGTGTCAATAATTGCATTATTAGCCTGCGGATACTCAACAAACCAGGTCATGCGTTGGCGCTGGGGCATATCCCGAATCAATTCTCCGGTTCCCCGGTGGTAAACCTTCGCGTTAAAAGTCCCGCCAGTGGTGAGCACTGTTTGCCAGATATGGCCTCCTTCTCGAAACTGTTGTTGGTCAATATCAATGTAGTTATCCAACAGTGGGTGTGCATCTATCACCACCGATACGTCCTTCTCTTGGATTAAAGAAAGGAAAATCGGCTCTGCCATATGCTCTAACCTGAGCGTCGAATCTCCTCGCTCTCGCTCCCATCCCCACCCGACACGGACAGAGTAGCCATTGCGAATACCCGAGATGAGGTCATCCATACTGCCAGCGACAGGATTGCCCTCACGATCAATTTTATAGACCATCCGCCAGCCGGATGGTGACAGCTCGGTTTTACTATCTTGGCAGCTTACCAGGATGGCAGCCATTATACTCAGTGCTAGTATGGTTCTGATCATGTTTGATTTGGTTGGCTGATATATCAAACGGTCTTGAATACTGCACGATCACTGCATTGGTCGGTAGGTAGACGTTTTCCGGTAGGAGGTAAACATTAACGGATCGAGCCGTTAGCTCAACCTGACTTATACTACAAATTCAACCAATACGTGATCTTGAAGGTAATGGCGCGTACCCTTGGCCCGCCAAACCGGATGAAGCGACTTCCTTCATTATAAGCAAAGTAATTATCTGTATAGACCAGGAAGATATCTGATACTGGCTTGAAGCGCCACTGGAGTCGACTGTTAATATTGAGGTTATCGATCTGACTATTGTACTGAACGAATGTGGTGAAGAAGACCGACTTGGTGAAAGTGAAGTCAAACCTCGGCCCAACAAGAATCAGATTACCTGTCGTATACGGTGAGGGCAATAGAATTCTGTTGAAAGTGAAATCGATTGAAGTGAAACCAAATGGCTGATATCGATAGCCGATACTTCCTGCCAAGTTGAGTCTGTGACCATTAAAATATTCCCCTGATCTTGTTCGTAACTCAAAAAAAAGCTTCTTACGCTGGTCAGAAGTGTAACTGGCAATAATCTGCTTATTCACATAGTCTGTATCTGAAGGTAACTCCACTCCATCAGATCCACTCGGATCAAATGGATCAAACAAGTAAGTGTACTGCTGCCTCAATCTCATACTAAAGCGTGCCGTGCTCCTCCAGCGTATGTCATACAAGAAATTATAATCCCAATCTAAGAAGCCATAGGTTGAGTTGCCAACCATATCAAAATCGAACCCCGGCCCATGACTTTGCACTCCTCCAGTGGCGGGGTACCAGCTATATCGCGTCGTAGTGGCCAACTGTCGGATGTCTGTTCGCCGCACAAATCCAGCTTCTGGATTGAACCCTTCTCCTACAACTTGCGAAAATATACGTGACGACCACCTGAGATCACTGTACTCTAGTTCTAACCCAGCGGAGTAGGCGTCATCAGGCTGAAACTCCTCAAAAGTATGGTGAACGAATGCTTTGCCATTCCATCTATTATTTGCGGTAGCAAGATTAAAATCTGAACCTATCGTACGGTTGAACTGGCTAAAGTCTGCATGGTTGTATTCCTCTTTATCATCAAAGGTTTGCTTGTTAACGAATAGGAAATTCACATTTGATCGCTCGAATACTTTTTGTTGCAGGGAGAGCACCGTGTAGTTGTAGGAGGGCAATCCGTTATCATCATTGCGACCCGTCTGCATCGATAGAAAGCCAAGACGTAGGTCATCATTGAGCTTACCGCTGAGTCTGGCTCCAAAAGGAATAGGGTTCTGAATATTTTGACCTGTGGCGGTATCCTGGGCCACACCTATGCGTCGGCTAAAGAAGGGTCGTGTATTTCGATTACCGTAAGCCGAGAAGAGATCTGCGTTCTCTAAAAAGAACTGTCGCCGCTCTGGAAAGAATATCTCAAAGCGATCCAAATTGGTCACTTGCTGATCGACTTCTACCTGTGAGAAATCGGGGTTTACAGTAAGATCAAGGTTCAACCCCGGTGTGACTGCATATTTCAAGTCAAATCCTGCTGCAAGATCATTCTCCTGTGGAGTACCTTCTTCAAAATCTCTGTTGGAGCTAGCTGCTACGTAAGGAATCACAGAAATATTTGTACCTGGTTTTCCGGTAGGTCGGTCCCACTTCATCTCACGCATGGTGGCCATATTCACGATAGAGAAATTGCGCTCGATCGGTGACCAGGTCGATCGCTCTGCGAACTCACTATCGATTCTGTAGAAGTTGATATTCCAGCTTTCAGCATTCTCTGCAAAACGAAGTGTCTTCAGCGGTATCGCCATTTCAGCAATCCAATAGCTTCCATACTGCTTAGCATTGCCGTACCATTTATTATCCCAGTCGCGATTGAATGCACCTTGACCAGAGCCTCCATTGGTGATAAGCGCTTCACGTCTTACTCCAAAAGGATTAATCCCAAATAGAACCCCATTGGTTTTGTCTTTGAAGGAATCAAAAATGACAGAAAAACTGTCGTTGGCCTCTCCGCGAAAATCACGGCGTAGTGAGGGCGTGATATAGGTACGGTCTGCCTCTTGGTTCTGCATGATGCCTAGTACGTAAATGAACTGATCATCATACAGTATTCGAGCTACTGTCTGAGACTCTGCTAAAGAGGTGTCATATGGGAAGTACTGTGTGAAATCGTAGGCAGAATCCGCTTGAAACCAAGCCTCCTCTACGATACCATCCAGCTTAATTGCCGTATCGGTCTCTTTGAGCATAATCGACTGAGCAAAAAGTGAGGAGCTGACCAATAGTAAGCCCACAATAAAAGGTAATCTTCCCAACATTGAGCGCAATTTAAGCTTGTTGGGAGTAGATGAGGTGGGGAATTATACGAGTGGAGTGCGAAAAGAGAATGGTAAAAAAGCCCTGAACATTCACAATGTCCAGGGCCGAATGACTGTGATTTCTTATCAGAGAATCACACTAAATATGCACCTAATAGGTATCGAAAGATCATTCTTAAGCAGAACTCTCTTTTCAGTCACGGCCCAGATGGTCGCTTCGGTTTCTTTTATGTCTCCATCCTCTGTTTCAAACATGATTCTGGTAGGAAGCTTATGTGTGTTGCCCAGACGCATGCCGCGATGTATTTCTCTGAGGCGATCTTCTCTTTCTTCTTGATCATCTAGTACTTCTCTTTTGGCATAACTGACCTGATCAAGACTGTATTTATCTATTTTGACTAATGTGTTTGTCTGCATTATCATATGTTTTAGTTGTAAGTATTATTTGATTGCGGGTATTCCGAATCTATACTCACTCGTAAAACAGCCATTGATGATAATAGAGATAAGCTTCAAAACTTGTCTTTGGGTAGGTCTCCAAGATCTGCTCATCCCTGAGGACGAACTGGAAAGCATCTTTGACCTCCTTCGATTTAGGTCCGCCTAGAATCAGGCCTTTGCGCTCTTGGGTATATTGGAAATGATTTGTTTTGACCTCTATTTCGGACTCTTCCTGAGCAATCGAAGCATGAAGCCCAGTAGGCACACCAACTAGTAACAGCAGGCATAGCCAATTGGCTACTATGCTTGTGAATCGATATTTGATTTGGTGCATCTAAAGAATTTAAAAATGATCTATAACATGGGGCATCATATCTCCCGCAGATGTATTGACTCCAAAACCAGGGAAAAGGTTTTGTTTTTTTATAATCTCCTCTTTTTGATATCTCAACGGCAAGCTGACAACAATCAATAAAACCTGGGTTTAGAGCAAAACAAAAAGGCCAACCTTCGTTTAGAAAGCTGGCCTCTTGCCTCAGAACAACCTACTTTATCTCTTGATAAACTTGCCTGTCAGTACTGTCTGACCTTCTACCAACTGAT
This sequence comes from Cyclobacteriaceae bacterium, assembly GCA_040222235.1. Taxonomy (GTDB): domain Bacteria; phylum Bacteroidota; class Bacteroidia; order Cytophagales; family Cyclobacteriaceae; genus UBA6059. Next base: position 89,524 of record JAVKDO010000078.1, read on the forward strand.
ATAGATAGATACCCTGCTTGAGCTGACCCACGTCAAATCTCGCCTCCCAGTTAAATCCAATATTGCTCATTTCACGCTCGTTGACAATCTGACCATCCAAGGTGTAGAGCCTGGCAAGAGGAGCTCTTGCAAATGTTTGGTCTGACAGCTCAATGGAGAATATATCCTGAACGGGATTAGGATAAGCTTTCAATTGACCCTTTCTGATAAGGTCTTCTATGCCTGTGACCTGCTGTCCAGCGCCATTGACAGTCTCAGATATATCTGATTCACAGCCGTCGATATTCACTTTGACCTGTATCTGCGCTTGTACTCCTACCGGAATTTGGTAGGTCGGGCCTGTTGCGCCATCTACGGTCACATTATCTCTAAACCATTGATTGCCCTCTGGGCTGGTAGATGTAAATATGACCATCTGACTAGCCTCATCCAGTACGCTTGAAATGCCCGGCTGAGGAGGGAATGCGCAGAATGATTCCGTGACGGGCTCGGCCTCCTCAAGGTCGTTTTCTCCCAATGAAGTAGTAATCGTAACCAAACCAGGGCCAGTGATGACCAGATTGCCATTAAAGATCTCAGCCGGGCCTTCTATAGTATATATGATCGGTGCGCCTCCAGGAGTTGTTGATGGCAGTGCTATTTCTTCTCCAGCCTTAGCTTCCTCCGGTAGCTCCACTGTATTAATAACAGTCTGAGCTAGTCCAATATCTATAAACAGCGACGCAGGATTTGGACTGTTGAAGTTGTCATTGCCTACCTGTGTGGCAGTAATCTTCACGAGACCTGCACTTTCAAAGAACACTTTGGTTCCAACCAGGCGTGCAGGACCTTCCACAGTAAGAGATACCTCTAGGCCAACACTGCTCGTGGCAGTAATCACAGATGAGTCACCCGGAACAAAAGGCCCTCCTGAATTGCTAATCATCAACTCCTGGTCACCTTTGGCTACTTCAAAAGATCGAGAATAGCTTGCTGCATTGTAAAGGTCATTTCCTGCCTGGCTGGCAGAGACGGTCACTGTACCGACACCTGTGATTTTCAAGCCATCTGCTGTATTCTCAGCAGGCCCCTCTACCTCTATAGAGAGTGGTAGCTCAGAGTCAACGGTAACTGTATAAGGTATGGTCTGATCTGCGTACTGCACATCCTCCAGTTCTGAGAAGGTGATCACTTGATCTCCCTTGGAGATTTTGAATAGTCGGATCACATTAGTGGCCGCATTGAAGAAATCATTGCCCACCTGGACTGCCGTCACTACGACATCACCCGTACCCGTAATTAGCGCGATAGAATCCGTGATGGTTACTGGTCCCACGGCAGTGAAAGTTACATTCAAACCACTGGTGGCCTGTGCATCTAGCGTGATGATGCTATCACTCACCAGACTGTTGCTGATCAAAGCAAAGTTGATCGACTGGTTTGACTTATCTACAATACCGTCACAGTCATTGTCTTTCCCATCTGGTAGTAGTGGTGCACCGGGGTAGACATCCGGATCAGCATCATTGCAGTCACCCTTCTCAGCAACATAGCCGGTCGGCTGATCGCATTCAATCAGAACATCATTTTCAATACCAATACCATCTCCATCGGAATCTTTGTACCATGTGGGTGCGGGTGTCTTTTCCGTGCCACACAGTAGCAAGGTCTTGAATGTCCTAACTGCTGAAAAGTCCGACTTAGCAGGTGTGTCATCATTGTCGCAGACTGCAAGTACGCTTACTTCATAAAGCGTACTGTCAGTCAGGCCTGCTAGCGCAAATGAGTTTGTGGCAGAAGTTCCGGTTGCTGATAGCACATCGCTATTGGCCGTCTCGTAGAGGATCTCATAGGTCGCGTCTGCAGCGACTGAGTTCCAGTTGACTGTAGCAGTTTCATCAGTGATATCAGCAACGGTCACATTTTGGGGTACCGTGAGGGGAATCGCATTGTAAGTAAGTGTAATACTCTCCTCGTCAAAACATCCCTTATCATTATCAGTCACACGGATCGTATAACTACCATCAGGTATATCGTCAAAGGTGATACCAGTAGCTCCATCGGTAACATCAGCTTGTTGTACTTCATTTTGTCCTTGAAGCAACTGCACATTGTAGGAGCTCGGCGCATTGGTAGAGGTCATCGTGATCGCCACACTTCCACTCCCGGGAAGCGCGCAACCCTCACCATCGGTGACAATATCCGTAATGACTGGAGTATCCTGTGCACCTTGCGCTACCGTAAATGTTCTTGCCACTGAAGACTCACAGCCTGTGGCGTCTTCGACCACCTTAACGGTGTAGTCACCAGCTTCGAGACCAGAGTAAACAGGCCCTCCTGTGAAATCAGGACTGCCAGTAGCTGATGATCCATTCCACCAGCTGAAGGTGAAACCATCGGTCTGTCCTGTAATGGTAAGCTGACCACTGGCATTATTACCACAACCTCCATTAGGCACTGAAGTAGCGTCGTTGACTACAGGGTCAGTTTGATCGATACCTATCGTAAATATTTCACTCAAGGATCGGCATCCGGTTGCATCATTTACTGCTACTACGGTGTAGGTGCCAGCACCTAATCCTGTATAAGAACCATTATTAGTATCATCCGGTGTGGATTTAGCAACACCACCAATTGACCATTCGAAAGTGTAGCCGTTAGTCTGTCCAACATCCGCTGTAATGTCGATTCGACCGTCTGGGGTTCCTACACAGACTTCACTGTCAGAAAACAATCCATCATCAAGCACTGGATTGACCTTATCAAGGTCAATAGTCTCTTCTGAAGAGACTTCACAGCCCGTGGCATCATCTCTTACAACTACCGTATAGGTACCCGCAACAAGGTCAGCGAGCTCCGAATCTGTACCGATTTCTGTATCAAGATCGTTGGATGAGTACCACCGATAGGTATACCCTACTGTAGTGGTGCCACCGCCACCATCGTCTACCGCAACTGAAAGGTTGCCATTGGGTACATCACAATTTGTCTCATCTGAGTTCTTTGTTATGGTCACTGCATCTGCGATAAAGCCACTACAGTCCTGATCTCTAGTCTCGAAAGTCCAGGTAGTTTCATCATCTATTCCCGCGAAATTGTTGTCACCCAAGTCAGCAATCGCAGTTGCGTCAATCTGAATATTGACAAGAGTGCTAATGGGAATATCCATGGTAGGATTCACAGTGAGAACATTATCCGCGATGGTTACTACACTTGAGTTGACATCAATTTCTTCTAGAACAGTAGCTCCACTATTAATATAAATCTTACCGGTACCTTTTTTTATATCTTCATCAAAAGTGATCACCAGATTAGTTGCAACAGAAACGTCCATTGCAGTGCTGAGCGGTTCAAAAGCGGTGACCATCGGTGCTTGTGTATCTGGAACGAGTGTCGTTTCAAATCCCACTGCTGGTACATCGGTTTTATAGAGAAATTCTGCGGTTTGGTTATTGTATTCATAGACCGCTATGTGATAGGTATTACCAGCAGTGAGCCCTGTCATCGTAAATGAATTTCCATCACCATCATAAACAATAACACCATCGCCTAAGGCTTCACCTGAACCAAAACTCGCATTAGCTGCATAATCTGTACCATCCACCGGCGTACCAGTTGGTTCTACTGCTTCTCGAGCCACTACTATCCTGTGGCTACCATTACCAATGGTCCAGGAAACAGTCATTTCATTCAACCCGATATTAGAGAACTGCACGGCCGAGGCACTCAGGGTTGGTGCAGCCAAAGGCGCTGCAGTCGACTCTGATCCTGAAATTGAGTTGTCAGTTTTATATAGGAATTCAGCACTTACATTATTGTATTCGAAGATGGTGATATGATATTCTGTATCACTAGAAAGGCCACTTAATTGAAAGGAGTTTCCATCACCATTATACGCCACTTTGCTTAGGCCGAGCGCGTCACCGCTACCGGTAAAATCAGCATCTGCGGTATATTCAGTTCCATCAACAGGCAAATCGCCTGCATCTGGTGCTTGTCCTTCTCGTACGATTACTATTCTGCCTGTACCATTGCCTGAGGTCCATGCTATATCCAATGTTGTTTCAGTTTCATTGCTGAAGATTATATCTGAGGCATCTGTTGTCGGTGCAACCACCTCGTTGAGTTGCCAGCCCATGTCTTTAAAGAGGGCTTGAGTTACCGGCCCTATCGTTCTTGTTATCTCTCCATTGAATGAACTAAAGGTCATAAATGCGTCATCAGTACCATCAAAATTATCAGACCAATGAGAGAAACTTGACCCTGGATTAAAGGGATCCGGAGCATAGATCGGTGCTGGCTCACCATGCGCCGCTAATACGTTGGGGCCTGTTAAGAACAAATCACCACTAGTAAGGTAAACATCAAGTGCGGCAGATGGATTGTCTCCATCTGTAAAACTCGTAAGACTTACATCAGACCCATTTTTAACAAAACGATCATAAACCATTGGTTCCTCAGGATCGCTAACACCCCATGACCCATTGGTATCATCAGAAGAACCAGTGCCGGAAAAACCCAGGCCATGAGCAAGTTCATGTAAGGCAGTAGATACAAAGTCAAACTCATCAGACGGCAGCCCATTGGAGTCAGTTCCAAAATACCAATCATCTCGATCGGCCATATTTACTTCTACATCTCCAGAATTGGTATCAATATCAGTACCTGCCAAGGCATTTGATAGCGCGGAAGAATAGAAGGTGTTTGTAAATGGGGCATTGTCCGGATCAGGATAGATAAACAGCGAACGCGCATTAGCTAAAGAGCCCACTCCTAGAGCCTCATAATTGGCTTCTACTTTTATTGGGACACTGGAAACGATCGTCCTTGCCCAAATATCAAGAGCAAATTGAAAAGCAGCTTTAGCAGCTTCAGGAAACTCATTGTCGTAAACCACTTCAAATGTGGCAGTAGGTGTAACTGAACTTAGTAGTTCCGGTTGATATGCCGTTCTTAATGATTGCGCCTTCAGTAGAAGGTCTTCAGTAGATTGATGGCTTGCAGGTAATTCACAAACTGGCGCATTGACTTTTATCCGGTTGTAAACCTTTCCGTTTGATTCAAATCGTTGCATTTCATACCTACTTGCTACTTGCCCAACAATTGACTTAGGAATTGCGAGAAAACAAATAAAAAGTATGACACTGATGTAGTAATACTGTTTCATAAAATGTGAATTACCCAGATATAGATTTATCATTTCAATTTCTCTAATTTCAAAGTAGTATCAAAATCAAGAAATTGTCGTACAAGTTGATTTAATGGCTCATAGAAGCCGTAACCCGTATAGAGTGCCTCTTCTTCACCATAGTCAATGGTTAAAGTGTATGATGGAAAATCCAATGGCGTCTTCAATCGGGACTTCAATCCAACCAGGTCACCTTCCTTCACCAAATCACAGATTTTCTTCATTTGTAATTTGTCCAGTTCTCCAGAAAAGTGTCCAGCGTGATCAGTATATGCCTCTCCATTGAAGGAGACCTCCCGGCTGGCCTTGATGGTGACATCAAGCACAGGACAGGTGCCCATACAAGCACTGGATTGAAATCGAATTGACTTAAAATCATCCAACTCCTTTACGAGGGAAGAGGCATTCGCGAAATCTAGATCGTCATATTCGCTAAGCCGCATGATCTGGTTAAAATGGACGGCACCACCATTAGACTTCTTTTTCAAAGCTCCTTCCCCCTCCCACTCGGAGAGTTTTAGGCTATCACCTGAGACACTCACTTTATAATCAAGTGCCTTAGCACCAATCAAGGTTAACTGATCAGCTTCTAGGGTGTAACCAAAGACTTCTTCGCGACCCGCATTTCTAAATACTGCCGTATCATTAGCAAACTCAAGGGTTTGATGATCTGAATTCACCCATACTTTGCTGGTAAGCGTCTGACTGCTAACAGATAGGGAAATCATGAGGAAGAGAAGAATTAGTGCAGATCGGAGCAATAGAATTGTGATTTTCGAAGAATGGGTATAAAAGTACGAATATTAAATAAGTCAAACAATTATGATAATGATTCCAAGTAAACCAGAATACGAGCGCCATTTTGGAATAGCGGGTAAGGCATAATTAAGGTTCTGCAAATCATCCTTCGTCCCACACTTGAATTCTAACCCATTCTCTCTATTTTTAGTGCATGTCAACTACTCCTCCAGCCTCCAACCAACAACTCGAGCGCAAGCTCGGCCCTGTCATGCTATGGGGCCTGGGCGTAGGGTACGTCATTTCAGGGATGTATTTCGGTTGGAACCTCGGCCTGCAAGAAGGCGGCACGCTGGGCATGGCTGTCGCGACTGGATTTGTGATCGTGATGTACCTGACCTTCACCTTTTGCTATACCGAGATGGCGTGTGCTATTCCCAAGGCCGGCGGTGCGTTCGACTATGCTCACAAGGCACTCGGCAAACAGTGGGGTTTCTTCGCAGGCATGGCCCAAAACATTGAGTTCATTTTCGCTCCACCAGCCATTGCATTTGCCATTGGTGCCTATGTCCAACTGCTCTTTCCCTCGCTCTCCATTTTGGCTACCGCAATTGTCTTCTACATCCTCTTTACAGCCCTAAACATCTATGGCGTGCAAGCCGCAGCGACATTTGAGTTGGTGGTGACATTATTGGCTGTCCTGGGGCTTGTGCTATTCTTTTTCGCTACCGCAAATAGCTTCGAAGTATCCAATCTTACCAGCAATCCACTACCCAACGGCTGGGCTGGAGCTTTTGCTGCGATACCCTTTGCGATATGGTTTTTCCTAGCCATCGAAGGGGTAGCCAATGTAGCAGAAGAGACCGTCAACCCTCAGAAGAACATCCTAATCGGATTTGGCTCTGCCATATTAACCCTCATTGTACTCTGCCTCCTCACCTTCACATTCTCGGTAGGGGTCAATGGATGGGAAACAGTCGTTATTGATCCACAAACCGGAGAGCCTTCTGACTCGCCATTACCGCTGGCCTTAATGCAGGCTGTTGGAGAAAACCACATCACATTTAAGGTCATCAGCTTGATAGGACTATCTGGCTTGATTGCCTCCTTTCATGGGATCATATTGGCAGCAGGCCGAGCCACGTTTGAGTTTGGCAGAGTGGGTTTCGCACCCCCTATTTTTGGTAAAGTCCACCCTAAGTTCAAAACACCAGCCAATGCATTGCTCATCAATACAGGAATCGGGATCGTAGCATTGCTTTCTGGTAAGACTAGCGAGATCATCACGATCGCCTGCTTCGGAGCATTGACACTCTATATCATATCTATGATCTCCATGATCAAGTTGAGAAAGTCTTTCCCAGATATAGAGCGCCCTTTCAAAGTGCCGCTCTACCCAGCATCCCCGATCATTGCGCTACTCATCAGCTCTGTAGCCTTGGTCTCCATCACCATCTACAATCCCATACTAGCCCTAGTCTACGCAGGACTACTACTAGTCGCTTATATTTGGTTCACCATCATGTACAAACCCAGTGCTGATCATGAAAACTAAAGGAATGCTAACATTGGACGGCCTTACCAGCAAAGTAGATGCCGAGGAAATCGAAACCGTCATTGTCGCTTTTACAGACCTCTATGGCCGGATGATGGGCAAGCGCTACGACGCTGGCTTCTTCCTGGAGTCCGTCCGAGACCATGGCGCGCATGCCTGTGATTATCTGCTGACCACCGACATGGAGATGGAGCCCGTTCCGGGTTATGATTTTGCCAATTGGGAACTCGGCTATGGAGATTTTCACCTCGTCCCAGACTTTAACACCCTTCGTATAGCTGACTGGCTGGAGTGCACAGCCTTGGTGGTTTGTGATGTGTTTTCAGAGAAAGATCACCTACCGGTAAATGTAGCACCTCGGTCCATACTCACTGCACAAATCGCAAAATCTCAGGAGTCAGGTTTTGAAGTCATGGCTGCCTCAGAACTAGAGTACTATCTCTTCAATACTGACTATCGCACCGCTTCGGAGCAGCACTATCAAGGTCTTGAAGCAGCAGGCTGGTACCTCGAAGATTACCATATTATGCAGGGTACCCGCACAGAAGATTTTACCGCAGCGGCACGCAGGCATCTCAAGAATTCAGGAGTGCCGGTAGAGACCTCCAAGGGTGAATGGGGACTTGGTCAGCACGAGCTCAATGTCCAATACAGCGACATCATGCAAATGGCCGACCGTCATATTGTATATAAGCAGTGCCTCAAAGAATTGGCGGATGCCTTTGGGCTATCGGTCACCTTTATGGCCAAGTACCATGAAGATCAGGCGGGTAGTAGCTGTCATATACACGTCAGTCTCTGGAAGGATGGTCAAAATGCTTTTGTTGGAGACAAAGACTTTGGACCAGTAAAAGCCTCCGATCTTTTCGGGTGGTTCCTCGGAGGTTGGATTAAGTATGCTCCAGATGTCACGGTCTTCTACGCCCCGACTATCAACTCATACAAGCGCTATATCTCAGGTTCCTGGGCACCCACCAGGTTGGCTTGGAGCAGAGACAATCGCACTGCTGGATTCAGAGTGGTGGGTAGCGGTAGCAGTTTGCGGATTGAGTGCAGGATACCGGGAGCAGATTGCAATCCCTATTTGGCATTTGCCGCCTCATTGGCTTGCGGACTTCAGGGTATCAAAGAGCAGATCAACCCACCTAATTGCTTTGAAGGTGATGTCTATGCCGCTACTCACTTGGCGCAAGTCCCCATGAATTTGCAGCATGCTTTAGCGCATTTTCATTCAAGTGACTTCACCGAAGAAGCCTTCGGCAAGGATGTCGTCAAGCACTACAGCCATTTTTACCAGACAGAGATAGACGCTTATCAGAAATCAGTAACCGACTGGGAGCGCAAGCGATATTTTGAGAGGATTTAGTTATTCCTTGTCAAAAGTCTGACCGAAAAGCGGGTTATAGACCTTATGATTTTTAAGGTGAAAAGTACCCTTTTCTTCAATGCCACAGGCAAGAATGTTCTGAACTGGGAATGGAAACAAGGGGGCTACTTTTCTGAAGTTTAATTTCCGCTCATCTGGCCGCTCGTTACTTTTAGCTTCGACCAAGAAGGTTTGACCGCCCGACTCGAGAATAAAATCAATCTCTACACCATTTTGATCCCTGAAGTAGTACATGTTTTTACCGGGTAAATAATCTTCCTTGAGAAATTCTGTGAATACCAGGTTTTCCCAGATTGATCCGAGAAATGGAGAACCATCTACATCTTTCAATGATCTGATGTTTAGCAATGCGCATAAAAGGCCATTGTCACAGAAATAGACTTTAGGGGACTTGATGAGGCGTTTACCCAAGTTGCTGTGATAGGGTGGTAGTAAAAAAATCAATCCTGCAATTTCCAGCACCTGAATCCATGATTTGACTGTATTGACAGCTATACCCAGGCCTTTTGATAGCTCAGAATAATTTAGAAGCTGTCCTGCGCGCAAAGCCAGAAGCATCAATAGCCTTCTGTAATCAGCCAGATTGGAGATATCCAAAATGCGCTTGAGATCGCGCTCAAGATAAGTATTGATGTAATCTTCGAAGAACTCATCAACAGGGAGCTTCTTCGCCCAGACCTCTGGAAATCCACCCTTCCATAGTAAATCTCTCTTCTGCTCTAGAAGTCCTGCATTGTGCAGTTCGTCAGCTCCTAAAGGGTACAGATTTATGATTCTGATTCTTCCAGCCAGCGATTCACTCACCTCTTTCATCATTTGAAACTGCTGACTACCCGTCAGCAACCATTGGCCTTTCGCATCTCGATTTTCATCAATCTTGACCTTCAACTCTCGAAAGAGCATCGGAACATACTGCACCTCATCCAAAATTGTTTGATTCGTCAGTCGGGCAAGAAACTTTTCGGCATTGCTGGTAGCCTCCTCTGCTAAAAGGACTTTATCAAAAGTGATATACTCCGCTTTTGGAAACATCTTGCATAGCAATGTGCTCTTGCCAACCTGCCTGACACCAGTCAACAAAACAGAGGGGCGGGTTTGTACCGCCTTTTCGAGTTTAGACAATTTGTTTCTCGCAATCCACATCATTTCAAATTAAGAAAATTTGCACTTGTATTGCAAAATATCTTAATACTTATTGCAAAGTATCTTAATTTTGATTGCAATTTGTCTTAACCAAAGATCTGTTACAATAAAATTATTGTTAAGAATATTGTTCGTTGATGTTTGAAATTCAATTGTTGCAGTAAATTCATCTACTAGTTAGCCGTCATTAAATATTCACACAAAATCAAAACATGAGACTCAAGGACAGAATTAGTGTAATCACAGGGGGTAGTAGCGGTATCGGAAAGTCATCAGCCTTGCTTTTTGCGCAGGAAGGATCCAAAGTAATAGTAGCAGACATCAATGAAAGCGAAGGGCACGCCACAGTTGAAGAGATCACAGCTGCTGGAGGGGAAGCTATTTTCGTCAAGGCAGATGTATCCAAAGCTGCGGACTGTGAAAATATGATTGCGGTAGCTGAAAAGGAATACGGCGCGTTGCACATCCTCTTCAACAATGCTGGCATCATGGACTCTAATGATGATAATGCAGAAGCGACTTCTGAAGACACTTGGGATCTGACCATGAACATCAACGCAAAGGGCGTTTTCTTAGGCTGCAAATTCGGAATTCCTGCGCTAAAGCGGGCAGGTGGCGGAAGCATCATCAATACCGCATCCTTTGTGTCGCTACTAGGAGCGGCTACTCCACAGGTTGCCTACACCGCCAGTAAGGGGGCCGTACTTTCCCTGACCAGGGAATTGGCAGTGATCCATGCGAGAGAAGGCATTCGAGTCAATGCACTATGTCCTGGCCCGCTACGCACAGAGCTCCTGATGAAATTCTTGAATACAGAAGCCAAAAAACAGCGCAGATTGGTGCACATCCCAATGGGGAGATTCGGTGAGGCAGATGAGATGGCCAAAGCAGCACTATTCCTTGCTTCGGATGATGCATCTTATGTCACTGGAACAGAGTTTCTTGTCGACGGTGGGATTACTGCTGCCTATGTCACTCCCGAATGATATGGCAAAAGGATTCAAAATCATAAGTCCGGGTTCTGGTGAGATATACGCAGAAAGAGATTACCACAATGATCAGCAAATCGATGAGGCACTAGAGGCAGCAAGTGACGTACAAAAGAAATGGAGAGAAACGCCCTTAGCAGACAGGGCGGCTATTTGCACCAACGTAGTTGGCTATTTCATTGATCACGCAGACGCCTGGGGTGAAGAGATTACCCAGATGATGGGTCGCCCTATCAGATACACACCTAATGAAATTAAAAGTGGCTTTGCCGAAAGGGCGTATTACATGATCGATATCGCTAAGGAAGCCCTAGCCGATCAAGCCACCTCTAACAAACAAGGCTTTCAACGCTTTATCCGGTCAGAGCCACTAGGAACAGTATTCGTTCTAGCACCTTGGAACTATCCTTATCTCACAAGTGTCAACGCAATTATTCCCGCCCTCATGGCTGGCAACACAGTCATCTTAAAGATGGCTGATCAAACAGCACCTTGCGCTGAGCGATATGCCGAGGCATTCGAAGCAGCTGGTCTTCCTGAAGGAGTGTTTCAATACCTCCATGTTGATCATGACCAGGTCGCAAAAATCATTCAAGAATCAGCGATAGATTATGTTGCATTTACAGGATCAGTCGAGGGAGGTCATGCCATACAGGAAGCCATTTCCGGTAGGTTCATCTCTGCTGGACTGGAGCTGGGAGGTAAGGATGCAGCCTATGTATGTGCTGACACTGACTTGTCGGACACCGTCGAAAATCTTGTCGATGGAGCTTTCTTCAATTCGGGACAATCTTGCTGTGGGGTAGAACGTATTTATGTCCATGAGTCCATTTTTGATCAGTTCGTCCAGGAATTTGTGACCCTTACCAAGACTTATAAGGTTGGTGATCCAATGCATTCGGATACGACCCTTGGGCCAATGGTAAGAATCTCAAACGCTGAACGTACACAACAGCAGATAGAATCAGCTATTGCTGATGGTGCTAAGACTTTGATAGATCAAGGTGATTTTCCAGCTATGGAGCTACCCTATCTCCATCCACAGGTACTTATCAATGTCGATCATAGCATGGAGATCATGAAAGAAGAGACGTTCGGTCCGGTGGTGGGCATCATGTCAGTCAAAGATGATGAGGAAGCGATCCAACTTATGAATGACAGCCGCTATGGCCTAACCGCCAGCATTTGGACCAATGATGTAGATAAAGCCATTGCCATTGGTGATCAGATCGAGGCGGGCACCTGGTTTATGAACCGCTGTGACTACCTCGATCCGGAGTTGGCATGGACCGGCGTTAAAGATTCCGGTAGGGGCTGTACGCTGAGTCGATTAGGCTATGCACACTTGACCAGGCCTAAGTCCTTTCATCTCAAGCTACCGCAATAATGAGAGTTGCCCTACTGGTCTGTGATCATGTAAAAGATGAGTTGGTTGAAGAGCATGGGGACTACCCAATGATGTTCGGACGACTATTGCCCAAACTATCACTGGATCCGTGGTTTGTATGCGATGGACAATTCCCGGACATCAATGACTATGATGCTTTTATCTGCACGGGCTCAAAATATTCTGTCTATGAAGAGATTGATTGGATTGTTGGACTAGCGGACTTTGTTAGGGCGATCCACATTGCACAAAAGAAGTTTGTAGGCATCTGCTTCGGGCATCAGATGATCGCACACGCACTGGGCGGACAGGTGAAAAAATCAGCTCGCGGCTATTTGATCGGAGTACATCAGTTTGAAATGAAAGACCAACCAAGTTGGGCTATCGATCAAGCAACTTCGTTCAATGTATTGATGCTTTGTCAAGATCAAGTGCATGATCTGCCACCAGACACTAAGGTCTGGGCCTCCTCCCCGTCATGCGAGGTAGGTATGTTTACAATAGGTCCACATTTTTTAGGCATTCAGGGGCACCCAGAATATACTAAGGATTTCAACCGGTCAGTTTTTGAAAATAGATCAGAAAGAATTGGAGAAAAGATAGTCCTCGAAGCGGTTAAAAGTTTCAACCATCAACCTGATTCCCTTGCCTTATCACACCTAATTTCTGCTTTCCTAAGCGAAAGCAACAAAAAACCCCGATCTCTCAACCGGGGCTTGATGTGATTCCGCCGCGACTCGAATGGAAGCGTCCACCCGGTCGGAACCTACTGCCTAGCATCTTAGTGCAACGAGCCGCAATGGAATGAGCCGCAATAGAATGAGCAGTTAGAATAGCAGGTTAGGGTCCAGTCCACGTGATAGTGAAATATTCAAGTATCAAGGATATGCTACTTCAAAATAACCCTCCCCTTACATTTTGATAACCATACTCCAGCATGGCTCGCTTAAATTCAAATTCATGCATTCTAGCAACATCCTTTTCTTCGGGAACTTCTATTGGCAATAGCCTGACTAACTCTTTTGGCGTGAATCGTTTGGT